>JBGAUO010000019.1:0-52252 GCA_044228605.1 Nannocystis sp. | reverse complement strand
CTGGGTGTCGACGAGCTGGTCGCCGTAAAACACCTTGATTGCGAGGGTCTTGGTGGACATGGGTCGGGTCCTTGGGCTCTGCGGTTACGCCGGCAGAGACAGCCTCCGAGCGCCGGGGTTCCCCGCTTCCTGGCGGTTCCCAATTAAATTCCGTGTGCGTACGCACGGCTAATTCGCGCATGAACGGCCTCTGGTGACCCCATGTGCACAAACGGGGTCCGTGGCACCCGGCCGGTGTAGGCTGCGACGGTGTTCGAGCGCGCCCTCGTCGTGGTGATCGTCCTGTTGTTGGCGGGAGGCGGGCTCGGGCTCGGGCTCGGGCTGCTGGGGTCCTTCGCGTGGTGGCTCGACCTGTTCGCTCATTTTCGTGTCCAGTGCGCGGGCGCGCTGGGGCTTGCCCTGGTGCTGGCGGGGCTGGCCCGGCGTGGCTCCCTGGCCGCGACCGCGGGCCTGCTCCTGTTGGCCGACCTGGCGCTGCTGGTGCCGTACGCCATCCCGGAGGCAAGGCCGAGCGTGGGGACGCCGCTGCGGCTGGCGCACCTGAACGTGCTGTCGAGCAATCGCCAGCACGCGGACGTCTTGGCCTGGATCGCCGGCACCGGGGCGGATCTGGTGCTGCTGCAGGAGGTCGATCCGCGCTGGGCCGAGGTGCTCGCCACGGTGCCGGGCTATCGGGCGATCGACGTGCTCGCGCGGCCAGACAATTTTGGCCTCGCGGCGCTGGTGCGCGAGCGCTCGGCGCTCGAGGTCGTGGCGCACGAACGGCCGGTGTTCGCGGGGCTACCGGCGCTCGGGCTGCAACTGCGGCACGAGGGACGCGAGCTCGCACTGCTCAGTCTGCACACGCTGCCGCCGGTGTCGCGCGAATACGCGACGACCCGCGACGCGCAGCTCATGGCGGCCGCGAACTGGTCGGCGATGCAAGTCGAAGCCGGGCGAGCGCCCGTGCTGCTCGGCGACCTGAACGCGACGCCATTTAGCGCGAGCATCCGACCGCTGCGCGCGGTCGGGCTGCGCGACTCGCTGGCGGCCGGGGGGCTGCTGGCGGCCGGGAGTTGGCCGGATCTACCGGCGCCGCTGCGGATCGCCATCGATCACTGCTGGCATGATCCAGGGCTGGTGACCATGGCGCGGACGGTGGGTCCGGCGGTGGGCTCGGACCACCGGCCGCTGGAGGTCTCGCTGGCGTGGGCACAGTGAGCTGACTCTTCGGACAGCTCAGGGCTCGATCGCCAGGAGCTCGACCTCGAACTGCAAGGTGGCATTGCGCGGGATGCCAGGGCGGCCGCGGCGGCCGTAGGCGAGCTTCGGCGGGACCCGCAAGCGGCGCAGGCCGCCGACCTGCATGCCGACCAGGCCGTCGTCCCAGCCGAGGATGACCTCGGCCGCGCCGAGGCGGAAGCTGAAGGGTTTGCCGCGCTCGTGCGAGCTGTCGAAGCGGGTGCCGTCTTCGAGCCATCCGCTGTAGTGGACGGTGATGCGATGGCCGGGGCGCGCTGCGGGGCCCCGACCAGGCTTGAGGTCCTCGATCTGCAGCTCCTCGCTCACGAGTCGACGACTTTCTCCCCGGCCGGGACGGCCCCGTCGTTGTCCGAGTCAGGCAGGCCGATGCGCTGCTTGACGAATTTGTAGAGGTCGCTGCCGAGCTTGAGGCCGAAGCCGGTGATGATCGCCTGGACGAGAATGCGCATGGCGCAAGCCTAGCAGGCCTTCGCCACGTTGCCGCTTTGTCGGCGATGAATCGAGTCAGCCCGGGACCACGCAGACGCCGACGTTTTCGTACCCGGGGGGGGCCATGCCCATCGCGAAGAAGGCGACGCAGTCTTCGCCCATGTTGCAGGGCGCGTTGCCGCCGTCGACCGGGCAGTAGGGCGTGCAACAACCGGTCTGGGCGCCGCACATGGACAGCGAGGCCGGGTTGGCGCAGAAGGAGCCCTTCTGACACTGGTTGATGTAGCTGCACTCGTCGCCGGGGGCGCCCGAGCCGGGCATGGCGCTCTCCTTGAAGCAGACGAACGAGTCGCCGGCGGAGTTGTAACAGGCCTGTCCTTCGGGACAGTCCTGGATCAGCGGGTCGCAGTCGACCAGGCAGATCGGCAGCGAGCCGTCGTTGTAGACCACGCACTTGGCCCCGGTCTTGGGGCACAGGTCGCTGCCGTCGCAGAACTCGACACACGCGCCGCCGAGGCCCTCGTCGTCGGTGAGCAGGCAGATGAGGCCGACGTCGCAGTTGTCGATGCCGGTGTACTTGCCGTCGACGATGTCGCAGGGGTCGCCGACCTGGCTGTCACCCATGACCGGCACGCACTTGTTGATGCCCCAGGGCTCGCCGGGCATGTCCGAAACGGCCGTGCACTTCTCGCCCATGGGGCAGTCTTGCTGCTTGGGGTCGCACTGGCCGGCGCCGCCGCCATCGGGGGTGACGATGAAGCTGCCGGTCGGGTTGCCGGTGCTTGGATCCGCGGTGGTGGTTGGGTCCGCGGTCGGATCGCTGGTGTTTGCCTTGGTCGGGTCGGGCGTGGTCGTGGCGCTATCGCTCGAGGTCGAGCCGACGCTCTCGCTGGCGGACTCGCCGTCGCTGGTGCCCTTCGTGGTCTCGGCGGGTGACTTGTCGCCGCAGGCCGCGAGCAGGAGAGCGAGCGTGGAGATCCAGAGCGATCCGAAGCGCATGGTCATGTTCCTCTGATTGGACCGTAACAAAATTCGCGGCGCAACGCTCACTCGCCGAAACCTCCGGGGAGCGCGGCGGGTCGCCGGGGCTACAGCCCGAGGCGCTCGAGCGCCGCGGTGGTCGCGTGTAGATCGCTGCGGACAGGCTCCGGTGTCACGGGGTCGGCCAGCGCTGCCGCCAGCTCGCCACGCAACGGTCGCCAACGCAGACTCGCCTGCTCGTCGAGGACTACCGCGGCGGGCGTGAGGGCCTCGGCCTCGTCGCGCAATGCGGCGGCTTCGACGGCCGTGAAGCGCGGGAGTTGCTGTGGTCCAGGCGGCGGTGGCGGCACGCGACGCACGAGCTCGGCGGCCCAGACTTGCGGGGGAGCCTGCGCCACGAAGGACTGCAGGAGCACCGCGGTCGCCACACCGATGGCAGCCGACGCGAGCAGCGAGGGCCACTGTTGCCAGCGCGAGCGGGGCAGCTGGCGCCGCTGCCCTGCGCGCCGCTCAGGCCCCGTGTGCGCCCCCGGAGGGCCGGCTGCGCGGCGGTCACGGGTACCCAAACGTCGTTCGGTTGGGGTCTGCGGTTGCATGCGCAAGCACAGGGTCGCTGGCCTGGGGTCGCGGCGCAAATTTTGGGCACTAGACCGGCCAGGGATGCGATGCAAAAGCTTGACCTGCGCAAATTGTTTGTATACACCCGTTCAGTGTCGAAGAGCGCATTCGACGCAGCCCGGAGGCTTTTCCCGTGAAACCCGCCCTGACCCACCGCCAACAGCAAGCGCTCGACTTCATCTCCAGCTGCCTTGATGAGCATGGTTATCCGCCGACGCTCCGGGAGATCGGCGAGCACATGGGGATCAAGTCGACCAACGGGGTCAATGACCACCTGAAGGCGCTGGAGCGCAAGGGTTACTTGATGCGCGAGGAGCTCAAGAGCCGCGCGCTGCGTCCGGTCGATGCGCCCGAGAGCGCGCGCAAGATCGAGGTGCCGATCCTCGGCCGGGTGGCCGCAGGTCAGCCGATCCTGGCCGAGGAGAACGTGATCGACCGCGTCAATGTCGACCGCTTCTTCCTCGGGTCGTACCCCGCGCGCGAAGTCTTCGGCCTGGTGGTCAGCGGCGAGAGCATGATCGAGGACGGCATCTTCGACGGCGACTATCTGTTTGTCCGCCGGCAATCGACCGCGGAGCGCGGCGAGATCGTGGTGGCGATGATCGAGGGCGAGGCCACCTGCAAGCGCTACTACCTCGAGGGCGAGAAGGTCCGCCTCCAGCCCGCCAACAGCGCCATGGAGCCGATCTACGTGCACCGAGGCGATCACCGCAGCTTCGACATCCTCGGCAAGGTTGTCGGCGTGTACCGCAACTTGCACTGAGGGGGATGGCGCGGGCATAGGTGTCGCGGCAGGGAGGTACGGCCGTGAACCCGCAGTGCCGTCAGCGCGTTCACCGCTTGCGTGCGTCGAAGCTCGCCCAACAGGCCCGTTCGGGGGAGTTCCGCTACAGTGATGCCCGTGCGGCCCCGCCGAAACAGCCCGAGCGCGCCCGAGGACGGGCCAGTCTCGCTGCGCGCGCGGCGGCGCTCGAGCCCGCTCGTGCTGGTGGCGTGTCTGTTGGTCTCGATCGGACTCAACTACGGCAGCCTGTGGGCCAGCTTGCTGTTATTCGCCAGCGGTGAACGCTCGGCGCCCCTGGCCCTGCAGAAGCAAAAGGTCTGTGTGAACGGGCAGACCCGCAGCTTGCGGCTGCTCGAGTCGGCGCTGAGCGGCGACCCCGTGAAGTTGGTGGGTGGTGTGAAGCAGGTCGTGTTCGACGGCGAGTGCGAGCCAGTGCCGATGATGGTCGCGCTGCTCGACGAGCCGCCGATCGAACGCGACCCGCTCGAGGAACTGCTTCCGCCCGAGCGAGAGAAGGACAAGCCGCGGCCCAAGCTCAAGGAGAAGGACAAGCCCAAGCCCAAGGAGCTGCTGCCGGAGCCCGAGCCCGAGAAGCCACCTGAGCCTGAGCAGCCCAAGCCTGAGCCTGAGCCTGAGCCTGAGAAGCCGCAGGAGAAGATCGACTTTGAGCTGCAGCAGCTGAAGATGGTCGAGCAGATGGAGGACAAGGACGAGAAGGACGCGCCGGACGACGCGCACTACCTGTCCAACATCAACCGCGACGTCACCGAGGAGACACGCTCCGAGGTGTCGAACCTGCACAAGGACGCGGACAAGGCCAAGGCCGCGCAGACCGAGCCGAGCAAGGACCCCGAGAAGGGCCACGCCGACGAGAACAAGATCGCCGAGCTCAAGGAGCAGAAGAGTCAGCTCGCGCAGCAAGCCCCCAACGTGAAGGTCAGCCCGGTCGAGCAGCGACCGGAGCAGAACGACCCCAAGCCCAAGTCGCTGCTGTCGATGCGCGACCTGCCCAAGCGCGAGCACTCGGCGGAGATGCTGAAGAACGAGGCCCAGGCGAGCGAGGCGGCGGTCGGCGAGCTGTCGCCCGATCGCATGGCGAAGTCCGCGGTGCAGCCGCAGCCGCGCAACCAGGCCGGGCAGACGCCGACGAAGGACGCGGCGCTGAAGTTTAGGCTGTCAAAGAACGACCTGGACGCGATGTTTGGGCGAGACGTCGCGGCGCAGAAGGCGATCATCAGCCAGCGCGAGTCGAAGAAGAAGGGCATCTGGGAGGAGCAGCGCGAGCGCTACCAGTCGCCGCTCGAGAACATGGTCCCCGAGGTGCGTCCGGGCAACCAGACGGCGCTGCGCTCGCGCAAGCACCCGTTCGCGCAGTTCATCGCGACCATGCACCGAACGATCCACGACAAGTGGGCTTACAACTTTCTCGAGCAGCTCGACACCATGGGCCGCGGGCATGCGCTCAACAAGCCGGACCTGTGGACCCGCGTCGAGATCGTGCTGCTCGGTGACGGCACGATCGACAAGGTCCGCACCGTCCGCTACTCGGGCAACATGCAGTTCGACAACGCGGCCCGCGAGGTCGTGTTCAACTCGGCCCCCTACCCGACTCCGCCCAAGGAGATCTTGAGCCCGAACGGCAAGGTCTACATTCACTGGGCGTTCCACCGGGATGAGCGGGCCTGCGGTACCTTTGGCGCCGAGCCTTTCATCCTCGACGGCGCCGGCAGCGGTGAGCGGCCCGACCCGAACCGTGCGGTGCGACCGGCGGGTTCGGAGAAAGAAGCCCTCGAGAGTCGCCGGCTGTCGCGGCAGCTCGGGCCGGCCACGCCAGGTCCGCAGGGACCCGCACCGCCGCCCGGGAACGCCGCGGGCGCGGGCGGTCATGAGGGGCACAACCATGGCCCCGGCGAAGGGCACGAGAGCGGCGGCGGGGCAGCGGGTAGCAACACGGAGGCCAGCGGCGAGGGCGAGTACACGACCACGGCCGATCCGGCCGCGGGCAAGGCGGCAGAGACGTGGTTACGCTCGTTCGCGGCGGGCGACGCGGCGAAGCTGGCCAGTCGCTCCAGCCTCCCGTTTTATGTCGGCGAGCAGATCGTGGCGCGCACCCGCGAGGAGCTGACGGGCGTGCTCAGCTCGATGATCAGCGAGGCCAGCGGCAAGCCCAGCGCGGTGACGGTGCACACGGCCGGCGGCCTGCGCAAGTTATTCGGCAGCGTGCCCAGCGGCGTGATGGAAGGCCTCGGGCGCAACTACGCGGTCACCAAGCTGGGTGGCGAGACCTTTATCTTGCTGCTCGAGAAGCACTTCGGCAGCTGGAAGGTCGTCGGCGTCGCGCGTTGAGGGCATCTGTCCTTCGGGACAGGCCACCTTGCATCGCAAGCGCCAGTCCCCCTGAGGGCGCGAGCGAAGCTGCCTGGCGCGGCCGTGCTCGCGGCGTGGGGCGGCGCCTGGACAGGACCTCGAGCTTTCGTATAAAAGCCAGGGCGTCATGGCAGATACCCACATCGCACAAATGTTCTTCGACCGCGCTCGTGCTGGTGGCTCGCAAGCGGCGTACCTGGTGCGCCAGGGCGCGAGCTTCACCGAGGTGAACTGGACCAGCGCAGCAGAGCGGGTGCGGGCGATCGCCTCGGGTGTGCTCAAGGACATCCCGCTGGCGCCTGGCACGTGCGTGACGCTGATGGCGAACACGCGGGTCGAGTGGATCTTGTGCGACTTTGCGATGCTGTCGCTCGGCCTGCGGACCGTGCCGATCTACGTCAGCTTGCTCGCGCCTGAGGTCGGCTACATCCACGCCGACACCGGCGCGGAGCTGCTGGTGGTCGAAAATCGCGAGATGCTGGAGAAGGTCCGGTCGGCGCGCAACGGCTTCAACTTCTACGACAAGGAGTACCCCGGCTCGGCGGTGAAGCTGCGGCACATCATCGTCATCGACCCGACCGGACTGGCGCCAGCGGACGACTGGGAGAGCCTCGCGCAGGTCGAGGCTCGCGGGCGGGCGGCGCTGGCCGAGACGCAGCCGGAGCGCGACCGACGGAGCGCGGCGATCAAGCGCTCGGATGTCGCCACGTACACGTACACCTCGGGGACCACGGGCGAGCCCAAGGGCGTGATCCAGACCCACGACAACATGCTCTCGATCCTCGAGAACGTGTCCGACGCGCAGCTGTTCACCGACCGCGCGCGGGTCGGCGGAGCCTTCCTGTTCCTGCCGCTGGCGCACTCGTTTGGGCGCATGGTGGAGTTTGGCGGGGCGTTTTACACCTGCAAGGTGGTGCTCTCCTCCATCGCCACGGTGGCGGAGGACCTCGGGCTGACGCGGCCTGGTTTCCTGCCGGCGGCGCCGCGGGTGTTCGAGCGGGTGTACGGCAAGATCATGACGGGAGTCGCCAGCGCTCCGCCGATCCGTCAGAAGCTGTTCCACTGGGCGATCGGGGTCGGCAAGCAGACGATCCCGTACCGGCAGAAGAACCGGCCGCTTCCGCTGCTGCTCGGGCTCCAGTTCGCGCTGGCCGACAAGCTGGTGCTGGCGAAGGTCCGGGCCAAGCTGGGGATGGACCGGATGCACGCGCTGATGTCGGGCTCGGCCCCGTTGCCGCGCGAGGTGGCCGAGTTCTTCGCGGGTGTGGGTCTGGTGATCCTCGAGGCTTACGGTCTGACCGAGACCTGCCCGGGTCTGACGACCAACCGCTTCGACGACTGGCGGATCGGCACCGTGGGTCCGGCGATCAAGGGCGTGCAGCTGCGGCTGGCGAGCGACGGGGAGATCCTGGCGAAGGGGCCGAACGTGGTGTCTGGGTACCTCAATCGACCCGACGCGACGGCCGACGCCTGGGACGAGCAGGGTTGGTTCCACACCGGTGACATCGGTGAGCTCGACCCGGACGGGCACCTTCGCATCACGGACCGCAAGAAGGACCTGATCAAGACCAGCGGCGGCAAGTACGTCGCGCCGCAGAAGATCGAGGCGCTGCTGAAGACCCGGCCGATCCTCTCGGAGGCGGTCGTGATCGGCGACAATCGCAAGTACTGCGTGGCGCTGGTGACGGTCGACAAGGAGAAGCTGGCGGCGTGGTCGCAGCGGACCGGCAACGCGCCAGACGTACAGGGGCCCGCGGTCCAGCGGGAGATCCAGAGCTACCTCGACGAGGCCAACAAGGGGCTCGCCAGCTTCGAGTCGATCAAGTACTTCCGCGTGATCGACCAGGAGTTCTCGGTCGACAACGGGCTGTTGACGGCCTCGTTCAAGGTGAAGCGCAAGGCTGTCGGCGAGCGCTACAAGGACCTCATCGACTCGATGTACACCAAGGAGAAGGGCTCGGCCGAGTAGCTCGGCCTCGCGGCCTGTCTGGAGGGACATGCCCGGGTGGGCATGTCCCTTTGTTCATGTTTCCTACAAGGGCCCGGCGACGCTGCCGAGCTGCACGAACGCGCCGTCCTGCATGATGACAAAGGGGCGCTCGTCGAGTTTGAGCCCGCCCTTGCCGTCGTGCTGGACAACCTCGAGCTTGCCCATGCCGTAGCCCATCGGCCCGCGGCTGAAGTAGTGCGCGGAGAGCTTGTAGGGGAAGGCGGTGGGGGTGCCACGGATGGCGAAGCATTCGGGGCCGTAGCCGGTGGTCACGTCCTCGAAGAGCTCGCCGCCGGAGGGGAGCTTACGGGCGGCGTAGAAGGCCTCCCGGCCCTTGCCGTCGATGATGTGGAAGTCGACGTCGTTGGCGTCGGTCTCCCAGTTGAGGACGAAGCGGAGGGAAGGTTCGCTGGCGAGCGCGATGTGCTGCTTGTCGAGCTCGGCCTTGACGGCCTTCTCGCTGGCAGGGTCGTGGGCGATGCGGACGGCGGCGAGGATCGCCGCGTCGTCGCGGAGGATGCGGTCGACGCCGCGGAAGCGGCCGCTCGGGTATTCTCGGGCCGCGCCGACCAGGATCGCCGCGAGGGCCTCGTCGTGGCGGCCGGCACGGGCGAGGGCGTAGGCGAGGAGGCGGTGGCTCGCGGGGTGGTCGGGGCGCTGCCGGACGGCCGTCTTGAAGGTGTCGATGGCGAGCTCGAGGCCGACGCCAGCGAGGCGCTCGAGGCGGGCGCCCGCGTAGCGCCGGAGGTCCGCGCGGTTGGGGAAGAGGTCGATGATCGAGCCGTAGGCGCGGGCGGCATCGGCGGGGCGACCCGCGGCCTCGTGGACCTCACCGAGCGCGAGCAGGGCGAGCACGTCACCGCGGTCCCGGTCGTGCCAGGCGAGCGCACGCGTGAGCGCATCGCTGTGCCTGCCGGCCTTGACCAGCTTGAGCACCTCGGCCATCTCGCCAGTGAGCGGGTCCTGCTTGCGCAGGCGCGACGCTGCCTCGCGGCGCTCCTCGGCAGCGCTGTCGCGGCGCTCGCGGGCCGCGGCCTGGCGAACACTCACCGGATCGGCCGGTCTGGGATCGTTGAAGCCGCCGCCGCGGCCGTAGCCCGAGCCGGTCCCGCCGCCGCCGCGGCCGATGAGGCCGGTGTTGCCGAGGCCGATGGTGCCCTCACCCGTGCCACCGCCGCCGCGACCGGTGCCGACGAGGCCGAGGCCGCCGACGCCGTAGGCCTCGCCGACCTCGGTGCCGGTGAGGCCGCCCCAGACGTCGGCGTCGTCGTTGCCGACCGCGAAGGCGCCGCCGTAGGGGCTGGCGAGGAAGTGGCCCGACTGCTGCTGGGTCACGCCGAGGATGCCGGCCTGGCGCGATGCCATCTCGGGGTCGAAGCTGCGGGCCATCTGGGGGATCGGATCGCCCTGGGGCCGCGC
Source organism: Nannocystis sp. (assembly GCA_044228605.1). Classification (GTDB taxonomy): domain Bacteria; phylum Myxococcota_A; class Polyangia; order Nannocystales; family Nannocystaceae; genus Nannocystis. Next base: position 42,422 of record JBGAUO010000019.1, on the reverse strand, counting down.
CGGACCGGCGCTGCGGCGGTTGATCAGCGAGAGGCCGCCGGCGTCGATGGAGAGGATGTCGGTAAGCGCGTTACGGCCGATACCGAAGCGTTCGTAGTCGCGTTCGGTCTCGAGGACGAGCAGCGCGGTGAAGTCGCTGAGCACGCGGAAGCGCGTCGAGAGGTCGATGATCTGCGAGCGGAAGGCGTTGCGGACGTCGGTGTCGCTGTCGGGCAACGCGGAGCGAATGCTGGTGAGGCGGTCGATGCGGGCGCCGACCCAGGCGCGCTCGAGCAGCGGGCGCTCGACGCTGCTGGTGGGGACGCTGACATCGATGCGGTCCTCGCCGGTGAGGATGACGCGCATCGCCGCATCGACGGGGAGGTCGGCGTAGACGAGGGCCTCGTCGCCGGGCTGCAGGCCGCGCAGCGTGTCCGGCCAGATCCACCCCGCGCCGGGGACGACGACCTTCATGTCGGCGAGCGTGGTGGTGGTGAGCTTGCGGACGATGTCGTCCTGGGGGATGCGCGCGTCGAGGACGACGCCGTGGGTGAGCAGCTCGGTCGTGGCGATCTGGCGCAGGACCTCGGCGTCCTGGATGCCGCCGTCGACGATCGCGTCGATGCGCTGCACACCGCGCTGGGACAGGTTGCGAGCCGCGGCCTCGAGGGCGTTGATCTCGACGCCGCCGGCGGTGCTGATGCCGTCGGAGAACACGAGGACGCGGCCGATGTCGCTGTGGTCGGTGCCGACGGCCACCAGGGCGCGTTCGATGTCGGAGGCGCCGAAGGCCCCGCGCTCGACGATCGCGGCGAGCTGCGGCCCGCCGAAGCCGCTGGCCTTGCCGTCGTGGATCGCGTGGATGTCCTGGTCGAAGGTGAGGACACGCAGGTCGAAGTCGTCGCCCGCGCGGCGGAGGGCGGCGATGGTTTCGCCGAGGCGCTCGACCTGACGCTCGAATCCCAGGGCCCGCGAGGCGCTGGTATCGAACAGGACGGTGAGGCGGGAGATCGGCGCAGGCCGGGCGCCGCCGACGACGGCGACGCGGGCGACGGCGAGGTTGTCGTGGCGCAGGCCCATGATGGAAAAACCGCGCTCATCGAGGACCTCGAGGTCCTGGTCGGGGGTCCAGTTTTGCTTCTTGAGCTCGATGACGCGGCGGCTGCCGGTGGTGGTGGCGATCGAGGTGGTGAGGCCCGCGGGGGCGGCGGCGGGCTCGTTGAGGGTGACGCTGACGTCGAGCTCGTCGAGCTGAGGGAGGCCGCGCAGGGGCAGGCGGTAGGGCTCGGCGGAGCTCGGCAGCTCCTGCGAGTAGGCGACGATCAGCTCTTTGCGCTCGCGCGGGAGGATCGGAAAGACGCGGGCGCTGAACGCGTTGCCGGCCTTGTTCTCGAGCAGCGCGGGGTCCTGCTTGCGGTGCAGGAAGTCCTCGTACGCCTGCGCAGCGGCAAGGCGCTCGACGACCTCGCCCTCCTGCCAGGCGCCGTGAACCTTCATGCTAAAGCGCGAGATGGCGGCGTGCTGCGGCATGTCGATCTCGAAGCGGCCCTCGATCGTGCGGTCGGTCGGGTTGGCGAAGACGAGGCGCAGCTCGGTGAAGGCGAGCGGCTCCTGGACGACGGCGCGGGCGGTCAACGAGACCAGGCGCAGGCCGGTGCCGTCGCTGGCGGTGAGCGAGACCGGGGCGCGACCGAGGTCGCGGTCGCCGGGGCGCAAGGTCTGGCGCGGGAGGTAGCTGGGCGGCGGGGCGGCGCCGTAGTCCACAGCGGGCTCGGCGGGCGCAGGCTGCTGCTGCGGCTGCTGCTGCTGCGCGTCCGGGCTGGCGTGCTTGGGGGTGCAGGCGGAGAGCGCGAGCAAGGAGCCCGCGAGGTGGATGCAGGTGCGAAGGGACATGGCCGAAGGGACCTTTCTGAAAGGACAGGTCAGATCACAGCGGGCGCTCGAGCTTGCCGAGCTCGACGTAGGCGCGATCCTTCATCATGACGAAGGGGCGGTCGTCGAACTTGAGCCCGCCCTGGCCGTCGTGCTGGACGATCTGCAGCTTGCCCATGCCGTAGCCCATCGGGCCGCGGCTGAAGTACTGGGCCTGGAAGGTGTAGGGGAAGGCGGCGGCCTTCTGGGGGATCGAGAAGCACTCGGGGCCGTAGCCGGTGGTCACGTCGGCGAACAGCTCGCCGCCGGTGGCGAGGGTCTTGTGGGAGTACCAGGCGCGCTCGCTGGTGTTGTCGATGATGTGGAAGTCGACGTCGTTGGCGTCGGTCTCCCACGAGAGGACGAAGCGCAGGGAGGGTCCGGTGGGCATACGGGCGCCGAGCTGTTCGAGGGCGCGGGCGATCTCTGGCTGCTTGGAGCCGTCCGCGGCGAGCCAGGCGGCGGCGAGCAGGCCCGCGTCTTCGAGGAGGATACGGTCGACCCCGGCGAAGCGGCCGCTCGGGTAGGACTGCTGGATGCCGACGCGGATCGCGGCGAAGGCGTCGGAGTTGCGGCCGGCCTTGGCGAGCGCGAAGGCGAGGAGGCGGTGGCTGGCGGGGTGGTCGGGGCGCTGCTCGACGGCCTGGGTGAAGGTATCGATGGCGAGCTCGAGGCCGACCTCGCCGAGGCGCTCGAGGCGACCGCCGACGTAACGACGGAGGTCGGCGCGCGCGGGGAACAGGTCGATGATCGATCCGTAGGCGCGGGCCGCCGCGATCGGGTCATTGGCGGCCTCGAGGGCCTCGCCGAGGGCGACCAGGGCGAGCACGTCGCCGGGGCTCTCTTCGCGCCAGGCGAGCGCGAGGGCGAGGGCCGCGTCGACCTCACCTGCCTTGAGATGGGTCATGACGTCGAACATCTTGCCGCTGTAGGGGCTGCCGGAAGTGCGGGTCTCCTCGGCCGCCTCGGCGGCGCGCTCGGCCTCGCGGATCTTCTCCTGGGCGTCCTGACGGGCCTGGATCACGGCGTCCTCGGCCTGGCGCAGGCGCTCGCGCTCGGCTTGCTGGGCGCGTTCGCGTTCGCTGTCGCGGAGCGCGGCGGGATCGGTCGCCGCGACGGCATCGAGGCCCTGCTGGACCTTCTCGAGGCGAGCCCGCTCGGCGGGGGTGATCGGGCGCGAGAGGCTGCTGCTGCTGCCGCCGTCGGACTCGAGCACAAAGGGGTAGATGACTGCGACCTGACCGCCATCCGCGGGCCTGGGGAAGCTCCAGCGGCGCACGGCCTGGGCCATGCAGTTACCGACGCTGGCGTCCTTCATGGTCGACTCCTGGACCACCGCCGAGGGGACCCTGCCGGTGCCGCTGATCGTGAACTGGATGGCGACGCGGCCCCTGGCGTTGGGGTCGCGGGCCAGCGCCTGGTTGTAGCAGTAGCGGACCTCGTTGATGTGGGCGCGGACGATGCGGCGGATGATGTCCTTGTCGAGCGCGCCGACGACCTCGGCCTTGGCCTGGCGCACTGTGGGTACGCGGGTCCCACGACCGCCGAAGCCGGCACCGGCGCCGCGGCCGTAACCCGAGCCCGAACCACCGCCGCCGCCCTTGCCGATGAGGCCGGTGTTGCCGAGGCCGATGGTGCCCTCGCCCGTGCCGCCGCCGCCACGTCCAGTGCCGACCAGGCCGAGGCCGCCGATGCCGTAGGCCTCGCCAACTTCGCTGCCTTTGAGGCCGCCCCAGACGTCGGCGTCGTCGTTGCCGACAGCGAAGGCGCCGCCGTAAGGGCTGGCGAGGAAGTGGCCCGACTCCTGCTGCATCGTGCCCAGGATGCCGGCCTGGCGTGCGCTCAGCTCGGGGTCAAAATTGCGGGCCATCTCGGGGCGGGCGCCCATCCGGCCTTCCTCGCCCTTGTGGCGCTGGCCGGTGCCGCCGGCCTCCTCGTCGGTGTTGGCGCGCTCGCGGGAGCCGGGCTCGCTGGCGAGGAGGATCGGCGACGGCGGGGCGCTCTTGCGGTTTTGCAGGGTCACGCCGGTGGGGCCCACGGTCATGATGTCGCTGAGGGCGTTGCGATCGATGTGGAAGCGGGCGTAGTCCCACTCGCTCTCGAGGACGAGCAGCGCGGTGAAGTCGCTGAGCACACGAAACTGCGTGGAGATGGCGATGATCTGCTTCTGCAGCGCGTCACGCCCGTCGCGGTCGCTGACTGGGAGCAGCGAGCGCTGGTTGGTGAGGCGATCGATGCGGGCGCCGACCCACGCGCGCTCGAGCAGCGGGCGCTCGGCGGGGGTCATGGCGACCGTCGTCTCGATCGTGGCGTCGCCGGTCAGCACGACCTGCATGGCCACGTCGGCGGGCAGGTCGGCGTAGACGAGCAACTCGTCGCCAGGCTGGGCGCCCTCGACGAGGGCGGGCCACACCCACGCGGCTCCTGGGACGCTGACCTTCATGTCCGGGAGGGTGGCGCTGGCGAGCTTGTGGGCGAGGACGTTGCGGGGCAGGCGGCCGTCGGCGACGATGCCCTTGACGGGGAGGTCCGCGGTGGTGAGGGCCTTGAGGGTGCTGGCGTCCTGGATGCCGCCATCGACGATCGCGTCGATGCGCTGCACGCCGGCGCTGGCGAGGGCGTGCGCGGCCAGTTCGATCTGGGCCAGCTCGCGGGGGCCGGCGGTGGCGATGCCGTCGGAGAGGACGAGCACACGCGGGAGCACCGGGCCGCTCGTCACGGCGGCGAGGGCCCGGCGGAGGTCGGAGGCGCCGAGGGCCCGGCGGGTGCTGATGCGCTCGCTCTCCGCGACGCCGAAGCCACTGGCGGGGCCCGCGTAGATGTCGGTGGTGCTCTGATCGAAGCAGACGACACGCAGGTTGAAGTCCTCGCCGGTCTGTTCCTGCAGGCTCTTCAGCAGCGCGGCGAGATCGGCGATCTGGCGGTCGAAGTCGAGGGCCCGGGAGGCGCTGGTGTCGAACAGTACGGTGAGTCCGCCGATCGGCGCCGGTGGCATCGCACCGGCCGGGGCGACGCGGGCGACGGCGAGGTTGTCGTGACGCAGGCCGATCGCGCCGACCTTGGCCTGGCTGCGGACCTCGAGGTCCTGGTCGGGGGTCCAGTTCTGCTTCTTGAGCTCGATGACGCGGGTCTGCTGGCTGGTGGTGGCGAGCGAGCTGGACACGCCGGGCTTGCCGGGGTTGGGCTCGCGGAGGATGACGCTGGCGTCGAGCTCGGCGAGCTCGGGCAGGCCGACCAGGGGCAACCGGTAGGGTTCGGCGGAGCTCGGCAGCTCCTGTGAGTACGAGACGATCAGCTCTTTGCGCTCGCGCGGGAGGATCGGGAAGACGCGGGCGCTGAACGAATTGCCGGCCTTGTTCTCGAGCAGCGCGGGGTCCTGTTTGCGGTGCAGCGCGTCCTCGAAGGCGATCTGGGCGGCCCGGCGCTCGACGACCTCGCCCTCTTGCCAGCTGCCGAAGATCTTCATGGCGAAGCGGGAGATGGCCGCGTCCGTGGGCATGTTGATCTCGAAGCGACCCTCGATCGTGCGGTCGGTCGGGTTCTCGAAGACGAGGTGCAGTTCGGTGAAGGCCAGCGGCTCCTCGACCACCGCCCGCGCCTTGAGGGAGACGAGCTTGAGGCCGGTGCCGTCGCTGGCGGTCAGCGACATCGGCACCGCGAAGGCCGCCGCCTTGCTCTCCTTGACGGGTCGGCTCGGGAGCCCGCCGACGCCGGTCGGGGTGCAGCTGGCCAGCACCAGGCCTGCGAGTCCGACGGCCAGCGCGGCGGCTCGCCGCGGCCGTGGACCAGCACATGTCTGAAACGACATGTCCGCAGAGTCATGTGCACGGCAGCGCGCGGGGACGGGTACGCGGACAGGTCGAGTCATACGGCCACCAGAGACAGCGGCCAGCGTCGCAGGTTCCCGGTGGGCGGTCGACGTCGACGATCGCCCGCGATCGCCCTTCGTCAGGGAGCAGGGAGGTCGACCAAGTCGGCGTGGGCCGCGGCCCAGCCCTTGATGCCGGGCAGGTCGAGGCTGTAGTCGGCGTTGAGGCTCCACGGCCAGACGCCGGCGTAGCCGTTGCCCAGCAGGAGATCGAGGCGCTTGCTGGCGTCGTCGGAGATGATGAGCTCACCCACCACGAGCGGACGGTCGAGGCCCAGATCCGCGTAGCTCTGCTCGTTGGGCGAGAACTTGAGGCTGCCGTAGTCGGGGTGGTCGGTGAAGCCCTGGCCGTCCATCCACGGGTAGTAGTGCGCCTGGTAGAAGTCGAGGGCCAGGCTCGGGAGCTTGTGCGCGGCCGCGAACGTCGGGGTCCAAACCTTGATCCACTTGAGCGAAGCAGAGCCGAGAGTGACGTAGGCGTTGGTCTCGGTGTGGACTGCGTCGGCGACCGCGACCGCCAGGGCGTAAAAGTCGGCGAGCGGGACCGCGTTGGCCTGACCATCGGGCGAACCTTCGGGGAGGTCGGAGATCGACCACTCGGGCTCGTTCATGATCTCCCACGCGAGGATCGCCGGCTCGTCCTTGTAGTGCTCGAGCAAGGGGACGACGACCTTCTCGACCAGCGCGACTCGCTTGACCGGGTCGGTGATGGTGTCGCTACGGCCGGCGATCTGGACCTGACCTTCTTGCTTGGCCCAAAACATCCAGTGAAAGTCGAACAACACCGGCACGAGGTAGATGCCGCGGTCGCGAGCGATGCCGACGGCGGCGTCGAAGTCCTTGAGCACGTCCTCCTGCAGGCCGCTGGGGGTGCCGCTGTTGTCGAAGATGATGCCAGCGCGGCCGTCGGTGAACACGAACCAGCGGACCACCTGAAGGCCACCGTCGGCCATCTGCTGGAACTGGCCGGCGATCTCGTCGGGCTTGGTGTGCACGCCGTAGACGCCCCAGGCGTTGCTGCCGAAGTCGCCGCCGTAGGACTTCCACGGGAAGTTGGCGCCGAGCAGGAAGTAGTCTCCGCCGCCAACGGGGATCCGCGAACCAGCAGGGACATCCTTGTTGCCGCCGGTCGTACCGGTGTCCTCACCCTGACCGGTCGACCCGGGGTTCGGGGCGGTGGTGTCGCCCTCGCTGGCGCTGCTGGTCTGATGGGTGGGGTCCGCGGTCGCGGTGTTGCCGTCGCCCGTGTCGACGGTGGTCACCGGGCTGCTGCCGGCGGAGTCGGAGAGAGAACTGGAGGTCGGTGTCGATGCGCTGGCGAAGGTTGTGCTCGAGCTGCCACCTTCTCCGGTGCCCGCTTCAACCGACGAACACGCAGCCAGGAGCGACACGACACAAGCCAAGGTAAGACGCATGACGTCATGAGAGCAGAGCCACCTGGGCACCGCAACAAGCGGGCTTTGTCGCCGCGCAGTGCCGGTGGGCCGGGGGCTGGTGCCCGCGACGAGCGTGGTGCGGAGCTGCGCGCAACCAACGCAAACGGCCGCCCATGGGGGCGGCCGTGGTGTTCACACCGGGAGGCGATCAGCCGCCGGAGGTGATGAAGGCGGCGAAGCTCGCCTGGGCCTGGATGGTCCCACCGGCCTCAGTGGCGACGTTGCCGAGGGCCTTCACGGCCTCCTCGAGAGCCGGGATGACGCAAACGAGACGGCCCTTCGGGATGTTGGCGAAGCCATCGATGCCGCCGCTGACAAGGCCGCTGAGCGAGCCCTTGATCTGGGCGAGGGGCGCCGGATCGAAGACCACCTCGCCGTCGATCTTGCCGTCGATCAGCGCGCTGAGCTTCGCGGTGCCCTGAAGGATCGCCGCGCCGCGGACCTTGAGCTCGCCGATGCGGGCCAGGAACTTGCCCTGGGCCTGGGCGTCGACGTTGGCCGCAAACGCGAACTGGAGGTCAAGGCTCGGCGGGGTGCACGAGATGTTGGCGCTGGCCTGGGCCGACGCCTGCCCCTTGCACTCGGCCGAGGCCGAGCAGTCCGCCGAGGCGCTCGGCGGAGTCGCCTCGCCCTGGCAGCTGCCGGAGCACTTGGCGTCACAGGAGCCGCGGCACTCGGCCTCGGCGGTGCACGAGGCGCTGCCCTGGTCGACGAGGCAGGTGCCATTGCACGTACCGCTGCAGGAAGCCGCGGCGCTCAGCTGGCAGGTGCCCTTGCACTCGGCGTCGCACTTGCCCGCGCACTGGCCGTTGGCGTCGGTGGCCGAGCAGTTGCCCATGCACTCGCCGTTGCAGGTGCCATCGCACATCGCACCGGCCTCGACCGTGCACGCGCCCTCGCACTTGCCCTCGCAGGTGATCGAGGGAGCCTTGACGGCGCAGGAGAGCTCGCCGGAGCAGGCGCCCGAGCAACCACCCGAGCAGCCGCCCTTGCACTCGACCTCGACGCTGGGGGGCGTCGCCTGAACATCGCACTCAGCCTGCGCCTCGCACGAGGCCTGGGCCTCGACGGCGATGTTGACGTCGGCCTGGCAGGACGGGGCCTTGTAGGCGACCTGGATGCCGCCGTCGAGGTTGGCCGCGAAGTCGGCCTTGATCGTGGCGATCAGGGTGTCGACAAAGGCCGCGTCGATCGTGGCGTTGGCGTCGACCATTCCGTACACCTCGGCGAGGGCGCGGATGTCGGCTTCGAAGGAGCCGCGGATCTGGGCGAAGGCGCCGGTCAGCGCGCCCGTGGCGTTGAAGAAGCCGTCGAGCTGGGCGCTGCCGGAGATCGAGAGAGAACCCTCTGCGATCGACCCGCAGGGACCGCAGATGTCATCAGAGACACTGTCGCAGCCCTGGACGGAGGTGAGTGCGAGTCCGGCGACGATGCCACCGGCGAGCAGGCCAAAGGTACGGAATTTGTTGAGGTGCATGAGTCGTCTTTTCCTGGTTGCGTACTACGAACAGCTCGTCGGGGTCGGGCCTCGAGAATCGCCCGGGGATGGTACTATCGCGGACTGTCTCGTGTCCATCAGTGGGCCAAACGCGGTTTGATGACAGTTTCTGGCATCTTGGAGGCAAAACGCGCGCTGGCCCATGATCGAGACAGCGGAGGTTAGCTTTACGAGCTTCAATGGGTCGGCCGCGCTGAAGCGCGAGGAGTGTGGCCTTGGACAGGGCTGCGAGGCAAATCTTCAGCCCGGTTCGCAGGTCTCCGCAATTCATGCCAGGTGCCAGCCTGAGCGGGTCACAGTGCAGTCTGCTGCACGTGCACGCCTGTCCTTTGGAGCATGCTTGCACGCGCACGTCGCGGCCCGCGCTGCATGCCGCGTCAACTCACGGGTGCTGGCTCCTCGTTTATGGGTCGTCATCGCGGCCCTGAGCGAGGTCGAGGATCACCGGGCAGTGGTCGCTCAGATCGGCAAAATCTGGCTCGGGATAGGCTGCCGTGGAGCGGAAGCTCTGACAGCGATGGCGGGCGCAATGGTGCAGCGGCCGGACCTGCGCCGCAGCATCCAGGCCCTCGTGCAGGCCAGCGACCCAGACCAGATCGAGCAGCGAGGGCTCCTGCCAGGCATCGCGCCGGGCCCCGTTCCAGTAGGCCGAACAGGGTTCGCTCGCAGCCAGGCGCCGTAGGCCGAGCGGCCCCAGGATCGCCTCCAGGTCGGCCAGCTCGGCCTGGGCTGTGCCACCCGTGGGGCCTGTGGCGTTGAAGTCACCGAGCACGACCAGGTCGGGATCGCGGCGCAGCAGATCTCTCGCCAGGTCGGCGAGGATCGACCACTGCTGGGTCCGCATTGTGTAGCCATCGCTCATCGCCTTGAGGTGGACGACCAGCGCATGGAAGTCGGGACCGCCTCCTTGTGCGCGCAAGTAAACGGAGAGGCCGGGCCGAACGTGGCCGCGCATGCTGAGCTCCGGGTGCTCGCGCGCTGGCTCGACGAGCGTGAGCGCCTGCGGGTCAAAGGCAACACCGAGGCGCTGGTGACCGCGACCGCCGTGCTCGCTGAGCGCGAGGGTGAAGCCGGGGAGAAGGCTCTGCAGTGCCGCGGGATCGTGGATCTCCTGCACGGCGATCAGGTCCGCGTCCAGGCCGCGCAAGCGCTCCGCCAAGCGAGCCTGGTCCTGCGTGGGTTCGGGAAAATTGTGGAGATTCCAGGTCACGACCCGCAGCGCCGCACCCTTGCCCGGGGCCGTCCCACTGCCTGGCAGGCCCAGGCCCTCCCGCACGCGGTCACCGGCGAGCCAGTAGCCGAGTACCAGCAGGGCGACCAGGACCCACGCGCTGTGTCTCGGGTACCGAGAGCGCCGCCTCTTTATCCCCGCCACGCCGGCAAGATAGCGGCCACCCAGGGTCGACGCCAGTTGGCAGCCTCACTCGAATTCATATTCGGTGAGCCCGAGCTGCACCGAGCACCCACCTGCGGCCATGCCGTCGCCGGTTTTCTGAACCAGTCGATAGGTCCCGGCGAGCCGGGCGACCGCGGCCGGGGTGTGTACCAGACCTGTCCCGAAGGTCAGGCGACGACCACCGCCAGGTTGCTGCGTCGTGTGCATCAGATGCAACGACTCACCTGGTGACTCCGCGAGGTAGAGGTCGACGCGGGCCGCCGCGCTCGCGGTCTGGACCATCTCCAGCTCGAGGCGCATCGCCCACGCTCGACCGGAAGCACGAGCCTGGAGGGCCGCGAGCAAGGTGGCCGCGTCAAACTCATGGGTGTCATCGGCATCGAGGCTGCCGGGAGCGTCGACCGGGAGCTCGACGCGGTACACCGGGCGCAGGCCATCGCCATCCGGCACGGCCCCAGGCTCGACGCCAACACCATAGACGCAACAGATCGCCGCCAACACCGGCGCATCGACCACCATGCGATCTGGATCATCTCCTGCATCGGCTGCAGGGTCGTCGAGGCGAGGGGCGAGCAGCCGGGGGAGCGTCATGATACGAAGGACCAGACTGGGCTGGTCAGTGGCTTAACCCTCGCCGCGCATCGGGACGCGCTTGCGCTGGCGACGCTTGCGGCGGCGCTCAGCCTCACGCAGCTTGCGCTTGGTCTTCACGCTGGGCTTCTCGTAGTGACGGCGGCGCTTGATCTCGCGAAGCACGCCCTCGCTGGCCATGAGACGACGAAGCTTGCGGATCGCTCGCTCGACGCCACGCTCATCGACCTTGACCTCGAGCGGGCGGCCGGTGACAGGCCGGTGATCGTTGGCCGTGGCGGCCGCGTTCAGCGGCTCGCGCCGCTGGTTGTAGTCGGAAAACTCTTCGTCGGTTTGGCGAGCCATGGGGAAGGCCGCAATGGATAGGGGATCCCGGCCCGCGGGTCAAGGGCCCGGCGGAGCGAACAGCGCAGCCATCAGGCCTGCCCCTCACCTGCACCCTGCCCACCCGCCGCCAGGCGCCCGCCGTCGACGGCGATCGTGTGTCCGCTGATGAAGCCGCTACTGGCCAGGAACAGCACCGTTTGGGCGATATCGCCGGGTTCGCCGATCCGGCCAAGAGGGATCGCACGCAAAATGGCCGCCCGTGTCGGCGACCCCTCGGCGTAGCGATCGTCATCCTCGGGCCAGGCGACCGTCCCCGGGGCCACGCCGTTGACCCGCACCGCCGGCGCCAACTCCAGGGCGAGCGCCCGGGTCGCCATCGCCAGGCCGGCCTTGGCGGTGCAATGATCGAGGTGGCCCTTCCAGGGCTGATAGGCGGCGACGTCCAGGACGTTGACCACGCTGCCCCGGGTCGCCATCAACGCCGGCGCCAGCCCGCGGGCCAGCGAGATGGGCGCGACGAGGTTCACTTCGAGCACACGCCGGAGATCCGCGTCGCTGCGACTGGTGAAGGGTCCGCGCTCGAAGCCCGCGGCGTTGTTGACCAGCAAGTCGAGGCGCCCGCCGGCCGGCCCACCGGGATCATCGATCGCGGCCATCAACTCGCAACGGGCCATCTCATCGGCGAGATCGAAGCACAGGGCACCGAGACAGGCCTCCCCGAGCTCATGCGCGACCGCGGCGGCGGCCTCGGCCGACCGGTGATAATGGATCCATACGCGATAGCCGGCGGCCGCGAGGGCGAGGCTGATGGCGCGACCGATGCGGATCGCGCCGCCGGTGACGAGGGCGACGGGGGCCTGCGACATGCGGCGCGAGGGTAGCGTGGGCCCCCCGTGATTGACAGCCGACCGCCGCCGGCGTCACGCTGCCGGCATGGCGAGCAAGCGCGGCGGCCTCCTGACCCTGAAGGATATGACCTCGGGTAGCGGCTGCACGCCGCGCACCGTCCGTTACTACGAGCGCGAGGGCCTGTTGCAGGCGGCCCGCAGCAGCGGCGGTCATCGCCTGTTCCCACCCGGGGAGCTCGACCGCCTGAACTTCATCCTGGCGCTGCGCGAGGCCGGATGGTCGCTCGAGGAGATCACCGCGCTCTTGGCGGTGCGCGAGCAGACCAAGCCCGACCACGACGCTTGCCGTCAGCTCGAGGGCATGGTCGATGACCACATTGCCCAGCTCGAACACAAGATCGGCCTGCTCAACCGCCTGCGTGACGACCTGCAGGCCACACGCGAGGCCCTGACCGTGTGCAGCGAATGCACCCAGGTCCCCGGCAAGGTCGTGGCGTGCGAGTCCTGCACTCGCCAGCCCGACCTCGCGGCCCTGCCTCAGGGGTTTCGCAACAGCTGGCGCGGGGTCGAGGCCCGCACCACCCTGCCCCGCCCGCGCTCCCTGCACGTGGTCGGCCGCTGACGGCTCCACAGCGATCGGGTATACCCGCAGCCCGTGGTCGCACACGCCCTCGAAGATCGCCCGGCGATCGAACGCGCCGTGACAGAGCTGCTCGCCGCCTGTGGCTTGCCGCTCGACCACAAGGATCTCGTCGGCACCCCGGCCCGCGTGGCCCGCGTTTGGAGCGAGGAGTTTCTCTCCGGCTTCGCCATGGACCCGGCGCAGATCCTCGGCGACCCCGTCGAGGGCGAGGGCGCCTCGGAGCTGGTGCTCGTGCACGGCTTGCCCTTCCACGGACTGTGCCCGCACCACTTGCTGCCGTATACCGGCACGGCCTCGGTCGCCTACCTGCCTGCAGATCGCCTCGCCGGCTTCGGTCGCCTCGGCGACCTCGTCACCTGCTTCACTCGTCGCCTGACCCTACAAGAGCGCGCCTGCAACGACATCGCCGACGCCCTGGTCGAGCATCTCGGGGCGCGCGGGGCCGGTTGCGTCATGCGGGCCCGTCACACGTGCCTCAGCATCCCTGACAACAAGCACGGCGCCGAGGTCATCACCTGCTCGCTGCGCGGTGTCCTGCGCGAGCGCGCCGACCTGCAGGCGCTCCTCCTCGCATGACCGGTCTGCGCCTCTATCTCCTCCGCCATGGCGAGCCCGATCTACGCGACGGCTTCTATGGTCACACCGACGTCGAGCTCTCGCCCCGGGGCCAGGCCCAGGCCGCGGCCCAGGCCCGAGCGCTCGCCGGGGTGACACTTCGCGGTATCTATTCCTCCGACCTCCGCCGCACCCGCGACGGCGCCGCCTTGCTCGCGGAGCATCCGGGTCGGCCGCACCCGGTCGCGTGCCCCGCACTCCGCGAGATGCACCTCGGCGTACTCGAACGAGTGAGCTTCCAGGAGGCCCGAGCGCGCCACCCCGAGCTCGCAGGCCGCCGCTACGAGGACATGTTGGGTTTTCGCATGCCCGGCGGGGGCGAGAGCGTGCAGGACCTCGCCGACCGCGTACTGCCCTGCATCCTCGCGTTGATCGCCAGCCACCTTCCCCCCGCCGGCGAGCCACCCGCCGAAATTGCAATTGTGGCCCACAACACAGTCAACCGGGTCCTCCTCGCCTGCGCCGCCGGCCTGGGTCCGGCCGGCTACATGCGCTTCGAGCAGGCCTTTGGCGCCATCAACCGCATCGACCTGACGGCGCCCTGGAGCCCCGGCGATCCGTGGGCGACGGCCCGGATCAGCCTTGTCAACTGGCAGCCTCCGCTCACAGACTAAACGGCGCAACTCTGGCGGCCGCCGGAGGCCCGAGTATAAACAGCCGTCGCGATGCTCCAAGCCAACGCAGTCCCAAGCGCGCAAGTGCTGAGTTCGCTGCCGATCTTCCCCCTGCCCAACGTGGTGCTCTTGCCGGGGATGGTTCTGCCGCTCAACGTGTTCGAGCCGCGATATCTCGAGCTTGTCGACCACGTGCGCGAACACGGCCAACACATCGGTGTGCCCCTGCTGCGCCCCCAGATCGGCGGCGACCCCGGCCTGCCTCCCTTCGAGCCGGTCTTCGGGGTCGGCAAGCTGGTGTTTCACACCCGCCTCGCCGACGGCCGCCGCATCATCCGCCTCGAGGGTGTGTGCCGTGTCCGTGCCCAGCACGAGCAGCCGCTCGCCCACCGATTCCGCGAGGTCAACACGACCGCGCTCGACGAGCCGCAACCGCTCGACACCGAGGCCGTCGCCATCCTGCGGGCGCAAGTCGAGCGAATCGTCCTGCGTTGCGGCGACGAGCGCGAGAGCCTCAGCTCCCTGCTCAGCATCGTCGACGTGCGGATCTTTCTCTACGCGCTCACCGCCTTCTTGCCCAGCCTCGAGCTCATGGCCACGGACGATGACGATGACGTCGACTGCCGTGCGCTCGTCGGACTGCAGCAGCAGAGCCTCGCCGCCGAGACAGCTGACGCCCGCGTACAATTCCTCAGCGAGCGGGCCGGCGGCGTGCTCGCCCGTCTTGGGGCTCGCGGGGATTCGCGCCTGCTCAACTAGACCGTCGACACCGTCGGCGGGTCAGCTGACTGTACGCAGGAGGCTCGAGCGCTTGGGTCCAGTGGCGCTGGCTTTGCTGACCGCGAAGGCGGCCTGAGCCGCGATCTCGGTGAACACCCGGGCCTGCTCGCTGCTGGGCGCGCCCTCGACAACCGGCACGCCTGACTCCCCGCCGTAGCTGACGCGGTTGTCGATCGGCACTTGACCGAGCAGTGGCACCCCGATCTCCTGCGCGAGCTGCTTACCGCCGCCGCTGGCGAAGATGTTGTCGTGGTGCCCACAGGCCGGGCAGGTGTAGTGGCTCATGTTCTCGACGACGCCGAGGATCGGCACCTCGAGCTTGTTGAACATGTTGACCGCGCGGCGGACGTCGATCAGCGCGACCTCTTGCGGCGTGGTGACGATGATCGCCCCCGTCAGCGGGATCAGCTGCGCCAGTGAGAGCTGCGCGTCGCCGGTCCCGGGAGGCAAGTCGACGATCAAGTAGTCGACCTCGCCCCACTCGACGTCCTCAAGGAACTGCTTGAGGAGCTTGTGGATCATCGGCCCGCGCCAGATCACGGCGCTCCCGGGCTCGACAAAAAACGCCACGCTCATCACCGGCACCCCGCGGAAGATCGCCGGGCTGATGCGGTCGCCCTCCGCCGTAGTCGAGGTCTCCCGCGTCGCCGGGCCGAGCATCTTGGGCACGCTCGGACCGTAGATGTCAGCGTCGAGCACGGCCACCCGCGCACCGAGCTGCTTCAACGCCATCGCCACATTGACGCTGACCGTGCTCTTGCCGACCCCGCCCTTGCCGGCCGCGACCGCGATGATGTTCTTCACCGTCGGCAAGCGGTTGAGATCCTGCCGCGCCGGCTTGCTCGGTACCCGCAGGCCGTACTCGATGCGTACAGGCAGCCCGAGCGGCTCAATCGCCGCCCGCAGCGCCGCATCGAGCTCGGTGCGCAGCGGGAAGCCCGGCGAGATGAGGTCCACCCGCAGCGCGACCTCGCCCCCCTCGACACGGGCCTCCGCGCGACCATCTGCAACCAGCTCACGACCCGTCGCGGGGTCCTTCACGCCGGCCAGCGCGGCCTTCACCTGCTCGAGAGTGACGCTCATGTGCGCTGGGGTACATACCACGGGGCCTTTCCGCCACCAGATAGGCCCTCTATAGTCGGGGCGGAGCAACCGCACACCTTCGCCATGGCCGTCCTCGACATCGTCACGTACCCCGATCCCCGGCTGCGCGAGCCGACCTTCGATGTGAAGGAGGTCGACACGAACATCCGCCAGCTCGTGCGGGACCTGATCGACACCATGTACTCGCTGAACGCCGCCGGCATCGCTGCCATCCAGGTCGGCCGCCTCGAGCGCATCTTCATCATCGACGGAAAGGTCGCCGACCCCGAGGCGGGCGACGACGCCAAGCCGCTCGTGCTCATCAACCCCGAGCTCGTCGATACCGGCCGCGGCCTCGCCGTCGCCGAGGAGGGTTGCCTCAGCTTCCCCAACGTCTTCGTCGACATCAAGCGCCCGCGTTGGGCCAAAGTCCGCGCGCTCGACATCGACGGCAAGACCTACGAGGTCGACGGCGACGGCCTGTTCGGACGCGCCCTGCAACACGAACACGACCACCTCACCGGCCGCCTGATGATCGACCTCGTCGGCATGGTCAAGAAGGAGGTCATCAAGCGCAAGATGAAGCGCTGGCACAACGAGCACGACGGCAAGCCCGCCGACCCCAAGCCGACCATCCACGACCTCGCCTGACCGACCGCGGGCGCCAGGGTGGCGCCCGCGCTGACGCATCACAGCCCGTCACACAAGCGGCGTAGCGTGGGCCATCGCCGCCCGCTCGGCCGCTTCGTCGGCCTTCTGCGCCGCGACCACCGTCAGCGCCGCCATGTGCACGATGTTGTCGACCGAGCAGTCACGCTCGAGCACCGTCACCGGTCGGTTCATGCCAAGCAGCACCGGGCCCACCGCCGGCACGCCGCCCAGCTCGCGCATCAGCTTGTAAGCGACGTTGCCCGCCTCGAGGGTCGGGAAGATGAGCACGTTGGCCGGCCCAGTCAGGCGCGTCGCCGGGAAGATGCGCCGCTGCATCTCGTAGTCGAGGGCCACGTTGGCCTGCATCTCGCCCTCGAGCTCGAGGTCGGGGCGCCGCTTGCGGACGATGTCCACCGCGCGTGCCACCATCTGCGAGCGCTTGTCGCGGACCGACCCAAAGTTGCTAAAGCTGAGCATCGCCACCCGCGGGGTCGCGTCGAAGTTGCGCGCCGCGTCGGCGATCATCTCGGCGACATCGGCCAGCGTCTCTGCGTCCATGTCCACGTTCACCGTGGTGTCGCCGAAGAACAGCATGCCGGTCTTGTGCAGCATCAAGTACATGCCCGCGATCCGGCGCACCCCCGGCCGCAGGCCGATGATCTGCAGCGCCGGCCGGACCGTGTCCGAGTAGGCGAAGTTCAGGCCAGTCACGATGCCGTCGGCCCGCTTCTCCGCGACCATCATCATGCCGAAGTGGTTGCGCTCGCGCATCAGCAGGCGCGCCAGCTCGGCGGTCACGCCCTTGCGCTGGCGCATGCGGTGCAGCTTGTTCGCGTACGCCTCGGCCGCGTCGTCGGCCCGCGGATCGACGATGTCGTAGCTGCCCGGCGAGAGGTCGATGTCCTGCGCCTTGATCGTCTCCAGGATCTTCCGCGGCTCGCCGAGCAAGATCGGCCGGCCGATGCGCTCCTCGGCCATGATCGACGCGGCCTTCAAGATCCGCGGGTCGTCGCCCTCCGGGAAGACCACCGTCCGCGGCGAGCCGGCCGCGCGACGCACGAATCGCCGCATCACCGCCGTCGCCCCGCCGAGCAGGCCCTGCAGGCGCTCGCGGTACACGTCGATCTCGATCTGCACCTGGGCCACGCCCGAGTCCATCGCCGCCTTCGCCACCGCCGGCGCCACCCACGTCAACACCCGCGGGTCGAAGGGCTTGGGGATGATGTAGTCCGGCCCGAAGCGGAACTCCTCGCCGTAGGCGGCGTTGACCACCTGCGGCACGTCCCGGCGCGCCAGCTCGGCCAGCGCGTGGGCGGCCGCCACCTTCATCGCCTCGTTGATCTGCGTCGCCCGCACGTCGAGCGCCCCGCGGAAGATGAACGGGAAGCCGAGCACGTTGTTGACCTGGTTGTTGTAGTCGCTGCGACCCGTCGCCACGATCGCGTCCGGCCGGGTCGCCCGCGCCGTCGGATAGTCGATCTCCGGGTCCGGGTTCGCCAGCGCGAAGATGATCGGCTTCGCCGCCATCGTCTGCAGCATCTCGGCGGTCACCAGCCCCGCGCGCGACAGCCCGAGGAACATGTCGGCCCCGACCATCGCGTCCGCGAGCGTGTCCGCCGATGTCTCGCGCAACCACTCGCGCTTCGGGTCGTCCTCCGCCAGCTTGCGCCGCGTGTTGAGCACCCCCTTGGAGTCGACCATCAGCACGTTCTCCGCCTGAACCCCGAGGCTCAGGTAGAAGCGCGTGCACGCGACCGCCGAGGCTCCCGCGCCGCTGACGACGATCTTGAGGTCCACCAGCTTCTTGCCCTGGATCTCCGCGGCGTTGAGCAAGCCGGCCCCGCTGATGATCGCCGTGCCGTGCTGGTCGTCATGGAACACCGGGATGTTCATGCGCTTCTTGAGCTCCTCCTCGATGTAGAAGCACTCCGGCGCCTTGATGTCCTCGAGGTTGATCCCGCCGAAGGTCGGCTCCAACGCGGCGACCGTCTCGATGAAGTGGTCAGAGCTCTTCGAGTTGATCTCGATGTCGAACACGTCGATGTCGGCGAACTTCTTGAAGAGCACGCCCTTGCCCTCCATCACCGGCTTGCTCGCCAGCGGGCCGATATCACCGAGCCCGAGCACCGCCGTGCCGTCCGTGATCACCGCGACGAGGTTGCCGCGCGCCGTGTATTTGAAGACCTCCGCCGGGTCGCGAAAGATCTCCATGCACGGCTCGGCGACGCCCGGCGAGTAGGCCAGCGAGAGGTCGCGCTGGGTCGTCAAGGGCTTGGTCGGGACGACCTGGATCTTGCCGGGCCGGCCCTTGCTGTGAAACTCAAGCGCCTCTCTCTTGCCTCGATTCGACCGCGAGTTCGTCATGGGGGCCGCACGATACTCGCCCACCGCGGCCGCGTCACCTGTCGCCGAAGCCGGCGCGAGCCTCTCGGCGCGAAACAGCGTGCACGCGCATGCGCACCGCCAGGCACCGCCAGGTCAGCGATCGAGCAGCTTGTGCACCTGGGTCCGCTCCCACAGCACCGCTTCGGCGTAGTGCTCGAAGCGCGCCTCGGCGCGGCGAAACTCGGGCGTGTGATAGACCCGCCGCCCGTCGACGATCGGCATGTCGTGCACCTCGTGCAGCATCTCGTGGTAGATGATCCACGCGAGAAAGAACTCGGGCACGTCGACAGCGTCGAGCACCGGATGGATACGAATGAGCTCGTCCTCCACCGCGTAGCTGCCGAGCTTGATCGACTCCCGCCCTGAGCGTCGGCGCGTGCGCGGGCCCCAGGTGATACGGGCCTCGATCGCCCCCGCGAAGTAGCGCGCGTTGAGGTCGTCGAAGATCGTCTGCAGGTTGTAGTGTGCCCCCTGCACGTCGATCACCTGCGCCCGCGGCTCGATCTGTGGCCGGATCAGATGGTCGTTGTGGTCGATGTAGCGGCGGAGGAGCCCCGCCGCCTGGCGGTCCTGCGTCTGCGCGTACTGAGCCACCGCCCGCAGCACCACCGGCGGGGCCGTGGCAAACATCTGATGCATGCGCAGGGTCCATACACCCTGCCCGCGCTTGATCGAGAGCATCGTGTGCAGGTTGTCGGTGAACACCACCCGCGGTCGGCCCTTGGTGAAGTACGCCCGCAGCCGCGTCTGCACCGCCAGCCGCCGGGCCTCAATGCCATCCTCGACCTCGGGCGGCGACTCGGCGCCGTCGGCCGCATCGTCCTCGAGGTCCGCATCGAAGTCGTCGTCGAGCTCGGGCGTCGCCGGCGAGCCAGGCGACTCCGCCTCCGCCTCCGCCGACGGCTCGATCACCCGCAAGAGCGCAGCCGGAGCCGTGGAGCGGGGAGATTTCATGGGCGAGGCATCCGGTAGGGCGGCCAACAACGTGAGACCGGGTCGTTCCCGCAGGGCAGTCTGGATCATTCCGGTGGTTCCGCGATGAAAGTAGCGGCCAAGCATGCTCTCGGCCGGATCAAGTGGGGCAACACGGGTAGGATATCGTCCCACGTGGCGAGCTTCGAAATTTCGGCGACCCGGCTCTCGATCGGGTGAGCGCGTCGCGAATTTGCCTTGGTCCCGGCGATCTGAGAGGGCCCCACCCATGACCGTCCGTGTCCTCCTGTTCGCGGGCCTGCGCGAGCGCCTGCGCAGCGACAACGTCACGCTCGTGCTGCCCGATGACGCCACCGTCAGCACCTTGCTCGCTGCTCTCGGCGCACAGCACCCGGCCCTGCGTGCGCTGCTGCCCCCCTGCCGGGTCGCCGTCAACCACGAGTTTGTCGCCGCCGACCACCCGATCCACGAAGGCGACGAACTGGCCGTCATTCCCCCGGTCAGCGGCGGTCATGATCACGTGGATGATGGCGATGCAACGACCGGCATGGACGAGCGTATCCGCCTCGAGACGACCGCCCTGTCGCACGATCGGGCGGTGGCCTCCGTCGCCCGCCGTCAGGCCGGCGGCATCGTCACCTTCATCGGCCAGGTCCGCGATCACAGCCGCGGCCACGCGATCGACCACCTCGAGTACGAGGCCTACGCACCGATGGCGATCAAGGTCATGCGCAGCATCGCCGACACCATCGAGGCCGAGGTCTCCGGCTCTCGCCTGGCGATCCACCACCGCCTCGGCCGGCTCGACATCGGCGACATCGCCGTCGTCATCGCCGCCGCCGCAGCGCACCGAGCCGAGGCCTTCACCGCCTGTCGCGCCGCGATCGAGGCGCTCAAGCAAGACGTGCCGATCTGGAAGCGAGAAGTCGCGGTCGACGGCACCACCTGGCTAGTCCAGGGTCCCTGAAGTCGTGGCCATTCGCGACGAACGAGTACAACGACAAGTGCGCCTGAGGTATCGTGCCCGCCCATGGCGCGGCACGCTGGCCTCTTCCTCCTGTTCTTCCTCTCGGGCATCAGCGGCCTCATCTACGAGTCGATCTGGTCGCGCTACATCCGGCAATTCGTCGGCAGTGCCGCCACCGCCCAGGTCCTGGTGCTCAGCCTCTTCATGGGTGGCATGGCCCTCGGCGCCCTCCTGTGCTCGCGCTGGCTCGCCAAGGTCCAGCGCCCGGTCCGCGCCTACGGCCTGATCGAGGGCGGCATCGGCCTCTACGCGCTGGTGTTCCCGTGGCTCGCCGCCGGCGTGATGCGCCTGTGTTACGACACGATCTTTCCAGCGCTCGGCGGCAGCGCGGCCATCGGCGCGGTGAAGTGGACCATGGCCGGCCTGCTGATCCTGCCGCCCTGCATCTTGCTCGGCATGACGTTCCCTTTGATGAGCGCCGGCATCCTCCGCCGCGACCGCGAGCGCTCCGGCGAGATCCTCAGCTTCCTCTACTTCACCAACAGCATCGGCGCGGCCCTCGGCGCGCTGCTCTCGGGCTTTGTCCTGGTCGGCCACTTCGGCCTGCCCGGCACCCTCGCCTGCGCGGCCGCGCTTAACATCTTCATCGCCCTGGTCGCCCTCGCTCAGCGCGGCGAACATGCGCCGATCGTCGCGCGCCCGCCCGCGCCCGGTGACCGCCCCGCCCGCGCCGGCCTGGTCCGCCTGCTCCTGATCGTCTCGTTCGGCACCGGCCTCTCCTCGTTCATGTACGAGATCGGGTGGATCCGCCTGCTGTCGATGATCATCGGCAGCGCCACCCACTCCTTCGAGGTCATGCTCTCGGCCTTTGTCTTCGGCCTCGCCGTCGGCGGCCTGTGGGTCCGCGGCAGGATGGACCGCTTCCGCAACCCCGAGTTGGTCCTCGGCTTCGTCCAGATCGTCATGGGCCTCGCCGCCGTCGCCACCCTCCCGCTCTACGGCATCGCCGTTCAGACGATGGGCTGGCTCATGGCGGGCGAGGTCCGCACCGAAAACACCTGGCTCGCCTTCAACGCCCTGCGCTACGGCCTGTGCCTCTTCATCATGTTCCCGGCCACCTTCTGCGCCGGCATGACCCTGCCGCTCATCACACACCTCCTCCTGAAGCGCGGCCAGGCCGAGGGCATCATCGGCCGCGTCTACGGCTTTAACACGCTCGGCGCCATCGCCGGCGCCACGCTCGCTGGCCTCCTACTCATGCCGCTCATCGGCCTCCAGCGCGTGATCATCGTCGGCGCCATCGTCGACATCATCCTCGGCATCGCCCTGCTGCGCGGCGAGCTGCACAGCGACGGCGCCCCACGCGGCATCCGCCGCACCTACCACCTCGCGCTCGGCAGCAGCGCGATCGCCGTTGTCTACGGCCTCGCTGTGTTCCACCTCGACCCCATGGTCCTCTCGGCCACCGTCTACCGCCACGGTCGAACCCGCCTCGGCTCAGGCTACGAGCTCATCTCCTACGTCGACGGACGCACCGCCTCGGTCGCGGTGGTCCGCCTGACCGACGAACGCGAGTACCGCGTCATCTACACCAACGGCAAGCCCGACGCGTCACTGGTCCTGAACCGCTACCCGCCGGGTCGCGACCCCGACATCGGGCCCGATATCGCCGGCGACGAGCCCAATCAGATCCTGGTCGGCCTCATCCCCATGATGACCCGCCCCGACGCGACCGACGCCGCCCTCATCGGCTTCGGCTCCGGCGTCACCTGCCACGTGCTGCTCGGCTCGCCAAACCTCGAACGCCTGGACACCATCGAGATCGAGCCCGCCATGGTCGCCGGCTCGCGCAACTTCCTCCCCGTCAACGAACGCGCCTACAGCGACCCCCGCAACCAATTTTGGTTCGACGACGCCAAGGCCTTCTTCGCGGGCGCGGCCCGCCAGTACGACATCATCGTCTCCGAACCGACCAACCCGTGGGTCTCGGGCGTGTCGAGCCTCTTCACCGTCGAGTTCTATCGCGAGGCCAAGCGCTACCTCAAGCCGAACGGCGTGCTCGCGCAGTGGTTGCAGGGCTATGAGCTCAGCAACGAGCTGCTGCTCACCGTGCTCGCCGCCCTCGACCAGGAGTTCGCCGACTATCAGATCCTCCGCGTCGGCGACAGCGACTGGGTGATCCTCGCCGTCGCCGAGGGTGAGGTCGGCAGCCTCAGCCCCGCGCCCTTGCAGTGGCCCGCGCTGGACGGCGAGCTCAAGGTCATCGGCGTCCACGACATCGGTCAGATGGACGGCCTCCTGGTCGCCAACCGCCGCATGCTGCACCCCTTTCTCGCCGACAAGCCCGCCAACTCCGACGCGCATCCTCGCCTCGACACCGGGGCCGAGAAGGCCCGCTTCATGCAGGAAGCCGCCGGCTTCCTGCACTCGCTGCGGTGGACACCTGCACCGCTGCTGGCCGTGCTCGGCGGCATCGAACGCCGCCCATACCCACCCGGCGGGATCGGCGATCTGCGTAAGCCCCACGTGTTCCTCGAAACCGAACAGGCCGCCGCCCTGCTCCGCCTCTACGACGACCCGACCACCGGCGTCGCCGAGCAGCTGTCGGTCACCGCGATGAACCTCTGGATCGACGAGCAGCGCAAGGTCGAAGCCGAGCTGCCCGACTGGGACGCGTGGGTCCAGCAAACCTACGGCATCTTCACCGAGGTCGCCCCCCACATCGACCTCGCCACCACAACGTGGTGGGCCACCGTCCGCCGCACCGTGATCGAGCACGAAGCCCCCGCCGAGCTCGTCTCGGTGGTCGACACCCTCGACGCCCTCCTCCGCCGCGACGGCCCACGCCTCCAGCGCGGCATCGAGGATCTCAAGGCCCGCGGCAGCAAGCTGCTCAGTGAGGGCATGCTCTCGATCGCCGGCATGATCGCGCTCGAGCTGCAACACGCCGACGCCGACACCCGCCGCAGCTTCGCCGCACAAAACATGGACGCCGTCAGCGACAACGACGAACCCAGCGCCGAGAACCTCGCGTACCGGGCTCTGCGCGCCTACACCGAGCGCGAGTGAACCTCATGCGCACAAACAGCCCCACCGAATCGGACAAGATCGCGGTCGGTGCGCACGCTCGACTTTGCGCCGCGAGCCCGGGTGCACCGCCCGAACACCGGCCCCGGCAGGGGTGTAGGCTTGAGGCCTCGCATGTCCAGCGACTCGGACACTCCGCGGCCGCCTGGCCGTGAGCCGGCGGCCCCGCCCGGCGACCCCGACGATCCGGCGAAGGCCCGCTTCGCCCGCCAAGTCCTCACGTTCGTCGCGTGCCTCGGCCTCACCGCGTTCGCCGACGGCCTCTACCGTCTCCTCACCGTCGGCCTCTGGCAGTACGTCGTCATCACGAGCGTGAGCGCCGGCTTCACCGCGGTGATCGCCCGCGCCTACGTGCTCATGCGGCACCGCCCGAGCATCGCGGCGATCGAGCGGGTGTTCGCCACGATCGCCGTCACGCTCTTGCTGGTCCCGCTGTGGTTCGAGCAGGTCGAGACCAAGCTCGCGGCGGGCTACATCTTCTTCCTCCTGGTCGCCCCGCCGCGCCTGCTCCCGCTCGAGCGAGCCGACCGTTGGGTCTACATCGCCTGCGCCACCGGCATCTTGTGCAGCGCCGCCGAGCTCTTGCCGCTCCCGACCCGCCTGCCCGCCGCGCTGCAGTACAACCTGCCCTTCGAGCTGACCGTGCTGGTAGCCATGGTCTGCTTCGCGCTTCTGGCCTTCCGCGACTCGCGGCGCTTCCCACTGCGCAGCAAGCTGGTGCTCGCCTTCTTGGTGGTCGCGCTCGGCCCGCTGGCGATCATCAGCTACGACGCCAGCACCAAGGTCGTCGCCAGCCAGCAACAGCGCGACCGTGACGACCTCGCCGACGGCGCTGCAACCACCGCCGCGCTGTGGACCCACTGGTTCCATCACCAGCGCCAACGCCTCACCTGGGTCGTCGACGGCGCCGCGATGGCCGACGCCTGCGCCGGCGACCCGGTCGAGCTCGAACGCGTGCGCGCACGCATGCAGCCCCTGCTCGATGACCTCCGCGGCGCCACCCTCTGGGCCGGCGACGGGCGCCGGCTGGTCAGTGTCGGCGCCCCGCCGGAGCACCCGCTCCCTCCCGGCGCGACGATCGGGCACGGGCCCGATGGGGGCCTCGTACTCGCGACACCGGCCTGCGACGGCGGCTCGCTCGGTGTCGCCCTCGCCGACGGCATGATCGATCAGTGGGTCGCCGCCGCCGCCCAGCGTCACAAGGCCGCGCTGCTGATCCGTGACGCCGACGGCAATCTGCTCGCTGGCACAGCCAAGCCCGCGCTGCTCGCCGCCCTGCCTGACCACAAAGACCTGTCCTCGGGGACATACTCGCTCGAACGCGCGCTCGTCGCCATCCGCGAGCCCGCGAGCCCGCGCGTGCTGCAGCACTCGGGACAACTGATCGCCGTCACCGCGGTCGAACCCGCTGGCTGGAGCCTCGCGCTCCTGCGCGACGAGTCCGGCCTGCGCGCTGCCATCGCCCGCCAGAAGCGCGAGGTCCACGTCTTCACGCTCCTGGCCGCCATGTTCGCGACCATCGCCGCGCTGCTGCTAGGCCACGCCCTGGCCGCCCCGCTGCGCCGGCTCTCGGCCGCCCTGACCCGCTTCCGCAGCGGTGAGACCAGCGTCCGCGCCGACGTCAAGTCGCAGGACGAGATCGGCGGCCTCGCCGACCAGTTCAACCGCATGGCCGAACAGGTCGGCGGCCTGCTGCAGTCACTCGCGGATCAGACCCAGCGCCTGCAAGCCGAGGTCAGCGTCCGCGCGGCCCAGGAGGACAAGCTACAAGTCCTGAACGCCGACCTCAGCGCCGCGCGCGACCAGGCGATGGCCGCCAACCGGGCCAAGAGCACCTTCCTGGCCCACATGAGCCACGAGCTGCGAACACCGCTGAACGCGATCATCGGCTACGGCGAGCTCATCGAGGACATCTGCGAGGAGCGCCACTTCAAGGACATCGCCGACGACACCCGCAACATCGTCCGCTCGGCCCACCACCTGCTCACGATCATCAACGACATCCTCGACCTCTCCAAGATCGAGGCCGGCAAGCTCGACATGATCGTCGATGACTTTGACGTCGGCGACCTGGTCCGCGAGGTCGCCGAGACCATCGCGCCGATGATCAGCGACAACAAGAACACACTCTCCGTACGCATCGACGCCGCCGACACCACCATGCGCAGCGATCGGACCAAGTTGCGCCAGACCCTGCTCAATCTGCTGAGCAACGCCGCCAAGTTCACAGAGAACGGCACCATCGAGCTGCGCCTGCGCCACGAGACCGTCGCCGGTGTGCCCTGCCACATCTTCCGCGTCGCCGACCAGGGCGTCGGCATCCCCGAGGGCGCCCTCGCCACCCTGTTCGACCCCTTCACGCAGGTCGTCTACCCCCAGGTCCGCAAGCGGGCCGGCACCGGGCTCGGCCTGGCGATCACCCGCCGCCTGTGCTGGATGATGGGCGGCGAGATCGACGTCGAGAGCGTCTCCGGCAAGGGCTCCACGTTCACCGTCTGGATCCCCTCGGTGTATCGCAACCTCGGCAGCAACGAGTCATGGCGGCCGCTCCGCAACAAACGCAGCCCAGGCCAGCTCTCCGGACCGATGCCCATCAGCAAGCCCTGAACCCTCAGCTCCGCAAGAAGCGCCCGAGCCGCTGCCGACTCGCGAGCAGCGCCTCCGCGAAGTCCTCGGCCGTGCGCGGCCGCTTGAGCCGCAACAGCTCCGAGTACGGACGCAGCAGGTCGGATGGCATGCAGGTCTCGACCCACTCGAGATCGTCCTGCGCAAACAACTGCTCGAGCGCCAGCTGCGAGCCCGTGACACAGGTCGGGAGGCGGAGATCCCCCAGCTCGTCAACATCACACACCAGCAGCTCTTGCTCCTTGACGTCACGAATCGCCAGCGCGCCATCGTCGGCCCGCTCCCAAACGACCAAACGGATCGTGGCGATCACCGCCTTTTCATCGCGCAGAGCCACCGCCACGAACTCCAGCGACACCAACTCCGAGCGCGCGGGGAAGGTCTCTCGCAACAACTCGGCGAAGCTATCGAGGCGCTCCATCTCCGCGCCACGCTAGCCGAGGAAGCCCGCTCAGGACGACCACCAGGCCCAATCTACGCTTTCGCGCATGCGTGAGACCTCGCATGACCTCCTGCACCCCACCGGCAGACGCTCCCGCCAGGCCCCACCCCGGCTCGTGCAGCCCCCAAACACCGCGGCGCTTGTGGCCAATACGCGGCCCGCGATATCTTGCCATCCTGTTCTCTCTGGAGGCTCTGGTATGACACGACTCCCTCGCCGGCCCCGCCTCGGACGCCCAGCTCAGGCCGCGATCGCGGCGCTCGGGCTCTCCACAGGACTCGCTCTCGGCTGCAAGGGCGGCCTCGACGGTGACAGCTGCACCTCCACCCGCGAGTATTTCGCCGACGAGGTGTGGAACAACGTGATGGGCAGCAAGTGCATCACCTGTCACGGACCCGGCGGCGTCGCCGATGCCGCCGGCGCCGAGTTCAACCTGCTGCCCTCGTCGTACCCCGGCTTCATGGACGCCAACTTCGCCGAGGTCACGGAGAACGCCGGCGTCTCGTACAACGACGTCTCCGCCCTGCTCGCCAAGCCCAGCGGTCAGACCAAGCACGGCGGCGGCGAGGTCATCAAACAGGACAGCGAGGAGTACCGCATCCTCGAGTCGCTCGTGAATCAGCTCAAGGACCCGGTCGAGTGCAGCGACGACGACGTCGCCAAGCTCGAGGGTGTGGTCCTCCTGAGCCCCGAGGAGACGCTGCGCAAGGCCAGCCTGCACCTCGTCGGCCGCCTGCCCAGCGCAGACGAGCTCAAGGAGGTCGCCGACGGCGGCGAGGATGCCCTCGCTGACGCCATCCACGGCATGCTCGACGAGGACGCCTTCTACGACCGCCTCGGCGACATCTTCAACGACCTCCTGCTGACCGACCGCTACACCGTCTACACCGGCTTCGCGGTCAACCTGATGAACCAGGACGACTACCCGAACGCCGGCGCCTGGTGGGACGGCACCGAGGGTGACGACGACCTGCGCCTCAAGGTGAACACCGCCCTCGCGCGCGAGCCGGTCGACCTGATCGGCTACATCGTCCGCAACGACCGCCCCTTCACCGAGATCCTCACCGCCGACTACACCGTGGTCAACCCGTTCTCGGCCAAGATCTATGGCGTCACCCCCGAGTTCAAGGACCCGAACAACTACCGCGAGTACAAGGAAGCCAAGCTCAGCATCACCCGCGACGGCAAGAAGCTGGCGATCGCCCACGCCGGCGTGCTCAGCACACCGATGTGGCTAAACCGCTTCCCGACCACCCCGACCAACCGCAACCGCCACCGCGCGCGCATGGTCTACAAGCTGTTCCTCGCCACCGACATCCTGCGCATCGGCGAGCGGCCGATCGACCCCACCCAGTCCCTCGACTACACCAACCCGACCCGTGAAGACGGCCGCTGCACCTTCTGCCACCAGCAGATCGACCCGATCGCCGGCACCTTCCAGAACTGGGACGACAACGACCAGGAGATGCTGGTCCCCGGCCGCGAGTGGTACCCCGAGATGTACCCGCCCGGCTTCGACGGCGAGGACCTGACCAAGGCCGAGTTCCCCAAGGCGCTGCCGTGGCTCGGCAAGCACGCCAGCCAGGACCCGCGCTTCGTCGTCTCCAGCGTCTACACCGTCTACCGCGGCCTCACCGGGCAGGAGCCCCTGCTCTACCCCAGCGACCCCGACAGCGAGACCTTCAAGACCGACGTCGCCGCCTGGGAGGCCCAGGACAGCCTGCTGCGCAAGATCGGCGACGACTTTGTCGCCGCCGACTACAACCTCAAGACCATCATCGAGCAGGTCATCCTCAGCCCCTACTACCGCGGCATCACCACCGAGGATGAGCCGAGCGAGGAGAAGGCGCTGGAGCTCGCCGCCGTCGGCACCGCCCGCCTGTCCACGCCCGAGCTCCTGACCCGCAAGATCGAGGCCGTCACCGGCATCCGCTGGCTGCGCCCGTGGGACCTCAGCGAGTACCTCAAGACCGACTACAAGATCCTCTACGGCGGCATCGACTCCGACTCGATCACCCAGCGCCTCGGCCGGCTCAACGGCATCATGGCCAGCGTCTCGGCGCGCATGGCCAACGAGGTCTCGTGCGCCGTCACGGCCTGGGACCTGACGCGCCCCGTCGAGAAGCGGCTGTTGTTCCCCAAGGTCACCCTCGACCACATCCCGCTCGGCCCGACCGGCGACGAGATCCCCGACACGATCGCCGACATCAAGGCCAACATCCAGCACCTGCACGAGCGCATCCTCGGCGAGAAGCTCGACATCGACGACCCCGAGATCGAGCGCACCTACCAGCTCTTCCTCGAGACCTGGAAGGAGGGCTCCGCCAACGTCACCGCCGGCAAAGAGAACGCCTGGCTGGACTGGCAGTGCATGGTCCGCGTCGACCCCAACACCCAGGTCGAGCTCCCCAAGGCCGAGCAATTCGGCGACGACCCGGCCTACGTCGTCCGCTCGTGGATGGCCGTCATCACCTACCTGCTGTCCGACTACAAGTTCCTCTACGAGTGAGCCAGGAGACCACCATGGATCGCCGCACCTTCTTCAAGATCGCCGCCATGACCGGGCTCGCTGTTTCGGCCCCCCTCGGGGTCCGCCGCGCGTTCGCTCAGCCCGAGCCCTACAAGGGCCCCTTCTTCGTCCTGGTCAACGCCAGCGGCGGATGGGACCCCATCTACCTCTGCGACCCCAAGCCCAAGGGCCCCCTCAACCGCCGCTACGACGCACCCGCCAGCGCCGGCAAGCTCAAGTACGCACCGATCGGCATCGACGACGCCTCGCTCGGCCTCGACCCCGGCAGCGCCGCGTACCTCATGTCGAACCAGCAGTTCTTCGAGAAGTACGCCGCCTCGCTCACGGTGCTAAACGGCGTCGACATGGCGACCAACAACCACGACGGCGGCTCGCGAGCCACCTGGTCCGGTCGCCTCGCCGAGGGCTTCCCCAGCTTCGGCGCCCTCGTGGCCGCCAGCCGGGCCCCCGAGAGCTCCCTCGCCTACATCAGCAGCGGCGGCTTCGATGCCACCGAGGGCCTCATCCCGCTCACCCGCATGAGCAGCATCGACGCCCTCAAGCGCGTCGCCTACCCCAACAAGATGAACCCGGACGACGCCGAGACTCCGCTGTACCACAGCAACAGCACGGCCGACCGCATCCGCAAGGCCCAGGAGGCCCGCCTCGCCGCCTCGCTCGAGCAGCAGCGCCTGCCCCGGGTCAAGACCGCGATGAACGAGCTGATGCTCGCGCGCGCCAGCGACGACGTGCTCAAGGACCTGGTGCTCCCGAGCGAGCTCATCAGCCTGCCCGGCTACCAGCTGTCCGACCTGCAGTCCTTGCAGCAGCAGGTGCAGCTCGCGGTGGCCGCCTTCAAGGCCGGCATGGCCGTCGCCGTCAACTTGAACCTCGGCGGCTTCGACACCCACGGCAACCACGACCGCGACCAGGTGCTGCAGATCGCCAAGCTGCTCAAAGGCGTCGACTTCCTCATGAGCGAGGCCGAGAACGCCGGCATCGCCGACAGCCTCGTCGTCATGATGGGCTCCGACTTCGCCCGCGGCCCCGGCTACAACGGCGACAGCGAGTACAACGGCAAGGACCACTGGTCGATCACCAGCGCGATGCTCATGGGCAAGGGCATCGGCAAGGGACGTGTCATCGGCGGCACCACCGACGACCAGCGCGCCCTCGCCGTCGACCCCACTTCGCTCGCACTCAAGGACGGCGGCAAGGTGCTCAAGCCCGAGACCATCCACGTCGCCCTGCGCAAGCTCGCGGGTGTCGGCGACAACGACCTCGCCAAGCTGTTCCCGCTCGCCGGCGACGACATGCCCAAGCTGCTCACCGGCTAGGCCGGCCAGCGTCAGCTGTCAGCCGGCTCGGGCACCCGCGCCGGCTTGCTCAGCACGGCCGGCAGCTTCACGCGGAAGCTGGAACCGATGCCCGGCTCGCTGGTCACGGTGACCTCGCCCTCCATCAGCTCGCAGAAGCGGTGCACGATCGCCAGACCGAGCCCTGTCCCGCCGTACTTGCGGGTCGTCGACATGTCGGCCTGATAGAAGTCCTGAAACAGCTTGTCGATCTGATCGGCGCGGAAACCGATGCCGCTGTCACTCACCGTGCAGATGACCCAGTCGCGGCCATCCTCGTGCAGCGGGTGAGCCTCGATCTTGATCACCCCGTCGCGGGTGAACTTGGCCGCGTTGCTCAGCAGGTTGAACAAGATCTGCCGCACCTTGGTCTCGTCGCCGACCATGCGGTCGAGCCCCTCCGCCACGCTGTGCGACAGCATGTTGCGGTTCTTCGCCACCATCGGCGTCAGCATCGTCGCCACGCGCTGGATCAGCCCCCCCAGCGAGAACTCGAGGATCTCGAGCTCCATCCGCCCGGTCTCGACCTTGGACAGGTCGAGGATCGTGCTGATGAGCTCGAGCAGGTGCGTACCGGACATCCGGATCTTGCCGAGGTCGGCCACCATATGGCGCGCCCCCAGGTGCTCCGCGTCTTCGACCAGCATCTCGGCGAAGCCGATGATCGCGTTCAGCGGCGTGCGCAGCTCGTGCGACATGTTGGCCAGAAAGGTGCTCTTGGCCCGACTCGCCCCCAGCGCCGCGTCGCGCGCCTGCGTCAGCTCCTCGTTCAGCTGCAGCAGGTTCTCCTCGCTGATCTTGCGGCCGGTGATGTCGCTGACCAGCAACACGTGCCCCGCCTCCGCGCGGGTGAACTCGTGGAAGTGACCCGTGAAGGTCACTTCGAACACCTGACGGCCGCCTCCGTGATGCAGGTCGGCGACGCTGCGCCCCAGGCTTTGCGCCTCGCCACAACGCGGACAAGGGCTCGTTTCGGGCAGCGGCAGCTGGCGCGCGGCGTCCTGCCACCACGCCTCCACCGAGGGCCACCCGCGCGCCATCTCGCGCAGCGTCGGACTCACCTGCGCCAACGTCCCGTCCGGCTGCAGCACGGCGATACCGATACCGACCGCGCTGGTAGCATGCTCGATGAGCGCAGACTTCTCGTGCACCGAGGCCACGATCTGCGCTTCGAGCTGGGTGGTGCGGGCGGTCTCCAAGGCGATGGCGATGTGGCCGGCGTCGGCCTGTAGAGTGTCTACGTCGCCCGGGAACAGCTCCCGGCTCGTCCGACTGTAGACCTACACGATGCCGATCAGCGCGCCCTTGAGCAAGAGCGGCGCGCAACCATCGCGACAAGGTCCAACCCCCGCGCGACTCGCCACCCAGCGATACGGTGAGATCTTCCGATTCCCCTGGAATCCCCGTGGTTCCCCGAGCCCTTCCTCGCCTGCGGCCCTGCACACACGACCAGGCTCGCTACTCCGACTGCTCAGCCCGCTTCGGCGCCAGGAGACGCTCGTACAGCCCGGCGGCAGGCGCCCCTTCGCGCAGCAGCGCCTCGGCACGCTCGAGCTCCTCCTGGATCGCCAGGCGAAACTCGATGTCCGGCACCGCCCCGTCGAGCGCGCGCCCATTCACGAAGTAGGCCGGCGTCCCGCGGATCCCGAGCGTCGCGCCGAGCTCCTGGTCGGCGATGATCTTCGCGTCGAACTCGGCGCTGTAGAGCCGCTCCTTGAACTTCTTCGCGTTCAGACCGAGCTCGCGGGCGATCGCTATCAGCTTCTCGTCATCGAAGTCGGCCCGCGTCTGATACAGCCGATCGTGGAACTCCCAGAACTTGCCCTCCGCCTCGGCCGCCAGCGCGGCGCGGGCAGCCAGGAACGCGTGGCCGTGGAACGACAGCGGGAAGTGCTTGAAGACCACCCGCAGCTTGTCGCCGTAGCGCTTGCGCATCTTCTCCAGGGTCTCGTTGCCGCGGGCGCAGAACTGGCACTCGAAGTCGCCAAACTCGACGACCGTCACCGGCGCCAGCGCCGGCCCGCGCTGCGGCGAGTTGGCCACCGGGACCGGATAGATCACGTCGGGCTTCAGGCCCTTGCGCGGCTTCGAGTACTGCACCTCGCGATACCCCTTGGCGATCGCGTGCGCGTACAACTTGTCCGGCGCCACGCCGCTCGCCTCCCAGCTCGCCGCCAGCTCGAGCTCCTTGTCGATCACCTCGCGCATCACCTCGATCGGCTTCGAGCCGCTGAGGAAGCGCCCGTTGACGAAATAAGACGGCGTCCCCGTCACCCCCAGGCGCCGCGCCTGACGGATGTCGCGGGTCACCGACGACCCCCACTTCAGCGCCTCGAGGTCGGCGTGCATGCGGTCCATGTCGAGGCCCACCTCGCGCGCGTAGGCGTCGAGCTGATTCATGTCGAGGCCGCGCTGGCGAAACAGCAGGTCGTGGAACTCCCAGAACTTGCCCTGCTCCTGGGCCGAGCGAGCCGCCAGGGCCGCGAACATCGCCTGGCTATGGAAGTCGAGCGGGAACGCCTTGTAGGCGATCCGCACCTTGGCCCCGTACTCCTGCTCGACCTGCTGGATCGTTCGATGGCCGCGCAGACAGTACGGGCACTCGAAGTCCGAGAACGCCACGATCGTCACCGGCGCCGTCGCCAGGCCGCGCACCGGCGCGTCGCCCAGCTCCACGTAGAAGCGCTCGAACGGCACCCCACCGGGCGACTGCGACCCGTCGCTGATGTCAAACGCTGGCAGCTTCTGCGCGTCCTCGGACACCCCTGCTCCCCCCTCCGGCGCCGCCGGTTCAGGCGCCGGCTTGCGGCAACCAACGACCAGCGCCGCGACAACGACGACGCTCGCTACGAATCGGGCAAGGACAAGGCGCGACATGAGCCGCGAGATTGTACGCCCAGCGGACCCGCCGGCGCCGCCGCTCCGGGTGCGAATGCCCATGTCGCCGCCGCCGGGAACGAAAGCCCGCGATTTTTAGTACCATCGCCGACCCGCGAGAATCTCCCGCGGGAACTTTCACCCGCGACCAGGCGTCCTTCGCCCGCGGAGGCAAGCAAGCGCATGCAACAGGTCCAGTGCGACGACGTCCACCACTCCTACGACGGCGTGCGCGACGCTGTGCAGGGCTTCAACCTCACGATCAAGCGCGGCGAGGTGCTCGCGCTGATCGGCCCCAACGGCGCCGGCAAGAGCACGACCCTGCGGATCCTCGCCACCTTGCAGTGTCCCGACAAGGGCCGCGTCCTGTGGGACGGCCGCGACGCCTGGCCCGCGCGCTACGAGATCCGCCAGCGGATCGGCTTCCTCGGCGACGGCAACGCCCTCTACCCCGGCATGACCGCCGCCGGCTACCTGCAGTTCTTCGCCGAGTGTTACGGCCAGTCCGACAGCGCCGCCAAGGCCCGCGTCACCGAGCTCCTGCAGATCTTCGACCTCAGCAGCAAGTCCGAGGCCCGCGTCTCCGAGATGAGCAAGGGCATGCGCCAGCGCCTCTCGATCGCCCGCACCCTGGTCCACCGCCCCGAGCTGCTCCTCCTCGACGAGCCCGCCGACGGCCTCGACCCACT
This sequence comes from Nannocystis sp., assembly GCA_044228605.1. Lineage (GTDB taxonomy): Bacteria > Myxococcota_A > Polyangia > Nannocystales > Nannocystaceae > Nannocystis. Next base: position 8,313 of record JBGAUO010000019.1, on the reverse strand, counting down.
CGCCCGCCGCCAGCTGCGAGAGATCCTGCGGCAGGTCGCCGGCGAGGGCGTCGGCATCGTCATCAGCAGCCACATCCTGCGCGAGCTCGACGGCTTCTGCGACGCCGTCGCGGTCATCCAGAAGGGCAAGCTCGAGGTCGCCGGCCCGGTCGAGGAGGTCATCAACCGCTACGAGGTCGGCCGCCGCGTCCACGAGGTCCAGGTCACCCGCGGCCTGCAGAGGGCGCTCGAGATCCTGCGCCGCCACGAGGGCCTCATCGAGCAGGTCCTCCCGCTCCACAAGGGCGAGGAGATCGTCGACCCCACCACCGCCGACCGCGGCCTCGTCCGCGTCCGCATCCACGGCAGCGAGGAGCGGGCCGCCCTCCTCCTCAAAGAGCTAGTCCTCGCCGACGTCGAGGTCATCTCCCTCGCCAAGATCCGCTCCGACCTCGAGGACGTGTACAGCAGCCTCGGCCGCGACAAGGTCAGCTAGATGAGCAGCGCCCCCCCGGCCAGCAACCAATAGCGCCCCAGCTTGCCGAGCAACATCCACAGCGCGCACTGCCACCAGGACAGGCGCATGAACCCCGCCACCACACACAGCAGGTCGCCGCCGATCGGCAACCACGCCAGCACCAGCGCCGGCGCCCCGAAGCGCTGCAACCACCGCGTCGCCCGCGAGCCCTGAGCCTCCGGCGCCAGACGAGCCGCCCCGCGGCCCAGCGCGTAGCTCGTCATCCCGCCGAGCGTATTGCCCAGCGTCGCGACCCCCACGATCGCCGCCATCTGCTCCGGATGCAGCCGCACCAGCGCGACGAGCAGCGGCTCCGAACCGATCGGCAGCACCGTCGCCGCCAGGAAGCTCACCACGAACATCGCCCACAGCGACGCCTCCCCGGCCCCGAGCAACTCCTGAAGCGCCTCCATCGCGGCCACAGTCTACGCCCCTGCGCGCCCCGCTCGGTTACAGTCCCGCCGTGCTGCGCGACCACCCCGGAGAGCTTGCCGCCCTCGCCACCGCCATCTGCTGGGCCGTCTCCTCGCTCGCCTTCACCCGCGCCGGCCGCCGGATCGGCGCCCTCGCCCTCAACCTCGTCCGCCTCGGCTTCGCCCTCCTCTTCTCCGCGGTCCTCGGTCTGCTCGTCCGCGGCCTCCCTCTGCCCACCGACGCCACCCCCGACCAGTGGGCCTGGCTCTCCGTCTCCGGCCTCGTCGGCTTCGTGTTCGGCGACCTGTGTCTGTTTCGCGCCTTTGTCCTCCTCGGCCCTCGCCTCGCCCTCCTCCTGATGGCCACCGCCCCGCCGATGGCCGCCCTGCTCGGCTGGATCGCCCTCGACGAGTCCCTCACCCCGCTCGCCGCGCTCGGCATGACCCTCACCATCGCCGGCATCGCCTGGGTGCTCGCGGCCCGACCCCGCATCGCCAGCCCCACAGGACAGGTCCTCAAGGACAGGTCTTTTCGTACAGGTGTATGGCTCGGCCTCGGCGGCGCCCTCGGCCAGGCCGGCGGCCTGGTCCTCAGCAAGCGCGGCATGGCCGGCTACGACCCCTTCGCCGCCACCCAGGTGCGCATCCTCGCCGGCCTCGCTGGCTTCGCCGTGATCTACACCGCGATCGGATTTTGGCCGACCTTCACCACCGCCCTGCGTGATCGCGGCGCGCTCCTCCTCGCCGGCGGCGGCGCCTTCCTCGGCCCGTTCCTCGGCGTCTCGCTCTCGCTGGTCGCCGTCGCAAACACAGGGACCGGCGTCGCCGCCAGCATCATGGCCACCACCCCGCTGCTCGTGATCCCCCTCTCCGCCTGGATCGACCACGAGCAGATCCGCTGGCAAGACCTCGCCGGCGCCACCCTTGCGATCGCCGGCGTCGCCCTCCTGTTCCTGCGCTGACCGCCACTTGCGTTCACGCGCCGCCTTCCGCCATGCTTTTCGCATGCCCGCGCAAACCACCGACGAGGTCCTCGAGTTCTGGTTCTCGGCCGCGACCCAGCCGCACTGGTTCGCCCGCAGCGAGGCCTTCGACACCCGCCTCCGCGAAGCTCTCGGCCCGCTGCACGCCCAGGCTGCCCGCGGCGAGCTCGACGCCTGGGCCAGCACCCCGCGCGGCGCCCTCGCCTTGATCCTCCTGCTCGACCAGGCCCCGCGCAACCTTCACCGCGGCAGCGCCGACGCCTTCGCCTGCGACGCCAGGGCCCTCGGGCACGCCCGCGCCCTCGTCGATGCCGGGCTCGACCGCGAATTCAGCGAGCACGAGCGCCTCTTCATCTACCTCCCCTTCGAGCACAGCGAGTCGCTCGCCGACCAGGACCGCAGCTGCCAGCTGACGCGCGAGCTCCCGACCCCGTTGTGGGCCGACTACGCCGACAAGCACCGGGTGATCATCGCCCGCTTCGGCCGCTTCCCCCACCGCAACGCCATCCTCGGCCGCGAGAGCACCGCCGAGGAGCTCGTGTTCCTCCAGCAGCCCGGCTCCTCGTTCTGACCCTACTCCGCGCGCAGCACCGCGAGTGGTTTCTCTGCGATCACCCCGAGCAGCGCCCCGAGCCCCACGAGCACCGTCAGCACCGCCGTCGCCACCGGCAGCCCAAGCATCACCGCCCACGGCGCGTGCCAGGGGATCCCCAGCACGAGCGTCAGCACCCCCCACGCCAGCCCCGCCCCGACGGCCGTCCCGACCACTCCCGCGACCAGTCCGAGCAGCAGGTACTCGATCGCCAGCGAACGCAGCAGCACGCCGCGTGTCGCCCCCAGCGCCTTGAAGATCGCCGCCTCCCGCACCCGACGAAACCTCGTCGCCGCGATCGACCCTGCGAGGATCACGAGCCCCGCCAGCACGCTCGCGCCGGCCATGAAGCGGATGACCCCGGCGATGCGATCGACCAGCGCCTGCACCCGCTCGATCACCTCCGCCGCGTCGATCGCCGTCACGTTTGGCATCGCCGCGATCACGGCCGCCTGCAGCGCCCGCCGCCCCTCGATCCCCGGCCGTGATCGGGCCGTCGCCACCCACGAGGTCGGCGCCCCCGTCAGCGCCTTGGCCGTCAGGATGAACATGAAGTTGGTCTGCAGCTGCCCCCAGTCGACCGCGCGCACGCTCTCGACCCTGGTCGGCACTCGCACCCCCTGAATGTCGAACACGAGCTCCTCGCCGACCTCCACCTCGATGCGCCGCGCCAGACTGTCCTCCACCGACACCCACGACTCGCGCCCCGCAGCCTCCGCGCTCCACCAGGATCCCGCGATGACTTCGTTTCCTGGCGGCAGCTCGTCCTGCCACGTGATCGCAAACTCGCGGGTCACGCTGCGCTCATCGGACTCGCTAGCGAACTGCATGTCCGCCACCTCGCGCCCGCCGACCCGCGCCAACCTTGCCTGCACGATCGGCACCAGACGGTGCCCGTCGTGGGCCCCCTGGGCTGTCAGCAGCGCACGAAACGGCTCGACCTGGTCCGGCAAGATCCCGACAAAGAAGAAGTTGGGCGCGTCCGCCGGTGCGTCGTCGGCGACCCGCGCCAGCAACCCCGACTGCACCAGCTGGATCTGGGCGATCACCGCCACACCGAGCCCCAGCGACACCATCACTGCCGCCGCCTGCGAGCCCGGCCGCGTCAGATTGCCGAGCCCCTGGCGCGCGCTCAACGAGCGCGCCCGCGGCAACCTGCGCAGCACCGCCAGCGCCGCCGCGCTCGCCCCCGCCAGCACCAACAGGGCCGCCGCGACCCCTCCCACGAAGATCGCCCCCAGCCGCCACGACCCCGCCAGCCACGCCGCCAGCCCGACCAGACCGCCCCCCAGCACCAGCAACGCCAACACCCGCGCGCGTCGATCCGCCACCGGAGGCACCGCGGCCAGCTCGCGCCGGAGGATCTGCGCCGGCGCCACCCCGCGGATCGCCAGCAGCGGCAGCAGACAAAATAGCAGCGCCGTCACCACACCGACCGCCAGCCCCTCGAGCGCCGCCGAGGGCACGAACTCCCCCACGATCTCCACGGGCAGCAGCTCACCGACCACTCGCGGCAGCACCTGCTGGATCAGCGCCCCCAAGCCGAGCCCAAGTCCGCTGCCGAGCAGCGCCAACCCGAGGCACTGGACCACGAACACCGCCGTCACCTCGCCCGTGCTCGCTCCCAGCACCTTGAGGATCGCCACCGTGTCCTGCTTTTGTTGCAAGAACACGCGGATGCTCTGCGCCACCCCGAGCCCCCCGAGCACCAGCGTCACCAGCGTCGCCAGCCGCAGGAAGTCACGCATCCGCGCCAGGAACATCCGCAACGTCGGCTGGGCCGCCTCGAAGCTGCGCACCTGCACGCGCTCGTCCGGCAGCGCCGCATCGAGCTCCGCCGCCACGGCCACTGCGTCCTGCTCCGGTGACAACGCCAGCAGCATCCGGTGGCGCACCCGCGAGCCCACCGTGATCAGCCCCGCCGCCTCCACGTCTTCCAGGGCCATCAACACCCGCGGCCCGAGGCTAAACGCCGCGGCCACGCGGTCAGGCTCGCGCCGCAGCAGCCCCGCCACCGTGAAGCGGCGGCTCCCGAGCTTCACCTGGTCCCCCAGCGAAACATTGAGCTGCAGCAGCAGCCCCTCCTCGACGACGATCCCTTCGACCAGCAATTCCGGTAGCGGCCGGTCCGGCTCGACCACCAGCGCGCCATAAAACGGATAGCCCCCGCGCACCGCCTTCAGCTCGACCAGCTGACTGCGCGTACCGTCGACCCGCGCCGCCATCGACGGCATCTCGGCCAGCTCCGCCGTTCGGACCCCCGCCAGCGCCTGCACCCCCGCCATCGTCGTGTCGTCGAACGGCTGCGACGAGGTGATCTCAACGTCCGCGGCCATCAGCGTGCGAGCCTCGCGGCGGATCGCCCCCTCGAGGTTCGCCGAGAACGACGCGATCCCCACCAGCGCCCCGACCCCCACCGCGATCGACAGCAAGAAGAACAGCAGCCGCTGCCACCCCGTGCGGACCTCTCGGACCGCCATCCGCAGCAAGAATCCCGGCCTCACGTGGCCCGCCGCCGATCCGAATCGATGCGCCCGTCCTTGAGCGTCACAACCCGGTCCGCCCGCGCCGCCAGCCCCGCGTCGTGCGTCACCAGCACCATCGTCGTACCCGCCCGCGCCCGCAGGTCGGCCAGCAGCGCCAGCACCCGCTCACCCGTCGCCGAGTCGAGGTTCCCCGTCGGTTCGTCCGCCAGCAAGATCGGCGGCTCGGCCACGAAGGCCCGCGCCAGCGCCACCCGCTGCTGCTCACCGCCAGACAACTGCCCCGGCAGATGGTGCCCGCGCTCCGCCAGTCCCACGGTCGCCAGCAGCGCCCGCGCTCGCGCTCGCGCGTCGCGATCCCCGCGCAGTTCGAGCGGCACCGCCACGTTCTCCTCCGCAGTCAGCGTCGGGATCAGGTGAAATGACTGGAACACGAAGCCCAGCGTGCGCCCGCGCAGCCGCGCCAGCGCGTCCTCCCCGAGCCCGGTCAGCGTCTGCCCGGCCAGGGTCACGCTCCCCGAGCTCGGCGTATCGAGCCCAGCGATGAGCCCCAGCAGCGTCGACTTGCCCGAACCCGAGGGCCCCATGATCGCCACGAATTCCCCGGCGGGCACCTTCAGGTCGATGCCGTGGAGGATCTGCAGCGGGCGGTCCCCGGAGTACAGCGTCTTGGTCAGGCCCACGATCTCGATCATCTCGGTGGCGACAAGGTACCCTGCATGCGCCCTCGCGGCACCTACCCAGCGATGCCCTTCCGCCCCCTCGTCCTCCTCGCCGCGCTGCTGCTCGCCTGCGGCGCCACCACGCCCGCGCGCCCCGTCGAGGCCACGCCTTCGCCATCCTCTGCGGCCGCGCCGGTCGCCGACGCGCCGGTGATCCTCGCGCTCGGCGACAGCCTCACCGCCGGCCTCGGCCTCGCGCAGTCGCAGGCCTGGCCCACGCTCCTGCAAGCGCGCATCGACGCCGCGGGCCTCAAGTATCGCGTCGTCAACGCCGGCATCAGCGGGGACACCACCGCCGCCGGCCTCGCGCGCATCGACTGGCAGCTGTCCCAAAAGCCAGCTGTCATCATCCTCGAGCTCGGCGCGAACGACGGCCTGCGCGGCCTCCCGGTCGCCGAAGCCAGGGCCAACCTCGGCAAGATCATCGCCCGCGGTCAGGCCGCCGGCGCCCGTGTCCTGCTCGCCGGCATGCAAGTCCCCCCGAACATGGGCCCCGAATACAGCGCCGCATTTCGCGACATGTTCCCTGCGCTCGCCGACGAGTACAAAACCCCGCTGATCCCCTTCCTGCTCGCGGGCGTCGCCGGCGATCCCAAGCTCAACCAGGGCGACGGCATCCACCCCACCGCCGCGGGGCACGTCATCGTCGCCGAGACCGTGTGGCAGCACCTGCAGCCGCTGCTGCGCCCCTGAACACCGCCAGCGCCACCTCATGGTGTGTCCTCCCGCGGCAGCGGCAGCAGCCCCAGCCCCGCCAGCGAGCTCATCCCCTCATCCGTCACGATCAGGTGATCGAGCACGGGGATCCCCAGCACTTCGCCGAGCTCGACCAGGCGCTGCGTCAGCCGCAGATCCGCCGCGCTCGGCCGCAGCTCCCCCCCGGGGTGATTGTGCACGAGCAGCACCGAATGCGACCCGGCCCGGACCAGCGGACGAAACACCTCGCGTGGCGTGACCTCCACCCCCGACCTCGACCCCAGCGCCACCTCGCGGACCAGGCGCACCCGCTGCCTGCCGTCCAGCCCGAGCACGACAAACACCTCCTGCGAGCGCCCCTGCAGGCTCGCCCGCAAGTACCGACGCACATCCTCGGGCCCGCGGATCGGCGACTCGAACGGCATCTCCAGCTGACCGATCCGCCGCGCCAGCTCGACCGCCGCGCAGATCGCCGTCGCCGACGCCGCCCCGACCCCCGCGACCTCGAGCAGCTCCGCCGGCACACAGCGCAGCAGCCCGCCGACGCCCCCGATCTGCTGCAACAGCGCCAGCGCCCGCTGCTCCGCGTGCCCACCACCGAGCAGCAGCGCCACCAGCTCCACGTTGCTCAGCGCCGTCGGCCCGAACGCCAGCATGCGCTCGCGCGGCCGCTCGATCGCCTGTCGCACCCCACCAGCCGGCTCGTCGAAGGCCTCCTCCAGCGCCGGCACAAAGCCGATCGGCGGCCCCATCCGCTCCCGCCGCGCGTACTCCACCGGATACGAAACATGCTCGTGCATGCAACCCGCTCTTCAAGCCGCGTGCCAGCCCACCACCGCGACATCCCTCGCCACCACGCCCGCCGCCGTCCCGCCCGCGGGCCACCCGTCCCGCCCGCTGGCCGCTACAACACAGCGCCACGCACCACCAGCTCCGCCACCGTCGCGGTCACACGAGGTGTTGGCCGCTACAACGCAGCGCTGCGCGCCACCAGCTCCGCCTCGAGGCGCCCGAGCTCGAGGCACAGCGCCTCGACCCGCGCCGGCAGCTCCGGCGCCCGCTCCGGCGCCCGCTGCTCGACCTCCCGCGCCAGCGCCAGCGCCTGCCCTGCGTTGAAGATCCCCACCGTGCCGGCGATGCGATGCGCCGTCCGCCGCAGCCCCTCGCCCGCCTTCAGCGTCGCCCGCAGCTCGGCGAGCGACGCCGGCAGCTCCTCACGGAACATCCCGACCAACTTGGCGAGCAGCTGCGGCGAGCCGCCGACCCGCTGCAGCACGCCGGGCCAGTCGTCGATCGCCGGCCGCTCGCCGCCCGCGCTGACCACCGGCCCCGACGGCGCCACCGGCCGCTCCGGCGTCTTGCCCTCCTCGCACAGCTGCAGCAGCTCCGCGACCTGCAGCGGCTTGGTGAGGAACCCGTCCATCCCGTGCGCCATGCAGCGCTTGCGATCTTCCTCGGTGGCGCGGGCCGTCAGCGCGACCACCCGCGTGCGGCGGGCGTGCGCGTGCGGACTGCGGCGGATCGCCGTCGTCGCCTGCCAGCCGTCCATGATCGGCATCTGCACGTCCATCAGCACCAGGTCGTAGTGTCCACGCTCGACCGCCTCGACCGCCGCCTGCCCGTCCGCCACCACGGTGACCGTGTGGCCCATGCGCTTCAAGATCTCCACCGCCACGCGCTGATTGATCGGGTTGTCCTCGGCCAGCAGGATCTCGAGGCGGCGACTGTTGGCCGCCCGCGCGGCCAGCGGCGGCGGCGCGGCGCGGCGCACCGGCGCGTCGGCCGAGACCTCGGCGAACACCGCGTCGAAGGTGAAGGTGCTGCCGACCCCGACCTCGCTCGCGACCCCGATCTCCCCGCCCATCAGCCCGACCAGGCGACTGGCGATCGTCAGGCCGAGCCCGGTCCCGCCGAAGCGGCGCGTCGTC
>JBGAUO010000199.1:0-7031 GCA_044228605.1 Nannocystis sp. | reverse complement strand
CACCATCGGCACCATCATCCAGCTGCTTCGCCTGCCTGACGGCACCGTAAAGGTGCTGGTCGAGGGCAAGAGCCGCGCCCGCATCGGCCGCTACATCGACCACGACAAGTACTTCCTCGTCGAGGCTGAGCTGCTCGAGCCGGCGCCGGTGAGCGCCGAGGACGAGGCCGAGATCTCGGCGCTGATGCGCTCCGTGCAGCAGACCTTCGAGAATTACGTGAAGCTCAACAAGCGGGTCCCGCCGGAGCTGGCGGTCAGCGTGCAGAGCATCGACAACCCGTCGCGCATGGCCGACACCATCGCGGCGCACGTCAACTTCAAGCTCACCGCCAAGCAAGAGCTGCTCGAGACCGAGTCCATCCGCGCCCGCCTGGAGAAGCTCTACGAGCTGATGCAGAACGAGATCGAGATTCTCCAGGTGGAGAAGAAGATCCGCACGCGCGTCAAGAAGCAGATGGAGAAGAACCAGAAGGAGTACTACCTCAACGAGCAGATGCAGGCGATCCAGAAGGAGCTCGGCAGCCAGGACGAGTTCAAGAACGAGATCGCGGAGCTCGAAGAGCGGGTCCGTCGGCGCAAGATGAGCGCCGAGGCGGCTGATCGCCTCAAGAAGGAGCTGCGCAAGCTCAAGATGATGAGCCCGATGAGCGCCGAGGCGACCGTCGTCCGCAATTACATCGACACCGTGCTCGCGCTGCCGTGGGACGAGCGCACGGTCGAGAAGCTCGACATCGCCGAGGCCGAGAGCATCCTCGACGCCGATCACTACGGCCTCGATAAGCCCAAGGAGCGCATCATCGAGTATCTCGCGGTGCGGTCGCTGGTCCCCAAGCTCAAGGGGCCGATCCTCTGCCTCGTCGGACCGCCGGGTGTCGGCAAGACATCGCTGGCGAAGAGCGTGGCCCGGGCCACCAACCGCAAATTCGTTCGTGTGTCCCTCGGCGGCGTGCGCGACGAGGCCGAGATCCGCGGCCACCGGCGCACGTACATCGGCGCGATGCCGGGCAAGATCATCCAGGGTCTGCGCAAGGCTGGCAGCAACAACCCCGTGTTCCTGCTCGACGAGATCGACAAGATCTCGATGGACTTCCGCGGCGACCCGTCGGCCGCCATGCTCGAGGTCCTCGACCCCGAACAGAACAACACCTTCGTCGACCACTTCCTCGATCTCGACTACGACCTCAGCGACGTGTTGTTCCTGTGCACCGCCAACTCGCTGCACTCGATCCCGCTCCCGCTGCAGGACCGCATGGAGATCATCGAGCTGAGCGGTTACACCGACGAAGAGAAGCAGAAGATCGCCCGGCAGTACCTCATCCCCAAGCAGCTCGAGGCCAACGGGATGCAAAACACCGAGATCACCTTCAACGACCAGGCGGTCCGCGAGCTGATCCACCACTACACCAAGGAGGCCGGCGTCCGTTCGCTCGAGCGTGCGGTGTCCTCGGTGGTGCGCAAGCTGGCCCGCGAGTACGTCAAGGACGGCAAGAAGAAGAAGTCCTTCAAGGTCGACCTGCGCCTGGTCCAGCGCCTCTTGGGCGCCCAGAAGTACCGCTACAACAGCGCCGACGCGAGCGACCAGATCGGCATGACCAACGGTCTGGCTGTCACGATCTTCGGCGGCGATCTTCTGCCCGCGGAGGTCACCCTCACCGCGGGCAAGGGCAAGGTCACCCTCACTGGCAAACTTGGCGAGGTCATGCAGGAGTCCTCGCAGGCGGCCGTCACGTACGTTCGCTCGCGCAGCCCGTCGTTTGGTCTCGAGCCCGATTTCCACGAGCACGTCGACTTCCACGTGCACTTCCCCGAGGGCGCGGTGCCCAAGGATGGCCCGAGCGCGGGCGTCACGATCGTCACCTCGCTGGTGTCCGCGCTGGTTCGGGTGCCGGTCCGTAAGGACGTCGCCATGACCGGTGAGATCAACCTCCGTGGCAAGGTGCTGCCGATCGGCGGGCTCAAGGACAAGATCCTCGCCGCCTTCCGCGGCGAAATGAAGACGGTCATCTGCCCGCGGGACAATGAGAAGGACCTCGCGGACGTGCCCAAGCACGTACTCAAGGCCCTCGACATCAAGCTCGCGGACACCATCGACGACGTGCTCCGCTGGGCCCTTGTGCCGCTCCCGGAGGACCACCCGAACGTCGCGCTGCGAAAGTTCCTCGCGGGTGTTGATGTCACCTCGCCGGTCGACTGGCGCGAGGTCAACCGCTACCTCGACGAGCGCCGCCGCAAGGACCGCGAGGCACACGAGAGCGGCGTGCATTGACTGCCTCGACGCACGCGCCGTGAACCGTGAAGCGCCGGCCGCTCGATCCGCGAGCGGCCGGTTCGTCGTCCGTCAGGCCGCAGGATTGTAGTAGAAGCGCTCGTGCACCACGAGGCCGGCGCGCCAGCGTCGGGCGGAGACCTCGGTCAGGCGGACGAGACGGCCGTCCTTGAAGCGCAGCTCGTAGATCCACTCGGAGTAGGTCACGCCCTCGCCGACGGCCGAGCCGAGCAACTGGACTGTTGTCTCTGCGATCGAGCCGAAGAACGCGGCCTCGCGTTCGCGGTTGCGCGCTTTTCCGGCGATCTCCGGCGCAGTGTTCTCCTGCAGCACCACGTCGTCGCTATAGAAGCGCTCGAAGGCGGCGAGCGGCTCGCCAGCCAGGATGAGCTGGTTGAGCTGGGCCTCGAGGGCTGCAAGTTCAGTCATGCCAGGGGTCATAGCCCGAAGCCGCCAGCGCGCGAAACTCCACGCAGCTTCGTCGGGTCTCAAGCCCCGTCCCTCGTGCGCTCGTCCTCCGGGAGATCTCCCGGGGGGCGGGCGTTGTGCATCGGAGCGCTCGTCAGATGCAGAGAGCGCGGCTTCTGGCGGGCCGGGCATTACTGCGCGTCGCCCGTATGGCGTGTTAGGCTGAGGCTCTTTTCCGCGCCGATGCCGATCCGTCGCCACTTGCCCTGGGCCAGCGCATCGCTGATCGGTCTTGCCGCGGCCTGCGGTTTTGATGCGCAGGGCCTCGGCGAGGCGACCGGCGTTGTGCTGTCGGTGAGCAGCAGCAGCGGGCCACCAGACCTGAGCTCCACCGGTCAGGGCTCCACCTCTGCCGGACCGGAGACCGGCAACTCCGACGCCGAGACGAGCAGCGGTGAGCCGGCGTGCACCTTCGACTGTCCGCCGACACCGGCGTGGACGGTGAAGGTCCCCGGAGATGCGCACGCACTGGCGCTCGAGCCGTCGGGCGATGCGGTGATCGCCGGCGACCTTGCGCAGGTGAGCAATCCGGCGCTGAGTGACGTGTGGGCGGCCAGGTTCGCGGGTTTCGACGGCGCTCGGGTCTGGGAGGCCCGCCACAATGGCGACCAGAAGGGCCGCGATTTTGGTCGGGCCGTCGCGCTCGCTGCCGACGGTACTGTTGTTGTGGTCGGTGGCAGCCAGGAGCTCGCAAACCGCCGCGTCGATCTATGGGTCGCCTGGCTTGCGGGCGACACCGGCGAACTGCTCAACAGCGGCGACCTGATGACCGGTCATTGGAACGGCGACGATGTCAACGTCGATGAGTGGGCCGAGGCGGTGGCGATTGACAGCGACGGCGGTCTGGTGGTCGCCGGGTCGCGTTGCCTGGCCGAATGCGAGGTCCCCGACGCGTGGATCGGTCGCTTCGATGCCACTGGCAGCGCCCGCTGGGACGAACCGATGTTGCCGGTCTCTGCGGGCGTGTTTCACGGCCTCCTTGTCGACCGCGACCTGTTGTTGCCCATTGGCACTGATGGCTACGACGGCTCCTCCTCTCCGTGGCGGACCCTCGTTCGCCGCCTCGACGGCGACGGAGCGGGCATCTGGAGCGCGCTGCCAGATCCCCCCAATCAGGGCGGCATTGGCTTCATCGCGCTCGCGGCGGCGCTCGCAGACGATGGTGGTCTGTGGGTCGCAGGCCGTGAGCTCGCGGTCGGAGCGGAGCGTGGCTTTCTCCGGCTTTACCATCCTGACCGTGGCGACACACCGGTCGCCGAACTCCACGGGGAGGGGCTCGCCGGCTCCCTGTCCACGCTCGTGTTGACCGCCGACGGGGCTCCGATCGTCGCTGGGTCGGTCGGTCGCGGCAGCGCCCGCCACCTGTGGCTCGCGCAATTCACCGCCGACCTCGCGCCGGTATGGCGCATCGACGAGCCAGCCGATGAAGTCACCGAGGCCCGTGGCCTCGCCCGCGACCCGGGTGGCGGGCTCGTGGTCCTCGGCGTACGCCTGCCGGCCGAGGGCGGGCCGGTGGAGACCTGGCTGCGGCGCTACCTCTCCTCCGCAGCCGCCCCCTGAGTCGCGCGGCCGCTCGGCTCACTTCTTGGCGCGCGTGAAGGTCAACTTGTTGATCTTCACCTCATCAAGCGGGCGCTCCGAGCGGGTCTTGACCTCGCTGATCTTGATCGCGATCTTGGGATCGCACTTGCCGAAGATCGCGTGTTTGTCGTCGAGGTGCGGCGTGGCGGCCACGGTCACGAAGAACTGCGAGCTGCCAGTGTTCACGCCGCGGTTGGCCATCGACAGGATGCCCGCGCCGACGTGGCGCAGGCTCGCGTCGAACTCGTCGGCGATCAGGTAGCCGGGGCCGCCGGTGCCGGCGCCGAGCGGGTCTCCGGTCTGGATCATGAAGCCTGGGATCACGCGGTGGAAGATGATGCCGTCGTAGAACGGGGCCTTCTTCCACTCGTCGGTCTTCTTGTCATAGAAGGGCCGCACGCCACGTCCAAGGCCGACGAAGTTGGCGACGGTGTTCGGCGACTTCTCCTCGTAGAGCTCGCAGCGAAACTTGCCCATGGTCGTGTCGAACTCGGCGAACAGCTTGCCCTTGCTCGTGTCCTCGAGCACCGGATCACCGGCCAGAGCGGTCTTCAGGTCGATCTTCCCCATCGGATCGCCCTGGGCCTTGTTGTACTCAAGCACGTCCTCTGCGCTGAGGCCTGCGCGTACGATCTGACCCTTCTTGTACTTGGGGGTCGGCGCAACGGGTAGCGGAGGCGGTTTGGGTGCCTCGGCTTTTGCTTCGGGCTTGGCCTCGATCTTCTTCGCGTCGGCCTTGACCTCGACCTTCTTGACCTCTGCCTTGGCGTCGGTCTTGGGGGTCTCCGCCGCCGTGCAGCCGACGACGAGGCCGAAGAGGAGGGCAGGAGCGAGGAGCGTGCGTGCGGAGGTCGCTGACATGGCGGGGGTTTTCCCACGGTCGCCCGCGCGCCGACAAGGCCTGTCGTGGCGGGCCAAATGATCGTGAAGAACGTCACGGTCCACGGGTGATGTTGATGCTGCGGATCTTCGGCGGTGCCGAGGGATCTGCGAGTGCACGTCGCTCCAACTCGCGGACCACATCTTCGTCGTCGCAGCTGCCAAAGATCGTGTGTTTTCCGTTCAGGTGGCCGAGTGCGGCGGTGGTGATGAAAAACTGGGCCGAGCTCGAGTGTGGCGCCCCCGAGTTGGCCAGCGCCAGCAGGCCGATGCGGTCAAACGCGTGGCCCATCGACATCTCGTCCTGCAGGTGGAAGCCAGGGAACTCGCGGTCGCCGCGCCGCCCGGTCTGAACGAATTGCCCCGGTTCAGCACGGTGAAAAGGCAGGCCATCGTAGAAATGGCCACGTTCCCAGGGGCCGTCGGCGGCGACTTGGTAGGCCCGGAGCCCGCGAGCCAGACCGACGAAGCTGGCCACCGCGATCGGCGCATTGCTCGGGTCCAGGCGGCAGTGGACCACCCCGGCGTCGGTGTCGAGCGTGGCGCGAAGCGTCGGCCCTTCGGGCAGCCCAGTCACGGCATCCTCATATAGGAAGCGGCCCACGTGGGGGTCGCCGGCGGCCTGGTTCGCGGCGACGACGGCCGGCACGGGTGGCGGGAAGGGGCGTGGCCCGGCGAGGGCGCAGGCCGCCGCGGCGAGGCCAAACGCGGCCACGCCCAGGCCCGCAAGGCGAAGCCACGAGGTGCGCATGGACCCGAGCATACGCTACTCTCGCGGTCCGATGCGCACCGGCAGACGACGGCTCGCGGCTCTTTCCTTCGTGCTGGCGCTGACAGGCGTCGCGCTGGCAGGTTGCGCGAAGCAGGGTACACGCGGCGATCTGGCCCCGCCGGCCGATGCCGTGGCGTGGGACCCGATCTACGACAATACCTTCGACGATCACTACAACCAGACTGCGATGGCGTTGTCTGGGCGGGCGCCGGCTGATGTCATCGACCAACGACGGCTCGCCCAGCGCCTCGGCTTTGCGGACCTTGTGGTTCTGGTCCAGGTCGATCAGGTGTGGAGCCGCGGCCTCTACGGTGGGGCCGCGACCCAGCGCCTTGATGTGACCCTCGGGCGCGTGTTGCTCGGCGTATTGCCAAAAGGGACACGCAAGGACCAAGTGCTGAGCCTGCGTGGCGGCGAGGAACTTCCTGGCGATCTGACCGGGCGGGTTATGTTGTTGTTCCTGCGCTGGGCGCCGGGTGAAGGCCAGGGCTACCACCACCACGTCATGCCGGCTGCGGACGCGGTGATCGAGTGGATCGAGGCACTGGCGCGGCACGCCAGGGCGCTCGGCAAGCTCGACCCGATCGAGAAGTCGCGGGCAGGCAAGCGGGGCAGACGCTCGCGGGGTACACAGACCTGATCGAAGTTGTGAGCTGAGATCGCATCCTGGGCCGTCCAGATGTCCGCGACAGGTTCATCGGCGACGGCCAGCCCACGGGCAGATCTCCCGAGAGCCCAAAATTCACAGATCGAGGTTCCATGGCGGCCTCGATCGGCTCCCCGGCCGCCCACAGCGGGTCGTCCAGATCGGCCTCGGGGAGCCTCAGAACGCCCACTGGGCGGAAATCGAGCGGGTACGAAGAAATCGTCTTGACTCGCCGGAGGGCGAAGAGTAGAAACCGCCTCCCCTGAACGGAACGAGCGGCGGCGCGAAGGCGGCGGCGACAACCGGGAGGCGGGATGCGAAAGCAGAGTCCTTCAAGGACTGGCTCCCTGAAAACTGGATAGTGGAAGAGGGAAACCAAGACATGACGCTTGTGGGTACGTGGACTTCGAGTCCACACC
>JBGAUO010000198.1:0-7083 GCA_044228605.1 Nannocystis sp. | reverse complement strand
GAACATGAGGAGGTGGCGGCCGCGAGGGCTCATCCCTCCACCTCGTCGGAGAGCTCGTTGACGTCGTCGGGCTGGCGCGGCAGGTGCTCGCCGCACTGCTCGCCGAGCGCGACCAGCAGCGGCGCGACCTCCAGGCCCTGCGCCCCGCGAGCGACGGCCGCGAGCAGGGGCGCGGTGGCCTGCGACCACGCGGCGGCGGGCACGGCCTGGCGCACGCCGAGGTCGGCGAGCACGACGGCGCGTCGTTCGCTGACGGCGATGTAGAGGAGCACGCCGGTGCGGGCGCGGGTGTCGGCGACGTGGCGCGCGACGAAGGCGGCGCGGGCGGCTCGCAGGACCCAGCGCTCGCGCTGCGCGGCGGGGGTGACGAGGCGCTCGAGCGGGGACCAGCTGGAGGCGAGGTAGGCGACGGCGAGGCCGGCGACGACGGGGTCGATGAGGAACCAGTGGAGCGCGAAGCTCGGCTCGCCGTAGAGGAGAAAGGCGAGCACGGCGAGGGCGGTGAGGCTGGCGAAGGCGAGGGGGACGTGGAGGTAGTGGCCGGCGCGGGGCTCGACGACGATCACCAGCTCGGCGGCGGTGCGGGCCTCGAATGCGACGATGGCCCGCGAGAGGGCGGCCTTGCCGTCGGCGCGGAGGAAGGACATGCCGCGAGATTGTCGGCGAAAGCGGGCCCGGGGGCCAGCCCCGGCGGGCGCGAAGCGGGCGAGCAGGCTCGCGCGGGTCAGCGCAGGTCGAACTCGTAGTCGGTGTCGTAGGTGCGCAGGAGGAGGCGGCGGCCCTGCAGGAACAGGTACTCGGGGGCGCTGTCGACCCTGGTCTTGCTGAGGGTCTTGCCGGTGCGTCGCTCGAGGACGACGACGTGGTCGGGTTCGGCGGTGAAGCCGTAGCCGGTGAGGATGAAGCCGCCGTCGAGGACGAAGTTGGCGGCGCCGGCGACCAGCGGCTCGCTGCGCCAGCGCAGCTCGGCGGTGGCGAGGTCGAGGGCGGTGATGTACGCGTTCATGCCCTTGCTGCTGCGGGCGTAGGTGCGGTGGCCGTGGGAGACGTAGAGGATGCCGTCCTTGAGCTCGGCCCACTGCACGCCCTGCTCGACGAATTGGAGGTCTTGCGGGAGGTTGTCGGGGGCGAGGCGGTAGGCGGCGAAGTCGAGGAAGGCGAGCAGTTGGCCGCGATCGTCGAGGACGGCGAGGTGGCGGCCGTCGGCGTAGTTGGGGCCGTAGACGAGGATGGTGTGGTCCGGGTGGGCGATGGCCTGGATCAGCAGCTCGTTGCCGAAGGTGGGCGGGAGGTTCGGCGGGAGGTTGCCGGGCTGACCGCGCATCGGGTTTGGGACCTCGTACTCGGGGATGCGCAGGTTGTGGCGGCGCAGCCATTCGGCCTCGTCGGTGATCGCGTTGGCCTTGCGGGCGACCTGGACCAGCTTCGGCGGCGCGCCGGTCTCGATAGCGAGCGGCTTGATGAGGGTGTAGCGCCACGGCGGCGGGGGCACGATCGTGGGGCTTTGGTTGGCGAAGCTGCGGGCGGCGCTGTCCTGGGCGGAGAGCATGGCGGCGGTGGCGACGTCGAGGAGGGCCTTGACGCCGAGGTTGCCGGGGGAGACCTCGAGGATCGCCGCGAACTCGGCGCGGGCGAGGTCGAAGCGGCCAGCGTCGAGGGCGAGCAGGCCGCGGAGGCGGCGCTGCTGCTCGGCCTCGCGGAGCGGGGCGGCGGGGCCGTCGGTCGCGTCACGGCCGTCGCCGACGATCTGCGGGGGGCGATGGCCGAGGTCGGCTGATGGTTGCGGACAGGTGAGCGCGGGGGTGGCCTGGATCGGGGCGATCGGGGCGATCGGCGGCGGGGTGTCGCGGCGGCAGGCGAGGACGAGCAGGGCGAGGGCGAGGGGGGTGCGGCGCACGGGGAGAGACCATAGCCCAGAGGCTGGTCGCTCGCGTATGCTGGC
This sequence comes from Nannocystis sp., assembly GCA_044228605.1. GTDB lineage: Bacteria > Myxococcota_A > Polyangia > Nannocystales > Nannocystaceae > Nannocystis. Next base: position 5,141 of record JBGAUO010000198.1, on the reverse strand, counting down.
GGGTGTGCGAGCGGCCCTGGTGATCGGTGTTGTGTTCCTGAGTGGCTGTGGGGGGAACGCCGGGACCGAGGCGAGCACCCAGGCCGGGGAGACGGATAGTGGCGGCGAGCCGACCACGGGTCCGGTCGAAGACCCGACCGAGGGGGAGCTGGTGCCGCTGGTGCTGCCGATGTTGTGGCAGCCCGTGCCCGCGGCGATGGATCCGCTGGTGTCGCATCGTCCGGCCGAGGTGAGCTGTCCGCTGGGCGGGTGGTTGTTCGAGGCGCAGGGGCTCGAGATCAACACGCTGCTGTGCAACTACGGGATGTTCTCGCAGCCGGGGCGGGCGGCGATCGTGAAGGGTGCGCGGATCGTCGCGTCGCTCTATCACTTCGACCTGGTCGCGGCCGAGCCGGCGACGGCTCATGTGGCGCTGCAAGTCGGTGATTCGCTGGTGTGGGAGCAGGAGATCGCGATCCCGGGCAAGGCCAACGCGTATGCGATCGATGTGCCGGCGAAGTTCGCGGCCGACGCCGGCACGCCGGTGTATTTCCACCTGCATAACCATGGGCAAAACACCTGGACACTCGGCTCGGTCGAGGTCGAGGTGTTCGCCAAAAACTAGGGCGCGGGCGTGCGATCTCTCGTGTGCGGGCATGCCCATCTCGCGACGGGCGGCTCGCCAGCGCGCGGGTGACTTGCCAGGACGCGCGCCCTCGCGGTACACAAGATGACAATGCGTCGCGTGTACTTTTTGTCGCGGGTGTGTGGGTCTGTCGCCGCGGTGGTGCTGCTTGCGGCGCCGGGTTGTAAGGGCGACGACACGGGCGGCGAGTCGGGTGAGGCGAGCACGAGCGCGAGCACGGCTGGCAGCACCGCGCCGACGACGGACGGCCCGGGGAGCACGGGTGACGACTCGGGCCCGGCGGCGGCGGTCACCTGGCATCAGGACCTGGCGCCGGTGATCGTGAGCAAGTGCGGCGGGTGTCATGTGGACGGTGGGATCGCGCCGTTCGCGTTGCAGACCTACGAGGAGGCCAAGCCGTTCGCGGCGGCGCTGCTGGACGCGGTCGAGCGCAAGGCGATGCCGCCGTTTTTGGCCGAGACGACCGACATCTGCGCGCCGCGGCACGACTTCAAGGACGACCCGCGGCTGGCCGACGACGAGCTGGAGCTGCTGCGCGCGTGGATCGATCAGGACACGCCCGAGGGCGACGCGGCGACGGCCAAGCCGATCCCGCCGGCCGTGGACCTGGTGCTCAAGGACACGGATGTGAGCCTGAAGATCCCCAGCGGGGTGACGATCGCGGGCAACAAGGACCAGTACCTCTGCTTTAGCCTCGACACGGGTTTCACCGAGGACACCTGGCTCGACGGCCTGCAGATCAACGCGGGTAACTCGAAGATCGTCCACCACGTGCTGGCCTACGTGGATGAGTCGGGTGAGTCGGCGGCCAAGGTCGGCAAGAACGGCGAGCCTTATTCATGCTTCGGCGGGCCGGGGATCAACACCTCCGGGCTGATCGGCGTGTGGGCGCCGGGCTCGGTGCCGTTTGTGCCGCCGAAGGACGTGGCGATGCGGGTCGCGGCTGGCTCGCGCATCGTCCTGAGCGTGCACTACCACCCGACGGGCGAGGAGGAGCGCGACGACAGCACCTCGATCGACTTCAGCCTCGCGCCGGGCCTGCCGACCTACGTCGGTCTGCTGGCGCTGGTGGGCAACGAGGGCAGCGCGAACGGGGGCCTGCAGCCGGGGCCCAACGACCCGAACGGGGTGCCGGTGTTCCGCATCCCGGCCGGCGCCGAGAACCACACCGAGGAGATGCTGATCAGCCTGGATGACGCCGACATCCCGGAGCTGCGGGTGTTCGGCGTGGCGACCCACATGCATTACGTGGGCACCGATATGGTCATCGGGGTCCAGCACAAGGACCCGCAGCCGGACGAGGACGCGGCCGAGTGCCTGCTGCAGACGCCGCGCTGGGACTTCCAGTGGCAGCGGCTCTACAGCTACGACGCGGACCTCGACAAGGTGCCGCGGGTGCGCCTGGGCGACACGGTGTACCTGCGCTGCACGTACAACAATTCGATGAGCAACCCGTTTGTGGTCAAGGCGCTCGGCGAGCAGGGGCTGAGCGAGCCGAAGGATGTCGTGCTCGGCGAGGAGACGCTCGATGAGATGTGCCTCGGCGTGTTCGGCGTGGCGGCGAAGCTCACGGACGTGATCTGAGGGCGGCGGGAGGCGGCTGGCCTCCCGCTCGTGTGTGTCGGCTCTAGCCGGTCATCGCGTCCGTGCCCGAGCCGAAGAGGCCCGGGCACTTGGCCTGGGCGTCCTGGCAGGCCGGGCCGGGCTCGAGGAGGGACGGGTCGTAGGTGGGGAGCATCTTGGCGTACTCGGCCATCTTGTCGCAGGAGTAGCTGCTGAAGGCGGCGGCGCCCTGGTCGGCGTACTCGGTGAAGCAGGCCTCGAGCTCGCTGACGCTGGCCTTGCAGGTGGTCCAGTCGACGCCGAGCTCGCAGGTGGCGTTGGGGTCGACGGGGTCCGCGTCCGGGTCGGGCATGGCGATGCATGCGTCGCGGGCCTTGGCGCAGGTGGCCACGGACTGGTCGCCCGCGAGGGACTCGGCGACGCCCTCGATCGTGCACTCGAAGCGATGGAGGGCTTCGGGGCCGACACGCTCGTTGACGTAGTCCTGGGTGGCCTCGCAGAGCTGGGTCTGCTCGTCGGGTGGCAGCTCGTCGGCGGGTTTGCTGGCGGGCAGGCCGGAGTCGATGCCGTCGTCGCCTTTGCAGGCGGTGAGACAGGCGAGGGCGAGGAGGGGGACGAGGGCGCGGCGGCGTTGCATGACCGCGGATCGTCGCCCGGGTGTGGCGCGGAGGCAAGTCTTCGGCAGGGGCGGGCTGGCTCTCTCAGGCGCGCAGATGCGGGCGCGGCTCGGCGGCGGAGAAGCGGCCCTCGGGGGAGCGCAGGACCCGGCTGGCGGCGACGGCGGGGTCGTGGGTGTAGAAGGCCCAGCCGTGTTCGGCGACGATGCTGGCGAGCAGGGCCTCCTTCTCGTCGATGAGGAGCTCGGGGAAGCGGTCGTAGCCCATGGTGATCGGCAGGTGCACCCAGGGGACGCCGGGCACGAGATCGCCCATGAAGGTGATCGGGCCGGGCTGCCCGCCCTCGACGCGGGTCAGCATGAGGCCGGGGGTGTGGCCGTTGGAGAGGTGGAAGCGGTAGGCCGGGCCGAGGGTGTCGCTGTGCGGGCCGTCGATCGCCTCGAGGCGGCCGGTGGCCTGCAACATGTCCTGAAGGACAGGGATGAAGGAGGCGCGGTCGCGCGGGTGCGGGTGGAGGGCGCGCTGCCAGGCGGCGGCGCTGACGAGGTAGCGGGCGCGCGGGAACACCAGCTGCGGCGCGTGGTCGGGGGACCAGGCGCTGAGGAGGCCGCCGGCGTGGTCGAAGTGGAGGTGCGAGAGGACGATGATGTCGATGTCGGCGGGTGTGAGGCCGAGCTCGGCGAGCGAGCGGAGGAGGACGTGCTCGGGCTCCTGGACGCCGAAGCGCTCGCGCATCTTGGGGTCGAAGAAGGCGCCGATGCCGGTCTCGAGGAGGACGTGGCGGCCGCTGTCCTCGCGCACGAGCATGCTGCGGCAGGCGAGGTTGATGCGGTTGTGGTCGTCGGGCGGGGACCAGCGGGCCCACACGTCGCGGGGACAGTTGCCGAACATCGCGCCGCCGTCCAGGCGCTGGGTGTTGCCCTCGAGCGAGAAGATCTGCACGCTGAGGAGATAACACGGACGGTCAGTCGTCGTCGTCGTCGTCGAGCGGGTCGTGGCGGGGCGGTGTGGGGCTGGCGGCCGTGAGGGGCTCAGGCGGGCGGTGGCCGTGGCGGTAGGGCATGTTCTCCTCGGGGTTTTCGCCGATGAGGGCCGGGCCGAGGAGCTGTGACATGAGGTTCAGGAGCTGCACGCGGTCCTCGTCGCTGCCGGTCGCGCGCATGAGGTCGTAGACGAAGGCGGGGACGGTGAGGGCGAGGAAGGCGGCGATGAGTCCGAGCTTGGCGGCGGTGATGCCGGTGAGGCCGAGCCAGGCGAAGCTGGCGGTCCACATGAGGTAGAAGCTGGCCTGCCGCGACAGCGGGCCGCGGGCGAAGCGGGCGCGGACGAGGGTGCCGCGGGGGGTGGCGACGAGTTCGGCCTCGAGGGTGAGGCGGCGGAGGACGGCGGGGCCGGTGTCGACCGTGCCGCTGGCGGCGAAGTTCTGGCAGACACGAAAGCCGCGGCCGGCCCGCTCGGCGAGGAACTTGCGGTCGCTGCGGCCGCGCGCGGGGAAGCCGGAGATCAGCTGGACGTCGGGGTCGGTCTCGATGCGGGCGAGCACCTCGGCGGGCGAGAGCTCGACGTGGTAGGCGAACTCTCGCGCGAGCTGGCGGAGCGCGGGCACGGCGCGGGACGGGCTGGTCATCGGGGCGGGTGGCGAGAGTAGCCGCGAGCTGGGCCCCGGCGGACGGGCGGGCCGCGTGGTGGTGCTCACGGTCGCGGCGAGGACCTGGCTCTTGGGTCAGCCTGAGATCGTGGTGACCTGGCTCTTGGGTCAGTTTGGCTCGGGCGCCTCGTTGGCGCCGTAGGGCACGTCGCGTGCGGTGGTGCCGGCGAGCGGGAAGCTGAAGTGCCACCATTCGCGCGGGTAATCGCGGAAGCCGGCCGCGCGCATGGCCCGGCGGAGGTGGAGGCGGTTTTTCAGCGGCTCGCCGGTGGCGGCGGTGGTGTGGCTGCGGGGGTCGAGGGTGTCCCAGGCGGTGCCCATGTCGAGCGGGCGGCAGTCGGTGGTGGCGAGGCCGAGGTCGAGGGTGGTGCCGTGGTTATGGTTGGACTTGCGGGCGATGTAGCCGTCGCGCAGGAGGTCGCTGCGGTCGTGTTGCTCGGCCCAGGTGACCATCGCCTCGCTGGCGCGGCGCGGGCGGTAGGCGTCGAAGATCAGGAGGGTGAGGTGGTTGGCGGCGAGGGTGGTCTGGACGCGGGCGAGGGCGGCGGCGGGGGCCGCGAGCAGCCAGGCGCCGGGGGCGGCGTAGCCGGGGAGGGGGGCGCCGGTGAAGTTGTCGGGGGCGGCGTAGCCGGGGTGGAAGCAGGCGCCGGGGAGCGCGGCGCGGAGGTCGACAAAGCCGGGCGGTGGG
>JBGAUO010000197.1:0-7112 GCA_044228605.1 Nannocystis sp. | reverse complement strand
TGGCGCTCCGCAGCAGCCACGACGACGCCGAGATCCGCCGCTCGGAACGCACCGAGGTGACGGTCCGGGTCGCCGAGGTCGAGAGCGCCGAACAGCTGCAGCTGGCCGCGAAGGCGGTCGAGAGCAGCGACTACGACGGCGCGCAGCGGGTCCTGAGCGCCGGCCTGCAGGCGCTCGAGATGCAGCAGAAGGCGACCCCGAGCCCGAAGCTGGCGCAGCAGATCGAGGACCTCAAGGACGCGTCGAAGGGCGTCGACCGCGCTCGCACCAGCGTCGAGGAGGACAAGATCTTCAAGAAGTACAGCAAGGCGAAGGCGTACAAGACGATGAAGTGAGCGCCGTGTTATCACCGCGCTCGTGTCCGGGGACGACGAGGCTTCGTTGCAGGAGGCGGCGGCGCTGGCCGCCGAGAGCGTGGCGGCGCGCAACGCCGGGGACGACGAGGCTTCGTTGCAGGAGGCTGCGGCGTTGGCCGCCGAGAGCGTGGCGGCGCGCAACGCCGGGGACCTTGGGCGCGCGCTGAGCTGCGCCGAGCGCTGCCACGAGCTGCGGGTCGCGAGCCACGGCGAGCAGCACGCGGAGGTGGCGGCGGCGCTGGGCCTGATCGGCGCGGCGCGGCGGCGGCGAGGGGAGCTCGACGCGGCGCTCGCCGCCGACCGGCGCGCGCTGGAGATCTACGAACATGTCCTCGGGGACAGCCACGCCGAGACCGCGACGGCGGCCGGCAACCTGAGCGCGACCCGGCGGGCACGCGGCGAGCACGACGCGGCGCTGACGCTGGGCGAGCGGGCGCTGGCGGGGCTGCGCGCCGCCTGTGGGCCCGACGATCTGCGCACGGCGCTGGCGTGGGGCAACCTGGCGGCGGTCCACCGGGCCCGCGGGGAGCACGTTCAGGCGATCGCCTGCGGGCGCGAGCTGCTGCGGATCCGCGAGGCTGTCCTTGGGGACAGGCAGCTCGACACCGCGGTCGCTCACAGCACGCTCGGCTCGTTGCTGGCGGCGGCGGGCGAGCGCGCGGCGGCGGCCGAGCAGGAGCGGGCGGCGCTGGCGATCCGCGAGGCGCTCGGCGAGGCGCGGGCGGTGCTCGAGTCGCTGACCAACCTGGCCACGATCTCGCGCAACCTCGGCGACGCGGAGCAGGCGCTGATGTGGCAGCAGCGGGCGCTGACGGCCCAGCGGGCGCTGCTCGGTGAGGCTGACCCGGCGACCACGCGCTCGCGGCTCTACGTGGCGTACACGCTGCTGCGCCTCGGACGTCGCATCGAGGCGGCGCGGGTCGTCGACGAGGGCCTGCGCCACGATCCGCGGAGCGCCGAGCTGCGGCAGATGCAGCAGCAGGTCGGGGCTGCGCCGGGCTTCCGGGCGCCGGCGAAGCAGCGGCCGCGCGGACGCGGCAAGCGGTGAGCTTGTAGCAGCGGTCAGGGGGCGTGACGCGCTTGGCGAAGTAGATGTCGCGGCTAGCCCGGCGCAGGTCACGTCAGGGCGGGGACGTGAGGCGCTTGGCGAGGTAGATGTCGGGTTTGCCGAAGCCGTTGGCGTCGGGCATCACGCCGATGACGCTGTAGCCGAGGCGCTGGTAGAAGCCAAAGGGGTGGCCGGCGAGGTCGCGGAGGCGGGCGAGGTGGGCGATGACGTCGGGGTAGAGATCGACACCAGCGAGGCTGGTGAGGCCGGTCTCGTCGTCGGAGCCGACGAACATGGTGTGGATGCCGAGGTCGCGGACGCGCTGCTCGAGGTCGAGGACGAGGGCCCGGCCGACGCCGCGGCGCTCGTGGTCGGCGCGGACGACCAGTGGGTGGAGCTCCCAGACGTGGTTGGTGTAGTGCTCGAGGCCGCCGACCCATCCGAGCAGCTGGCGACCGCGGACGAAGCCGCGGGCGATGCGAGCCGGGTCGAGCATCTCGCGCACGTGTTCGCGGGCGAGCTCGAGGGTGGGCCAGCCCTCGGGCATGCGATCGACGAGCAGGGCGGCGGCCTGCTCGAGCAGCTCAGGCTTCGCGGGGTCGAGGTCGACGATCACCGGCGCGAGGATAGCGCTCAGGTCGGCAGGCGGAACAGGCCCGACTGGCCGATGCCCGGCTTGGACATCAGGCCGTTGGCCTGGCGCTCGACGCTGTCCCACAGCAGCTGCATCTTGGCGGCGTCGCGGAAGCGGCGCTGGCTCTCCTTGCGGCCGAGCCACAGCTTGCCGCCAGGGATGACATCGGGGCTCGCGGCGAGCCAGGTGGGGCCGTCGGCGGCGGCCACCGGGGTGGTGCCGAACAGGCGGGCGGCGAGGGCGAGGCGCAGGCGCTTGAGGCCGCGGGCGTTGCGGTGCAGGCCGGTGCGCACGGTGCTGCCCGGGACGCACAGGTGGACCTGGACGCCGTGGATCGACATGCGCGGCGCGAGCGAGGCGCTGAGCATGCGCACCGCCTGCTGGCTCTGGCGAAACGCGGCCCAGCCGTCGTAGCGCCGCTGGTCGAAGTCGGTGTCCTCGATGTCGAGGTCGCCGGCGCTGTTGCAGGCGAGGTGGATGATGCGCGAGGGGGTGCTGGCCTTGAGGCGGTCGGTGAGCAGGCGGTTGAGGATATGCGGGCCGAGCACATTGACCATCCAGGTCCGCTCGATCGCGTCCTCGGTCTGCTCGCGGGTCGGCGACCAGGTGGCGGCGCTGTGGACCAGCACGTGCAGATGTTCATGGCGCTCGGCGAAGGTCTCGGCGAACTCGCGGATGGACAGGCGGTTGCTGTAGTCGAGCTTCATCGCCAGCACCCGCCGGCTCTGCGTCGAGGCCACGATCTCGGCCCGCGCCGCGTCGGCGCGGTCGAGGCCCGGCGAGGTGACGATGACCGTGGCGCCCATCGCCGCGAGGTTGCGCGCGACCTCCTTGCCGACGCCGCTGCTGGCTCCGGTGACGACACAGGTCTTCGTTGAGAGGTCTACTTTTACGGGGACGAGTGCCATGCTCCACGACCTTCCCACACGGGCGCCGGAGTATATCAAGGCGAGTCGCGGCGGTGGCTCCGCGTGTGCGAGGAGATGTCCCTTGGGACAGACGGTCGAAGCTGCTCGCTCGGCTTAAATGCGAGCGGCCCGCGCGGGCGGGCCGGGACGATCCGGACAGGTGGTGGATCAGCGGGCTTCGGTGACGGAGATGGTGGAGCCGTCGATCACGGTGCCGTTCTTCGCGGCGATGGCGTTGGTGCCGGCCTGGTCGGTGGTGTACTCGCCGTTGGCGTTGCCGAGCGAGCCGCCCGCGGCGTCGAGGTTCACGGCCAACGAGACGAGGGTTCCGTAGGGCGAGAAGTTGGTGTTGAGGGTGGCGTTGGTGGTGGTCAGCGAGAGGCCGCCGATGAAGATACGCTTTGGCATGGGAGCTCGTTTCTGGGCTGGTGGCGCCCGTCGCAGCGAGGTGCTGCGGTCCACGTAGGTAGCACGGGCCCACGCGCGAAGGCGCCTGCCCTCGCGGAGGCCCGCAAGAAGGTTCGCGGTGCGATATGGCCCTTGGGACAGCTTCGCTCGCGACGATCCGCGGAGCGTCCGGGGGACGATGTTCTAGCGGGGTCGTGCGGAGTCGCGTGCGCGCAGGGCTGCGCCTGTAAATTCTTCGCGTGGACGGATCTCCAGCTCGCCGCTGTCGCGGCGGACGAGCAGCGACCACTTGGCCTGGTAGTAGCGGCTGACCTCGTCCCAGTGCTCGAGGCTGCGGAAGCCGGCGGCGACGACCGCGTGCAGGCGACCCTTGCCGTCGCGCTGGCCGTCCTCGATGCGCACCTGGCGGGCCCAGAAGGTCGCGGGGTCGCGGATGTCGAGGCCGGCGAGGTCGATGGTCTCGGCCTCGCAGCGAGCGATGAGCACCTGGAGGTCGGCCCACTCGTCCTCGATGTTGAGCTGGCCGTCGCGGGTCGCGTCGTTGTTGCCGTCGCTGGCGACGTCGTCGTCGTCGTCATCGTCGCCGGCCTGGGCAGCCAGGGCCGGGTGGGCACCTGTCCCGAGAGACAGCACGGGCTCTCGCGAGAGCCCCAGCAGCCGTCGGAAGAAGTCGAGGATGGCGCGGAGGAAGCCCATGCGGACGCGGGAGGCTGACTATACAAAACCGCGGCGGCTTCGTGCCGCCTCGGCGGGGCTTCTCCGGCCCGACGACGACCCAGAGACCTTGAGGTGGGGAGGCGGGCGAAAAGGCCCGTCAGAGCTCGGAGACCAGCTTGGGGAAGCGCTGGAGGATCTTGCCGGCGTACTTGCCGTTGGGGTAGCGGCGCAGGTACTCGCGCCCGCGGTCGATCGCGGCGTGGATGTCACCGTTCTCGATGCCGGCCAGCCACAGACGGTAGCGCGCCAGCTCGGCCTCGGGGTGGGTGGGGGCTCGCTCGAGGAAGCGCTCGAAGGCCAGGGTGGCCGCCGGGTAGTCGTTGGCGAAGTCCATGCGCAGGATGCCGACCAGCAGGTGACCCTCGACGAGGTCGTCGTCGTCGCCGTGTTCGGCCATGAAGCGGGTCAGGCAGCGGGCCGAGAGGTAGCGGGTCTGGGCCGACTGGTAGAGGTTCTTGCAGCGCTCGAGCGCGGCGCGGCCGGCCTCGCGTCGGGCCTCGTGGGTGTCGCGGACGAGCTTGTCGATCAGGGCCTCGCCGTCGTCGGCGCGGGCCGTCGACGAGCGGGCGGCGAGCAGGCCGGTGTAGCGGCGCGGGGCCCTGCGATCGGCCTGGAGGGCCCGTTCGCCCAGCGATCGCTGGGGCTCGGGCGGCGCGGGGTGGGCGAGGATGTTCTCGAGGCGGCGCAGCGGGGCGGCGGCGGGCAGGCCGGGGACGACCCAGCTGGTGGGGATCGTTCCGTCGGCGGCCGAGAGGGCCATGCCGCTGACGACCTCGCCGGAGCTCGGCATCTCGTCGGACAGCGGCATGGCGACGCGGACGTCGTTGCGGCCGACGTCGGCGTAGGTCGCCCGCGCGAGCTCGAAGCGGTAGCCGGCCTGCACGTCGGCGACGAAGGCCTGGTCCTCGGGGTTCAGGACCTCGACCTTGCCGCGCAGCACGGCGACGTTGGTGCTGCCCTCGGCGTCGACCTCGACGGTGAAGACGGTGCCGACGACGCGGACCAGCGCCGAGGGGGTGTGGATGTTGAGCACGGGGTCGCCGGCCTGACGCTCGTAGCGGACGGCGATGTGGCCGCGCTCGAGGGTGAGGTCGAGGGCGCTGGGGCTGGCCTGCGTCCACTCGATCTCGGTGCCTGGCTCGAAGTTGGCGAGGATGCGCCCGAGCAGGCCGACCTGTAGCGACTGGCCTTGCTCCGCGGCGCGGGTGGGCTCGACCGAGAAGCGGGTGCCGACCGTGAATGTGTCCGTGAGGACAGGTGGGCCGTCGCCGCGGGCCGAGAGGTAGCCGCGGCCGGCGATGACGCGGCCGTAGTCGACCTGGGCCTGGTGCGGGGCGACGCTGACGGGCTGGTGGCGGCGGTGTCCTGATCGTTGACGCGGGTGAGCGCGGCCGAGATGCCGCCGAGCGGTGCGTCCTCGAGGACGGGGTCGCCGGGGCGGACGACGAGGGCGAGGGCGAGTGCGGCGGCGGTGGTGGCGAGGGTGACGACGCCGGCGGTGTGAAGGGCCCGGTGGTACCAGGTCAGGGGCCGCTCGGCGGGGACGCGGCGGAGGATCTCGGCGAACTCGCGGTCGCGGGAGGTGAGGCGGAGCGGGGCCACGCCGGAGGCGGCGGGGTCGGGGCCGCGGTAGACCGCCTCGAGCAGCTGGTTCATGCGGCGACAGTCGTTGCAGCTGCGCAGGTGGGCCCGGTAGCGGTCGGCGGCGGCGGGGTGCAGGCGGTCGGCGACGGCGAGCTCGGCGTCCTCGTGGCACTCGAGGCAGCCGTAGCGCGGGGGCGTCTCGCCGGGCATGTCGTCGTGGTGGAGCATCGAGTCAGGGGTCAAGTGGTGGCGACGAGCTCGAGCAGGCGCTTGCGTGCGCGGGTGAGGCGGTCGCCGATGGTGGAGAGCGGCTTGTCGAGGATCTGGCTGATCTCCTGCAGGGTGAGGCCCTCGTAGTGATAGAAGACGAAGACCTCGCGGAGGTCGGGGGCGAGGTGCTGCAGCAGGCGGGTGGCCTCGTCGCGCACGTCGGTGTGGCTGGACTGCAGGCCGCGGCCGCCGACCCACCACTGGAAGGCCGCCTTGACGCGGTTGCGGCGGAAGCGGTGGCGCAGGAGGTTGTGGGTGGTGTTGGTGGTGATGCGATAAAGCCAGGTGCTGAGCGTCGAGCCGCCCTTGAAGGTGGCGAGGGCCGCGAAGGCGCGGGCGAAGATCGTCTGGACGAGGTCGTCGATCTCCGAGTCGGGGCCGAGCAGGCGGTAGAGGTGGCCGCGGACCTGGGTCTGGTGGGTGTCGTAGAAGTGACGCAGGGCCCGGGCGTTGCCGGCGCGCGCCTGGGCCAGGAGGATCTGCTCCTCGGCGCTGAGGTAGTCGACGTGCGCGGCCTCTGGACTCGCCGCCGGGGCGGTGAGCTCGTCGAAGACCTGGACTGCTCCGGTCATGCCGCGATTTGGCGGGCGTTCCACCGTGTTCGTCAACCTTCCTGCTAGCCCCGGGGTCGACCCGAGTCGGACCAGCATACCGATCTCTGCGCCGCTGGCGAGGGTTACACTCACCTTCATCGTGACCCTCGATGCCTGGCAGACCGCCTACACGCGGTGGCCGCTGGCCCGGAGCTCCTGCGCGGCCATGGCCGAGAAGTACGCCGCGGTCGCGGCGCTCGTCGCCTTGCCGGAGGGGCCCGAACAGGACGCGGCGCTGCGGGAGGCGGCCCGGCGCTGGCCTGGCTCGTTGCGCGAGGCGCAGCTCGCCGGGCCCGAACGCTGCGGCGAGCGGCAGGTCGGGGCGGAGGCCGGGGCCCGCGAGCCCGAGCGGGCGCGCGGGATCTGGCTGGTGGAGCTGCCGGCCCTGCCGCTGTGGGCCGACCTGCACCTGTTGCTGGCCGATCAGCTGCGATGGCGAGGGGCCGGCGGGGTCGGCGGGGTGGAGGGTTTTCTTGGTCAGCGCGTGGGGGAGGCGGCCGTGCGCTGGCCGACGGCGGGTCTGCTGGTCGAGGTCGCGGGGCCGCAGGTGCGGCCGCGGCAGGCGTATCGCTGGCTGGCGGCCCGCGCCGGGGT
>JBGAUO010000196.1:0-7323 GCA_044228605.1 Nannocystis sp. | reverse complement strand
GCCGAGCGTCGCGGGTGGGAAGGTTGCGGGCGTCGCTGCGTTCGGAGGGCCGGGGAGCGTCGCCGCGGGCGTCGCTGCGGGCGGGAGGACGTGGGGCGTCGAGGCCGGGGCCGCGGGTGTCGCTGCGGGTGGGAGGACGAGGGGCGTCGTGGCCGGGGCCGCGGGCGTCGCTACGGGTGGGAGGACGAGGGGCGTCACGGCCATCGCGGCTCGCCGGGCGTGGTCCACCGTTACGTGCGCCGTCGTTGCGGAGTGGAGCGTCGTCGCGGCGAGCGGGGCGGGTGTCGTCGCGGGGGCCGTCGTTGCGGCGGGCGTCAGGACGGGGAGGACGCGAGGGTCGGTCGGGGTGGGGCATCCGCGGGCGGAGCATAACAGCGTCGCAGCGGTGTGCCGGCGGTGTGCGCGTGAGGCGGGGAGCGCCTGCGTCGACGCACGCGCCGCTCAGGCGATGCGCCCCCGATCAGGAGACCGCCGGCGAGCGGGGCGAGCAGCGAGGCGGCAGGCATGGGCTCAGCGAGCCTCGGCGGTGCGGATCTGCAGCTCGAAGACCTCTTTGACGCGCATGAACTGGCGCTCGAGCTCGCTGACGAGGGGGGCGGTGCCGTCGGTCGTGCCGGCGCGGCCGCGCAGCTCGAGGGTGGAGGCGAGCTGATAGATATGCTCGAGGTGCATGCCGCCCGCGCTGCCCTTGAGGCTATGCGCGGCCTCGCGGAGCTGGTCGGGGTGGGCCGTGGCGACGGCGTCGGCGAGGCTGGCGATCGTGGACTCGGCCTCGCGGATGAAGAGCGCGGCGATCTCGAGGGCGACATCGCGGCCGAGGAGGTCGCGCAGCTGGTGGTAGCCAGCCAGGGCGTTGGCCTCGCTCTGGGCGCCGGTGGCGACGAGGGCGGGGTCGATGGTCTCACCGACCTCCGCTGCCACTTCCGAGGTGCGGGGGCACCGCTCGAGCGCGGCCCGCAGCTCGCGGACCTGGATCGGCTTGCTGATGTAGTCGTCCATGCCGGCGGTGAGGCAGGCCTGACGGTCGCTGTCCATGGCGTTGGCGGTCATGGCGATGATGCGCGGCTGACTGCCATGACCCTGACGGATCCGCCGGGTGGCCTCGAGGCCGTCCATCTCGGGCATCTGCACGTCCATCAGGACGACGTCGTAGGTGTGGCGGCTGAGGGCCTCGAGGGCCTCGAGGCCGTGGAAGGCGCTGTCGGCCCGGTAGCCCATGCGCTCGAGGATCAGGAGGATGAGCTTTTGGTTGGTGGCGTTGTCCTCGACGGCGAGGATGCGCAGGGGCAGGCGCTCGCCCATGCTCGGGTCGAAGTCGCTGCGCGAGGCGGGCTCGCGCGGGTCGGGCGGGCGACGGCCGACGAGCAGCTGCAACAGCGTCTCGTACAGCTGGGAGGCCTTGATGGGCTTGGTGACGATCGTGGCGCGCTGGCGCTGGGGCTCGTCGATGTGGCGGCGGCCGAGCGGGGTGAGCAGCACGGCGGGGGCGGTGTGGCGGTGCAGCTCCTGGAGGACCCGCAGATCGCCGTCCTCGGGGAGCAGGCTGTCGACGAGGCCGACGTCGATGTTGCCGCCGTCCCGGAGGTAGTTGAGAGCGTCGGCCGCGGCGCCGCAGAGGACCGGGACCATGCCCCAGGTGCGCACGTGGGCGGCGAGGAGCTGGCGCTGGGTGTCGTTGGCGTCGACGACCAGGACCCTGCGGCCGAACAGCGGGGTGGCGCTGAACTCGGGCTCGGCCGGGCTGTGGTCGGCGGCGGCGAGGATCGTGAAGTAGAAGGTGGAGCCACGGTCGACGACGCTCTCGGCCCACATGGTGCCGCCGAGCATCTCGGCGAGGCGCTTGCTGATCGCCAGGCCCAGGCCGGTGCCGCCGTACTTGCGGGTGGTCGAGTTGTCGACCTGGCTAAACGACTGGAACAGGCGGTCCATGCGGTCGGGTCGGATGCCGATGCCGGTGTCGCGGACCGCGAACTGCAGCTCGTAGCGCGAGGGGACGTCGCCGTGGCCCTCGGTGAGCTGGCGGGCGCTGACGGTGACGGTGATCTCGCCCTGCGGGGTGAACTTGACGGCGTTGCCGATCAAGTTGATGAGGATCTGGCGCAGGCGGGTGGAGTCGGAGATCAGCCGCGGCGGGGCGCTGGAGTCGATGATCGCGGCGAGGTTTAAGTCCTTGCTGCCGATCTTGCTGGCGGCGACGAGGTCGATCACCGCCTCGACGAAGCTGCGCAGCTCGAAGGCGTCGTTCTCGAGGTCGAGCTTGTTGGCCTCGATCTTGGAGAAGTCGAGGATGTCGTTGATGAGGGTGAGCAGCGAGTCGCAGGAGCTGCGCAGGGTCTCGACGAAGTCGCGTTGGTCGCGGCCGAGCGGGGTGTCGAGCAGGAGGCTGGTCATGCCGATGATGGCGTTCATCGGCGTGCGGATCTCGTGGCTCATGTTGGCCAGGAAGGCGCTCTTGGCCCGGTTGGCGGCCTCGGCGGCCTCCTTGGCCTGGGCCAGCGCGGCCTGGTTGCGCATGCGCTCGGTGATGTCGGTGACGCTGGCGCGGACCAGGTTGCGTCCGGCGGCCGGCATCCGCACGAGACGGACCTCGCAGGGGATGTCCTGACCGGCGGCGTTTCGGTGCATCCACTCGAACACCGGGGTGGCGCCGTTGAGGGCCGCGCCGACCTTCTCGCGGGCGGCCTCGTCGGAGCTGCGGCCGTTTGGCTGCACCGGGGGGCTCATGATGCCGGGGCCGACCTTGAGCAGGTCGCTGCGGGAGAGGCCGTAGAGGGTGGCGGCGTTGCCGTTGGGGTCGACGAAGCGGCCGGTGTCGGCGTCGACGACGACGACGGCCTCGGGGGCGTACTCGAAGAGGGTGCGGAAGCGTTCCTCGCTCTCGCGCAGGGCGTCCTCGGCCCGGCGGCGCTCGACCAGCTCCTGGCGCGAGGCGAAGTACATGCGGGCGTTGGCGACGGAGACGGCGACGAGGCCGGCGAACTGACGGATCGCGAGCAGGTCGCCCTCGTTGAAGTAACGCGGCTCGTCGCGCAGGGGGATCGCCATGATCATCACGCCGAGGCGCTGGCCCTCGGTGGAGATCGGGACTGCGGCGACGTGCGCGTGGGGTTGGCCCGGGCTCGGCTGGCCGGCGTGGGCCTCGGCCCAGGGCGGGTCGGAGCGCCAGGCCAGGCCGAGCAGGCTGGGGTCGTCCGGTGGGAGGCGCGGGCCGAGACGCTGCGCCAGCTGACCGCTGTCGGCGAGCGCGACCAGGTGCTCCCCGTCGAACAGGTAGACGGCGGCCGCGACGTCGCCGAAGTACTGGGTGCTGTGCCAGAGGATCGCGGAGACGAGGACGGAGAGCTCGACCTGCTCGCCGAGGCCGCGCTGGATGTCGTGCACGGCCGCGAGGTACTCGTCATGCCACGGCATGCACACCTCCACTGACGGTGTCCACCATCATCGCCGTGCAGGGTGGATACCTGCTTTCCGCATGCCGGGGAGCCATCACGACCAGGAGCGTGGACATCATAGGCCAGGTCGCGCGCGGTCTGGCCCGGATTTTCGCGACGCGCAGGTCTGCCTCGGATGAAGAGGGGAGCGCCGGTTGGCGCCAACCCGCATCGACGAGCGCGGCCGGGCTCCGCTCGCCGCGAGGGGAGGAGCTTGTGGCAGGCTTGAGTCCGATGCTGACCATCCGGAGATCACAGGACCGCGGGCACGCCAACCACGGGTGGCTCGATACCCATCACAGCTTTTCGTTCGCCGATTACCACGACCCCCGCTACATGGGCTTTCGCGCGCTGCGGGTGATCAACGAGGACCGGGTGGCCGCGGGCAAGGGCTTTGGGACGCACGGTCACCGCGACATGGAGATCGTGTCCTACGTGCTCGCGGGGGCGCTCGAGCACAAGGACAGCCTCGGCACGGGGTCGGTGATCCGCCCGGGAGATGTGCAGCGGATGTCGGCGGGCACAGGGGTGACACACAGCGAGTTCAACCACTCGCGCAGCGAACCGGTGCACTTCCTGCAGATCTGGATCTTGCCGGCGCAGCGCGGGGCGGCGGCCGGCTACGAGCAGGCGCACTTCGAGCCGGCGACCCGGACCAACGTGCTGCGCCTGATCGCGGCTCCGGACGGGCGCGACGGAGCGGTGACGGTCCACCAGGATGTCTCGTTGTACGCCAGCCTGTTGGCTCCCGGGCAGACGGTGGCCCACAGCTTCGCGGCTGGGCGCCAGGGCTGGCTGCAGGTGGCCCGCGGGGTGGTGAAGATCGGCGAGGCGACGATGCAGGCTGGCGACGGAGCCGCGATCCAGCAGGCCGAGCGGATCGAGATCACCGCGGCGGGTGAGGAGACCGCCGAGTTGCTGCTGTTTGACCTGGCCTGAAGGACATGTCTTGCGAGGCCCCTCGGGTCACTCGTCGACCGGCTCGAAGTCGGCTCGCATGGCGCCGCACTCGGGGCAGACCCAGTTCTCTGGGAGCGACTCGAAGGCGGTGCCCGGCGGGATGCCGCTGTCGGGGTCGCCCTCGGCGGGGTCGTAGATGTGTTCACAGACGGTGCAGCGGTAGCGTCGCTGGGCGGGCATGCGGCGATCCTACACGCGCGTGGTGCCGGCAGATAGCCCAGGTTTGGTGGCCTCGCGGCGCGGGGCTATGATGCGGCGGCCGCGATGGTCGAGATCTTCCTCGTCAGTATGGTGGTGTTGCTGACCGGGTTCGGGTTTTATCGCCTTGTCCGGGCGGAGCGGGAGGCTCGCCGCTACCTCGAGAGCGGCAGCGAGACGCCGCTGCAGCTGTCGCACCTGAGCAGCGCGCTGGCCCGCGTGGCCCGCGAGACGCGGACGCTGCGGATCTCGCTCGAGAGCCCGCTGCGCGCGTTGCGAGATTTTATGCAGACCGACCCGACACGCACCGAGGACGACCTCGAGGCGATCGACGCGGCGCTCATGGAGGCGACACGCGAGGTCGGAGATTGGCTGGCGATGATCGACGGCCTGCCGGCGCACGAGCGCGACGACATGGAGGCGATGGGCGCGAGCGCTGGGCCGATCCGGTCGGCGCTCGCGGCCGAGGGCTGGGCCTTCGAGCGCAGTCACATCCGCAGCCCAGGGCGACAGAACCTCGACGAACGGCTCGATGCGGTGCTGCGGGAGCTCGGACGGGTCGAGGCGGCGTTGCAGGTCCCGGCCAACCCCTATCGCTGACCGGGCGGAGTTTCGAGTAGCATGCGCGGACATGGAGCTGTCGCGGCGTGCGATCATCCTCGGGGGTTTGGCGAGTGGCGTCGCTGCGGCGGCGGGTTGCGCCGGGAAGCTGACCCCGGTGCCGAGAGTCGGCGAGCCGCGGCTGAGGCGGGTGGCCGAGCGGACGGTGGTGATGCCGCTGCCGCACGTGGGCTTCGACCCGACCGAGTCGGCGGTGCCGTGGCAGCAGTTGACGGCGCACGGGGTGACCTTGGTGTTCGCCACGCCGGACGGCAAGGTCGCGGCGGCGGACGAGCGGATGCTGACGGGGGAGGGGCTCGGTCGCTACGCCGAGCGGCTGCGGGCCGACACCCACGCACGGGCGGCGTACGAGCGGATGCGGGTGTCGGCGGACTTCTGTAATCCGCGCCCGTGGGCGCAGCTGCGGGCGGCCGACTACGACGGGCTGCTGCTGCCGGGCGGGCACGCCAAGGGGATGAAGCCGTATCTCGAGTCGCCGGTGTTGCAGGCGTTTGTCGGCGAGTTCTTCGCCAGCGGGCGGCCGGTTGGGGCGATCTGCCACGGGGTGGTCCTGGCGGCCCGCAGTCGGCTGCCAGGGGGTGAGCTGTCGCCGCTCGCGGGGCGCAGGACGACGGCGTTGCCGCGGCGAATGGAGAAGCTCGCGTGGCAGCTGACACGCAGGCGCCTGGGCGACTACTACCGCACCTATCCGACGTATGTGCAGGACGAGGTCGCGGCGGCGGTCGGCGCCAGGGGCAGGTATGAGGTCGGGCCGGGCGGCTTCAAGCGCGACAGCGCGGAGGACCTCTCGCCGGGCTTCGTGGTGGTCGACGGGCGCTACGTCTCGGCGCGCTGGCCTGGCGACGCGC
The DNA here is from genome assembly GCA_044228605.1 of Nannocystis sp. Lineage (GTDB taxonomy): Bacteria > Myxococcota_A > Polyangia > Nannocystales > Nannocystaceae > Nannocystis. The sequence goes on along the minus strand of JBGAUO010000196.1, from coordinate 1,265 downwards.
ATCGCTTCGCCGCGGCGTTGCTCGAGCAGCTGGCTTGAAGCTGTCCCTTAGCGCAGGTCGTCGATCACGGCGAGCAGGGCGTCGAGGTTGGCGCGGCCGAGCTGGCGGCAGCGCTCGGGCGACCAGCCGACGGCCTCGTTGGGGCTGTCGACGGTGTCCTTGAAGGGCTGCTCGAGGGTCATGGCGAGGCAGTCGAAGCGGTCGGCGCACCAGGTGGTGCACATGGTCATGTTGGCCTGGCCGGGCGGCGTGGGGTCGTAGCCGTACTTGGTCTGGAAGTCGGGGCTGGCGCGCACAAGGGCCTGCTCGTAGGCGGCTTGCAGGGACTCCTGGCGCCTGGTGAACGAGGGGACGCCGTCGGGGCCGGCGATGAAGTTGTAAGGGAGCGCCTCGTCGCCGTGGACGTCGAGGCAGTAGTCGACGCCGCTGCGTTCCATGCGCTGGCGGACGAGCAGGACCTCGGGGCTGCGCTCGCGGGTCGGGGTCTGCCACTCGCGGTTGAGGTTGGCGCCGGCGGCGTTGACACGGAGGTTGCCGCGGAAGCTGCCGTCGGGGTTCATGTTGGGGACGACGTGGAACACGGCGCGGCGGCGGAGCTCGCGGGAGATCGGGTCCTCGGGGTCGAGGAGGCGGGCGAGCAGGCCCTCGACGAGCCATTCGGCCATGGTCTCGCCGGGGTGCTGACGGGCGATGACCCAGCAGACGCGGCGGCCGTCGCCGGGGGTGCCGATGGTCAGGAGGTCCATGTCGCGGCCGTCGAGGGTGTGGCCGAGCAGCTCGTGGCGGACGCCGTCGGCGGCGAGGCAGCGGGCGATGAGGTCCTGGTGACGCTCGTGCGAGTAGGGGGCGAAGTAGCTGTAGTAGACGCTGTCACGCGCGGGCGTGTGGCGGATCGTGAGGCGTTGACCGTCGTAGGTGGTGGGGACGCGGAAGAAGTGCTGGCGGTCGTAGGTGGCGACGGCGCGGTAGTCCGCCCAGCCGGGCGGATAGGAGGTCCTGCCGGCGTTGTCGAGGTGGAGGGTGAGCGGCACGCCCTGCACCTCGCTGACGCGGAAGTTAAACCACTGCAGGAATTCGCTGTTGCTGTCGCTGCGGATCTGGAGGTGCGCGTCGTTGGGGCGGGAGATGTCGACGATCTCGATGTTCTCGAAGCTCGGGTCCGCCAGCTCGACGCGGTAGACCTGGGCGCTGCCCTTCTCGGGGTTGATGCCGGAGATCAGCGCGTAGGTCTCGTCCTTGGTCAGCGCGAGGCCGGCGGGGTAGCC
>JBGAUO010000195.1:0-7485 GCA_044228605.1 Nannocystis sp. | reverse complement strand
CCGACCACCGCCGCCCCGCGCAGATCGAGGCCGAGCCCGAGCTCTCCCTGATCTACGCCGCCCTGCGCCTGCGATCGCCGCGGCGCGACTTCCCGATCGATGCGCCTCCACCTGTCCTTGAGTACAGGTGCCAGCTATGACGCCGATGCCGCGTCGCACGGCTACCGCGGCCGCGGGCGGATCCTCGAGATCTACCGCTACGCGCTCGCTGCCCAGGACCTGGCGCCCAAGGGCGGGACATGGAACGTCTCCGACCAGCAGTTCGGCGTCGTGATGACCGAACGCTCGCACCATCACGTGATTCACAAGGGGCAAAAGATCAGCGTATACCTCCAAATGGTTGGTGGCGTACTGCGGGTGAAAGCGGGCGCTTGGGAGGGGCCGGCCGACTCGCGGGCTGCAACCCTGGCCGTGTTGTCCCCGATCAGGGCCGCGATGGAGCATCACGGCTTCAAAGTCGAGGCCGCGAAGCAGACGCAAGGGCGCTCCGTATCGCTGCTGTCCATCGATCCGCATGACAATAGCCTGTCGCGCGAGCCCCTGGTGCAGCGACTCCGACGAGCATACGAGGCCTGGAGCTCCATTGCCTGGCCGAAGTGAGCGCGTGCCACATGCGCAAGAGTTGTAGTTCTGTCTGGAGGACCGATGACGCGACCCAAGCCCGCTGAAAGCTTCGACCTCTTCCCGAAGGCTCCGAAGACCTTCCTGATCAGCTTTCATCGAGCGCTCAACGCCCATGAGCTCCACATCCACTCCCGCCAAGAGCGAGCGTTCAGCGACGCGCTCGTGATGGGCAAGGTGTACGCCGACTTCGAGTTGACCTTGCTCAGCTTCGACGGCAAGAACTTTACGGCCGCTGCCCTGTTTACGAGCGGCAACCGACCGGTCACCAGCACGCGTCGGGCCAAGTTCGAGCATATCCACCAGCTTCCGGAGCCCTTACCTGTCAGGTTGGTGCTCGGCCGCACAAAAGTTCAAATGGGAGCGATTGATGCAACGCGGCGTCTCGAGCCGACCACGGTGGAGGGGGAGACCGCCGGCGGCTCCATACATGGATTAGCCAGAGTTCGCCCAGAAACATGAGCGTGCTGCGCGACTTGATGCAAATCCGCGAGCGGATGCTGCAATCGCGCTCCGATCCGCAGTACCTCATGCTGTCGGAGCAGCGTGACGCCTTCGGGCTCCTCCTTGAGATCGGAGACTTGGGCCGCCCAGACATCCTTGGCCATTGCTTCCGAGGAGGGAAGGGGCCCGTCCGCAGCTTCCTCGACTACATACCGGAGACTGGTCCAGGGGACGAGGGGACGATCCTCCAGCATGACATGAGCGTCTTCGGCGACTGGAAGCCCCAGGATCCACGTTTCACAGGTACGCGGCGTTTCAGCGACGGCAAGACCAATGTGACGATCATGTGCATTAACGCGACCCCGGCGGAGGCAGTCACCGGCGTCGATCTGATTTACCATATCGACGGCTATGACAGCTTTGTAGTGTTGCAATACAAGCGCATGGTAAACGGCGCTTATCGTCCTGATGAGCGTTGTCATTCTCAGTCAGAGCGCATGCAGGCCATCTACAACACTCACATGCGGGACGCGACTGGGCCGGTCACGCGCGGCGAGCCGGACTTTTGGCTCTCGCGCAACCCATTCTTCTTCAAAGTCTGTACCTCGGAGATCCCGATCGAGCACAGCGAGGCCCTCATCGAGGGCATGTACTTTCCCTTGGATCATTGGCAGCAGGTCGTGACCGACCCGTCGAGTCTCGGTCCCCGGAAAGGCATCTCTATCTCGCGCAAGACGGCCCCTCGGTGGCTCAGCAGCACGGAGTTTGTCGATATCGCCAAGAAGGGTTGGATCGGCTCCACGCAGGCAGGTGGCCGGGCATGGGTGAGCCACATGATCCAGCAGCGCCTGTCACTGGGACGTGCGCTGGTGTTGGGTCGCCTCCTCAAGCTGGACAGCACAGGGAGGCCTATGCCCTCCTCACACCCACCAGCATGAGAACCCCGAGACCTCGACACATGAGCGCGCGCGACTCGCGCGGGGCCGCTCACGCCCATGAGCTCGGTCATCAGTTGCGCCGAGGTGCGACATGCCCGCCACTGTGATATGTCTGGGCGATGAGCATTGACGAGAAGGCCGCGGCTCGGCCCGAGGAGCCATACCTCCGGCAGGTGACGCTAGGCGAGTTCCCCGGGCTCGGGGGCGAGGTCGAGTTCACACTGGGGCGACGACGGACGATTCTCGTCGGACGAAACGGGGCGGGGAAGTCGTTGCTGATCGACGGGTTGTGGCTGGCAGCGTGGGCCCCGATTCGCACCGTCGATTCGCAGCGACCAGCGCCGCGGGTATTCGCGTGCGAGGTCGGCGTGGGCGGCGGGTCCAGGATCGCGTACCGCTACCACATAGGCGCCCTTGAGTCCGATGACTCGTTCGACGCTGAGCTCGGCGAGGTGTTCGACGTGCGGTCCGAGCGCGGAGAGTTGATGCAGACGTGGGAGGAACGCTGCTGGGATCCCACAACGGACCGCACGTCTTGGCGGATCGAAGGCGCGCGATTGTTCTTCGACGACGCGCCCGACGCGCCCGCTGTGCCGATCGCATCAGGCTACGGACTGCTTGAGTTGCCGGACATCCCGCGACCGGCTTTTGCGATGACTTTGGACCAGCTACTCCGCGGTGTCCGGCGGGTATCCACGCCGGATACCGACGGCGAGCGGGACGAGATCCTGGTCGTGAGCAGGGTCCAGCGCGGACGGCGGCGCTGGGTCCAGTCGAACCCTGGCCGTGCGCACCGCCTGGCGGTTATTCTGATGAATCGTTGGGAGGGTCTGCGGGCGTACTATGACGAGTTCTGCGCCGCCCTGCGGGACCTGCGACTCGTGCACGAGGTATCCGTGGAGCACTTCAAGGATCCGCGGACTGGGGCCGATCTGGCGGAACTCAAGTTCGACGGTGTCAACCTCGGCTACCTGTCCGAGGGCACGCTGCGCGTCATGGAGATCCTGGTGACGCTGCTGCAACCGTCTACGCGCGTGCTGCTGATCGAGGAGCCAGAAATGGCGGTCCACCCAGGCCTGCTCGAGCGGCTCCTGGCCGTGATCGACGCCTACTCGCTTGACCGACAGATCGTCGTGTCGACCCACTCACCGCAGGTCGTGAATTGGGGCCGCCCTGATGAGCTACGTCTCGTAGAGCGCGACCATGGTATCACGGCGGTTCGGCCGCTGGCGGACGAGGACATGGCGAGTGTCGTGCGCCACCTCGAGGACGTAGATCTTGCAGATTTCGTATTCCGGCGCGAGAGGACGTGAAAGGGTGGCTGTCGAGACACGGAAGCTGCGAATCGGGCTGATCGCGGAGGATCGCACCGACTGCGATACGGTAGCCGTGCTGATACGCCGTATCGCGGAGGTGCAGCTGGGAATTGATAAATACTCGGCAGGCGGCTGCGGTATGCTGCGCAGAAAGGCAGAGCGATGGCTGGCGATGATAGCGGACGAAGGGGGCGATGCGGCCGTGGTCATCCATGACCTCGATCGCAACCCGAACAATAACGAGCTCAACGACGAGGTCGCGCTTCGAAGGCGGCTAGCGGAGATTTCGGTGCCAAGCGGGCTCAGGCAGCTGATCTGCGTCCCGGTCGAGGAGCTCGAAGCGTGGTTCTGGGCGGACCCAGCGGTGATCGAGAGGGTCGGGCGCGGGAAGGGCAAGGCAAGCGCATCTCCACATTCGATCGCGCGGCCCAAGGAACAACTGCAGCGGCTGTCGGCGGAGGTGAGCGGGAAGCCGCGGTACAACACGAACCACAACGAGGAGCTAGCGAGAGCATTGGACCTCGAGCGCTGTGCACGACTGTGCCCGTCGTTCTGTGAGCTGCGGGAATTCGTGCGTGGGCTCGTGATCTGAGCTCACGCGCCATCGGCCAGGCCTCAACCCACTTTTTATAGATCCTGCAGGGGTGCTCACGGATCCTTCTGATCCCGCCGCCGGCGCTCCTTCGCGGTCAGCGGCACGAAGGTCGAGCAATCTCGACGACTTGCTGAGCTTGAGGAGCTGGTCGCACGCGTCATCGTGCTGCGCTATACTGAGCCTATGCCGGGCCGCGCCGCGACCTCCTTCACCCTCTTCGGGGCCCTGGCCTGCAACGGGCCGGCGGCGGACACCGGCTTTGCCTCCAGCCAGCCCGGCCCGACCTCCGCGCCGGATGGTGGCTCGACCGGCGTCAGCGCCAGCAGCTCTGGCGGCGGCGGCACCACCACGAGCGCCGAGGACAGCGGCGCGGGGAGCACGGAGCCCCTGCGGGACCTCGGCGGTGAGCCCGACTTCGGCCCGGACCAGCCGCTCGGCTGCAAGGGCAAGATCGACTTCCTGTTCCTGATCTCTCGTGCCGGCAAGATGCAGACCGAGCAGCAGCAGCTCCTCGCTAGCTTCCCGGGCTTCATCGACACCATCGAGACGATGTTCCCCGAGTTCGACACGCACATCATGGTCGCCAACCCGGAGGGGACCTGGGCCGGGTGGGGCTGTGAGAAGTACCTCTGCGAGAACGATGCGCCCTACTGCGGCGACGAGGGCAAGGACTACGTCTGCGGCCCTGAATCGTACGAGCAGGTCACGAAGTGTGACGAGGTGCTCGGCGCGGGTCTCCTCTTCAACGCGGGCCCCTACGCCACCAACACGCCGTGTTCGCTGGCCGGGGGCCACCGCTACATCGTCACCCGCGACGAACCCGACCCGCTGGCCGCCTTCGAGTGCATCGCCAGGGTGGGGACCTACGGATACCCACCACCGATCGGCGACGCGCTGATCGCCGCGCTCTCGCCCTACCTCTCCGTGGGCGAGTGTAACAAGGGCTTTCTCCGCGACGACGCGCTGCTCTTCCTCACCTTCATCAGCGACAGCGAGGATGTCTACTCGAAGACCTACGTCAGCGACTGGTACAAGGCAATCGTGAAGGCCAAGCACGGTGATCCAGGCGCCGTCATCACCCTGCTCGTGACGCCGCAGTACTCGCCCGAGGAGATTCCCGGCTGCACGACCGCTGGCGATCACAAGAACAAGCTGCGCGACCTGATCAACATGTTCCCTTACCATGTCGAGGGGGATACCTGCGTGGCCAGCTACGCACCCTACTTCAAGGATGCAGCCGAGTTGGTCGGTGAAGCATGCGCCGCCTTCGTCCCCCAGTGATCACGGGCTGACCTGTACGAGCCGCGCCTGCGGGGAGCCCCCGGCGGTGATGTAGCCGCCGATAAAGATCCGGTCGTACTTGTCGCGGGCCGTGCCGAGCGCTTCCGAGGACTCCTTGCTCACCGGGAACCAGTGCGCCCACAGCGACATCGGCTCGACCTTGCCGATCGTGTGGGCGAATGCCTGACCGCGGGACACACCGCCCTGCTTGCTCGCCCCCGCGATTATGGCCCGGTTCTGCGAGTCGACCACGACGTCGCTCCCGTAGGCCGCCTCTGCCTCGGCCTCTGCCTGATGCCACGTACGCACGCCCAAGGGCGTGTAGCGCGAGGTCTCGATACGCTGCATGCCACCGCAGGCGTCCTGACACCCGGCGCCCGTGACCACCACGCCCTCCGGATGCAGCGCCAGGCCAAAGAACATGCTGTGCTTCCACGATCCGCTCGCTTGCGCGATAATCACAGGCCCGACCACCTCGCCCGGGTAGATATCGATCGGCACGAGCAAACCGCGGGTATACGTCGTGAACATGGCGTCATGCTCGCCCACGCTCAGGCCGGCCACCCACGCGACGTCGCCATCGATGGCGACGTCCATGGCAGCGTCCGCGAAGCTGTGCGGGAGTGCGTTCGGGGGCAGGTGGTCCCAGGTGCCAGTGACCGTGCCTTGATGGGTTTCGCTGACCCCCTGGTACACGACGTCGAGGTCGCCACCGTCGACGACGGCGTAGCCAACGCCGAAGCAGCCGCCTTTCGCGTCGGCCGCGATGCCGCGCAGGGTGTGGCCGAGCTCGCCGGGGCGGTCGACGCCGGTCGGGGTGCCGTCGGGGTTCAGCAGGAGGATGTGCGGGCGCCACTTCTGGCTGGCCTCCTTGACGTTCATCGCCACCCAGATCGCGCCGTCCGGGGCGAGGGCCACGTCGGCGACGTGGCCCTCGAGCTCGCTCAGGAGGACCTTGTTGGGCCACAGGTCGCTGCCGTCGAAGCCGGAGCGCTTGTGGAGGCTCGGATACGGGACGCCGGCGCCGATGCGCAGGCCTGCCTCGATCACGTCGCCCTCGGGGGTGAGCGCGATGCGGTTGGTGCGGCTGCCGAGCGGGCCGGGCATCGTCCAGGCGGCCTTGCCGGCGTCGGGCACGTCGACCTCTAAGGTCGCCTCGTCGCTGTCCTCGTGATTGTCGAGGATGGCGATCGCTTCGACGTGGCGGGTGCCGTTGTCGATGGCACCCTTTATCGCGAGCTCGCCCACGAACACGTTCTTGCCGGCGGCCGCGAGCTCGCCCAGGTCGACGCCGTCGAGTTTTAAGTGGGCGGAGGTGGCGTTGAGAGTATGGACCGTGATCGGGACCGGGCCGGCGGCATTGACCTCGGCCGGTAACTCGATCGCAACGACCTCCGGCAAGATGGTCTCGTCACTGCCGGTCTCGCTCGCGGCCCCGGTCTCGCTGGTGCTCGGGGTGTCCGCGCCGCTGGTGTCCGCGCTGCCGGTGGCCTCGGTGCCGTCCTCCCCACTGCCGCCGGTCACGGTCTGGATCGCGGTCGTCGTGGGCGGCGCCTCGCCCGTGGTCGAGGTGGACATCGGCGGGATGCAGCCGTCGTCGCAGCCCTCGAGGGCGGGCCAGTCGGCGGCGCACGCCGCCATGAACACGGTGGGTGCGAGCAGGACGATGGACCGGGTCGTGATCGGCATGACGGCTCCTCGATTGGGTCAGAAACGCGCGTGGATGACAAGGCCCCCGGGTCGGGGACCGAGGGACAGCCGGCGGGCGACGCGGGCGAGTCGTCGGCCGCCGAGCACGGCCAGGGTGGTGCCGACCAACACGGCGGCCCCGCCCGCGAGGGATGTCCCGAGGGCCAGGTGGCCCATCGTTCGGTACGTGTCGCGGAGGGCGAGGTCCTGCGCGGTCTGCTCGGCGGTTGCGTTGCCCTGGGCCTCGGCGACGAGCTCGAGGCTCGCGCGCCGGGCCTCGATGCGCTGGCTGCCGGCGTACCCGGCGACGCCAACGAGCGAGAGCCCGAGTGCCAGCGTCACGCTGCCTGCGATGACGAGGCGCCGGTCGGCGCGGCTGGGAGTTAGATGCGTGGGGGCGGTGGGCCCCGGCGAGTCGGCCAGGGCGATGGCGGGACTCGCCTGGGGGATGCCCCGGGTGGTCGGCGACCGGTGTGCGGTCGACACCGGCATCAGGTCCCGCTCGGACGATGGCGGGGTTGGTGAGGGGACCTCAGGCGTGGGGGCGAGGCCCGCGGGCGGTGGCACGGGCGAAGCCTGCGTCACTGGTCTCGCGCGGGCG
>JBGAUO010000194.1:0-7599 GCA_044228605.1 Nannocystis sp. | reverse complement strand
CAGATCATGCGCGTGCCCCCGGACCAGACCAGCTTCGGCCTGGTCGGCGTGCGCCCGGGCCACGACCCCGTCCAGGTCGCCGCCGACCTCCAGGCCCAGCTCCCCGACACCAAGGTCCTCACCAGGGACCAATACCGCAGCTCGATCATCCGCTATCTCCTCACCCGCACCGCGATCGGCATCACCTTCGGCACCTCGGCGCTGTTCGGCCTGATCATCGGCTTCGTCATCGTCGCCCTCGCCATGTTCTCGGCCGTCCTCGACAACGTCCGCGAATTCGGCACCCTCAAGGCGATCGGCGCCACCAACCGCGACCTCGCCCGCCTGCTCGCCGTCCAGGCCGTCGTCTACGCGCTCCTCGGCTCGCTCATCGGCCTCAGCCTCGTCACCTTCGTCGCCAGCAAGATCCGCTCGCCCACCCTCGCCATGATCCTCCCCGGCGAGCTCCTGATCGGCACCACCATCGTCATGATCCTCATGTGCATCGTCGCCTCCGGCCTGGCGCTGCTGCGCCTGCGCAAGGTCGAACCAGGGATGGTATTCCGATGATCCCGATCCTCCGCAATCAGGCCGCCGTCGAGGTCAAGCAGCTGAGCAAGGTCTACGGATCGGGCGCGACCGCCTTCACCGCCCTGCGCGACGTCGACATGCGCGTCGAACCCGGCGAATTCATCATGCTCGAGGGCCCCTCCGGCTCCGGCAAGACCACCCTGCTGTCGATCCTCGGCTGCGTCCTCTCCCCCACCGCCGGCGAGGTCCGCCTGTTCGGCGAGAACGTCTCCGCCAGCAAGGACTCCCAGCTGCCCCAGCTGCGCCTCTCGTATATCGGCTTCGTGTTCCAGGGCCATAACCTCGTCGCCTCCCTCAGCGCCCGCGAGAATGTGATGTTGGTCCTCCAGCTGCGCGGCTGGTCGGTCCGCGCCGCCCGTCAGGAGGCCGAATACCTGCTCGACCAGGTCGGCCTCCCCGGCAAGGCCGACAGCAAACCCCGCGACCTCTCCGGCGGCCAGCGCCAGCGCGTCGCCATCGCCCGCGCCCTCGCCGGCGGCCCGCCCCTCATCCTCGCCGACGAGCCGACCGCCGCCCTCGACGCCGAGAACGGCCTCAAGGTCACCGAGATCCTCCGCCAACTCGCCCGCGAGCAGGGCCGCACCGTCGTCGTCGTCACCCACGACAATCGCATCTTCCACCTCGCCGACCGCATCCTCCACATCGAGGACGGCCGCATGAGAGAGGCCAACCATGAGCACCCGAAGTAGCACCCTCTCCGCGCTCGTCGCCGTCCTCGCCGCCGGCGGCCTCCTGACATTCATCCTCCGCTCCGCCCTCGGCGGCCCACCGACGGTCCCGACCAACACCGACATCGCCGGCGCCAACAAAGAGGTCGCCGCCAAGGGCAAGGACGAGCGCGTCCCCCTGCCCGAGCTCAGCGGCGTCGCCGGCAACGGCATCATCGAGCCCGCCGACCGCGAGACCCGCGTGGCCGGCCAGGCCCCCGGACGCATCGCCGTCGTGCACGTCAAAGAGGGCGACCTCGTCACCGCCGACCAACCCTTGTTGGAGCTCGAGGCCGCCACCGAAAAGGCCTCACTCGCCGCCGCCGAGGCCGACCTCGCGGCCGCCGACGCCGACCTCTCCCGCACCCTGCACGGACGGATCCGCCAGGACATCGACGCCGCCGACGCCGAAGCCGAGGCCGCCAAGGCCCGCTCCGAGCTGTCAAAGGGCACCCTCGACCGCATCAGCAAACTCGCCGAGGGCGGCGCCGCGACCCCCGACGAGCTCGACCGGGCCCACCGCTCCGCCGAGGCCGAGGACATGTCCTACAAGGCCGCCGACGCCCGCAGGTCCGCCGCCCTCGCCGGCTCCCGCCGCGAGGACGTGCTCGCCGCCCGCGCCCGGGTCAGCGGCGCCCAGGCCCGCCGCGACCAGGCCCGCGCCATCCTCGACCGCCTCACCATCCGCGCCCCGATCGCCGGCGAGGTCCTGTCCGTCAAGGTCCGCGCCGGCGAGTACTACAGCCCCGGCGCCGGCGAGGCCGTCGTCATGGGCGACACCCGCGTCCTCCGGGTCCGCATGGACGTCGAGGAGCGCGACATCGGCAAGATCCGCAAGGGCCTCTACGCATACATCACCGCCGACGCCTACCCGGGCCAGCGCTTCCCCGGCCGCGTCGTCGAGATCGGCCGCCGCATGGGCCGCAAGAACATCCGCACCGATGACCCAGTCGAGCGCATCGACACCAAGATCCTCGAGGTCGTCATCGAACTCGACAAGCGCGAGGCCCTCATCCCAGGCCTGCGCGTCGTCAGCGTCATCGACGACAAGAGCATGAACTAGGCACGGGCGCCCACGCTCGCAACCGCGAGCCCTGGCGTCGCAGCGCCCCCTCGCCAGCCCATGGTACCCTGCCTCCCATGCAGCGCCTCGCCCCTCGCCTCGCCGCCACGCTGTGCGTCGCGCTCCTCTTCACCGCCACGGGCTGCATCTCGCGCTACAAGCTGGACGCCGAGGCGCCGACCTACGCGGCCCAGGCCAAGCTCTCCGTGAAGGTCAACAAGACCGGCGTCCGCACGCTCCGCGTCGAGATGATCCACCTCGCCCCGCCCACCAAGATCGACCCGGCCAACAAGGGCTACGCGGTGTGGATCGCCGTGCCCGGACAGCCCACCGTGCTCGCCGGCTTCCTCGAGTACAACACCCGGCGCCGCCGCGGCGTGCTGGTCGCCACCACCCCGCACCCCAAGTTCGAGGTGATGGTGACGATCGAGCAGAACAAGAGCGTCACGGCCCCCGGGCCCAAGGTCATCCTCCGCAAGATCGTCGCCCGCAGCTGACCCGACACGACCCACGTGGGCCGGCGAAAACGGCCCGATCAGGGTGCTGCCCCCGTGCGCCGTCCCGGGTGCGCACACCCGCCGGCCCGCTCACGCCGCCCGCAGGGCCGCCACCGTCGGCAGCACCAGCTCCGCCAGACCGCGCCGCCACAGCGCCGCCCGCAGCGGCGCATCGATCACCCCGAACTCGCGCAGCGCCGGCTCACCTGTCTCTTGAGACATCCGCTCCGCACCCGCCTGCGCCGCCGCGATCGCCCGCTCGAAGCAGCCCTGCGCCCGCGCCACCCGCTCCGCGCTCGCCCCCGTCAGCGCCCACTGCACGAAGCGCCACCCGAGCTCCGCGTGCCGCTGCTCGTCGGCCGCGATCTTCCCCAGCGCCCGCCGCAGCCCCGGGTCGACCGCCCGCGCCGCAGCCTCGCCGACCTCGAGCGCCGACAGGGTCTCGCCGATACACGCCTCCTCGATCACCGCCGCCACGATCGTGTCGAGCTCCATCGCCCCCGCAGCGCTCGCGTGCGGCAGCGGCCCGGGCCCGACCCCGCGCCCCGCGAACTGGCTCGCCAGCGCGAACGCCACCCGCGCATGCTCCACCTCGTCCGCCAGCGCCTGCTGCCCCGCGAGCACCAGCGTCGCCGGGGCCCCGACCGCCATCAGCTGCAGGATGAAGCGCGCGAACGAGGCCACCGACGCGTGCTCGGCCGCCGCGATCTCCGTCCACGCCTGCGCCAGCGCCGGCCGCAATTCGTCCGCCACCGCCACCCTCGCCACCGCCGTCCCCCAGTCGTCGCGCTCGCACACCGGCGCCGTCACGGCCACCGCCTCGACCACAAACGGTCGCCCGCACGCCACCAGCGAGCACTGCCACTTGTCATCGACAAACGCGCACGGCGTATCGACACACGGCGGGTCTGTCTCGCACACATCGCCCGGCGTCGTGCACGCCCCGTTGACCACCTCCGCCCCGCAGTCGTAACCCTCCGACTGCGAGAACTGGCACAGCTCGCCCTCGCAGTCCGCGTCGTCCTCGCAGGTCGACGGCACACACCGCGTCCACGGCCCGAGCACATCGCCCGCGCAGCGGCAGACAAAGCCGTCGCCGCAGTCCGCGTCGGTCTCGCAGCCGTACACACACCCGCAGGCGACCAGCTGCACCGTGAACTTCTGACACGACCCAAACGGCATCTCCTGGCAGTCCGCGTTGGTCTTGCACACCTCGCCCTCGAGGTCGCAGCTCGCCGGCGTCGCCGGCACCACGCAGGTCTCCGCCGACACCCGGTGCGGCAGCTTGTCACCGCACTTCTCCCACCCCGACGGCACCGGCGGATCGACAAACCCCTGCATCAGCGGCGGGCACATCGGCGCCCCGGTGTCGCCCCCGCTCGAGCTGCTGCTCCCGCTGGTCCCGCTCCCGCTCTCCGTCACGCTCGCCGCGCCCGTCGTCCCCGTGCTCGAGCTCCCCGTCGTCGTCCCCGTGCTCGTCTCACCACCGGACGTCGAGCTCCCGCTCCCGCTGCTCGTCGGCTCACTCGTGCTCACCGACGCGCCCGTCGTCGTCGGCCCGCTGCTGCTCGTCGACGTCGTCTGGGTCGTCTCACCGGCCGTCTCGCTCGTGCCAGTCCCGCCCGAGCCGCACCCGCCGAGCAGGCCGAGCGCCAACAACAAGGAGAGCCGCGCGGGCTCGCTGGAAGTATGAAGCGTCAGCGTCATGCCTCGCACTGTCGCTCGCCCGAACCCCAGCGATCAAGCACGGACCGCGCCGACCCGTGTCGCCGCCTCGTAGTTTCACCACCCGCCGCGACACCCATGTCAGAGGATTGCCTCACGGTCGCTCGCCCATCCTCGCGTGGCCGACGATCGGCCGCGCTGCTAAAACCGCCGCCAGCACGCAGCCCGGCGTGCCTCCGCTTCCAACTCGAGTCCACGGCCATGCCACGCGCCACGCTCACCCTCCTCCTCGCCCTCTCCGCCTGCACCATCACCGGGAACGACTCGACCGGCAGCACCGGCACCGACACCGGCAGCACCACCGACGTCGACCCCACCGAAGTCGACCCCGGCACCAGCACCACCAGCGACCCCACCGGCACCGCCCCGGCCGACTGCGGCTTCGACCCCTCGCTCACCTTCGACCGCGCCGGCGACATCTGGCAGCTCATCAGCGACGACGGCGAGACCTGCGTGCTGCTCAAGCGCCGCGACGACTCCGACCCCGACGTCATCTACAAGGCCGTCCCCTACACCCTGCTCGCCTTCAAGGTCGGCCACGCTGGCGCCATCGCCGACTTCAGCGACCCCACCAAGCTCAGCTGGGAGAGCACCCACCACAACTGGCTCGACGTCGCCGAGGCGTGGGACGCCACCGTCCGCTATCAACTCGCCGACCGCTTCGGCCAGGACTTCCTCGACACCTTCGACCTCAGCGCCATCGACGAGCAGAGCAAGGCGCCGCTGTGGGGCCCGATCACCGTCCGCCCCTACGCCCCTTGAGGCACCATGCGCCGCCGCCTCCTCGCATCGACGCTGCTCGCCTGCCTCGCCTGTCACACGTCCCCCACGACCAGTGACAGCGACACCAGCGACACCGACGCCCCGCCCGACGTGTGCACCGAGGCCAACACCCGCCTCGGCCAGCACGTCTGCGAGCAAGCGGTCCCCGACCTCGCCGCCTGGTCCGAACTCTCGCTCCCCGTCGACCTCATCGACCAGGCGCGCACCGGCAAGTACATGGTCCCCGCCCGCGCCGACGCCCGCCTCCCCGCGCTCCTCCTCGACGTCAACACCCACGAGCTGCACTACAAGTTCCTGCGCGAGGCCTTCCCCGACCGCTTCGCCGAGCTCACCCCGCCAGACTACGAGCACCTGATCTCCGACCCCGACGACCGCGAATTCTTCGCCGGCCCGATCAGCGAGTACCGCGATCCCAGCGGCCACAGCATCTTCGGCGTCGTCGCCTGGGACCCCCAGCAAGACCTCGCCAGCACGATCCGCTGCGAACAATTCCAGCAGCTCCACGCCACCCTCAGCGAGCTCTTCACCGCCGGACCGCTGGCGATCGTCCCCACCGGCGACCTCCAGCGCCAGGCCCTCGCCGGCTGCGAAGTCCCGCAATACGACGCCAGCGCCGCGATCGCCTACGAGCCCTACACCGTCGCCGCCGGCTTCGGCACCGTCCGCCGCTACACCACCGCGCAGCTCGCCGACGCCACCGCCACCGCCGCATATGGCTTTCAGGACATCCTCGTCCTCGACGAGGCCCCCCTCGACATCGAACGTGTCATCTCCGGCGCCGTCACCGGCGGCCGCCAGGCCCAGCTCTCGCACCTCAACGTCCGCAGCGCCGCCCGCGGCACCCCCAACTGCTTCCTCCGCGACGCCCTCGCCCGCCTCGCCCCCTGGGACGGCCAGCTCGTCCGCGTCGAATGTGGCAAGACCGACCTCGAGGTCCGCCCCGCCACCCAGACCGAGGCCGAGGCCTGGTGGGACCAGCTGCGCCCCGACCCCGTCACGATCCCCGACCCCGACCTCGACTGGTCGCAGCTCACCCCCCTCCCCGCGCTGCCGACCGCCACCCCCGCGGAGCGCCTGCTCGGCGTATCTCGCTACGGCGCCAAGGGCCGCAACCTCGCCGCCCTCTACCAGCGCATCGACCCCGCCTACCAGCTCCCTGGATTCCTCATCCCGCTGCATGTCTACGATCAATTCATCCACAGCGAGACCTGGCAGGTCGACCTCGGCGACGGCCCCGAAGTGCTCACATTCGCCGCCGCGATCGCCCGCCTGCTCGCCGACCCACAGTTCCGCAGCGACCCCGCCCTCCGCCGCACCCGCCTCGGCCAGCTCCACGACGCCATGCGCGACGCCGACTGCGACCCCGCCTTCATCGTCGCCCTGAAGAACCAACTCCTCGCCAGCTTCGGCAGCAGCACCGTCATGGCCCGCTTCCGCAGCAGCAGCAACGCCGAGGACGCCCCCGGCTTCACCGGCGCCGGCCTCTACGAGTCCACCAACGCCTGCCTCGCCGACGACCAGGACCCCGACAAGTCCGGCCCCAGCCGCTGCGACCCCGCCGAGCCCGAGGAGCGCGGCCTGTGTCGCGCCGTCAAGAAGGTCTGGGCCTCGCTCTGGCTCGTGCGCGCCTACGAGGAGCGCGAGTGGTACGGCGTCGACCACAGCAAGGCCGCCATGGGCGTGCTCGCCGACCTCCGCCTCGGCAACGAGCGCGCCAACATGGTCGTCTTCACCGGCGACCCCAACCTCACCGGCGACCATCGCATCCTCGTCAACGCCCAGACCGGCGACCTCGAGGTCGTCAGCCCGGAACCCGGCACCTGGCCCGAGACCACCCGCCTCACCCTGACCGCCGGCGAGGTCAGCGAGATCGACCGCGTCCGCGGCTCCTCCGAGCTCCCCGACGGCCACCACGTCCTCAGTGACCCCCAGCTGCGCGAGCTCGGCGCGCTGCTGTCCCAGATCGAGGCCAGCTTCCCGATCGACGACCCACCCCCAAAAGGCACCGCGCTGCTCCTCGACACCGAGTGGAAGCTGCGCCCCGACAACACCCTCCTGATCAAGCAGATCCGCCCCTACCTCCGCCGCGAGTGACGTCCTCCCCGGAGCCAGCGATCGATGCGCCCCACCCTCCTCGCACTCGGCCTCGCCGCCTGCGCCCCGCCTCCCCCACCGATCCCACTACCTGTCCCCCAGGACAGCCTACCTGTCCCCCAAGCCAGCTCCACACCACCTGTCCCAAAAGCCAGCCCAC
>JBGAUO010000193.1:0-7650 GCA_044228605.1 Nannocystis sp. | reverse complement strand
AGCGCCGCGACCACCCCGTCCGTGTCCCCGCGCAACGCCTGCTGCACCCCCAGCAACCACCGCGGCTCACTCGCCTGCGGACACACAAGCGCCCAGTCGCGCAGCGCGCCCATGCAGCCGTCGCGGTCGAAAAATCTCAGCGCAGCCACCCGCGCCCGCCCCAGCTCCACCGCCAGCCCTGGCACCGCCGCCGCCAGCTCCGCCAGCGCCCGGTCCGCCAGCGCCCGCTCCCCGCGATCGCCCCGCAACCACCCGCGCACCCGCACCAGCGGATCGAAGCCCGCCCCCACCACCTGTCCCTCCGGCCAGCCCACCTGTCCCTCCGGCCAGCCTCCATCCACCTGTCCCTCCGGCCAGCCCACCTGTCCCTCCGGCCAGCCTCCATCCACCTGCCCCGCCGCCCCGCCAACACCGACCCGCCACACCAGCGCCGCCCCCTCGCGCCGCAGCCCCGCACTCTCGACCTCCGGCAGCCGCCACCCCGCCGCCGCGAACTCCGCCCCGACCGCGACCCGCAGCACGTCCACCACCAACGCATCACCCGCCCACACCACCCCGCCCCCGCACAGCTTCCGCCCCAGCGCCCGCCACTGCCGCAGCGCCGTGGTCCCCGGCGGCCCCAACCACCAGCACCGCCGCGCCCGCAGCACCACCCGCCGGCCTGCGGCCCCCACCTCCAGCTCGACCCGCAACCACGCCGCCCCGCCCGCCGCGTCGCGCCCGCGCAGCGTCCACACTTCACCTGTCTCTTCCACCCTGTCCCAAAGCACCTGTTCTACCGACCAGCCCGGCAGCCCGCCCGCGAGCCGCGCCAGGGCCCACCCCAGCAGCACCTCGAGCTCGACGCGCAGCGCCACCCCGCAGGCCACGCAGCGGCGCCCGCGACACTCCGCCGCCGACCCCGGCCGCGCCCCCGGCACCCGCGCCGCGAACGCCTCCAGCGAGACCCCCGGCCCCAGCGCCCGCGGCCGCGCCACCAGCGTCACCCCGCCGCGCTCGAGCAGCAGCGCCAGGCCCAGGGGAGCCCCCGAAGCCTGGCGCGTGTGCGTCGCAGCCGTCAATGTCGTGGCTTCTAGCGCCCGCCGTTGAGCATCGCGCTGGCCCGCAACATCCCGCCGCGGTTGCCGACGCGGTCGCACATCGCGTAGGGCTTGAGCGCCTCGCCCTCATCGAGCGCCGCCTTGGTCTCGTAGGTCATCAGCCGCTTGATCTTCGGGTCGTGCGGGACGATCTCCCCGCGAGCCTTGTCCGCCAGGCAGGTGTTGAACGCGAAGCGAGCCGTCACCCGCCCGGCCTTGCGCGCCACCAGCTCGCGGTACAACGCGGCCCGGGCCGCCGCCAACCCCTCCTCCGTCGCGGTCTCCTTCTTCTCCACCGCCGCGATCACCAGCCCATCCTCGATCTCAAACACACCATCAATAAACTCCGCCTTCGGATCCGCCGCCCACGCGGCCCGCGTCAGCTCCGGATTCATCCCCAGCCCGGGGATCGGCCGCTCCCGCGCGAACAACCCGGTCACCCGCAGCTCCGGACCCTTCTTCGCCTCAACCGTCGCACCGATCTCCCCGTCCACCGGCAAGCCGTCGATCCCCGGCGCCGCCAACCCCATCGCGTCCGGCGCCTTGAACAGCTCCGTCAGCTTCTTGCCGTCCTTGAGCGCCTGCAACGCCTCCTTCGCGGCCAGCCGCGCCAGCTCCTTGCCCCGCTCCTTCATCACGCCGTCCTCGGCCAGCTCGCGCAGCGCCTCCTCCTGCGTCACGTCGCCCTCGCGCTGCCCGTCCACCCGCACGATGTAAAACGCCTCCTCGCTCTCGATCACCGGCGAATTCGTGCCCGGCTTCAGCTCCGCGGCCGCCTTGTCGATCGCCGGGTCCAACCCGGTCCCCGTCCCCTCCAGGCTCGCCCACCCGTAGTCGCCGCCGCGCGACGCCGTCATCTCGTCGTCCGACACCGTCCGCGCCAGCGCGCGAAACTCCTCGCCGCTCGCCAGCTTCGCCGCCGCCGCCTCGATCTTCGCCCGCTCCTGCTTGAGCGCCAGCTCGTACGCCGCCTTCGTCGCCTTGTCCGCGTCCTCGGCCGGCGGCTGCGGCTTCTTCACCTGCATGAAGCGCAGACGGATCTGCTTCGGCAATTTCGTGAAGCGCGTCCCCTGGGCCGTGAACTGCTTCACCAGCTCGTCCTTGTGCCCCTCCACGTACTTCGTCAGCTCCGCCTCCGACGGGTCGACCAGGTCGGCAAAACGCGCGGTCTCATAGCGGACGTAGCGCAGCGACAGCTGGTTTTGCCGCCCCTCGTACTCGGCCCGCAGCTCCGCCTCCGACACCGTCACCGACCCCGCGATCAGGTCGCGCACCGTCCGCGCCAGCAGCTCCTGCCGCTGGTACTCGAGGTACTTCGGCTCCGTCACCATGAAGCGCGCCAGGTGCCGCGTCTTGAAGATCTCGTAGTTAAACGCCGAGTCGCCGAGCCAGTCGTAGGTGTTCCCCAGCACCAGCACGTGCCCGATCGCCGTCGCGTCCTCGGCGTCCTCCTTGAGCGCCGCCAGCCCCAGCCGCTCGCCCACCTTGGCCAGCACCCGCCGCTCCACGATCGCGTCGAGCACCTCCTGCTTGAGCCCCATCGTCTCCTGAAACTGCACGTCCTTCGGGATCGGCAGCACCAGGCCGATCGCCAGGTACTCGTACTGGTAGTCCTCGTCGAGCAGGTTCTCGCCGTAGGTCTTGGCGATCGGCTCGACGCCGCAGGTGATCGCGTCGCTCGGGAGGCCGAAGCTGAGGCCGAAGCCCAGCGCCAGCACGCCGAGGAAGATCCACACGATCACTTGCTTGAGCGAGGTTCGAAGGGCGGCGAGCATGAGCACCGGGAAGGTAGCGTTACCGCCGCTCGCTGCGAACCCTCTCTCGTCCCGGGAATACCGCCCCCACGTGAGGAGTTGCAGGCCGCCTTGGGCCCGGCCACACTGGCCTGCTTCGGTCCAAACCGGCAACTCGTGAGAAAGAGCGCGGTTTTTGGCCTCCCACCGCTCCCGCGGCCCCATTTTCAGCCACGCACAGGTGCACTTGCTTGCCGCTGGCCCCTCCGGGAAGGTATGGGGAGGGCAAGCCCACCAGAAAAATCTCCTCTTTCATGCTTTTTGACTGGGTATACGGCCTCTTCTCCAACGATCTGGCCATCGATCTCGGCACCGCCACCACCCTGACCTACGTCAAGGGGCGGGGGATCGTCGCCCACGAACCAAGCGTCGTGGCTGTCCAACGCAAGGGCAACACCAAGCGGGTCGTCGCCGTCGGCACCGAAGCCAAGGAGATGCTCGGCCGCACCCCCGGCAACATCGTCGCCATCCGGCCCATGAAAGACGGCGTCATCGCCGACTTCGAGGTCACCGAGGCGATGATGCGGCACTTCATCAACCGCGCCCACAACCGCCAGACCCTCGTCAAGCCGCGCATCGTCATCTGCGTCCCCTCCGGCATCACCGAGGTCGAGAAGCGGGCCGTCCGCGACTCCGCCATGGCCGCCGGCGCCCGCGAGGTCTTCCTCATCGAGGAGCCCATGGCCGCCGCGATCGGCGCCGGCCTCCCCATCACCGAGCCCGGCGGCAACATGGTCGTCGACATCGGCGGCGGCACCTGCGAGGTCGCCGTGATCTCCCTCGCCGGTATCGTCGCCTGCAAGTCGATCCGCGTCGGCGGCGACAAGATGGACGAGGCCATCGTCCAGCACGTCAAGCGCAAGTACAACCTGCTGATCGGCGAGCGCACCGCCGAGCGCATCAAGATCCAGATCGGCACCGCCGCCCCCACCAAGACCATCATGACCATGGAGGTCAAGGGCCGCGACCTGGTCGCCGGCATCCCCAAGACCATCGTCGTCGACTCCGACGAGATCCGCGAGGCCCTCGCCGAACCCGTCAACGCCATCGTCGACGCCGTCCGCATCGTCCTCGAGCGCGCCCCGCCCGAGCTGTGCGCCGACATCGTCGACAAGGGCATCGTCCTCACCGGCGGCGGCTCCCAGCTGCGCAACCTCGACGTCCTCCTCTCCGACGAGACCGGCCTCCCGGTGTTCCTGTGCGACGAGCCCGAGTTCGCCGTCGTCCTCGGCACCGGCGCCGTCCTCGACGAGCTCGACCTCCTCCGGGAGGTCGCGCTCTCCTGAGCGCCGCCGCGGATCTGGCCATGGCCTCCTACCGCAGCCTCCGCAACGCCCTCCTCGCCGTGGTCCTCCTCGGCATCCCGGTGCTGCTGCTGCGCTCCGCCGCCCAGGACCCGCAGGGCCTGTCCGGCTTCGACCGCAGCGTCCGCAGCATCGGCGCCCCGCTCGAGGCCGGCGTCAGCTACGCCGCCGGCTCCGTCGGCCGCTTCTTCGAGCGCTGGGTCCTGCAAGCCCGCCTGCAGGAGGACAACGAGAAGCTCGAGGCCGACAACCGCAAGCTCCGCCTCGAGCTGCGCGCCCTGCTCGCCGTCGAGGACGAGAACAAAGAATTGCGCCGCTCCCTGCAGATGCGCGAGAAGGTCCCCGAAGACATGATCGCCGCCGAGATCTCCGGCGTCGAGCAGTCGCCCTACTTCCGCGTCGTCAAGCTGCAGATCGACCGCGGCGCCGCGTTTGTCCGCCCCGGCATGGCCGTCATCGCCGACGCCGGCGTCGTCGGCCGCATCGAACGCGCCGAGTCCGACCACGCCGACGTCATGCTCCTCACCGACCCCCGCTCCAAGGTCGCCGTCGAGGTCGCACGCACCCGCGCCCCCGGCATCCTCGCCGGCGAGGACGAGGACACCTGCACCGTCCACATCGCCTCCGACTTCCCCGTCCAGGTCGGCGACATCATCCAGACCTCCGGCGTCGACGAGCTGTTCCCCCGCGGTCAACCCGTCGGCCACGTCGTCCGCGTCGAAAACGTCGCCAACGACTACCAAAAGGTCCACGTCGTCCCCGCCGTCCGCTTCGACCGCCTCGACATGGTCTGGGTCGTCCTCGCCTCCGCACCCACCCCGGACCCCGCCGCCGACCAACCCCGCAAACCCCCCCAGGCCGCCGGCATCGGCCCGCTCCGCTGACCGCATGCGCGCCGTCCTCTACATCCTCCTCGGCTGGCTCCTCCTCGCCAGCGTCGCCGGCCTCGGCCACAGCTTCGGCCTCACCGTCATGCTGCCGTCCACCTCGGCCGTGCTGCTCGTCCACCTCGCCTTCACCCGCGACCACGGCCCCCGCACCGCCGGCCCCGAGCTCGCCCTCCCCCTCGCCGTCGCCGTCGCCATCACCCTCGGCTACCTCGAAGACCTCCACCAAGGCACCCCGATCGGCGCCCTCTCCCTCGCCCACGGCCTCGCCTACCTCATCACCGTCTGGGCCGGCACCCGCATCGCCGTCGAGGGCGCCGTCGTCCGCGCCCTCGCGGCCGGCGTCGTGACGCTCCTCGTCGACCTCCTCACCTTCGCCGAACTCATGCTGCTCGCCGACCGCCTCGGCATCGCCAGCGGCGCCCTCGTGCGCGCCCTGCCGATGCTGCGCTGGCACGCCCTCGCCACCGTGCTCGCCGCCCCCGCCGTGTGGCTGCTCGCCGACCTCGTGCTCGGCCTGTGGGACCGCATCCTCGGGCGCAACCGCCCCAGCACCGGCGGCCCGCGCCGTGCCCTCGCCACCGCCACGTGGTACCGATCCTGATCTTGACCACCACGCCCACCGCATGATGGACCTGCGCCAGCCCGAGGACCTCCGCCAGCTGCGACCGCGGCTGCAAGGCATGGTGCTGATCGTCATCCTCGCCTTCATCGCCCTGCTCAGCCGCCTGTGCCAGCTGCAGGTCCTCGAGGGCGAGCACTACATGCGCCGGGCCGAGCGCAACTTCATCGAGACGATCGAGGTCGAGGCCCTGCGCGGCCGCATCTTCGACGCCCAGCGCCGCCCCCTCGCCAGCAACCGCCCCGCCTACACCCTGTTCGTCGTGCCCCGCCCGCGCGTCGTCGTCGAGACCGACGACCCCGCCAAGAAGGCCCAGACCGGCGCCCGCGTCCCCATCACCGACGCCCAGATCGACGCCCTCGCCGACCTCATCGACTTCGTCGACCCCGACGACCGCGCCGAGTTCACCACCAAGATCCGCACCCGCCGCGACGGCGACGAGAACGCCGGCTACTACCCCTTCGCCGTCCGCCGCAACCTCAGCTGGTCCGAGTTCGCCAGGATCCAGACCCGCAAATCCTCGCTCGGCGACTGGGTCGAGATCCGCGAGTCGGCCCGCCGCTTCTACCCCGCCGGCGAACTCGCCGCCTTCATCACCGGCTACGTCGGCGAGATCACCCCCGACGGCCTCGCCAAGTCCCCCGGCTACCGCCCCGGCGACCGCATCGGCAAGACCGGCATCGAACGCCAGTGGGAGAACTACCTCCGCGGCCGCCCCGGCACCCGCTCGCGCGTCGTCGACGTCCGCCGCCGCGTCGTGAAGGATCCACCCTCCGACGCCAGGGCCGCGCTCCCGCCCGACGAGGACCCGATCCCCGGCCAGGACATCTACCTCACCCTCGACCTCGACCTGCAGCAGGTCGCCGCCGAGGCCTTCGCCGACAAGCCCGCCGGCGCCCTCGTCGCGATGGACCCGCGCAGCGGCAAGATCCTGGCGATGCTCTCGGTCCCCGCGATCGACCCCAACCGCTGGCAACAGCCGATCGGCCGCGACCAGTACACCAGCTGGTCGCACAGCCCGCTCAAGCCCTTCATCGACCGCACCGTCCAGGAGCACTACTTCCCCGGCTCCACCTACAAAGTGGTGTCCGCCCTCGCCGCCCTCGACGACCCCACCGTCGACCCCGAGGAGGAGATCACCTGCGAGGGCTTCGTCAACTACGGCGGCCGCAAATTCAAGTGCACCCACAAGCACGGCCCCGTCAACCTCGAGCAGGCGATCGTCCAGTCCTGCAACGTCTACTTCTACACGCTGGCGATCGAGAAGAACCTCAGCCTCGAGGCCATGGAGAAGTTCGCCCGCCGCCTCGGCCTCGGCGAGAAGACCGGCCTCGGCCTCAACTCCGAGGCCAAGGGCCGCATCCCCACCGAGGCCTTCGAGGCCCGCGAGGGCACCTACCAGCGCGGCGTCCGACTCAACAGCGCCATCGGCCAGGGCAACGTCACCGCCACGGTCCTGCAGGTCGCGGTCCTCTACTCGGCGATCGCCAACGGCGGCCACGTCATGACCCCCTACCTGGTCGACCAGATCCGCACCGCCGAGGGCAAGCTGGTGTTCCAGAGCGTCCCCAAGGTCCGACCCGACCTCGAGCCGATCCTCACCGCCGACCGCCAGCGGATCCACCAGGGCCTGCTCGGCGTCGTCAACCAGGAGCTCGGCACCGCCTACAGCGAGCGCCCCGAACACTTCCTCGTCGCCGGCCAGACCGGCACCGCCCCGGTCGGCGCCACCGACCGCACCGGCCCCCGCGCCGCCACCCTCGAGGGCTTCGACCTCAGCCAGGACCACGCCTGGTTCGCCGCCTACGCCCCCGCCGACGACCCCCAGATCACCGTCGTCGCCTTCGTCGAACACGGCGGCGTCGGGGCCGACGCCGCCGCCCCGATCGTCATGAAGGTGATCGAGTACCACCTCGCCAAGCTGCAAGCCGGCACCACCGGCCCCGGGCCCCGCCGCAGCGGCAT
>JBGAUO010000192.1:0-7883 GCA_044228605.1 Nannocystis sp. | reverse complement strand
GGCGAGGTTCGTGAGTGCGGCGAGCTGGACCCGGCCTTGAGCGTCGCTCACCCCGGGCCGAGCGTCGCGCAGCGAACGCTCGAACGCGGCGAGGCCGGCCTCCTGCGCGGCGCCGATCGGGTTGTCGCTGCGGGCGGACGGCGCCGCGGCGAGCTGTTGCGAGAAGCCGAGCAGCTCGGCCAGCGCCTTCCACTGGAGGGCATACCAGGCGCCGAGGTCGGTGCGCGAGCGCAGGCTGAAGTCGCCGACGAGGTCCGCGACCTGCTCGATCTGCGGGCCGTAACAATCGAGGGTCGTGGTCATACCAGCTCCTTTGGCAGCGCGCCGACGAGGCCCGCGAACACGGCGGGGACGCCGGGCCACGCGGAGGGGTCGAGCTTCGCCGGGATCGTGGTGGCGTCGGCGAGGTCGATGCCCAGCGACTTGGCGTCCGCGAGGAATCGGGCGCGCACCTCGTTGTACTTGGTGCCTCCGCGGTCCTTGCCGAGCAGCCCGGGGTTGGCCCAGCCGACCTTGATATCGGCCACGTCGTCCACGCGGTAGTTCGCCAAGATCCGTTGCATGTAGACGGCCGCGCAGAAGGCAGCAACACGGGGTTGAAACAGGATCTCCGGCGGGGCGTTGAGCAGCGGGGCCTTGGCCTTGACCTCGGGGACGCCGGTCCACAGGGCATAGGGTGCGAGCGCCCCGAACAGGCCGCCGCTGCCGAAGTTGGCCGCCTGTTCGCCGTATCGTAGCGGCGGGTTGCGAGCCTTGTTGTTGTCATACGCCAGCCGCGAATCGTCGCGCTCGGCCTGCTCGTTGGCGGCGTTGCCGTTGTGCGCGGTGGTGACAAACGCCGACTCGCGCTGGCCGACGATCGCCAGAACACGGGCGGCGCCGACGATCCTCGAGGTCTCCTCGACGAGCAGGAAGAGCGCGCGCAGATCGAAGGGTGTATCGCCCCAGTTGCGCGAGAGGTCGCCCTTGACGTCAGCCGCGGTCGGCAATGGTGGCAGGTCGATCTGCGGCGCCGGTGCAGGGCCGGGCACGATGCCCGGGTCCTGTGGTGTGGGAGTCGCCGCGCTGGCGCGACGGCTGAGAAAGAGGGCGCCACCAGCGACGCCGGTGAGGCCGAGCGTGGTGGCCAGTCCGATCCAGGTGCTGCGGTTCATTGCTTTCGCGCCTCCACGGCCTGCCGCCGCAACTCGGCCTCCAGCTGCCGGCTGGCGCTGTCGCGCGTGAGCGCGTAGACCGTCACGCCGGTGGCGACCACGGCGGTGGCGCCCGCGACCAGGACGGCCGGATGCTTCCAGAGCGGCACGGTGGCGGCCTGGGTCGCGGGGAGGTCCGGCGAGGTCCCAGGCGCCGGAGCCGGGGGGCCGCTCGTGGCGCCGTCGTCCTGGCTCTCCCTGGGCCCCTCCGAGCCCGGAACGACCCAGCCCTGCGGTCGGATGTACCGGCGGATGGCGGCGGTGTCCCAGCGGTCCAGCGCGGCCTGGAGGCCCTCCCAGGCGGCCGCGTCGGGTGTACCCCGCGCGGGGAGCTGATTGCCGGGGTCTGCGTCGGCGGAATCCGCCTGACCGCGCAGGAGGATCAGCAGGGCTGGCGTGGTCGGCACCGGCGGCACGCCGAGGGCGTCGGGACCCCCGAGCCCGCCGCCGCGGGGCCGCACGCCCAGCGGCGGATGGGCGACAGGCGGCGCCGCTTGCACGGCGCTCCACGGCCACGCGCTCGTCGGCATCGTCTGCACGCGCGCCATGAAGGCCGCGCGCGCCGTGTCCACGGCGTCGTCGTAGGCGGCCTTGATGAGCATGGCGACCTCGGACTCCCGGAGCATTCGCTCGGGGCCGGCGACGGTGCGCTCGAGGGCCGTCAGGGTGATAAGCGTGGACACGCGATGTCGATCGAGCAGTGGCATGACTACACGTCTCCTTCGTAGCGGCCGCGCAGGCGATCCCCGGGGAAGACGCGCACGACCTCGACGTCGGCGACCAGCTTGCTGCCGGCGACATCCGGGGCAGCTTCGAAGGCGATCATATCGTCGTGGCTGACGAACTGAGCCTTCGACCACCGCACCGCGGTGAGGTTGGCCTGCACAATGCGCGACTGCCGGGTCTCGGCATCGACGATATGCAGCTTGCCGGCGACAGCGCCGTTACCGGAGTAGCGGACCGACACGTAGCAGCCCTGGTGCCGCGGATAGAGGCACAGCTCCGACGCGGGGATCGGGCCGACGTTGTTCCCCTGGGTGATGAGCAGGCTGCTCAGGGGGTTGAACACAAACGTTGGTTGCCACGGCGAACCGTTGAGGTTCGGGGCGAAGGGGATCCCGGTCTCCCGGATGAATCGCAGGCGGCGGGTCTGCGCGAAGGGCCTCGCGCCGAGCGCGTACTGTACGTTGTCCGCCTCGTTGAGCTCGTTCACCGAGAGCACGACCTGGGCCCGGCCACCCTCCATGGTGCGCAGCGCCAGGCGGTCGCCCGGGAACATGACCACGTGCTGGACCACGGGCGTCAGGTCGATCTCCTCGCGCATCGTGTTGCTCGGGTCCGACGAGAGGATCTGGGCCACCGTCTGCGGGTTGAAGGACGAGCCCGCGAGGCCGACCATCTTGGGGCTCGCGTCGGAGAACAGCCCGAAGATCGTCGAATCGATGACTCCCGCCGGCCCCGAGAGGCTGAGCCGGTAGTAACGCTGCCCCGAGACGGTGAAGGCGTCGCGGGTCTGCGTCATCGGCGTGACACCGTCGAAGTCGCCCTCTTTGTTGAGTACGATGAAAAATGGTTCGGCCATGGTCGTGGTCCTTTCTCCAAGGCCGGGCCTTGTGGGCCCGGCCCTGGTGTCACATCGGGGCAGACCCGGGGGTGACGCATCCGCAGCGCTTCTTGCAGAGCTGGTAGAACTCCCTGTTGTTGTAGTAGACCGTGACAAACGCCGAATCGAGGTTGTTGGCCGCTCCGGTGTTCTTGATGACCAGGGCGAGGGTCTCGAGGCTCCCAATGTCGATCCCCTCGTCGCGGTACGAGGGGAAGGGCACGATGATCTGGGTGCCGTCCTTGTTCAGGAACTGGTTGCCCCGCATTTGCGAGCCGACCTGGAGGCCCTGCCCGTTGGTCACGCCCCCCGGGAAGAGGTAGAAGGTCAGCGTGAAGTCCAGATAATTGTTTCCACCTCCAGCCAGATTCATGTCGATGGCGATCTTGGTGGGGGTGTACCCGGGTCGCGCCAAGTGGGTCAGCCGGATCATCTTGGTCGGGGGCACCGGGTAGGTGTTGACGAAGTCGCCGCCGAGCCCGGTCACGATGACTTCGAGGTTGACCTGCGAATCGTCGCTGTACTCATCGAGCGTACGCTGCGAGTAGTTCACGTTGCCCGGGCAGACATACCCCTGCATGAACATGTCCGTGGCGTCGCAACGCTGGCCGATGGTCCGGCACTGCCCTTCGAGGCGCTCCACCCGCGAAGCGCATGACTCGAGGTATGGCATGCGCTCCATGCAGTGCTGGAGCCGCTGCAGCAACCCGGGCGTGCAGGCGAGCGCGCGCAGTTGGTCCATGTGCTCCTGATTCAACACAAACTCACCATCACGGCCGAGCATCTCGACCGGCACCAATTTTCCAATGTTGCTCATCGCACTTCTCCTTTGTTGAACTCGCAAAAAGAACACTCACCTCGCACCCCGAGGGCGCGAGATCATCACTGTACAAAGTCGGATGTCGCCGGGCGTCAGCCTGGCATTCGAAACAGGCGGCAGGCGGCGGCGCCTCGCATCATGGTACGGTATCGGTATCGGCACTCACGCTTGGCGGCGTTCCATATGTCCCCGAGGTAGATCTGCGAGTCATCGCTGTACGGGTCGAATTCCCTGCTCTGATATCGCACCTCGGTCACTTTCCATCGTCGTCGTGTTGAGGCTGACGTACTCAACGCACGTTCTCCCTCACACCCAGCAACGCGGCGAACTACTACGCGGTAGGCGGGGGCGCCTCGCATCACGGGATGACTGCCTCGGTATCGCCACTCACTGTACGGGTCGTATTCCCCGCTCCGATACGGCACCTCGGTCACTTTCCATCGTCGGGTTGGGGCTGACTTGCTCATCGCACCTTGTCCCTCACACCCAGCAACGCGGCGAGTTGCTGCTCGGGCGTGAGCGGATCAGGGGCCGGGCGGCCTGAGCCGCTTCGCATCAGGGCAGCGAACTGGTTATCCACCTCTGCTGCCGTCGCCAGCACGGGCACGGGCGCGGGCGCGGGTGCCTCGGTCGCCGGGGCGGTCCACGTGCCGGCCGGGTTGGCGTGCACCGTCCACGAGAGGACGATCATGTCACCCACCACGCCGGGGACTTCGTCGGTGGGGACCTCGAGCTTGTACTCGCCGCGAGGACTCACCGCATGCACCTGCGCCCGCTCGGAGTGCCCGGTGCGAATGGCCCGGATCTGCGCGAGGATCGTCGTGGTCATGGGCCCACCGGTTTCGGGAACAGGTGACTGTAGAGCTGCGCTCCCACCAGGTACGTGGCCCCGCCGGCGACGAGCGCGGCGCGGGCGGGGAGCCCGAGCGGCGCGGCGAGGCCCGCGGCCATGGTGAGGAGGCCGAGCCCGCCCACCGGCGACGCGCCAAACATCGTCGGGTTGCCGAGGGTGCGCTGGAGTAGCGCGCCCGCGACGGCGCCCGAGGCCGCGGATGCGCCAACCATGAGGGTGTCGATGGCCCTGCCCTGGCGCATCGCCCGGACGATGTCGGTGGCCTCGCTGACGGTCGCGGCCCCGCGGATCGTCTGGGCCGTCTCCATGTCCTGGCCCTGGTAGTAGGTGGCGACGGCTGTCTTCATCGTCGTACCGAGCGAGCGATTCGCGCTCGCCAGCACATCCCCGCTCGATGTTGAGTAGTATTTCTGCTTCATTGTTTCCTCCTCTTTGTGATCCGTTTGTCCCAAGGGTCGGGCAGGTCCGCGGCCACCGTGATGGGCGCGAAGGTCCGGGGGTCGGGAGTTTCCAAGTTCCGTCGCGCTCGCACGACCGTGACGCTCGTGTCCACCGAGTCGATGTCCTCAAGACTTTGATGCAGATAGAAGCGGGCCCTGATGCCCTCTTCAATCACCGCCGCGTTGTGGGCCTGAACCAGGAGGCCGAGCTCGCGGGCACTGCTGAAGTGCAGGCGACGCAGGTCCTCGTATCCCTCCCGCAAGGTGGCACAGTTCAGCCGAAACTCGTCGAGGGTCATGTCCTCTTTGATCCGCAGGTTGGTCTGACGTAGCGCCTTCGCCTGGTGGATGAGGGCGGCCCGCTGCTCAGGCAGGAGCATCTCACCGTCGATGTAGATGGGCAGGTCCGGGCGGGTTTGGATCAACCCAACAACGGTTTGCATAACGATGGCGTCCGGGACCTCGTCGTCCACGAGGAGCTGTCCGTCTGCTGCAGGGAGTACGACCCAGGCCATCGGAGGAAACGTTGCAGGTTAATTCGGCGAGGTCAACCCGTGCTGCGAGATCTTTATTCGCTCAGAGATTGACTGCTGCGCGCATAACAGCGTTGCGGATATTCGGGCTCGCAGATATCGAGCAGCGCGCCTTGCAGCGTTTCGGCGACTCGAGTGTGGGCGTGCGCGATCAAGTCGATCACAAGTCGATCACAAGTGCTGCCAATCTCTGCTGCCAGTCAGCACCATCTGGTGATGCGCATATTTACATCTGGGAATCGATCGCGTGCGGGGGTATCGTCGTGGGCCCTTGGAAACGTCCGACGACCGTCGTGAGCACCGCCTCCGCCTGAAGGAGCAGCTCGCAGAGCACAGAAGTTGCCCGATCGTCGTCGACCCAGGCATCGCGGTGTTCGGTGAACCCGGAGGGACGGGTCATCAGGTGATCGCCCGCGTCCGGCCGGACCGGCGCCTCACCATCCTGGGGATCGCGGAAGCGTCGCGGGTGGCTGAGGCGCGTGAACTGCTGCAGAACCGCCCGGAATCGCCGTTCAGGTACTGGTTCGATGGCGAGTGGCAGACGTTCGAAGCCACCTACAGGTGGCCGTTGCTCGGCGTGTGCCAAGTTGATGAGAAGACCGTGCTGCTGGCGTCGAGTGTGGGGGCCGGCATCTGGGTCGTCGGGGTCGGGGAGGGGGAGGACGACAACGAGCGGAGGGTGATTATCGACGTGAACGCCGAGGCTGCGAAGGTCAGGCGGGCGAAGGCGGTTGGCAGAGTCAGCGCGGCAGGGAGGAGGTCGACGGCTTCCGCGTCACCGTTGAAGGCATGCCGCGACGATGATGTGAGCGACGAAGTCCAGGCCGAGTACGCAAGACTCGGCTGTGGACACGTGCGGCAGGCTGCCCTTGTGGCCCTTCGTCTCTACCTCGACCAAGCCAGCAGGTATCTCACGGCCCCTCACCCCAACAGCACGGAGACGCTGAGAGGCCAGGCGTTCGCGTTGATCACGGGGCTCATGACCGCGGCTGCGAGTGGTTGCGTACGCCTGTGCGGTCGAGAGCAGGCTATCCGCGCGCAGCTCGCGGTCTATGGGGTGTACTTGCCAGAACGCTCTGTGGCGCCGGTGCTGCGGCGGCTGTGCGAGCTCGGCTGCGTTTTTGCGCGGCAGCCACCTCCTGTGAAGGGGCATCGCTTCTCCAAGCGGTACGAGATCGAGATCGGCGAGGCCATCAACCCGAAGCACCCCATGCACCTGGCGATGCTGCGGGCGATCGAGGCGGTCCCGCGCAGGCCGGTGGCTGCGCGTGAGCCGGTGGCTGCGCGCGAGCCGGTGGCTGCGCGCGAGCCGGTGGCTGCGCGCGAGCCGGTGGCCGCGCGCGAGCCGGCGGCCGCGCGCAGGCCGGTGGTCCCGCGCGACCCGGTGGCCCCACGCGAGCCGGCCGCACGCGAGCCGGTGGTCCCGCGCGAGCCGGCAGCCAAGGCGCCGCCGGGTAGCCCAGCCGCGCCAGCTCCGACCCTTCACGGGTTCTTGCAGGCCGCGGTGGGGATGATGCTCGTGCTCGGCCGCGAGGTCATGGAGGAGTATGAGCTCGCGGTGGCCAGCCTCAGCACGGCTCACGCCGTGGATGCACATGGCCCGGCGTCCGTGGAGCGCGAGGTCCCGCTGGCCCTCGCTGCCGTGGCTGCACCTGGCCCGACGCCCGCGGAGCGCGAGGTCCCGCCGCTGGTGGCGAGCCTCACCACGGCTCAGGCCGCGGCGAGCCCGGCCCCGCCGCTTGCCTGCCTCATCATGGCTCAGGCCGTGGCTGCACCTGGCCTGGCGCCCGCGGAGCGCGAGGTCCCGGGTCAGTGGCAGCGATGGTCATTCGCTGCCGCGATAGCCTCGGCCCATCCCAACTTCGCAACCAGGCCGCGATACGTTCCGAACGTGAGACGCAGCGACGCCGAACCTCGGGGTCCCCCCGGTCGACGAAGACCCACGAGCTGGCGCTGATCCAGGGTGGTGCGACCCTGCGATCCTGTTCAGGGACCGATAAAGTTCTTGCCATGGCGGAGAAACGCGTCCTTATAGGCGCTGGACCCCCATGAGCCAGCCGCAAAAACCTGCCCCACATGTGTCGGTGACCCGCGCTGACTTCGGAGCCGAGGGCGTCGGCTGCGGCCCACCCAGGGCCGGTACGGGGCTGGGCGGCGGTCGCTTTGTCCTGCTCGAGCTCATCGGCGAGGGCGGCAACGGGACCGTCTGGAAAGCACGCGATCGGGAGCTTCGCTCGCCCGTCGCGGTCAAGCTCTTGCGGTCCACCGAGCCAGATCGGCAGCGCCGTTTCTCCCGCGAGGCAGAGGTGCTTGCGAACATCGCCCATCCAGGCGTGGCGCGCTCCCTGGCCCGCGGCATCACCCACGAAGGCCAGCCCTTCATAGCTCTCGAGCTGTGCCGTGGGCAGAGTCTGGCCGCCCGCCTCGTCAGCGGCCCGCTG
>JBGAUO010000191.1:0-7969 GCA_044228605.1 Nannocystis sp. | reverse complement strand
TGCTGGGCGGCATATCGTCGCTATCCTTGGCGACGTGCCTGCTGCCATTCGTGATCACCTGTTCCGCCGTGTGCTTGTTGCCGACGGAGCCATGGGCACCATGATCCAGAACGCCGGCCTCACCGCCGACGACTTCGAGGGCAACGACGGCTGCAACGAGCTGCTCGTGCGCACCCGGCCCGACGTCATCAAGTCCATTCACGCCGCCTACTTCGCCGCCGGGGCCGACTGCGTCGAGACCAACACCTTCGGCGGCACCCGCCTGGTCCTCAACGAGTTCGACCTCGGCGAGGAGGCCTACGCCCTCAACCGCAGCGCCGCCGCGCTGGCCCGCGAGGTCGCCACCGAGTTCTCCACCCCCGAGCGCCCGCGCTTCGTGCTCGGCTCGGTCGGCCCGACCACCCGCCTGGTCTCGCTCGGCCACATCACCTTCGACGACCTGCTCGCCCACTATGAGGAGCAGATCGGCGGCCTCATCGACGGCGGCGCCGACGGCATCCTCATCGAGACCTGCCAGGACATCCTCCAGGTCAAGTGCGCCACGATCGCCGCCAACCGGGCCGCAAACAAGCGCGGCGTCCAGGTCCCCATCATCGTCCAGGTCACCGTCGAGACCACCGGCACCCTCCTCGTCGGCACCGACATCGCCGCCGCCCTCGTCGTCATCGAGTCCCTCCCCATCGACGTCATCGGCCTCAACTGCGCCACCGGCCCCGACCTCATGGTCGAGCACGTCCGCCACCTCGGTCGCAACGCCACCCGCCTCGTCAGCGTCCAGCCCAACGCCGGCCTCCCACAGAACGTCGACGGCCGCGCCGTCTACCACCTCACCCCCGCCGAGCTCGCCAAGGCCCAGCACCGCTTCGCCAGCGAGTTCGGCGTCTCCCTCGTCGGCGGCTGCTGCGGCACCACCCCGGCCCACATCACCGCCCTCGCCGAGGCCGTCAAAGGCCTGGTCCCCGGCCCCCGGCCGCAGAGCTTCACCCCACAGCTCGCCAGCCTCTACAGCCCCGTGCCGCTCGACCAGGACTCCGGCCCGCTGCTCGTCGGCGAGCGCACCAACGCCAACGGCAGCCTCAAGTTCCGCGAGCTCCTGCTCGCCGAGGACTGGGACGGCATCGCCGAGCTCGCCAAGGAGCAGCAGGCCGAGGGCGCCCACGTGCTCGACGTCTGCGTCGCCTACGTCGGCCGCGACGAGGTCCGCGACATGAGCGAGGCCCTCAAGAAGATCGTCCCCGCCGTCTCGCTGCCGATCATGATCGACACCACCCAGCTCGACGTGCTGGAGGCCGCCCTCAAGCTCATCGGCGGCCGGCCGATCATCAACTCGATCAACCTCGAGGACGGCGAAGGCAAGTTCGACAAGATCGCCGCCCTCGCCGTCGAGTACGGCGCAGCGCTGGTCGCCCTCACGATCGACGAGGTCGGCATGGCCAAGGACGCCGCCACCAAGCTCGCCGTCGCCAAACGCATGCGCGACCTCCTGGTCGATCGCCACGGCATGCTCGAGTCCGACATCGTCTTCGACCCGCTCACCTTCACCATCGCCCAGGGCGAGGAGGACAGCCGCAAGCTCGGGCTCGCCACGCTGGAGGGCATCCGCCTGATCGACGCCGAGCTCCCCGCGGCGCGCACGATCCTCGGCCTCTCCAACATCTCCTTCGGCCTCAAGCCCTACCCGCGCCAGATCTTGAACTCGATCTACCTCGCCGAGGCCCGCGCCCACGGCCTCGACGCGGCGATCCTCAACGCCAAGAAGATCATCCCCACCCACAAGCTCAGCGAGGACGACCTCAAGGTCACCCGCGACCTCATCCACGACCGGCGCGACGGCGACTACGACCCCCTCTTCGCCTTCATCGACCGCTTCACCGGCGCCAAGAAGGTCGAGCTCAACGAGGACGAGGAGCTCACCCTTACCCTCGACGAGAAGATCAAGCGGCGCATCATCGACGGCAACAAGATCGGCTTCGACGTCCTCCTCGACGAGGCCCTCAAGACCCACACCGCCCTCGAGATCATCAACAACATCCTCCTCGACGGCATGCGCGTCGTCGGCGAGCTGTTCGGCTCCGGCAAGATGCAGCTCCCCTTCGTCCTCCAGTCCGCCGAGGCCATGAAGACCGCCGTCCGCCACCTGGAGCCCCACCTGTCGCGCGCCGCCGGCCCGCGCAAGGGCTGCATGGTCCTCGCCACCGTCAAGGGCGACGTCCACGACATCGGCAAGAACCTGGTCGACATCATCCTCAGCAACAACGGCTACCAGGTCGTCAACCTCGGCATCAAACAACCCCTCGACGCCATCCTCGCCGCCGCCAAAGAACACTCCCCCGACGTCATCGGCATGAGCGGCCTGCTCGTAAAGTCGACGGTGATCATGAAGGAGAACCTCGAGGCCATGCGCGAGCTCGGCATCGCCATGCCGGTCATCTGTGGCGGCGCGGCCCTCAACCGCGGCTACGTCGACCACAACCTGCAAAACGCCTACACAGGCCGCGACCCCGCCCGTGTCGAGGCCAGCCCCGCCGTCGAACACGGCCCCGAGGGCGAGGGCGCACCCACGCGCCTGCAGGAGGCCCGCCCGCGCGCCAGCGTCTACTACGCCAAGGACGCCTTCGAGGGCCTCGCCCTCATGGACGAGCTCTGCGGCCACGTCGCCCCCGACAAGATCACCCTCACCGGCCCCAAGCCGCGCAAGACCTATCGCCACACCACACAAGAAGAGTGGGAGCTCCACCTCAAGAAGGCCACGGAGACCTTCGTCAAGAGCGAGGTCAAGCCCGCGACCCGCGTCCCCACCCCGCCGTTCTGGGGCGCCCGCGTCGTCGGCCCGGAGGAGCTCCAGCTCGGCGAGATCTTCCGCTACATCAACAAGAAGGCCCTCTACGTCGGCCAGTGGCAGTACCGCCGCGGCCGCTTCAGCGAGGAGGAGTACAACCAGATCCTCCACGACACGGTCGAACCCAAATTCCGCATGTGGTGCGAGCGCGCCATCGTCGACAAGATGCTCGCCCCCCGCGTCGTCTACGGCTACTACCCGTGCCAGAGCGACCACAACGAGCTGATCATCTACGATCCGGAGGACCGCTCCCCGCCCCTGCAGATCGCCTTCCCGCGCCAGCTCGACAAGGGCCACCTGTGCATCGCCGACTTCTTCCGCAGCGTCCGCTCCGGCGAGCGCGACGTCATCGGCCTCACCTGCGTCACCATGGGTGAGATCGCCACCCGCATCTGCGGCGAGATGTTCGCCGACAACCGCTACGACGACTATCTCCACTTCTACGGCCTCGGCGTCGAGTCCGCCGAGGGCCTCGCCGAGCTGTGGCACAAACGCATCCGCCGCGAGCTGAACATCGCCCAGGACGACTCCACCGATATCAGCAACCTGTTCAAGCAGCACTACCAGGGCTCGCGCTACAGCTTCGGCTACCCCGCCTGCCCTCGCCTCGAGGACCAGGTCCCGCTCGTCAAGATGCTCCGCACCGAACGCATCGGCGTCACCCTCACCGAAGAGGGCTTCCAGCTGGTCCCTGAGCAGTCCACCAGCGCGATCATCGTCCACCACCCCGACGCCAAGTACTTCAACATCTAGACAGCGCCTGTCCTTCGGGACAGGCGCATGCCTGGTTCCTCAGAACTGGGCGAAGAACTTCCAGATCGCCGGACCCGCCCAGCTCGGCCACGTGTGCCCCTGAAAGTCGGGGATATCGTGCTCGCACCAGGTCACCGGGAACCCTTCGTCGCAGCCGGTGAACGCCGTGCACGGCGCCGGGTCGACCGCCTGAGTCTCTGCAGCGCACCCGTTCGCGGCGGTCCAGTGGTCGCGGCTCATCTCGCCCAGGTTGAAGGGAACCACCATGTCCATGTTCCCGTGCGCCAGCCAGGCAGCCACCTGGCCGACACAGGGGCCGCCAAACGGCCCACCGCCCGCGACCAGTCCGATCGCCCGCACCACGTCACCCCGGAAGCAACCCAGCGCGTTCGACATGAAGCCGCCGAAGCTGTGCCCGGTGCTAAACACCCGCCCGTCGAGGCACAAGGTCGCGCTCATCTGGGCCAGCAGCGCGTCGAACAGCGCGAAGTCCTCGTTGTTCGGATTGAGGTCCCAGCCGGTCTGGTTGCCCATGTCGGCCAGCTCCAACCCGTTCGGATACACGAAGATCGCCGCCCCCTGTGACGCCTCCTCCACGTTGAAGTAGATCCGCGACGTGGTCGCGTCGCTCCCCAACCCGTGCCACGCGAACACCAGCGGATACGCCTGCGCGGGATCGTAGCCGTCCGGCAAGGCCAGGATGTAACTGCGCTCCACCCCCTCCACCATGATCGTCTGCCCCATCGCCCCGGCGAACGGCGCCGCCATCCCGCAGCCGTCGCTCTTCAGCCCCGTCGTCGTGTCGTCTCCCGTGCCCGTGCCGGTGTCCGTGCCGCTCCCGGATGGATCCGCCGATGTCGTCGACGTGCTCCCAGTCGTCAGCGCCGGCATGTTGCCCGTCGTACCGCTCCCGCCGCCATCGGTCGGCTGACCCGACCCACTCGCGGTCGCTGGCGCGCTCGAAGCTGTCCCTTCGGACATACTGTCGAGACCAGGCTCAACGCTCGAACACCCCGCGAGCAATGCCAACGATAGATAGCTCCGCCACATACCACAACGATATCCCAAGGGCGCCCCGGAGCCCAGACCGCAGCGCTCAGGACTCGATCGTCGCCGTGACCGTCAGCCCCCGGGGCACTACCACGCGCAGCCCCTCGGCCATACCGCGCGAGCGCACCACCTCGACATAGTACATCGGCTCCTGGCGCGCCTCGATCTCTCCCGCGACGCACAACGCCTCCAACTGGTCACGCAGCACGCCAATGTGCTTGCCCGGAGGCAACCCAAGTGTTGTCATCAGCAGGTTGCCGAGCCCAGGCGGCAGCGGCGGCACCCGGGCATCATCAGCCGCGATCTCGCGGATCCGCCGCGCCAGCTCACTGATCATGTGCATGCAGCGCTGCCGCTTCCCGGGGCGTTTGCTCGTCACGTCCGCACGCGACAGATCGAGCAGGTCTGTGAGCACCGGCCCCATCTCGTGAGCGAAGCGCCGCACCGCCGAGTCCGTCCAGCTGCCGTCGTACTGCCCGGCCCGCAGGTGATACAAGATCAGCAACTCGACCTGTTCACGCAGCTCCACCGGGAAGCCGATACGCTTCGCCGGACCGCGCCGAAACATCCGCACCCCCTCCTCTGCGTGGCCGTGAAAAGTGACCTTCCCCGGCCCGACGAAGCGCCGCGTCGGCACCTTGCCGATATCGTGCAACACAGCCGCCCAGCGCACCGCCGGCCGCGGCACCGACTGCAGCACCACCGCCTTTGTGTGCTCCCAGACATCCTTGTGCCGCCGCCCACCCTCTTGCGAGAACGCGACGGTCGCGTCGAGCTCGGGCATCAAGTGCACCAACAGCCCGGCGTCGCGCAGCCACTGCATCGCCACATCCGGGTGATGCCCACAGAGCCCCGGCGTGAGCAGACTGTAGACCTCGCAGGGCGACAACAGGGCCACACGCTCGGCCTGTGCGGCAATTTGCGCGGTAAGCGCAGCGTCGGGGATCTCCCCAGACTGCCCCGCACGAAGCAACGGAGCCAGCAATTCACCGGGCTCAAGGAGGGTGACGACAGGGGCAGCGGACACGGGAGCTTCTCCGGCCGCGATCGGTCGGGTGGCAGAGGATACCAGGGCTCGTCGGGCGTGAGCCCCGCGGAGCGCCCCGGTTTTGCGCTCATGGGGATCGACGAGGGCTCTCGGTAGGCCGGCTTCCCGTGTTAGCCTTGCCGCCACCCCCATGGCCTCCCACCAGTCCCCGCAGCTCGGATACAACCACAACATCCCGCACCGGGGGCGGCTCTATCACGTGCAGACCGAAGATTCGGGGGTGTCTCGCGCGCACATCTTCACGCACGTGTTCTACGACGGGACGATCGTCGCCTCGAACCGCGTTGACTACAAGCTCAAGCTCGAGAGCGAGAACCTCGACGCGGTGATCATCGGCTTGATGCAGGAGTCGCACAAGTCGATGATCCGGCAGCTGCGCAGCAGCTCCTTCGACGAGAAGATCGTTCGCTCCATCGGCGCCCACCCCGAAGGGACCAACAAGCCCGAGGCGC
Organism: Nannocystis sp.; assembly: GCA_044228605.1. GTDB lineage: Bacteria > Myxococcota_A > Polyangia > Nannocystales > Nannocystaceae > Nannocystis. The sequence continues at coordinate 1,827 of JBGAUO010000191.1, read as the reverse complement.
CCGCGGTGGCTGCACCCGATCGCAGCAAGCCCCGTCCGGACCGCCGCCCCCCACCTGACCCACGAGAGGTCGAGCCGCAGGGTCCGCCGCTTCAGGCTGGCGAGCCGGGCCCGACCATCGATCCTGGTCTGATGCACCCGGTATTCGCCTCGCCGGAGGCCCAGGCTCAGGCTCAGGCCGCTGCCGCCGGCAAGGGTCCGGCTCGCCCGAGCCGCGGTCCCGCTCGTGTTGGCCGGCGCATGCTTGGAGGCATCGGCGGCACCGGTGTCACCGAGGGCACACCGATCGCCCAGCGCCGGGACATCATCGTCGGCAAGTTCGCCAGCGAACACCAATACCAGCTCGACGACGAGATCCTCGCGCTACTGGCAGAGGAACAATAGGAGTATGGGCAGCCAGGGGGCACACACGAGCTTCAAGCGCCCCGATGAGCTCGACAGCGACGTGGTCCTCTACGTCACCGAGTATTGCGGTTTCTGTCGGATGGCCGAGGGCCTGCTGCGGCGCAAGAACATCGCCTTCGAGGCCGTCGACGTGACCCACTCTGACGAAGCGCGAGCCTGGCTGGTCGAGCATAGCGGCCAGCGCACAGTCCCACAGATCTTCATCAAGGGCCAAAGCATCGGCGGCTACTCGGAGCTCTCGGCGCTCGACCGCGCCGGCAAGCTGGCCCCGTTGCTCGCGGGCTAACAGTCCACGGCTCCTGCGGCCAGCCGCGGACAGGTGTACAAGCAACGCGCGCGCCTTCGCTTGGTTCCAGTCCGCGCGCCGCGACGCCATGCGAGACTGGTTGCAACGACCGCCGGGGTTGGACGTACAATGATGTTCGCCGGCTGCGAGAGGCGTGAGGCGCACTGAGCCCTTGTGTTACCCTCCTGCCGCTTCGATCCGCGAAGATCCGAGATGACAGTCATGACCAAAGCACCGCGCATGCAACCTCACCGCTGGTTTCTTCCCACGGCCGTGGCGATGGCGACCCTGTGTTCCGCCTCGGTGGCGTGGGCCGGCGAGATCAAGTTCGGCACCACCAAGCTCGACGTCGACGACAAGGGCAACCTGACCGCCGACGGCCGCAAAGCTGTCGTCGACACCGTCGACGAGGTACCCGCCGAGGACCGATGGGAGGTCCACCTGTGGGCCAAACTCGACAACGCCGCGGAGGGCCCGCTCTACTTCCAGTTCTCGCAGAACCTCAACGGCACCTCCTCCGACGTCTGGCGCTACGATGAGGAAAACTACCCCGGCGGCAAGTACTTCAGCGCCGACATCGAGCTGCTCGGTGGCAAGGGCTTCAACAAGGACCGCACGTACGACGTGAGAGCCGTCCAGGTCAGTGCCAAGGGCAAGGACATCACCCTCGCTACTGGCAAGATCAAGCTGATCAAGAGCGGCAAGAAGCCTGCGAAGGACCCAAACGAGGAGGAGGAAGTCGACCCCGATCAGGACGCCCACGATTCCCTGGCCGGTGACGAGCCCGAGGGTGGAGATCCAAAACCCTCGTCAGACGAGGCGCCGCCACCCGTTGAGCCAAAGGCCAAGAAGGGCTGCTCGATTGACAGCGAGGGCTCTGCCTGGAACGGTGCCCTTCTGCTCCTGGTCCTCGGTGTGGGTCTCGCTACCCGCCGCCGCGACTAAACACCGCCCACTGTGTGTCTCGAGCCCCGCGTCCACCCGGCCGCGGGGCTTCACTTCCGCGACTGCGCCAATAGAAGAGGCCCGGCCCACATCATCCGTGGGATCGATCTTTTCGCGACTGCGCGCGAACCAATAAAAAAGGCCCCCTCGTTACCGAGGGGGCCATAGATCTGGCGGCGTCCTACTCTCCCA
>JBGAUO010000190.1:0-7997 GCA_044228605.1 Nannocystis sp. | reverse complement strand
ACCGTCTGCACGGCGCGCATGCGCGCCAGCTGCGGCTCGGCGCCGGGCCAGCCGGCCACCCGTGCGTCCACGAGCGCCAGGCTCTGCGCCAGCGACAGCGCCACCACCACGTGCTCGGCCTCGAAGCTCCCGCCGTGCTGCGTGATCCAGCCGAGCTCAGGGTCGGCGAGGACCCACTCGGCGGCCACCGGCTCGGCGTTCATGTCGGCGTCGACCAGCTCGGCGACAAAGCGCTGCGGGAACGACCAGCCGCTGGCGACCGTGACGGTCGCGTTCGCCGGGGTGATGCGCAAGAAACTCGCGGGCTCCCCGCTGCTCGTGACCCCGCCGGTCGTCGTGGTGGAGTCGCCGAGGCTGCTCGCGCTGCCCGTGGAGAGTGTTGTTGTCGTCGTCGTGCCCGTGCTCGTGCCCGTCGTCGTCGTGCCCGTCGGGTTTCCGCTCGACGTGGGCGTATCACTCGTCGCTGCGGTCATGGGCGCCGGGTCGCTCGAGCTGCCGGTGCTGCTCCCAGGGCCGCTGGCCGGGCTCATGTCACTGCCCGGGGTGCAAGCGGCGAGCAACAGACCGAGCGCGCGCGTAGATCTCACGATCGCTGACCGTAGCAGCGGGGCCGCGCGAGCGGAAGCCGCGACGATCGCGGCCTCAGCGGCGCGCGATCGCGGCGCCCGGCAGACCGTAGGCCCGGGTGGCGTACTCACCGAGCATGCGCTCGGTGTTGAAGTACGAGGCGGCAAACGCGATGCAGTCGCGCATCATCTCGCCCCAGCGCGCCTGGTTGCTGAAGTAGAGCGGCAAAATCTCCTCGTCGAGCCCGCGGTAGAGGCGGTCCGCGTCCTGCTCATCGGCCCCATGATCGCCGCTGTGCGCGGCGTCGATCACCCAGCCGGTGTGGCCCTGCACGTACCCCTCGACCCACCAACCATCACGCACGCTGAAATTGGGCACGCCGTTGTGGACCGCCTTCATGCCGCTGGTGCCCGAGGCCTCGAGCGGGGGCATCGGAGTGTTGAGCCACAGATCGACGCCGGCGACGATCTTGCCGGCGACGTGCATGTCGTAGCTGGGCACGAAGACCAGGCGCACGTACGGGAGCAACGCCTCCTGCTGGCGAAACACGGCCTCGATGAGGCGCTTGCCGTCGTGGTCCTTGGGGTGTGCCTTGCCCGAGAAGACGATCTGCAGCGAGCCCCAGCGGCTGCCGATCTCTCGCAGACGCCGAACGTCGCGCAGGAGCAGCATGATGCGCTTGTAGCTGGTGACCCGGCGGGCGAAGCCGATCGTGAAGCGGTCGACCTCGAACTGGTGGGGTCCGAGCGCGTTGATGTCGTCGATGAGGATCTTCTTGGCGGCGCGGTGGGCAGCCACGATCTCGCCGGTGGGGATCTTCTGGGCCGCACGCAACGCGTGGCCATGGCGCCGCCAGCCGGGCACGTGGCGATCGAACACCGCCTGCATCGCCGGCGCGGTCCAGGTCGCCGAGTGCACGCCGTTGGTGACCGCGTGGATCTCGTGCCCGGGGAACATGCCGCGCGAGACCTCGGCGTGACGCACCGAGACGCCGTTGACGAAGCCGCTGAGCTCGAGACCGAGGACGCTCATGTTGAGCTCGGTCGTCAGCAGGCGCGGGATCTCGGCGACCCGCGCGACCGCCTCGGCGCCGAACACCTCCTCGGCGAGGGCCCGCGGGAAACGATCGTGGCCGGCCGGGATCGGCGTGTGCGTGGTGAACACGCAGGCCTCGCGCACCTGGGCCAGACAGCCCGCGAGTGTCGGCGCCTCGCTGCGCTCCCAGATCTCCTTGAGGAGATCGATCGCCAGCAGCGCCGAGTGCCCCTCGTTCATGTGGTAACGCGTCGGCTTCAGGCCGAGCACACCCAGCATCTGCCGCCCACCGATGCCGAGCACGGCCTCCTGCGTGAGCCGGTAGCGCTCCTCGAAGCCATAGAGGTGATCGGAGATCCGGCGATCATCGGCGTGGTTGCCCTCGAGGTCGGTGTCGAGGAGGTAGACCGGGATGTGATGACCGTCGATGCCGGCGACGCGGTAGCGCCACACGCCGATCCGCAGATCGCGGCCCTGGATGTGGATCACGACCTCGTGGCTCAGGCGCTCGAGGTGCAGCTCGGGCGACCACACGACGTCCTTCTCGGTCTGATGACCGTGCGAGTCGAGGAGCTGGCGGAAGTAGCCCTTGCGGTACAGGAGGGTCATCCCGACCATCGGCAGCCCCATGTCGGCGGCGCTGCGCAGGGTGTCACCCGCGAGCACGCCGAGGCCCCCGGAGTAGGTCGGGATCTCGCTCGCAAGCGCGATCTCCATCGAAAAATACGCGATCAGGTCCTTCGGGGCCGCGGTCATGAGCGCGCGATGATGCGACGCGGCCGCGGCCGCGGTCAAGCCGAACACGGCGCGTTCAATGTTTTACGGGCACCGGCGACGACGCGGCAAAAGCCCGACGAAGGTGAGGAGTGCGAGGCTCACGAGCCCAGGCCCGGAGGGCCGAGCGCCGCTGTGACACGCACAGCCATCACCGCCACCACGCTCGCCGTCGCTGGTGACGGGGCCGCTGCTCGTCGAGCTGCCGGGCGCACCGGTCTCCGCGTTCACGCCGGTGCTGCCGCCAGCTTCTGTCGGCGTATCACCCGTCGCGGCGGTGCCGGACGGGCCGCTGTCGCTCGCCGTACTGCCGCTGGAGTCGCCGCCGCTGCTACCGGTGTCCGTCCCGTTGCCGTCCTCGACCAGATAGGCGCCGCAGGCTGGCTCCGCGAAGGCCCCCGCGCGCTGAGCCATCGCCAACGCGAAAGCGCCGGCCCCGAAGCCGAGCATCGGTGTGTTGAATTTGTAGACGCCGGTGGCCTCGTCGTAGGTCTCGGCGACCATGTGGTAGTTGGCCTGGGACTGCGCGAGCACCCAGTCGGTGAGGGCGTCCGCGCGATCGGTCTGCCCGGCAAGGCGCAGGGCGATCGCCCCGCGCAGGTCGGTGATCACCCACTCGGCGCTGTCGTAGTCGCTGCCCCATGGGCTGAGGTCGTCGACGTGTGCGTGGTCCCAGCGGTCGTCGTTGCGCGACCAGCCCGGGCCGGCGTCGACACGCAGGTGCTCGTCGAGGCCCTTGAGCGTGGCCGTGGCGATCGGCCCCGTCGGGTCGAACAGACCCATGGCGATCGCGTCGAGGACCGCCGCGTCCCAGTAGCCCTCGCCAACCGCGAGCTCCTCGCTGTTGGCCGCGAGCGCGCCGCTGCGGTCGCCGAGCTCGGCCGCGATCGCGGCGCGCAGCGCCTCGCCTGCCGCCTGGTAGGTCGCCGCGCGCTCGTCGTCGCCGACCCGCTTGGCGATCGCCGCCGCGTCGCACAGGCCCCGCGCCGCGGTGATGCTGGTGTACGCGAAGTGGCGCTGGCGACCGTTCCAGTGGGTCTCCCAGATCGACGAGTCGGCGCGCACGAGCCCGGACTGCGGATCGATCAGCGCGACGAGCACGTCGGCGACCCGATCACGGATCTCCGGCCAGCGCATGTCGGCGACGCTGGTGTCGCCGGTGAGCTGCTCGTGGGCCCGCAGCGCCCACAAGAACAGGCCAAATCCGTCGAACTCGAGGTTCGGGCCGAAGCTGTTGAAGTCGGTCTCCTCGACGCCAAAGCCGTGGTAGCGCACCAGGCTGATCTGGTACGGCGGCATGCCGTAGGGCTTGAGCTCGTCCCAACCCTGAAAGCGGCCGGCCTCGGCGTTCAGGTAATAGTTGAGGGCCGCCTGCGCGTGCTCTTGCATGCCGAGCGCAGCCATCGCGGCGGTCGCGTAGGCGCCGTCGCGGATCCAGGCGTAGGTCCACTCGCCGGGCGGAAGGCTGGCGAGGATCGCCCCGGCGCCGCGATGTTGGACCAGACCCGGCAGCTTGACGGGCTGGTTGTCCGGACCCTTGAAGCGGGTGCGCCGCGCCTCGCCGTCCTTGCTCAGCCACTCGCGGAGAAAGTAGCTGTCCTCGCGGACCTGTCCCATGTGCAACATGGCGGCGCTCTGCCGCAGCAGCGTGACCTCCTCGGCGTCGACGTCCTTGGGCAAGGTGACGCCGGCCTGCAGCGCCTTCCACCCGGCGAGCTCGGCGTCGAGGAGGGCCTTGGCGCCCTTGCCCGCGACGAAGGCGTCGAGCGCGTCCTGGGCCTTCGTCACCGGGAGCGGGTCGGGGTCGTGCAGCACAGCGACACCAGCCCACACACTCGCCCCCGGTGCGAGGTCGGCGAAGTCCCACTGGAAGCCGCTGACGCTGTCGTCGACCGCGACCACCGGCGCCTGGTTGTCAGGGAAGTCCTGCGGCGGTCCGGCGTCGACTAGTTTGTACAGATCGGCCCCGGGACCCACACCGTGGTGGGCGATCGAGGCGAGCGCACGCGTCACCACCACGCCCGCAAAACCACGCTCACGGAAGCGACCGACATCACCCTTGGCATCGAAGACGAGCGTCTCACCGTTGGCTGCGATGTCCTTCGGGACGTCCCACGGGCGCAGCGCCCGGCCGTAGCCGAGATGAAAGTTGTGCAGCGAGAACGCCGAGATGCCCTTGAGCGGCTGATCGCCGGTGTTCTCGAGCTTGAGCACGAGGACAAAGCCGCCGGCCGCGAGCGCCTGCGGGGCGAAGGCGTAGGTGGTGGCCCGCAGCGCGCCGATGTTCTGAACCATGGCGACGATGCCCGTACCACCTTGTTGGTCGGTGTCCCATCCGAGATAGCCACTGGCGTCCTCGTCGAGCCCTGCCTTGCTGAGCCACTGCTGCTGACCCTCCGCGCGCACGCCGAAGTAGGTGTCGAAGAGCAGGTCGCGGGTGTGGACGGTGGCGAATTGCTCACCGTCCCAGACATCCTTGCCCTCGCTGTCGAGGACCGGCTCCTCCGCGGCGAACAGGTGCTCCCGGAATTGTGTGACCCGTCGCTGCTTGAGATCGACGAGGATGGCGCCATGGCCGTTGGTCGAGGGCAGCTCGAAACGCGTGCGCTGCGGCGCCGGGGCAGCCCAGGCTCGGCTGGCCGCCGCGAATTGGAGGCCGATGAGGCCGATGAAGCCGATGAAGCAGCCGCGAGCGAGCGAACCGGCGTGGCGAGGACGGGTCGTCATGACGTCGCAACGTAACACGCCGCGCAGGCTTTGCAGGCCCCCAGGAAGCGGCTATGGTGGCAAACTGAAGATGCACCGAACTCCGCCTATTGCCCTGCTCCTCGCGCTCGTCAGTGGCAGTTCGAGCTGTTCGACGGGTGCGACACCAACCTCGGACAGCGGCGAAAGCAGCGGACCAGGCGGCGATCCGTCGAGCTTCCCGGGCTCCGGTTCGGAGGTCGGCACGGCAGCGACCACGTCAGGCTCCGGTGGCACGAGCGAGCCGACCTCGACCGGCAACCCCACAACGTCGAGCGACACCAGCGACACCGACACCACCACGGGCGGCGAGGACTCCCTGCGCTGTCCCACCGAGTTTCGCTTCGATCCACCACCGGGGGGCACCGCGCCAAAGATCGCCGGTGAGTGGCACGGCTTCGACCTGTTCGCGGCGACCAGCATGCGTGGCCCCGACGACGACGGGATGTACCACGGCACCGTCGAGCTGCCGCCTGGTCTGCACGCCTACAAGGTCGTCTACGACCTCGGCGGAGTAAACCAGTGGGTGCTCGACCCCGGCCAGGGCCGGCGCAAGTACGTCGGCGACGTGGAGAACTCCGCGGTGCTGGTGCCCGACTGCCGCGACCCGGCCCTGGTGGTCGAGAGCAGCGCGGCGACCCGGCCCGCCCCCGGGCAGGGCAGCTTCACCGCGGTCGCCCGCTACGTCGACGGCCTCGCGGGCGCTGGCCCCGTGCCCGCGGCCTATACCGCGGTCCTGACCGACAGCAGCGGCAAGGAGCGGGCATTGCTCGACAAGGAGATCGCGATCGACGCGGCCACCGGCGACGTCACGATCACCCTCGCGGGGCTCGCCGACGGCAAGCAGCGGATCACCCTCGTGGCCGCCGCTGGCGACGGCCGCGACGCGGCGCCGCTGCGCCTGATCTTCTGGATCGAGGCCGAGGCGTTTCGCTGGGATGACGCGCTCATCTACATGGTGATGACCGACCGCTTCGTCGACGGCGACCCGGGCAACAACCCGGGCCCGAGCCCCGGGGCCGACCCGCGCGGCGACTGGCACGGCGGCGACCTGCAGGGCCTGCGCACGGCGATCGCCGACGGCACCCTCGACAAGCTCGGCGTGCGGGCGATCTGGCTGACCCCGTTCCAGACCGGGCCCACCGAGGCCTTCATGGCCAGCGACGGCAAGCACAAGGTCACCGGCTACCACGGCTACTGGCCGATCCGCGCGCGTGAGGTCGACGCACGCATCGGCGGCGCCGATGCACTCAAGGCGATGGTCCGCGAGGCCCACAAGCACGGCATTCGCGTGCTGCAGGACTACGTCGTCAACCACGTGCACGAGCAGCACGAGTACTTCAAGGAGCACCCGGAGTGGTTTCGCACCGGCTGCGTGTGCGGCACCGACAACTGCGACTGGACCGGGCACGCGCTCGACTGCCTGTTTTCACCCTACCTGCCCGACATCAACCACACGGTACCGGAGGCCAACGCGGCCTTCGTCGCGGACGCGGTGTACTGGCTCGACGAGTTCGACCTCGACGGCCTGCGCGTCGACGCGGTCAAGCACGTCGAGGAGGTGGCGACCCGCAACCTCGCCGCGTCCGTGCGCGAGACCTTCGAGCCCGGCGGCACCAAGTACTTCCTGATGGGCGAGACGGCGATGGGCTGGAGCGACTGCGCCGACTCCTGCAACGACGAGAACTACGGCACGATCGCCCGCTACATCGGCCCCTTCGGGCTCGACGGCCAGTTCGACTTCGTGCTCTACCACGGCGTCAGCTACCGCAGCTTCGCCTACCAGGAGAAGGGCATGCTGCACGCCGACTACTGGACGCAGCACGGCCTCGAGAAGTGGCCCGTCGGCGCCATCATGACGCCGTACATCGGCAGCCACGACACCCCGCGCTTCGTCAGCCTCGCCGACTACCGCGGCCAGGACGCCGCCCACGACAAGGGCGTCCCGGGCAACCAATGGGACAACATCGCGGTGGCCCCCAAGGACAGCGAGGGTCAGCTGCGCATGCGCGCAGCGATGGCCTGGCTGCTCGGACTGCCCGGCGCTCCCCTGCTCTACTACGGCGACGAGTACGGCCAGTGGGGCGGCGCCGACCCCAACAACCGGGTGATGTGGCGCGACGACACTGCCCTCAACGCGGACGAGAAGGCCACCCTGACGCTGGTGCGCAAGCTCGGCACGGCGCGGCAGCAGGTCGCAGCGCTGCGGCGCGGCGCCTACGTGCCGCTGTGGGCCGATGAAGACGGCCTCGTGTTCGGCCGGAAGATCGCGGCCGGCAACGCCGCCGTGGTCGCGGTCAACCGCAGCGCCGCGCCGAAGATGGTGGACGTTGAGGTCAGCGCGAGCCTCGGCCTGCCCGCCCAGAAGCAGCTCAAGGACTACCTCGGCGGCCAGGCCGTGATGGTGAGCGGGCTCGGCAAGGCGGCGTTCACCATACCGGCCCACGGCGCGGTAGTCCTCGCGCCCTGAACCTTCGCAGGACCAAAACAAAGGGCAGGCCGTGCCACGCACGCCCTGCCGCTTCTCGAACCCTCTCACGGGCCCTCACGGGCCCGCGGAGGCTCAGCTCACTGCGGGTCCTGGACGCCGCAGTCGTCGACCTCGCTCGGGATGCAGCCCTTGCAGTCCCAGCGGAAGTTGTCGAGGATCGCCATCGTGGCGAGGATGCTGTCGCTCATGTCGGCGATGAAGAAGCCGATCGTGATGTCCGACCCGGGCTGAACGCCGCCCTTCGCCGAGAACCACTCCGTGCACGCGTGGGTCTCGAAGCCGGTGCCGCCAAGCGGCGCCTCGTTGCCGGTGAAGCCCGGGCCCTTGAAGTACGGGTCCAGCGCCGTGATGGTCAGCGGCAGGCCCTTCATGTTGTTGTTCGGGT
>JBGAUO010000018.1:0-53680 GCA_044228605.1 Nannocystis sp. | reverse complement strand
CCATGATCGCGTACAGGATCTTGGTGTCGTCGAGCGCCTGGTTGGCGTCGTCGACCGGCTCGCGATAGATGCCCAAACCGTCCTTGGTGTTGTCCTCGACCTTGATCGTCAGATCACCGCCGACCGTCTCGACAAACACCAAATCCTTGATGTTGACGTGCGGATGCTGCCCCGAAACATGATCCTCGCGGGTCGTCGGCGTCCACTCAAAGTCATGCGAGGGCGGACGCGGGAACTCGCGGTCGCCCCGACTATCGACGTAGCGCACGCCACGACTCGGCAGCACATTCCAGTGGAAGATCTTGACGTCCTCGAGAGCCGCACTGACCTGAAACACCGCGAATAACTTGGTCTCGGTGGCCTTCAACCGCCGCAGCCGCGTGTCCTTGTAATACCGGTAGAGGTCGGTGAACTCCTTGACGAAGCTCTCGCTATCGAGCAGCCCTGGAAGCGTCGCCGCCGGCACTGGGTTGATCGCCTGACCCTCCGCGGCTTGTGCGTCGAAGCTCTGCAGCGAGAACACGTCCTCGAGCACGACCTCCTTCTTGAGCCCGAAGAACACGTTGTAACCGAGCAACAGGTGACCGCCGACCTGCAAGATGTCGGCCGGCACACAGTTGTTCTCGGTGCGCGCCCGTTCGTTCGCCACCACCGCCAACTCGGTGCCGCCGAAGGTCTGCTGACGCCGCGCATTGAGGGCGTGTGTGCGGTCCGCCAGCTCCTTGGCCTGCGCGACCAAGCGGGCGCGGATGACCTCATAGCTGCCGCCATCGAGGCCGCCGTCGCCACCCTCGGCGGCCGGCTTCTTGTCGTTCTCACCGGCCACGGTTTACTCGAGCCCGAGCTCCTGCGCCTTCTGCAGCAGGGCCTGGAGCTTGCGCTTGACCGCGCCGTCGGACGAGAGCATCAGGTCCCCGAGCAACGCCGACACGGTCAGCTTCTGCACACCATCGGCCGACACTGCCGGGCGCGACAGCACCGTCTTTAGATCCTCGGGCAGGCTCTTGCTGCCGTCGAAATACTCGCCGAGCAGCTTCTTGAGCGTCTCGCTGTGGTCGACCGTGCCGTCGATCGCCTGTCCAGTGCCGACCGCGCGGATAAAGCGGTCGAAGAACGCCCCGTCGCCGCCAACGATGTTGATCTTCGCGTGCTGCAGCGCGACCGATAGGACTTTCGCCTGCTCCTCGGCGAGCACACGCTGAGCGGCGATCCCCGCGAGCTGGACCTCCTTCTGCCGCTCGAGATTGAGCCGGAACTCCTCGTGCTCGCGCGGTGTGCCCTCCATCGCCTTCATCGCCTTGGCCTTCTCGGCCAGGCCAGTCGCCTCGGCGAGCAGCTTCTCGCGCACCGCGACAGCGTTGGCCACACCCTGGCGTTCGGCGGCCACAGCCAGCGCCACACCGTGCTTCTCCTCCGCGCTGGCCTGCGCCGCGCCCCGCTTCTCGAGGGCGCCCGCCTCGGCCTCCTGCACACGCGCGGCGGCCATACCCTTCTGCTCCTCGCCCGCCGCGTCGATCGCAAAGCGCTCACGCACGACTGCATTCTCCGCCATGCCGCGCTTCTCGATCGCCCCGGCCTCGGCCTCCTGAACCCGAATCTTGGCCATCCCGAGCTTCTCAATCGCGTTCGCGTCGGCCTCCTTCACGCGCACCTCGGCGAGCCCCGCCGCCGCCGCCTCGGCCTGCGCCCCCTCGGCCTGACGGATCTTCGCCTTGGCCTGCTTGTCGGCCGCCTCGAGCCCCGCCTCGGCCAGGATCAACTGCTTCTTGGCGTCGAACTTGGCGACCTCTTCGCTGGCCTGAGCCGTCTTCACATCCTTGACAACCCTCTCCTGGGCCTCGCCTTCGGCCTTGATCACCCGCGACTCCTTGGTGCGGTTGGCGTCGGCGAGCACACGGATGTCCTTCGTCCGCTCCTCCTCCTCAGCGACGCCCTTCTCGACCGAGACGCGCTCACGCACGACCTCGGCGATCGCCTTGCGCTCGATCTCCAGCGCCTTCTCCTTCTCAATGCGCAGCAGCTCGACCGCCCGCTCGCGCCCGATCGCCTCGGTCGCGCGGGCCTTCTCGTTGCGCTCGACCTCGATCGAGATCTCGCGCTCGCGAGCCTTCTCAGCGATAGCGATCTGTCGAACCTTGTCCTGCTCGGCCTTGCCGACCTCTCCCTCGTTGCCCTGCTGAACCAGCGAGGTCTTCTTGGCCTCGTCGCTGGCGACGCGCATGGCCTCGTTCTGCTCGCGCGACATGGAGATGGCGATCTCCTTGTTCTTCTTCGCCTCGGCGTCGGCGCGCTGCTGCTCGTAGCGGAACACCGCCTCGTCGGCGGTCAGGTTCTGCGAGCCCACGTCCATGCGCTCCTTCTGGCGCAGCTCGTTGGTAAAGACGTTCTGCTTGGCCGTGATCTCCGTGATCTTCCGGATACCCTGAGCGTCGAGGATGTTGTGCGGATCGAGAGAGTTGAGCGGCGTCTGCTCAAGGTAGTCGATCGCTGCATCATCGAGGATATAGCCGTTGAGGTCGCGGCCGATGACCTCGATGAGCTGGTCCTTGAATTCACCGCGCTTGGTGTAAAGCTCCTCGAATTCGAGCTGCTTGCCGACCGTCTTCAGCGCCTCGGAGAACTTGGCCGAGAACAGCTCATCCAGGGTCTGCAGGTCAGACGCTCGCGCGCAGCCGATCGCCTGCGCGACCTTCAGTACGTCCTCGGGGGTCTTGTTGACCCGGACAAAGAACGCGACCTTGATGTCCGCGCGGATGTTGTCCTTGCAGATCAGGCCGTCTTTGCCCCGGCGGTCGATGTCGAGGCTCTTGACCGAGATGTCCATGATCTCGGCCCGGTGAATGATCGGGAGCACCACCGTACCGGTGAACACGACCTGCGGCCCGGCCTTCTTGTTAACAATCAGCGCCTTGCCCTGATCGACCTGGCGATAGAACCGGGAGACGATGAAGAACGTGCCGATGATGACGAGAAAGATGACGCCGGCGACCGTGCCGACCAAGATCAGCTCCGCCTCTTCAATCGCCATCAGGGTGGGGAACACTTCGACCATGCTTCTCTTCTCCTCCGTACACACGTGCTAGCCCGCCGGCGGCTGCTGCCCTCCGGAGGACAGCGGCGCGAGCGATTGATCGTACGCCTCGACTGTGAAGTAGTGGTGCTCCGCGTCATAGCCGACGATGACCGCCCTGGCCTGCCGGCGCAGCGAGTTTGGCGGATCGCAGCGCACATCGACGGTCAGATCGACACCGTGCTCGCTGATCAACGCCTGCCCGAACCCGGCATCGACCCGCCCGGTGGTGATCGTGCACAGCTTGCCGACCAGGTCGGCTCGGCGAAGCGGCTCGTGCTTCCCGAGCCAACGACCGATCACCCGCACCACCAGCCCGGTGAGCACGCCGCTGAGGAACACCGCAACGACCGGTACCACCAGATTCACTGCCAACGCCGGCAGCCCCAGCCCGCCGCCGAGGCGCACACCGAGCACGCACAGCGCCCACGACCACAACACCAGCGAACTGATCACCACCGTCGCCGGAACCTTGCCAAAGCCGAGCACAGCGAGGAAGCCTCCCCCCCCGCTGACCGCCTCGAGCCGGCCGGTCATGCCCTCGACCTTACCCTCGACCGCCCCATCGAGCACACCCTCGATCTTGCCCTCGACCGCCCCGCTGACCATCCCCTCGATCTTGGCGCCCGCAGCCTCGCCCACGTGCAAGATGTCGACACCGATCGCCCCGACGATGACCATCATCCAGTACAGGATGATCACCAGCAGCATCACCGTGAACACCACCGTGGGCACGCTGAGAATGGCGCTGAGAAACTCGTTCATCGCGGAGCCGCAGGCGACAGTGGGCGAGCATGGTGCCACACCCACGCCTATCTCGCCAGCACGGCCCCGGATTCCTGGCAGATCGACCGCGACGTGCGACACACGGCGTTTTCACCGTGCTCCACGATCCCGCGCCCGAGCGCCGACGCGAGATCGCGCGAGCGACGGCGAACTCGATGCAGCAGCACGCAAGGGCGCGGATCACCCCCGCGGCTCGGCCCCGCCGAGCCGATCCGCTAGCACCTGCGTGCACAGCACGAGCAGCGCCAGCGGCACGCTCGCGGCTGCCGTCGGCCACCAGATCCCGCGGGCCAACTCGCTGCCGGTCTCGGCCAAGAGGCGCCCCCAGCTCGGCAGCGCCTGCGCGCTCGCGCCGAAGTAGGCGAGCAACGCCTCGACCTTGACCGCGTACACGAAGTTCAGCACCAGCGAGACGACCAAGAGTGGGCGCAGGCGCGGCCACAAGTGCCAGGAGATGCGGTGCAAGGTGCCTGCCCCCATCGCCCGCGCGGCCCGGTCATGATCAGCCGCACGCATGCGCAGCGCCTCGGCGCGCACGCTGCGAAACACCCCGTGCCACTGCGTGACAGCGATCGCAACGATCGCGGTGACGAGCCCGGGACGGAGCAGCAGCGCCGCACCAAGCAACGTGACAACCGGCGGGATCGCGGCCAGCGCGTCGCACAGGCCCACAAGCAGACGATCGCTCCACCCCCCACGAAGGCCTGCGAACGCCCCGAGCAGCCCGCCGAGCACAACCAATCCGAGCGCCGCGCCGCCGCCGACCGTGAGTGACACGCGAGCGCCTTGGACCGTGCGCGCGAGCAGATCGCGGCCGAGCGCGTCGGTACCGAGCCACAAACCTGGCTCTGGGGACATGTGCTCACGCCCGACCGCAGCCTCGAACCCGAGCGCCCACAGCCCGAGCGCCGCGCCCACAGCCAGCACCACGAAGCCCGCGATGCCCACGGTGGCCAACCAACCGGACAGCCCGAGCCCGCGGTGCTCGACCTGTCTCATCGGCCAGCCCCCGTTCGGACATGCGTGCGCGGGTCGAGGGCATGGACCGCAAGGTCGCAGAGCGCCTGCCCGACGACCGTCGCGGCCGCCAGGCAGAACGCAACTCCCTGCACGACCGCCACATCCGCGTCACGGCTCGCAGCGACCAGCAGCGCTCCGAGCCCCGGCACGTTGAACACGTGCTCGACGACCACGCTACCGATCACCAGCTGCGGCAGGCGAGCCGACACCCGCGCGAGCACCGGCGCCGCGGCGCCACGCAGCACCCGCAATGCGACCGCGCCTTCACCGAGCCCGCGCGCTCGCAGGCCCTCGACGTGCGGCGCCCCCAGCTCGCGCACAAAGATCGCCCGATAGTGGCGGAGGTCGGGTCCCAGCTGAATCAGCCCCCACAGCAACGCTGGCAGCAGCACGAAGCTCAGCACCGATCGGGGGTCGCCTGCGAGCGGCCAGCCGAGCACAGGGAACCAGCGCAGGCGGTGCGCGAGCAGATATTGCCCGAGCACCACCACGATCACGCTCGAGCAGCTCATCAACAGCGTCGACATGGCCAGGACCCCGCGATCGATCCACCCCCCGCGGCGGGCCGCTATCAGCCCGCCAAGCAGCGCCACGAAGGTCGCGAGGAGAAAGCCCGGCAACGCATAACACAGCGTCGGCCCGGTCGACCGCCGCAGCAGGCTCGCCACGGGCACCCCATGACGCGCGCTCTCCCCGAACTCGAAAACCAGGGACGATCCCACGTGCTCCGCGAGCCTGACCAAGAGCGGCCGATCGAGCCCGAGCAGATGTCGGCGGGCAGCCAGCGCCTCCTGGGTCGCGGCGCGGCCGAGGTCTTGCGCGGCACGATCGCCCAGCGCGTCGAACACCACGAACACCAGCACGCTGACCAACGCCAGCGTGGCCGCCGCGACCAGCAGGCGGCGCAGCAACAACACCGCCTACACGGCCTCCGCGCGGAGCGGGAAGCCGGCCTCAATGCGGTAGTGCGAGCCCTTGCCCGTGCGCACGCTCGAGTAGAGGTTGAGCTGCTCGACCCGGAAGCTCTCGCTGCGAAACAGCACGTGATCGGACATGTACGCGACCACCGCGTCGACCGGGCTATCGCCGACTCGGGCCAGGGTCACATGCGGCGCGAACTTCCGCGGGTCACGGTCGATCGGCAAGTCGCGCAGGCGAGCGACGATCCGCTGGCGCAGCGCGACCACCGGGCCCGGCTCGAGCACACCGGCCCACAGCGAGCTCGGGGCCCCACGCGGAGGAAACACGCCGATCCCCTTCAACGTCAGCTCGAAGGGCGGCGACACGAGCCCGGCCAGGGCGTCGATCAGCGCCCGCTGCGTGCGTCCGTCCACCTCGTCGAGGAACAGCAGCGTCAGATGAAACTTGTCACGGCCCTCCCACCGTGCGCCCGGGAGCCCGCACGACATCAACTCGAGGTGGGAGTCCACGCTGGGCGGCAGGTCGAGGCCGAGGAACAGGCGTGCCATCGCCGCGATGCTAGCCGATCGCCGCGCGAGCCGGGGCCAGCGGCGACACGCCGCTCAGGAACTGCCGTTGGACGCCGCCGGTGGCGCGGTGGCCGTCGCCGCCGGGGCACCGTCGTGGCTCGGGCGCCCGCGGGCCAACTTGCGCTGCAGGCTACGACGGTGCATGCCGAGCCGCCGCGCCGCCTCCGAGATGTTGCCGCGACAGTCGGTGAGCACCGCCTGGAGGTGCTCCCACTCGAGCTCGTCGAGCGGCTTGGCGGACTGCGGGTTCGGCATCTCGAGCATCACCGGCGCGGTGCGAGTGAACGCGGCGAGGATGTCGTCGGCCTCGGCCGGCTTGGTGAGGTAATAGGTGGCACCGAGCTTGATCGCTTCGATCGCGGACGCGATGCTCCCGTAACCCGTCAGCACGACGATCCCCATGTGTGGATCGCTGCGCCGCAGCGCCGCCACCAGCTCGAGGCCGCTGCGCCCCGGCATGCGCAGGTCGACCACGGCTCGATCTGGCGACCACGCCTCGGCCTCGGCCAGCGCGTCGTCGTAGTTGTGGGCCACCACAACCGCCAATCCACGCCTGCGCAACGCGCCTGCGAGGGCCTGGCAGAAGGCCTTATCATCATCTACCACAAGCACCGTGATACGGCTGTCGTCAGCGGCTTCGCCCATCGCGCGCTCCTCGGCCAACCCTGCCCGATGGATCCCGAAGCGGCAAGGAAAGCCGCCGCCAAATCACGTATGCGGGCTCGCAGCGGCCCGCAGCACCTCAGTCAGGGGGAAAATAACTTCCACGCGGGTGCCGTGACCGTGCTGTGACTCGAGCGCGATCGTTCCGCCGAGCGCCCGCAGGTGGGCTCGCGCCAGATACAGCCCAAGGCCCATCCCCTGCCCCTCCGGCTTGGTCGAGAAGAAGGGATCGAAGGCCGCCGCGACCGCCTGTGGGGCCATCCCGACACCGTCGTCGACCACCGTCACGCGCGCCTGCTGCTCCTCGACTGCGACACTCAGTCGCACCCCGGTGGATCCCGGGCGCAAGCGGCAGGCGTCGAAGGCATTGGCGACGACGGCGCGGACGATCTGCCCGAGCACCTCGATCGGCTGCGTCGTACTCGCCCCATTTGCGCTGGCGTCGACGTCGATCTGCAGGCGCACCTCGCCGCTGCTGCCCTGCAGCACCTCATCCGCCAGCCGGACCAGCGACCACGGCTCACTCGCCCGTCCGAGGCTGCGCACGCGCAGCTCAGGCGACGACATCTGCCCGACGATGTGCTTGCACCGCTGCAGCTCCTGCCGGATCGTGGTGATCGCCTCTCCGCGCTCCACCTCGCTCATCACTGTCAGGTCACCGACCAGCATCGCCACCGTCCCCAGCGGTGAACCCAGCTCATGCGCCGCGCCGGCCGCCAGGGTCCCGAGCGCCGCCAGCTGACGGTCCTGCTCCGCCGCCAACCGCAGCCGCGCGAGCTCGGCCCGCTGGCGCGCCAGCGACAGCGCGATGCGGTGCACGAAGTAGGTCATGAACGCCGCCGACATCCCGAACGCCACCCACATCCCGCGGATGTGCCCGAGGAAGTGGTGCTCGTGGCCTGGTGGCCCTGCGGGCGCCGGTGCCAGCACAAACAGCGCCGCGAAGCCCAGCAGGGAGGTGGCCGCGACCGCCCAGGTCCAGCGCGGCGACAGCTGCGTCGCCAGCGTCATCGGCACGAAGTACATGGTCGTGAACGCGTTCGTCACCCCGCCCGAGAGCGCGAGCAGAGCTGTCAGCGCCAGCGAGTCTCCCAGCAGGTGCACGCCGGCGATCGCCGTGGTCGCGCGCCCGCGCCCGAGCACCCGCATGCGCACCCACAGGTTGCCGGCCACCAGCAGCACCACCACCGCGGCGGTGCCGGTCGGCTCCGGCGGCGGCGGGAACCACGACACCACCCAACGGAACATCGCCGGGCTGATCGTCTGCGCCGTCCAGCCGCACGCGATGAGCACGAGCAGCACCCAGCGCGCCTGCACAAACAGCCGCAGCGTGATCTCGGCCGAACTCCGCTCCCCGGGCATCGGCCGCGAGCATGCCACAGCCGCAGCGCCTGGCACCGCACCACCGCACCGCCCTCACGGCCGCAGCGGCTGTGTCCACGCCTTGCGCCCGTCCGCCGCCTGGACCACCGCCCGCACATAGGCCTCCCCGGCCTTGAGCGTGTAACTCGCCGCCACGCCGCGGACACGCGCCAGCACCTGCCCGCCGGCCCCGACAAACGAGATCTCATGCGACGTCGCGACACGCAGCGTCAGCGTCCCCGCGCTCGCCGTGAGCGACTCGAGGACCACCCCGTTGCTCGCATAAAATTCCCCGCGCTCGATCGCCGCCCGGATCGCCCCCGGGGTCCGCTGCGCCCGGACCATCACAAACCCGCGATCCCCGACATACGCCGTCTCCCCGCGCGCCTCGACGGCGGCCGCGTCGTCGTAGTGATGGCTGTCATCCGTGGCCACCGCCCACACCCGCGCGCCCTGCCCCAGCGCCGCGTCCCACAACGCCTCGGTCGAGGGATGGCTCGGGTCGCCCGCGTTGTTCGAGTCGATCGCCTCGTTGGCGACCTCCACCAGCGCCAACCCCCCGCGCCCCAGCGCCGCGATCATCGCCCCGTCGGCCGCGTAGTGAAAATTCGGATGATTGAGCTGGGCCACCCCGCCGAGCTCGCGCGTGGCCGCGAGCCCCCGCTCGTACAGCCCCAGGCGCGAGCGCTCGCGCGTCTCCGGGAACACAAAGCGACCCGCTCGCAGCGGATCGACAAACAGCGCGTTGATGTGCAGCAGGCACTGCATCCCCGGCTCCGGCGGCGGCACACAGTCGGCGAGGTTCTGCGTCAGCTCGACCCCGGGGATCGCCAGCACCCCCTCCACGACCCCGCCCGCGAAGGTGGTCACGAAGTTGTGATCCGTGACCACCACGAAGTCGAAGCCATGCCGAGCAAACCACCGCAGCGCGACCTCCGGCGGCGTCTCGCTGTCCCCTGAATTCCCGGTGTGCGCATGCAGCTGTCCCTTGAGCCAGGTGAGCTCTGGCTCCACCACGGCCGGCACCTCGGAGGCTGGCGGCGCCGACACCTCGCTCGCCCGCTCCGCCCCGCAGGCCAACAGACCCGCGGCAAGACAAGAAGACCGACCCATCATCCGCAGCACCCCCGGACCCTACCCCGTCCCCACGCCGCCGCGCCACCCGGCCAGAAACGCGACGAGATCGAAGCACCGGAGCGCTCACGCATCGCGCAGCCGGTACCCGACGCCCGCCTCGGTGATCAGCCAGCGCGGGCGCGCCGGGTCCGCCTCCAGCTTTTGCCGGAGGTGCCCCATGTACACCCGCAGGTAGTGCGTCTGCTGCATGAACGCCGGCCCCCACACCTCGCGCAGCAGGTGCCGATAGGTCACCACCTGCCCAGCATGACGCGCCAGCATCGCGAACAGCCCATACTCGTGCGGCGTCAGGTGCACCGCCTCCTCGTTGCGATGCACCTCGCGCCGCGCGAGGTCGATGCGCAGCTCGCCAAACACGAGGACCGCCTCGGTCCGCGGCGCAGCGCGAGCCGCGTGGCGCAGCGCCACCCGCATGCGTGCCAGCAGCTCCGGTCCGCCAAACGGCTTGATCAGGTAGTCGTCCGCCCCGGCGTCGAAGGCCGCGATCTTGTCGACCTCCATGCCACGCGCCGAAAGCACGATGATCGGCACCTGCGTCCACGCCCGCAGCTGCCGCGTCACCTCGATGCCATCGCCATCAGGCAGCCCGAGATCGAGCAGCACCAGCTCCGGTCGCCCGACCTCGACCTGCCGCAGCCCCTCCGCCGCCGTCTCGGCCTCGATCAGGCGGTACCCCTCGGCCTGCAACATGGGCCGCAAGAAGCGGCGCAGCTGCGGCTCGTCCTCGATCAACAGGATCTGCGTGCCCCCTGTCTCGCTCGCGCCCTCGCTCATGCGATCGCCCCCTCACCCGACGCCGCAGCGTCGAACAACACTGTCGGCGGCGTGCCGACGATCGGCAGCCGCACCGTGAACACCGCCCCGCCACCATCGCGGTTGCACACCGAGATCTCGCCCCCGTGCGCCACCGCGATGGCGCGGCAGATCGCCAACCCGAGCCCCGCCCCGCGGGCCCCAGCGCCGTCCACCACGCGATAGAATTTCTCGAACAAGCGCCCCTCGCTGCCCGCCGGCACCCCCGGCCCGCGGTCGGCCACCGTGATCTCGACCCACCCGTCCAGCGCCCGCCCGCGCACCTCGATCGGCCCCGAGCCCGCGTACTTGATCGCGTTCTCCACCAGGTTGATCAGCAGCTGCTCGACCAGCACCGCGTCGATCGGCACCAGCGGCAGCGAAGCCGGCAGATCGACCTTCAGATCGAGCGAGTCCAGCTGCGCCTCCAGCTGCCCAAGCGCCGCGCCCAGCGGCTCCTCGAGCGGGATCCACTCCCGCTTCAACGCCAGCGTCCCCGACTCCAGCCGCGTCATGTCGAGCAGGTTAGCGACCAGCCGCGCCAGGCGGGCCGCCTCCTCATGGATCGCC
The DNA here is from genome assembly GCA_044228605.1 of Nannocystis sp. Taxonomy (GTDB): domain Bacteria; phylum Myxococcota_A; class Polyangia; order Nannocystales; family Nannocystaceae; genus Nannocystis. The sequence continues at coordinate 42,790 of JBGAUO010000018.1, read as the reverse complement.
TGCGCCAGGTCATCGCGGTCGCGCGCTGGCAGTTGCGCCCCCTGAGTCAGCAGCGTGCTCGCGGCCCCCATCACCGCCGCCAGCGGCGTCCGCAGGTCGTGGGACACCGAACTTAGCAGCGAGCTGCGAAGCTCCTCGGTCCGCGCCCGCAGCTCAGCCGACTGCGCCTCGTGGGCCAGCTGCACGCGCTGCAGCGCCTGCGCGGTCTGGCCGCACAGCGTCTCCAGCAGCTGCCGAGTCGCCGGGTCGCGCAGCGTCGCCGCGTCCGCGACCCCAAGCCCGATCACCCCCACCGTGACATCGCCGAGCGCCAGCGGCAGGTAGGTCCCCAGCGCGTCCACCTGCGCGTCGGTGCCCGCCCCGGCCGGTCCATGCTCACAGGCCCAGCGCGCCGCCGCGAGCTCGCGTGGCGCCGCCACCAACCCCACGTCGGTCGTCGGCGCCGGAACCAGAGCGCCCGCGGCATCACGCAGCAGGATCACCACGCGGGCCCCGAGCGCCGCAGCCACGTGCCGCGCCGCGCCGCCCGCGATGTCATCCGCCGCCCGCAGCTGCGCCAGCTCGCGGCTCAGCGAGTACAGCGTCGCCGTCCGCAGCTCCCGCAGCCGGGCCGCCTCCGCCTGGCGACGGATCCGCGAGGTCAGCCCCGAGATCACCAGCCCGACCACCAGCATCACCGCGAAGGTCAAGATCGCCCGCGGCTCGCTCACCGACGACGCGAAGTAGGGCGGGAAGTAGAAGTAGTCGAACGCCACCACGCTGAGCACCGCCGCCGCCGCCGACGGCCCCCCCCCGTGGCGCACCGCCACCAACATCACCCCGACGATGTAGATCAGGATCAGGTCCGAGCGATCGACGTGGTCAAAGAGCAGGTTCGCCAGCGCCGTCGTCAGCACCGCCTGACCCACCGCCGCCGCGTAGCCGCGCAACGGCGGGAAGCCGCGCGTCACCTCGGCGCCGCCAAAAAACAGCGAGGTCCGGCGCCGCGTCCCCGCGACCTGCGTCTCCGCGCGAGCTTGCGACACCGTCACGCCGCACCGTCATACCATGGCCCCTGGCTCGCGCGGGGCCCTGCGCGACCCCCCCGCTCGCTTCTCCGTCCCCGCGGCGCCGGATATCATGCCCCCCCATGCGTCGCCCTCGCAGCGGCAGTGCGCGGCCTGGAGCACCGGCCCAGCTCACGCTCGCGCTCGTCCTCGCGGCCCCCGCGGCCGCCGACGCCGCCAACGGCCAGCTTCCGCGCACCCCTGTGGTCCACCAGGACGAGCACTGCCTCACCGTCATCGACCGCAGCGCCGAGCCGATCGTCCACCTGCGCTACACGATCCCTTACAGCGATGTCTGCCTCAGCGCCGACGAGCCAGCCGACAGTCGCACCCACCAGCTGCTCGCCTTCTGCCACGGCGACCCACCCCTGCGCCCGCTGCCGCGCTGGCAGACCCGCGCCGAGCTCTCGCGGGACATCGCCGCCGGATTCGGGCCGGCCGCCCCCGACTTCGCCGCGGATGTCCTCGAGGACAGCCCCGACTTCGCCGGCTGCTGGCACCCGATCACCGCCACCGACGAGCGACGACCGATCACCTGCGCCGCCGCGAGGCCCGGCGTCGACTGGGACACCCGCGACCTCCCGATCGGCACCTACCTCATCCGCGGCTACACCTACGAGCCACCCGACAGCGCCTGGTGGCCGCGCCACGGCCTCTTCAAGATCGTCGACGACGCCGGCGATCCCACGGCCAACCCGCCCGCCGTGGCGATCGCCAACCACGACACCTTCTTGTGGAAGGGTCAGACCATGCGCGTGCGCCTGTGCGTCGACGCCATGCCCGGCGCGACCGTCCGCCTCGCCTACGGACCCAACGTCGCCGCGCCGACCTGGACCGACTTCATCGACGACACCCCCGTCACCACCGGAAGCATCGACCTCGACTTCCGCCCGCCCGACGAGCTCGCCGGCGAGTTTCTCACCCTCCGCGCCGAGATCCGCGACCCCCTGGGCCGCAACTTTGTCGCCTTCATGCAGGGCGAGATCAGCGTGCAAGTCAGCAGCGCGCCCGGGGGCGACGACACCCCCATCGGCGTCGACGACGAGCCCCCACCGCCGACCTACGACTTCTGCGTCGACGACCCGGCCGCCGACCTCCCTGTCACCTGCCCGCCCACGCAAGCTGGCACCACCGACAGCGCCACCGACAGCGCCACCCCCGACGAGGGCCCCGGCTGCGGCTGCCGCAACGCGAGCGCAGTCCCGTTCCTGCTCCCGCTCCTCGCGATCCGACGCCGACGCGCACCGCTGGCCCCAGCGCCCGGTGCATCGCGGTCCGCTTGACCCTTCGCATCGCGCTCCCCTCCCCTGTCAGGCTCGGCTAACATGCCGCCCGAGGGCGCTCCCTCGCCCTCGAACCTACTTCTTGAACTCCCTTAATCCGATCAGTACCCCCATGCGCACGATCCTCCGCTCCCTCGCCTTGCTCGCCATCGTCGCCAGCTGCAACCCCGGCGACGACGACCTCCCCGTGCCCACCAGCTGGACCGCGCTCGGCGAGCACGCCAAGGAGGCCCTGCTCTCGGTCAGCGGTCGCAGCGAACGCGACGTCTTCGCCGTCGGGGCCGACCGCGGCGCCGGTCCCCTGGTCCTCCACTACGACGGCGAGACCTGGCAGCGCATGAGCACCGGCTCGCGCGGCGACCTGTGGTGGGTCCACGCCTTCGCCGACGGCCCCGTCTTCATGGCCGGCGCCTACGCGACCATCCTCAAGCACGAGGGCGACACCTTCACCCGCATGAAGACCCCGGGCATCGGCGTCAACACCATCTACGGCCTGTGGGGCCCCACGCCCGACGACCTCTACGCCGTCGGCAGCATCACCGGCCGCAACGGCTTCATCTGGCACTACGACGGCAAGGAGTGGAAAGACCTCCCGCTGCCCGCCGACCTCCCGCTCACCGACAAGCACGACATCCCCGGCTTCTTCAAGGTCTGGGGTCAGAGCGGCGACAGCGTCTACGTCGTCGGCGGCAAGGGCGTGATGCTCCACGGCAACGCCCGCGACGGCTTCAAGCTCGTCGCCACCACCGCCGACGGCTCGCTCTTCACCGTGCACGGCGACGCCCACGAGGTCATCGCCGTCGGCGGCGGCCAGACCGGCGTGTTCGTCGAGGGCCAGGGCGAGCAGCTCGACACCGTCGACTCCGACTACCCCCTGGTCCAGGGCGTGTGCGTCGAGCAGGGCCTGGAGCTCGCCAGCGGCCAGCTGGGCGCGATCTACCAGCGCGCCGCCGACGGCACCTGGAAGAAGCTCGACACCGGCCTCTCGCTCGACCTCGAGTCCCTGCACGCCCTGTGGATCGACCCCAAGGGCGGCGTGTGGGCCGTCGGCGGCGACGTCATCTCCGGCAGCCAGGGCAACGGCGGCCTCGTCTACGGCGGCGAGGGTGTGCCCGCGATCGACCCGACCCTCATCCCCGACGCCGACGCCCCGCCGCCCGCTGCCACCTGCCCCAAAGACCAGATCGACGTCGAGCCCGACGCCTCGATCGCCCGCCGCTGGAACGAGCAGATGCTCGGCGCGATCCGCCGCGACATCCCCCGCCCCGGCGTCCACGCCCGCAACCTCTTCCACGTCTCCGCCGCCATGTGGGACGCCTGGGCCGCCTACGACCCCACCGCCGACGGCGTCTTCACCAGCGAGAAGATCGACATCGCCGACGCCGGCGCGCGCGCCAAGGCCCGCGACGAGGCGATCAGCCACGCCGCCCACGCCGTCCTGCAGCACCGCTACGCCAAGCAGATCGGCGGCCCCGTCAGCGCCCTCTGCTTCGACGGCTTCATGGACGTCCTCGGCTACGACCCCAAGGACACCGACACCACCGGCGACACCCCGGCCGCGCTCGGCAACCGCATCGCCGCCGCGATCATCGCCGCCACCGCCGAGGACGGCGCCAACGAGGCCAACAACTACGCCGACAACACCGGCTACATGTCCCCGAACGCCCCGCTGATCGTCGACCAGCCCGGCACCACCCTCGTTGACCCCTCGCAGTGGCAGCTGCTCAACCTCGCCGAGGCCGCGACGCAAAACGGCATCGTCGTCCCCGCCGGCGTGCAGAAGTACATCGGCGCCACCTGGGGCCTGGTCACGCCCTTCGCCATGACCAAGGACCCCGGCGAGCCGCTCTACCACGACCCCGGCCCGCCCCCCAGCTTCAGCGACCCCGCCATGAAGGACTGGGTGCTCGAGGTCCTCGACAAGCACAGCAAGCTCGACCCCAACCTCGACGCCACCATCGACATCTCCCCCGGCAAGTACGGCAACAACCCGCTCGGCACCAACGACGGCAAGGGCCACCCGAAGAACCCGGTCACCGGCAAGCCCTACGCCGCCAACGTCGTCAAGCTCGGCGACTTCGCCCGCGTGCTCGCCGAGTTCTGGGCCGACGGCCCCAAGTCCGAGACCCCGCCCGGCCACTGGAACACGCTCGCCAACGACGTCGCCGACAGCGACGGCTTCGCCCGCAAGTGGGCCGGCGCCGGCCCGAGCCTCGACCCGCTCGAGTGGGACGTGAAGGTCTACCTCGCCCTCAACGGCGCCGTGCACGACGCGGCGATCACCGCCTGGGGCATCAAGCGCGAGTTCGCCGGCATCCGCCCGATCTCCCTCGTCCGCTACATGGCCGGCCTCGGCCAGTCGAGCGACCCCAAGGGCCCGAGCTACCACAAGGACGGCCTCCCGCTGAAGGACGGCGTCGTCGAGGTCATCACCGCCGAGTCCTCCCGCGCCGGCGAGCGCCACGCCCACCTCAACCGCTACGTCGGCGAGATCGCGGTCAAGTCGTGGCGCGGCGAGCCCGGTGACCGCGCCGCCGAGACCAGCGGCGTCGCCTGGATCCGCGGCATCGAGTGGATGCCCTACCAGCGCCGCAACTTCGTCACCCCCGCCTTCCCCGGCTTCACCTCCGGCCACAGCACCTTCAGCCGCGCCGCCGCCGAGGTGCTCGCCTCCGCCACCGGCAGCCCCAACTTCCCCGGCGGCATCGCCGAGTACAAGGCACCCATGGGCGCCTACCTCGTGTTCGAGGACGGCCCCTCGCAGGACGTCCACCTCCAGTGGAGCACCTACTACGACGCCGCCGACCAGGCCGGTCAGTCGCGCCTGTGGGGCGGCATCCACATCTGGCCGGACGACCAGGTCGGCCGCACCCTCGGCAGCCAGGTCGGCCTCGACGCCGTCGCCCACGCCGTCGCCTTCTTCGACGGCACGGCGGTGCCATGAGGCCGGGTGCTCGCTCGCCCGCCCTCCTCGCCGGCTGTCTGCTGCTCGCCTGTCAGAACGCCGAGCCCAACGACCCGCTCGACCCCGACGTCATCCAGGAAGCCGCCGAGGCCGAGGGCGACGCCCGGGGCACCGACTACAGCGGCCGCTTCAGCATCACACTCAACGACACCGGCGCGTGCGACTGCCCGGAGATCGCCGGCACGGACCTCTGCCACAACGAGCTGACCACCCTCGCCACCACGGGCGGCAGCGTCACGCTCACCCAGACCGACGGCTACCTCGTGCTCAGCGAGGACGCCGGCATCCTCAGCCTCACCGGGGCCATCGACGCCGACGACAGCTTCAACCTCGCTGGCATCTACAGCTTCGGCGCCGTGGTCGGCGACGCCAACCTCTACGTCCACCTCCTCGGCGGCTTCTCCAGCCGCGACCGCTTCTCCGCGACCCTGCACAGCCGCACCCAGGGGACCTACAACGGTGAAGCCGTCGACTGCCGCACCGAGATCCCCCTCTACGGCGTCCGCAGCAGCTCCTGATATGCCCACCGCCTCACAGCTCTGGTCCCCCGACCGCTACCTGCACGCCGCCACCTTCGCGGCCGAGGCTCACCTCGGCCAGAAGCTCCCCGGCAGCGAGCTCCCCTACTTCACCCACGTCGCCTGCGTCGCCGCCGAGGTCATGCAGGCCGTCGCCCACGAGCCCGTCGACGACCCCGACCTCGCCGTCCTCTGCGCCCTCCTGCACGACACCATCGAGGACTGCGGCACCCTGCACAGCACCCTCGCCGCCACCTTCGGCCCCGCCGTCGCCGACGGCGTCCGCGCGCTCAGCAAGGACCCAACCTTGCCCAAGGACCAGGCCATGGCCGACAGCCTGCGCCGCATCCAGCAGCAGCCGCGCGAGGTCTGGCTCGTCAAGCTCGCCGACCGCATCAACAACCTCAAGGAGCCGCCGCACTACTGGAAGCCGGCCAAGATCGCCGCCTACGGCGCCGAGGCCCGCGTCATCGCCGACGCCCTCGGCCCCGCCTCGCCGTACCTGCTCGCGCGCCTGCACGCCAAGATCGCCGCCTACCCGCGCGGCCTCTGAGACACCCCGCTTGCCCCCGCGGGCCGGCGACCTATCCTTGCGCGCCGTGAACATCACCTACGTCGCCCTCGGAGACTCGGCCGGCGCCGGCTTCGGCGTGCCCACCGGATCCGGCTACGTCGCCCGCGTGTTCGCGCGCCTGCAGGCCCACGACGCCGCCGCCAGGCTCATCAACCTCGCCAGCAACGGCGGCACCAGCGAGACCGTGCGCGACACCCAGCTCGGCCCCGCCCTCGCCGCGCGGCCGAGCGTCGTCTCCCTCTTCATCGGCGGCAACGACGTCTGGCGCGGCGTGGAGCCGGCCCGCTTCGCCCGCAACCTCGCCGCGATCGCCGACCGCCTCGACCGCACGCGCAGCCGGGTCGTGATCGGCACCCTGCCAAACCTCGCCCACGCCCCCGCGGCCGGCCTCGCCGAGCGCTTCCTCGGCATCGGCCGCCCGCAGATCGAGGCCCGCATCGTCGAGTTCAACGAGCGCCTGCGTCGCCTCGCCATGGACCACAGCTACACCCTGGTCGACCTGTTCGCCGCCGCCCGCCTCGGCGACCACCCCGAGTACTTCCTCGCCGACGGCTTCCACCCCTCGGCCGCCGGTCACGCCGCATGGTTCGACCTCATGTGGCCGGCCTTCGCAGCCGCCCACCCGCCGCCCTGATCACCCGTAGCCGCACTGATCGATCGCCGCCGACATCACCACGTCCGCGTCGAAGGGCACCTGCCCGTCGGGCGTGTGCAGCGTCAGGTGCAGGTGCCCCGGCTTGCCGTTGATCACGTTGATGTCCGCGACCCCATCCGGCGGGAACATCGGGATGAAGCTGTAGGAGTAGCCGCCGTAGCCAGTATCCTCGACCGCACAGTCGACCGTGTGCCCGATCCCCATGGCCGAGAAGAAGTGGTTGTCCGGCCCGAGGTTGAAGCCCTCGATGTCGAGCGTCACATCGAAGGTGACGGTGTCACCGTTCGGCATGAACCCGCCGAAGTGGGGAAACACCGGGATCATGATCGTCCCCTGACCGCCACACTCGGCCGCCAGCGTGCTCCCCTTCACGATCGACTCGTCCTTGTTGTTGTGCACGGTGAATTCGCTGAGCTGCGGATCGAAGCCGTTACACCACTGCGGCGGGCTCGTGCCGGTCTCGCTCGCGCCCGTCGAGGTCTGGCCCCCCGAGGTCGGCGTATCGCCGCTCGTGCCCGACGTGTCCGCTGTGGTGTTCGTACTCGCGGTCTCCGCCGAAGTCGGATCCTGGTCGATGCGCAGCGTGCAGCCGAACGCGGCCGTCAACGCCAGCGGGGCTCCCACACGAATCGGGATCGAAAACATAAGCACCCACCTCCCGCACGCCGCGCGTGCGCCCGCATTGTAACGGACCCGGACGCCGCCCTCACGGCAAGCGCTGCACGACCACGCCGACGTACGGGGGCGGACCCGCGAGGCTGCCTCCGACCGCGAAGCGTGTGCCGTCCGCGAAACCGAACACCGCGTGGAGCAACAGCAGCGTCGGGCTCGCTTGCGGCTGCAGCATCATGCTCCCCGGCGCCAGCTCGGCGATCGTGCCCTGCATCCCGACGACCGTCGCCGACCCGTCCGGATCCATCCACACCCCGCTCAGCCCCGGCACGCCGAAGGTCTCGCCCGTCCACGCCGCCCCGTCCCAGCGAGCCAGCCGGCCATTGGCCCGCCCGCCCACCGCCAGGTGCTCGTCAGGCGCGCGCCCCCACACGCTGATCAGATCCGCGAGGTCATCGGTCGCCTGCACCGTCCACGCCGCCCCGTCATGGTGCAGCGCCAACCCGCGGTCGCCGACCGCCGTCACGTCGCTCGCCCCCGTGCCCCACACCTTGAACAGCCCCGTGCTCGTGCCCGTATCCGGCAGCGGCTCGGGAGCCCACGCCGCCCCGTCCCAGCGCAGCAGCACCGGCGCGTCATCGACCCCGTCGCCGCCGACCGTCCACAGGAGATCCTTGCTCGGCCCCCAGATCCCCCAGAGGATCGTCGTCACCCCGCTGGGCTTCGCCACCCACGCGTCGCCCTCGCGTCGCAGCGTCGTCCCGTCGCGCCCGACCGTCCACAGATCGCCCTCGACCCCGAACACCCAGTGCAGCATCGGCGTGTTGGCGGGCAAGGCCTGCTCCGTCCACGCCGCCCCGTCGAAGTGATACAGCACGCCCACCGACTCGGTCGGCGAGCCGAGCTGCCCGCCCACCGCATACACGTCGTCCGGCGCCGGACCCCACACGCTGAGCAGCGCCCCGCGATCGGTGTCCAGCTGCAGCGCGACCTCCCACGCCGGCGCGTCCCCGGTCGAGCTCCCGCTCGTCGTCGGCGCCACGCTCGTCGTCTCGCCGGTGCCCGAGCTGCTCGTCCCAGAGCTCGTGGTCTCACCCGCAGGCGCCGAGCAACCAACCATCACTGACAGAGCGAGTGCGACGCGCATCGCTGCAACCTTACACCGTCGCTCACCCGTCGCGCAGCGCCTCGAGCTGCTCCCACCGCGCCGTCAGCGACTGCGCCAGCGCGCGGGCCGAGCCGAGCGCCTCGCTGACCGCCGCCACCGCCGCGTGCCCCTCGGCGTACACCGCCGGGTCGGCCAGGCGCGCCGTCAGCGTCTCGACCTCCGCCTCCGCCGCCTCGATGCGCCCGACGATGCCCTCGAGCTCGCGCTGCTGCGCGTAGCTGAGGCCCTTCTTCTTCGCCTTCGTCGCCGCCTCGCCCCGGCTCGCCGCCTCCGCCTTCGCCTTCGCGGCTGTCCCAGCGGACAGCTCGGCCTCCTGCGCCTTCCGCTGGGCCGTCAGCTCGAGATACATGCTGTAGTTGCCCTCGTGGCGGACCACCCGGCCGTCCGCCTCGAACACCAGCAGCGCCGTCGCCACCCGGTCGAGGAACCACCGGTCGTGGGTCACCACGATCGCCGTCCCCCCGAAGTCGATCAGCATCTCCTCGACCGCCCCGAGCGTCGCCACGTCGAGGTCGTTGGTCGGCTCGTCGAGCAGCACCAGGTTGCTGCTGCCCTGCAGCAGCTTGGCCAGGGCCACCCGCGCCCGCTCACCACCCGACAGCGTGCCGACCTTCTGCGCGTAGCTCTGCGGGTCGAACAGGAAGCGCTCGAGGTAGCGCCCGATCTCGAGCGGATGCCCGTCGATCTCCGTCGCCTTCCGACTCTGGGCGATGTTGTCGTAGACCGTCGCGTTGTCGTCGAGGTTCGAGCGTGTCTGGTCGAGGTAGGCCAGCTGCGTGTTCTTGCCGAGCACCACCTGCCCGCCCTCCGGCGCCTGCTGGCCCGTGATCGCCCGCAGCAGCGTCGTCTTGCCGCAGCCGTTCGGCCCGAGCACGCCGATGCGCTCGCCCTTGCGCACCGCGAAGGTCAGCCCGCGCACCAGCGACTTGCCGGGCACCGCCAGCGACAGATCTCGCAGCTCGAGGATCGTGCTCCCGCTGCGCGCCGCCTGCACCTGCAGCTCGAGGCTGCGATCCACCGGCGGCGGCCCCTTGCCGATCTCCACGTGCGCCCGGTCGATGCGGGCCTTCTGCTTGGTCGACCGCGCCTTCGGCTGGCGTCGCAGCCACTCGAGCTCGCGGCGCAGAAAATTCTGCCGGTTCGCCTCGGTCCGCTGCGCCATCGCCATGCGCTCGGCCTTGCCCTCGAGGTAGGCCGCGAAGCCCCCCTCAAAGCTGTGCAGCTGGCCGCGGTCGATCTCGATCGTCCGCGTCGCCACCCGGTCCAGCACGTAGCGGTCGTGGGTGATCAACAGCAGCGCCCCCACGAACTGCTCGTCGAGGTAGCGCTCGAGCCACTCGATCGTGGCGACGTCCAGATGGTTGGTCGGCTCGTCGAGGATCGCCAGGTCGGGCCGCTGGGCCAAGATCCGCGCCAGCGCGACGCGCCGGCGCTCCCCGCCGCTGAGCTGCTCGACGATCGCCTCCGGATCTGGCACCCCCAGGCGCCCCAGCAGCGCCTCCGCCTCGTGCACCCGCTCCCACCCGCCCAGGCGCTCGATCTCGCCGGCCGCGGCGCTCTGCTCCGCCACCAGGCGGGCCATCTCGGTCGGCGTCAGCGTCCCGCCCTCGAGCGCTTCGCTGGCAGCGAGGTGGCGCGCCCTGGCCTCCGACCACCCACCGAGGCCCGCGAGGACCGCCTCGCGCGCGCGCATCCCGGGCGGGAATTGGGGCTCCTGCTCGAGGTACGCGATCGCAGCCCCGCGGCGCTGTACGACCTCCCCGCTGTCAGGGGCGTCGAGTCCGGCGAGGATCCGCACGAGCGTACTCTTGCCCGAGCCGTTCACCCCGACGAGGCCAACACGCTCGCCGGTGTGGACGGTGACGTTGATATCCTCGAGGACGCGGCGAACTCCGAAGCTGCGGGACACATGCTTGGCGGTGACGATCGGCAAGGCGCCCGGATAGTACGCGCAAGCGTCCTCTGCAAGCGCCCCAGGTGCTGTCGCCGGGCCGCGCGCGTAAGCTCCCGCACCGGGCCGGGCGACCGTCTGGGGGTCTGCGGCGACGATGAACCCCGCGAGGCCCCCACCACCACACGCCGATCGTGCGCGCAGGCCCGCTCCCCGCGCCGACGATCGCCCCTGCGACCCGCCCAGATCGCCTCGCCCGCGCCCGTCCCGGAGCTTTTGTCCGCCCCGCACCGTCGACAGCGCCGACGATCACTGATAACTCTCAACGCTGAAGCGATGCCCCGCCACACCGTGGGGCACGACCGAGACCATCACCACGACCCGCTGGGTCGGCGAACGAGAAGAGAAAGAGGACACCGTGAAGTTGTTTGTAGGCGGACTGGCGTGGGCGACCGATGACGTGTCGCTGCGTGCGGCGTTTCAATCCTTTGGCAATTTGGTCGATGCGGTCGTGATCAAAGACCGCGAGACCGGACGTAGCCGCGGCTTCGGCTTCGTGAGCTTCTCCGACAGGACGTCGGGGGCCGCCGCCTTGCAGGCGATGAACGGGGCCGTCGTCGACGGCCGGAACATCCGCGTCGACGAGGCCGTCGAGCGCGAGCGCGGCGGCGGCGGACCGCCCCGCCCAAGCAGCCCGGTCGGTGACCGGCCCCCCCCGCGTGAAGGCGGCTTTGCGGGTAGCGGCGGTGGTGGTGGTGGTGGTGGCGGCTTCCACGGCGGCGGCGGCGGTCCTCCCCGCGGCGGCGGCGGCGGCGGCGCGCCTGACCGCGGTCGCGGCGGCGGCGGCGGTCCTGACCGCGGGCGCGGTGGTGGTGACCGGGGGGGTGACCGGGGTGGGGGTGGCCGTGGCGGCGGCTTCAGCGGCGGCGGCGGCGGCGATTGGGCCGGCGGCGGCGCTGGCAAGCGCGGCGGACGGCGGCGCGAGAACGAGGACTTCGGCGACGACTGATCCACGACGCTGACCCGCGGACAAGCGCGCGTCATCTCAGCCCCACCTCTCACCGAGGTGGGGTTTTCTCGTGCCCTCGCATCGCCGGGACGTCCACGATCACGCCCACGATCTTCTTCGCGAAACCCGGCAAGCACCGCACGGCTTCGGCTATCCTGGCGACCACGCGATGAAGCTGTCCCTCCGACTGGCCCGCGTCCACGATGTCCCGGCCATGGCACGGGTCCACGTCGCCGCGGTTGCACACCTCTGCCGCACCCACTATCGGCCCGCCGAGCTGGCCCGTTGGACCAACCAGGGCCCCAGCCTCTACACCGCGCTCGTTCGCTCGGCCACCGTCGTCGTCGCCGAGCGCAACGGCGTCGTCGTCGGCTTCGCCGCCGTCTCGCTCGCGACCGGCGTCGTTCGGGCCGTCTACGTCCACCCCGGCCACGCCGGCGGCGGCGTCGGAGCCAGGCTCCTCGCTCGCATCGAGCGCTCCGCTCGTGTCTACGGCGTACGGCGCCTCACCCTCGAGGCAACCTTGAACGCCACCGCCTTCTATGGCCGCGCCGGCTATCGACCGCTCGCCCGCACCCGCTCCGGCCTCGGCCTCAAGTGCGTGCGCATGGCCAAGCTGCTGCGCCCCCCCAGACTGAGAGCCTGAACAAGTTTCGAAGAAGCTTGGTGAGATCTTCCACGAAGCTTCTTCGTTGCGCCCTAACCTGGCCTCCGCGCCCATTTATCGCCATAATCTTGCCGGTTTCGCGCCTTCTATAAACAAACACTGCTCGTCATCTTGACAAGGTCTGTACAACCTTTCATCTTGGGTGGGCGATGCAACGTTCCGTCCAGCGCGCCTTCCCTGGTCCCGTGAAGTCCGCCACCGCCACCGCCACCACGCGGCCCGGCGAGCCCGATCTCCTCGGCAGCTACTTCCGCGACCTCGCCCAGTACAACGTCATGGATCGCGACGCCGAGCTCGCGGCGTCGCAAGCGATCGCCGAGCATCGCCTGCGGCTGTGGCGAGTGCTGCTCGGCTACCTCCCGCTGTGTGCCCCGGTCTGCGCCCTCACCCGCGAGCTGCTGCCCGCCGAGTCCCTGCCAAAGACCGAGCTCGCCGAGCTCGAGCGCAGCCTCCTGGCCCTCCGTCAACGCGAGCTCGCCGCCCACCAGAAGGCCGTCGACCTCGCCCGCGAGTCCCTCGCCACCGCCATGGCCGAGGCCGATCGGGACGGCCTCGTCAGCGAGCGCGTGCTCGCCGACTTGGGTGGCCTCGAGGCCGGTGACCCCACCGGCGTCAGCATGAAGGTCAAGCTCCCGCGCCAGGGCAGCCTCCCCTTCGTCACCCACGTCGCCGCCGCCAGGGCCGCCCATCACGCGCTGTGGGCCGCCAAGCACCGCTTCATCCGCGCCAACCTGCGCCTCGTGATCACCGTGGCGCGCCGCTTCAACCGCGGCCGCCTCCCGCTCGGCGATCTGATCCAGGAGGGCAACATCGGCCTGATGAAGGCCGTCGATCGCTTCGACCCGCAACGCGGCTTTCGCTTCTCGACCTACGCCAGCTGGTGGATCCGCCACTCGATCAGCCGCGCCCTCGCCGACACCGGCCGCGCCGTGCGACTGCCCGTCCACATGATCGACGCCCAGAGCAAGGTCGCCAAGGTGCGCCGCGAGTTCGACGCCCTGCACGGCCGCGAGCCCGGCGACGCCGAGCTCGCCGCCGCCACCGACCTCAGCATCGAGCGGATCCAGCGGATGCGCTGGTCGCTGGTCGACGACCCCGTCAGCCTCGACCAGCCGATCGGCACCGAACCCGGCCGCACCCTCATCGACGTGCTCGCCGACCCCGAAGACGCCCTCGCCCCCGAGCTCCTCGACAGCGGCCTCCTCCACGACCGCCTGCGCCGCGCCCTCGGCAACCTGCCCGCCCTCGAGGCCTCGGTGATCGCCGAGCGCATGGGCCTCGGCGACAACCGCGAACAGACCCTCAAGGAGATCGGCGAGCGCCACGCCCTCTCCCGCGAACGCATCCGCCAGATCCAGGAGCAGGCCCTCAAGCGCCTGCGCCGGGAGTTCGAGCGCCAGGACCTCATGTGAGCCCGCCGGGTTGTCGCGGCCCGGCGATCGTGCGAGACATGCCGCCGCCATGCCGAGCGCACCGATCCGGATCCACCCGCCGCGCGACCTCATGGTCACGGTGGTCGCCGCGTGGGGCGTGCTCGCGACCGCAGCGCTGCTGATCTCCGCGATCCTCCGCCTCACCCCGATGGCCCTCGAGCCGCTGCGCTCGCACGACATGAGCGGCCTGCAGTGGACGCTCTACATCGGCTGGACGATCTTCAACGGCTACGTCGAGGGTTACCGCGGCTTCCAGAAGGGCTACGTCCCCCGCGTCGTCGCCCGCGCCTTCTGGCTCGGCCAGCACCGCCATCCGCTGCTCGTGCTGCTCGCCCCCTTCTTCTGCTCGGGCCTGTTCCACGCCACCCGCAAGCGCCTGATCATCTCCTGGTGCCTCCTGCTCGGCATCGTCGGCATCGTCCAGCTGGTCCGCCTGCTCGACCAACCCTGGCGCGGCATCGTCGACGCCGGCGTCGTCATCGGCCTCGCCTACGGCACCGCCGCCTTGCTCGTCCACTTCGTCGCGGTCCTCCTCGGCCGCCCGATCACCGTCCACCCGCAGACCCCCGACGACGCCTGAGACGGCCCGCGCCGCGGGTCGTCCGCCGCCGTGATCTCAGCATGCTCGCGCCTGGGCCCGTCGCGTGCCTCTGCCCGCCAAGCGCCGCCGAGGACCCTCAGGCCCCGCCCCGCGAACTCGCCACCAGCGCATGACACCGCGCCAGCAGGTGCTCGAAGCGGCCCTGCTCGCTGACAAACGGCTCCGGCCGATAACACCAATCCACCGCCCGATCGAGCACCTCGTGCGCCCGCGCCAGCGCCCCCGGCATCCGCTCCGGGTCGTAGAGCTCCGCCAGCGTGCTCTCCGGGAACCCGCCGCGAGCCGCCAGCACCCCCTGCGCCGCCGTCTCCACCGCCGCCCGCTCCGCCGCGCCGGCCGTCGGCCACGGGAACGGATTGTAGCCGAGCGTCGCCGAGTACTGATAATCGCTCTTGAGTCGCCCGCAGACCACCCGCACCCACGCCATATGCATCGCCGACGACAGCACCCCGAATAACACCCGATCCGCCGCTGCCACGATATACAGCTTGTTGCTCGCAATCACCGACGCGGGGAGGTACCCGACCGGGATGTACCGTCGCCGCTCCGACGACACCTCGGGCACCGCGAGATAGTCCCCCTCCGGCTGCGCGACGTGGAAAAACTCCGCCGCGCGCCCGGCCGCCGCGCGTGTCGGCGCCGCGCTGCTGGCGCTGCGAAACGCCCGCACCCGCAGCACCCGCGCCCACACCAGCGGCAGCCCGCGAAGCAGCGCCGGATCGACCCCACGCAGCCACAGACACCAGCGCAGCCCGCCGTTCAGGAACTCCTCCGCGCCGCAATAGCGACGAAACAGCGGCTCCGCCCCCGGCTCCTCGCGCAGGAACAGGTCCCGCTCGGTGTCCGTGAAGATGAGGCTCCCGCCGTCGCTCGGCTTGCTCCCGCAGCGCATCACCGGCACGCCCGCAGGCACCGTCCGCGCCTTCACGACATATCGATCCGGCCCTTTTGTCAGGTATGGACTGATATTGTCCACCGCTCCCACACACACCGGCTCCTCGTCGCCGCCCATCGCATCGAACAACCGCTTGCCGCCGCGATCGAACGCGCCAAACCCGACGATCACCACGTGCACACGCGCCTCGGCGGCCCAGGAAAAGGTCCTGTGAGCAAAATGGATCTTGATAGCATATCGCTCAAACAGCACCCGCCACAGCAGCGG
This sequence comes from Nannocystis sp., assembly GCA_044228605.1. GTDB lineage: Bacteria > Myxococcota_A > Polyangia > Nannocystales > Nannocystaceae > Nannocystis. The sequence goes on along the minus strand of JBGAUO010000018.1, from coordinate 27,206 downwards.
CACCTGCTCCCCCTGCGTGACGCTGTTGGTCGCGACAAACGCACAGCGCCCGCGGGTCCCCTGGAGATACCTCGCCGCGAGCACAAACCAGCACGCGGCATAATCCAGGTCCCCGGCGTTGCCCCGCTCGCCGAAGATCGCCCGCATCTCCGCCTTTTGCCCCGCCGTCTGATAGTGCTTGCCGACAAAGGGCGGGTTTCCCAGCACGATCACATCATCGCCCGGCGCCAGCAACTGCGACCATTCGACCACCAGCGCATTGGCCACACGCAGCCGCGGCCGCCCGCCCGACGAGCGCCCGCGATCGACCCCGAGCGCCCACGCCAGCTCCTGCTCGCACGCCTCGTCGACCGCCAAAAGCCCGAGCTCCGCGATCCGCACCGGCCCCTCCGCGAGCTCCAGCCCGAAGATCTGGTCCAATAGGACCCGCTCCCCCGCCTCGCCCTCCCCGAGGGCCTGCAGCGCGACGAGAGCCCGCGCCTCCAGACCTCGCAATTCGCGATATGCCACGATCAAAAAATCGCCACAGCCGCAGGCCGGATCGAAGATCCGCAGCCCCCGTAGCCCCGCCGTGAATGCACGCAGCGGCCCCGCCGTGCCCTCGCCAAGCGCCGCCTCCAGCCGCTCCTTCACCTCGTCCAGGAACAGCCCGCGCAGCAGCTTCATCACGTCGCGCTCCGACGTATAGTGCGCACCGAGCTGGCGCCGCTCCCGGGCGTCCATCGCCGCCGGGCGCCAGGTCACCGCCGCATTCGCAGGCTCCTCGGGGCCCCGAACAAGGACCGGCATCAGCGCGGCAAACTAGCCAGGTCGGGCCGCCCCGCGCAAGCGCCCCGCGGATGCCCGTCAGCGCACATCCAGCGCGCCACACAGCGTGGATCCACCCTGGCGACCGAGGTGATACCTTGCGCCGATGAGCAACTCCGCGCGTGTCTCCCTCCTCGTCGGCCTCTGCACCGCGCTCGCTGCCTGCGGCGACAACACTGCCATGAGCAGCTCCGACAGCGCCGGCACCGCGATCACAACCGCACAGCCCAGCACCGGCGACCCTGGCAGCGGCAGCGAATCGCCCACGACCAGCCAGGTCCCGACCGACGGCTCCGCCTCCAACTCCGACAGCGCCACCAACACCAGCGACGCCTCCACCACCGCCGACACCGACCCGGGACCCAAGCTCGACCTCGGCGTCCCCGAGGGCATGGGCGCCTGCGGCTGCGAGTTCTCCTACGTCTGGGTCGCCAACGCCGAGGAGAGCACCGTCTCCAAGATCAACATGAAGACCCTCAAAGAAGAGGGCCGCTATCTCACCCGCGCCGACGGCATGGGCAACCCCTCCCGCACCTCCGTCGCGCTCAGCGGCGACGTCGCGGTCGCCAACCGCCACGGCGGCCTCGTCAAGTTCTGGGCCGACCCCGCCAACTGCGTCGAGAGCAACGGCGTCCCCGGCATCCAGACCTCGACCGGCAAGAACGACGTGCTCGCCTGGGACATGGAGGAGTGCCGCGCCTGGTTCATCGACTTCCCGACCACCAACCAGCGCCCCGTCGCCTGGACGCAGGGCACCATCACCCCCGGCACCTGCAACACCAGCAAGGAGAAGGTGTGGACGGTGATGAGCGAGAAGAAGAGCCTGTTCCCCGGCCTCGGCGCCCCCGGCGGGGTGATCGTCGCCCTCATCGACGGCGACACCGGCACCATCGACAAGCAGATCACGATCCCCACCTTCTCCGGCGACCAGTTCGGCGCCTACGGCGGCGCCGTCAACACCCACGGCGACCTCTTCTTCACCTCGATGGCCTTCAACGGCGGCAAGCTGGCCCGCGTCTACATCGACAACTTCGCCTACAAGGTCTTTGTCGTCCCCCCCGAGATCGGCCCCTACGGCATCACCGTCGACCACAAGGGCCAGGTCTGGCTCTCCTCCGTCGCCCTCGGCGGCTACGGCGTCGGTCGCTTCGATCCCGAGCTCGAGAAGTGGGACCTCGTCAACGGCTTCTTCGGCGGCTCCGGCCTCGCCGAGGGCCCCGACGACTGGATGTGGGTCTCGTCCACCAACGGCGTCAACGCCGTCCACATCGACACCCTCGAGCTCGGCCCCGTCTTCAAGTCGAAGTACACCATCAAGGGCGTCGGCTTCGACCACGAGGGCTTCCTGTGGGCCGTCAACTGGTCCGACGTCGACGAGGGCAACCAGCCGATCGACCCCGAGGTCGTGCTCAAGGTCGACATCGAGACCCTCGCCGCTGTCGGCCAGTACGACGGCCTCAACCGCCCTTACACCTACTCCGACTTCACCGGCAACGCCCTCTACAACGTCAGCTGCCTGCCCCCGCAGTGACCCACGGGCGCAGGCAGCTCGCCTCGGCGCGGCTCACTTCTTGAGCCGCGCCTGCACCTGCGCCACCAGCTCACCCTTGGCCGGGAAGCGCCCCGTCGCCAGCTTGCTAAACACCAGCTCGCCGTCGACCAGCACCTCGAAGACCCCGCGGTCGCCCGCGTGCAGCGTGCAGTGCAGCTTGTTACCGAATTTCCCCTCGAGCTCGACCACCAGACCGGTGGCCCGCGGATAGTAGTTTCAGCGCGTGCAGTAATGGATGTCGATCTGCATGGCCCCACCATGCCCGCGATCGACCGGGTGCGCCACCCCCCGCCCGCTCACCCGCGCAACGCCGCCAGCTTGTCGCGCTGACTGCGGGCCACCTTCAGCGTCGCCCCGCCCTCGAGCACCACGGTCGCCTCGCGCCGGCTGCTCGACAGCTCGCGGATCCGTCGCCGATTGACGATCGCCGAGCGGTGGATCCGTACAAACTGTTCGCTGTCCAGGCGCCGCTCGAGGCTCATCATCGTCTCGCGGTGCAGGTAGCTCTTGCCACCCGCGTGGATCTGCACGTAGTAGTCCGCCGCCTCGATCCAGTCGATCTCGTCGATCGGCACGAACACCACCCGGTTCCCGTCCTTGATCGCCAGCCGTGACGCCGGCGCCCGCACCACCGGTGCGCCCCCCTCGCGCTCGCGGAGCGCCGCATCGTCGACGATGAGCGTGGGGATCGGTTCAACTTGTGTCATCGCTCGACTCCTGTCACGGGTCCCTCGGCCACATGAAGCACGTGTGTCGGGCCGCGCAGCCCCCCTGCGGCCCCCATCACCAGCGGCGCCAGCGGCTGCCCCAGCGCCGAGAAGTGAAGCAGCGCGTCCGCCTCGAGGCTCACCACCGCCAGGCTCGCGTCCGCCAGCCGCACCATCCCGGCGGCGCCACGCAGCCCGCCCGCCTTCGCCGCCACCAGGTCCCCGCGGTGCGCCCCGGTGCGGCCGTCGAAGCGGACCACCGCGGACCGCCACTCGCTGCTCACAAGCAGCTCCTCGCCCGCAAAGATCAAGGTCCGCGGCGCCAGCAGCGAGCCGTCCGCCGGCGTGAACGCCTCTTTGTAGTCCCCGGTCACCCCGTCGTAGCGGCCGATCGCGTGGTTATAAAAGCCCGGCACGTACAGGTCACCGTCCGGACCGAACACCATCCCGGCGTCCGGCCCGTTGAGCCCGCCCGCCCCCGCGACCACGAACTCGTCGATGAACGCCCCGCTCTTCCCGTCGTAGCGCAGCACCGCGTCGCCATCGAAGCTCGACACATAAAGCGCGCCGTCCGGCCCGAAGAGCACCGCCGCCGGCCCCTGGAGTCCGCCCGTCTCGTCGACCTCCGTGTCCGGGTCGTCCCACACGAAGCGGCCGAGGAACGCCCCCGTCGCCGCGTCGTAGCGCAGCACCCGATTGCTCTCCTCGCTCGCCACGTACACCCGCCCGTCGGGTCCCAGATCCATCCCCAGCGCACCGTCGAGCTCCGGCGTCGCCGCCAGCGCGCCGATCAAGGCCCCCGTGCGCGCGTCGTGGCGCGTCACCGTGTCGCCCATGAAGTTCGCGACCCACAGCTCTCCGCGCACCTCCGTGCTGACGCCGCGCGCCATCGGCGTCTCTGGCACGACGCGCGCCAGCCCCTGCGCCTGACATCCAGGCCCGGCACACGCCAAGATCACCGCGCAGCGAGTCGCCAGCATCCGCGACTTGGAGCGGCCCACGGCCCCCGAAGTTTCGCCGCCCCTCACGCTTTTGCGAGCCCACCGGCGAACCGCTGTTCAGGGCGGCGACAGCCCGCTACCGTGCTCGCATGCCGCTGCTCGCCCGCAACCTCGCCGGCCTCGCCGCCCTCCTCCTCGCCTGCGGCCAGGCCCCCTCCGCGGGGACCACCGGCGACCTCCCGCTCACCACGTCCACCACCTCCACCACGACCGACCCACCCACCCCAACCACCCTCGATCCAACAACCACCACGCAGGCCCTGCCGACCACCGATGCTTCCGGGCCGACCAGCGGCTCATCCGAACCGACCACCACCGCCACGCCCGACACCACCACCGGCGACCCCGCCCCCACCGGCGCCCACGACCTCGACGCCGACGGTCTCCCCGAGACCGACCTGTCTCTCGGGCCATGTACGCGCACGCCCGACGGCACCTGCCTGCACATCGTCTCCCCGCTCGTCCCCCTCGCCGAGCTCCCCCTCGCCGCCACCGCCGATCAGTGCGACGGCAACTATCAGGCCCGCCGCCTCGAGCTCCTCGGCGACCACAGCGGCGACGGCCTCTCCGAGATCGCCGCCCGCTTCTGCCGCTTCGACGGCGTCCAGGGCCCGCCCGCCCTCGCCGTCGTCGACCTCGCCGCCGCCGCGATCCTCGGCCACAGCGACGCCCCGATCGCCCAGGACTACGCCTGGTCCGACGCCGTGCAAGACCCCCAGGGCCTGCGCCACCCCTTCCTCGCGCCCTCCTACGGCGACGGCGAGAACATCAACGGCAATTGGGGCTACCTCTGCGTCTACCGCCCCGAGCTCCCCGCCGCCGCGAACTGTGGACCTGGCTTCTCAGCCATCCCCACCCTGCTCGCCCCCGGCGAATTTCGCGAGGTCGGCGGCACCCTGCAAGACCTCGACGGCGACGGCTGGCAGGACATCAACCTCATCTACCACCGCCGCCAGTACAGCCTCTCGCCCGCCACCCTCGGCCTCCTCAACACCTTCGAGTACGACGTCGCCGCCGCCGACGAACCCGGCGCCCCCAAGTGGTTCCACTCCGGCCGCAACTACGGCACCCACGCGGCGATCACCGGCGGCGACGGCAAGCCGCGCATCGTCATCGTCGGCGGCACCCCGGTCGGCAGCTTTGGCGACGACCTGTGCAACGTCAGCCGCTTCCTCGCCGTCCTCGAGCAGAGCCCCGCACTGCCGGCCACCCGCGCGCTCGCCTGGTCGCGCTACTTCGGCTTCTCCTCCACCATCTTCGCCACCTACGACGCCAAGTACGCCGCCGACCCCATGCAGGACGTCGCCCGCCTCGCCGACGCCGTCGATGGTTGCATCCACCGCTTCAGCGACAGCCGCACGACCATGAACGGCGCCGAGGTCCTGCTGATCAACTACTTCGCCATGAGCGCCCCGATCGACCTCTGCCTCGTCGAACAGTTCGCCCTCTATCAACCACCGACCTGGACCGACGAGAAGGCCGACGCCTGGTACGCCTGCTTCGCCAAGAACCGCACCGCCCCCGGCGTGTGGGGCATGCAGGTCCTCGACGAGCGCACCGGCGTCGGCCTCACCGGCAGCCAGGGCACCTACGTCTGGGGCTGGAGCGACCTGCTGCGCCCCGGCGAGCGCATCTACCTCGTCGAGTACCTCGCCGGCCCCGGCGCCTTCGACCTCAGCGACCGCCCGCTCACCGCCCTCAAGGCCCACGCGCTCAGCGACGGCCTCTGGCAGGCCCGCGGCGAGTTCCCGGTCCCCGGGCGCCCCAAGCTCCGCCAGCAAGACCCACACGGCCCCCGCGGCGTCGGCTCCTACACGCTCTACAGCGAGCTCACCCTCCACCCCGGCGACCCCGCCGGCGTCGAGCTGGACGACGGCAGCATCATCGCCCACGACCCCGACACCGACACCTGGGTCCTCCGCTGATCCATCACGACCGCGACCCGAAGTAAAACCCGACGACCCCCGCGAGCGCCTGCTCGACCCCGATCGGCCCAAACCCGATCTGCTCCGGCCCCGGCAGCACCGCATAAAACGCCTGCACCCCGAGCACCGCCACCGCCGCCAGCCCGATCAACCCGCGCAGATCCTCGAACCATCGCGACGGCCGCGGCCGTCGCCTGCGCCACCAACCGGCGATCCGCGTCAGCAGCATCCCCAACAAGAACCCGAACACCAGCACCAGCGTGAACAGCCCGCGCAGCGCCTGCACATCACCCTGCCGCAGCACCATCACACCCACCGCGATCAGCCCCGCCACCAGCAGCAGCCGCACGGTCCCGCGCGGCAGATACAGCGGCGGCGGCCCGCCCGCGGGATCGACCTTGGCCTGCCCACGCGCCGCGAAGTAGTGCCCGAGCACGACAAACAGGAGGCTCTCGAGGTGCTCCGGCAGCGCCCGCTCCGGCGCCCTGAGCAATAGCCCGCACACCGTCCCCACCACCGCCAGGGCGATCAACGCCCGCACGCTGCCCGACGGCAGCCCCAGCGCGTGCACCTCACGCCAGTCACCCGTCGGCGTCGTCTCGCTCATGCCGACCAGTGTGCCAGACCCGCCACCCACCGATCGCGGCCGACTTCGCCCGCACCACGATCACCGCAACATCGCGGGAACCTCCCCTCATCCTCGCTGTCTGTGCTGGCATGAACACCGAGCACGCTTCAACCGAGCCGGGCCCGCGCCGGGCCCTGTGGACCCAATGGCCGCTGACCACCTGTGCGGGCCTCGCCAGCCTGCTCTCGCTGGTCGTGCTGCTCGCCGCCGGTTCGCGCGACGACGCCGAGCCCGAGACGCTCGTCCTCGCCAGCGCCGAGGAAGAAGCGAGCGACGAGGACGCCGGTAGCAGCGGCACCCGCCACAAGGGCGAGGAGGGCCGCATGGGCAAGCCCACCGCGAAGTCCGGCCTCTACGCGATGAAGGGCCCGAAGGACGCGATCCCGCTGATGGCCAGGAGCCCCTCGCCTCCCTCGCCCTACGACGCCGCCTTCGCGGTCGGCAGCCACGACAGCGACGTCTGGGGCGGCCTGACCGGCACCGAGATCGGCGAGGCCTACGGCGTCGGCGGGCTCGGCCTGGTCGGCACCGGTCGCGGCGGCGGCGGCACCGGCGAGGGCACGATCGGCCTCGGCAGCGGTGGTCGTCGCGCAGAAGGTCGCGGCTACGACAGCGCGATCCAGTCGAGCGCCCTCACCGTCGGCACCGTCGACGACAACGCCGACCCCGCCGGCTATCACAAGGCCCTCCAGCGCCTCGCCGGTTCCCGCGACCAGCTCGGCCTCGACGAGTCCGCCTTCCAGGTCACACCGCCCAAACACCGCCACGCCGCCAAACCCAGCGCCCTCGACATCGCCCTCGTCATCGACACCACCGGCAGCATGGGCGACGAGCTCGAGTACCTCAAGGTCGAGGTCCGCGACATCGCCCGCAAGGTCGCCCGCGAGAACCCCGGCGTCGCGCAGCGCTGGGGCCTGGTCGTCTACCGCGACGACGGCGACGACTACATCACCCAGTCCGTCGACTTCCGCGACATCAACGCCTTCGTCGCCATGCTCGGCCACCACACCGCCAACGGCGGCGGCGACGAGCCCGAGGCGATGGATCTGGCCATGGGCGCCAGCAACCGCCTGTCCTGGCAGACCGACGACACCACCGCCCGCATGGTCTTCCTCGTCGCCGACGCCCCCTCGCACTCCGGCGACCCCGCCAGGGCCTTCGTCCGCGAGGTCATGAAGCACCGCGAGGCCGGCACCGCGATCTACCCCGTCGCCGGCAGCGGCGTCAGCGACCCCGCCGAGGCCCAGCTCCGCCTCGCCGCGCACGCCACCGGCGGCCAGTACATCTTCCTCACCGACCACTCCGGCATCGGGGGCAGCCACGCCGCCCCCAAGGTCGACCAGTACACCGTCGAGACCCTGCACGAGGCCATGCTCCGCATGATCCGCGGCGAGCTCGGCAAGCCCGGCAAGCCCAGCAAGCCCGTCGTCGCCCGCACCGAGGACGAGGTCGAACCCACCCCGCAGCCGATCCCGGAGCCCGTGGCCACCCCGCGCCCCGAGCCCACCCCCTTCTTCTCGAGCGTCCGGGCGACCCCCGCCCCCGAGATCGACACCCCGCCCGCCGCCCCCTGCCCCACCGCCTGGGACGAGCTCCTCGGCCGCCTCGGCGCCCACTTCCTGTTCGCCACCAGCGTCGCCTTCTTCATGCTCGCCGCGCTCGGCCTCGACAGCCTGCTCGCCCGCCGCCGCCGCCTGCTGCGTGCCCTCGACGAGCGCTGAGCTCGGCGCGTGAAGACGCTCCCGCGCCTGCGGGGCCGGCCGCGGAAGTGCTTTGCCCCAGCGAAACACCATGGCACCATCGCGCGCCATGGCCGCGATGAACGACGTCCCCCGCGAGCTGCTCCACGCGGCCTACCGACGCAGTCACCTCTATCTCCTCAAGATCCCCGCGCTCTACGGTCTGTGGGCGCTGTGCGGCTGGATCATCTGGAACACCAGCGACAGCGCCTTCGCCATCCCGATCGGCGTCGCCTGCTCGCTGCTCATCTGCAACTTCGTGCGCGGCCTCGGGGCGATCGGCCACGACGCCGTCCACGGCCTCGTGTTCAAGAACAAGCTCGCCGGCTATCTGGTGGGCCTGCTGTGCTGGTTCCCCACCGGCATGAGCTACACGATCTACAGCATTTACCACCTGCACCATCACCGCATCACCAACACCTACGCCGACGTCGACAACTTCGTCGTCACCGACTACACGCGTAACCCCCTGCTCGCGCGCCTGCTCACCCTGCTCGTCTACGTGGTCGGATACCCCGTCTACTTCATGTTCCAGATGTTCCGCTACGTCCCGCGGCTCAGCTGGCCGAAGCGGATCCGGATGTACGCCGAGCTCGGCCTGTGGTTCGCGGCCATGTTCGCCTGCTTCCAGCTCCTGCCGCTGCAGTTCTTCTTCTTCGTCTACGGCCTCCCCTTCATCTTCGGCGCCTTCCTCGCCAGCGTCACCGAGATGATCGAACACTACGAAAAAGAGCCGCTCGACGACGCCTACAACTCCCGCACCTACGGCACCGGCAACATCCTCTACTCATTCCTGTGGAGCAACGTCTGCTACCATAACGAGCACCACAAGTACCCGGGCATCCCCTGGTACAATCTGCGCACTTTCCATCAGCGCGCGTACCCCTATTACGACGAGTACATCAAGGCCGAGTGCTGTCACCCGGGCTTCTTCGACATCGCCGCGCGCCTCTACGGCCGCATCTGGAACCTCGACATCGCCCGCCTCGAGGCCCGCTACGCCGGCCTCGACCCCGACCGGGAGCGCGCGGAGCGGATGAAGATCGCCGGCATGGCCGAGGCTTGACGCGCACAATCAACCCCACCCGCACCTGCGATTCGCGTCGCGCCGCGCCGCCGTGATACCGTGGCCTCATGGCCAAACATCCCCACGACGCGAAGGTACGCACCCGAACGTCGCTCATCATCGCCGCGGCCGCGTTTGCCCTCCTCGTCGGCGGCGGCGCCCTCCTCGGCCAGGGCTGCGCCCAGAAGTCCGCCCAGGGCCCCTTCGCCAAGGACCCGCCCCCGCCGACGCCCGACACCCCACCGCCGCCAGACCCGATCACCGACCCGCCACCCGACCCGCCGCCCACCTGAGCCATGGCGTCCGCCCCACGCAGCGACTGGCTTTATGGCCCGCGCTTCGACCTCGCCCTCATCCTCGGCGTCCTGACCCTCGCCCTCGTCCTCGGCGGCGTCGCGGCCCAGAGCCCCGCCCTGTTCGGCTGGGTCCTGTTCTTCGACCTCTGGCTGCTCGCCTACCCCCACGTCGCCTCCACCTACACCCGCGTCGCCTTCGATCGCCACAGCGCCCGCGACCACTGGTTTCTGCTCACCGCCCTCCCCCCGCTGGTCCTCCTCGGCACCGGCGGCGCCGCCTTCCTCGGCGGTGTGCTCGTCCTCAACACCGTCTACTTCTACTGGCAATCGTGGCACTACACGCGCCAGAGCTACGGCATCGCCCGCGCCTACCGCCGCGCCGGCGGCGGTGACCCGACCGGCCGCGACTGGCTCGGCGACGGCATCATCTTCGGCTTCCCCGTGTGGGGCGTGCTCAAGCGCGCCAGCGAGCAGTCCCCGACCTTCTACGAGACGCCCCTGTGGAGCCCGCAGGTCCCCCACGCGCTCGTGTTTGTCGCCGGCCTCCTCGCCCTCGCCACCCTCGCCGCCTGGACCCTGCGCCAGCTGCGTCTGCTCCCCACCACCCGCCTCGGCCCCCCCGCCGGCACCGGCCACGCCCTCTTTGTCCTCTCGCACGTCATCATCACCGCCGTCAGCTACCTCGTGATCCCCGACATCACGCGCGGCTGGCTGTTCATCAACATCTGGCACAACGCGCAATATCTATTGTTCGTCTGGGCGATCAACGCCCGCAGATTCCGCGGCGGCATCGACCCACAACGGCCCTTCCTCTCGCGCCTGTGCCAGCCCGACCAGGCCCTCCGCTACGCCCTCGTGTGCGCCGCCCTCGGGATGGGCTTCTACTGGACCCTCGGCCACCTCACCGGCCGCGGCGCCTGGCAGGTGCTCCCCGTCGTCCTCGTCTGCCACCAGGCCGTCAACTTCCACCACTACCTCGTCGACGCCGTCATCTGGCGCAGCCCCCGTCCGCGCCCCGCCTCCGCTCAATCCATCAGCACTGACCACGCCGCGTAGTCGTGCACCGCGACCCCGTCCCACCCCGCGCTCGCCCCATAGACCATCGTCGCCAGCCCCAGCGCCAGCGACATCGCGATCGCCCCCTCCTCGCAGAACGTCACCTTCTCCGGCACGAGCCCGCAGGTTGACTCCACCGCCACCCGCACCCGCCGCCCGACCTTCTCCGCGTACGCCACCTCGGCCTCCGCGTTGTCGAGGATCCCGTCCGGCGGCTCCGCGTGATCGCGGTAATCCATGACCACCACCCGATCGACCCGGTCCTGCACCAGCTCGCTCAGCGGCCGCGTCAACCCGTCACGCTCGAGCGCCACCCCGTCGTACCAAAACGGGATGTCCACCGTCAGCGAGAGCCCGCTCCCACCCAGCTCCGCCGCCATCTGCTCGAGCAGGTCGAGATACTCGCCCGCGTACGCCGCCTGCATCACGTCCCAACCCGGCAGCCCGTGCGGCTCGACATCAAAGTGCAGCCCGACCGGCCGCGGCCCCACCAGCGCATCGACAAACTTCCGCGAATCCGCGAGCAGCGCCAGCGGCACCGCGTGATCCGCCGCCAGCGCCCAGCCAGGCGCCCCAAACAGCAGCTCCACCGCCACACACTGCGCGTCCGCCTCGGCGATGAACATCGCCAGCCGCTCCGGGTCCTCCGCCAGCAACAACTCGCTCTCGACGTACAGGTGCGTCACCCCCTGCTTCACCGCGAACTCGAGCAGCGCCGCCGCCTGCGCCGGCTCACCCACCTGCCCCGGCTGCCACACCCACACCCCGAGCTGCGCCCGCGTCGGGCAATCTCCACCCGCGCTCCCCGAGTCCGAAGCTCCGCTCGTCGCCGGCCCGCCCGTCACACTCGTCGTCGGCCCACCCGTCTCACCCGTCTCACCCGTCGCCGGCCCACCCGTCGTCGGCCCACCCGGCCCACCAGTCGCCGTCTCACCCGTCTCACCCGTCGTCGCCGGCGCCCCGCTCGTGCTCTCCGCACCGCCGCCCGGGCACCCCAGACACAGCCCCACGAGCACAAAGACCCCGGCTCGTCCGCACATCCTGCGACCGTATCGCCCGCGCCCGCGCCTGGCAACGCCCGCTACACTCCCCGCTCGCATGCCGGCGCTGCGCCTCACCACCCTCATCCACGCCCCGATCGCCCGCTGCTTCGACCTCGCCCGCAGCGTCGACCTCCACCGGCGATCCACCGAGCAAACCGGCGAGCAGATCGTCGCGGGCATCACCCACGGCCTCATGGACATGGACGACGAGGTCACCTGGCGCGCCCGCCACCTCGGCGTCCGCCAGTCGCTGTCGACCCGCATCACCGCCTTCGACCCCCCACGCCACTTCCGCGACAGCATGCTGCGCGGCGCCTTCGCCCGCTTCGACCACGATCACTTCTTCACCCACCACGCCGGCACCACCGAGATGCGCGACGTCTTCGACTACGACGCCCCGCTCGGCCCGCTCGGCGACCTCGCCGAGCGCCTGTTCTTGACCGCCTACCTGCGCCGCTTCCTCACCCGCCGCAACCAGGTGATCAAGCGCGTCGCCGAATCCGACGAGTGGCGCCAGATCCTCCCCTGAAAGCTCAGCCCGAACCGGTGCCGAGGCCGATCGGGCAGCTCTGCCCGGTGCCCCCGAGCCCGCAGTACCCGCTCGGGTTCTTCACCAGATACTGCTGGTGATACTCCTCGGCGTAATAAAACACCGGCGCCGCCACGATCTCCGTCGTGATCGCCCCAAAACCCGCACCCTGCAGCACGCCCTGGAACAGCAGCTTCGAGCGCTCCGCCGCGGCCAGCTGCGCCGCGTCAAACCCGTACACCCCCGACCGATACTGCGTCCCCGCGTCGTTGCCCTGCCGCATCCCCTGCGTCGGATCGTGGTTGTCCCAAAACACCTTCAGCAGCGCCTCGAAGCTGGTCTTGCCCGGGTCGAACACCACCCGCACCACCTCGTTGTGACCCGTGCGCCCGCTGCACACTTCCTTGTACGTCGGGTTCGGTGTGAAACCCGCCGCGTACCCGACCATCGTCGAGATCACACCCGGCTGCGACCAGAACTTCTTCTCCGCGCCCCAAAAACAGCCCATCCCGAACATCGCCATCTGCGCGCCCTCCGGGAACGGCGGCACCAGCGGCGTGCCCAGCAGGTAGTGCACCGCGGGCACCGGCATCGCCTCGCGGCGACCCGGCAGCGCCTCCGCGGCCGTCGGCATCTTCATCTTGTTCGAGTCGAAGAACATGGGCCCTGAAAATGTCGCAGCGCCCCTCCCGACGCAAGTCACCCGCCTGCGCTATGGTTCCCCGCCCGCGTCCCTCGCGCGCCCACGCCCACGCCATGCCCGCCCTCACCGCCGACGCCCTCGCCTCGCAGATCCACCAGCTTCGCAGCCAGGGCGGCGCTGACAACCGCCTCGTCGTCGCCTCACGCGACTACTACATCGTCGTCTCCGCGAAGCCCGGCGACCCGTCGCTCCACCTCGAGGCCGTCGCCAACCCCAACCTCAGCAGCGCCGCCGCCCTCACCCCCGGCCGCCTCGAGCAGCTCAAGCAGCGCGGCTTTCGCGAGAAGCAGCACCACCACAACCTGTTTCGCAAGCTCACCCTCAGCGACGACGCCGAGCTCACCCGCCTCGTCGACGAGCTCATGACGATCTTCGCCAAGGCCTACGGCGTCGACGCCGGCGAGCCGGCCCAGTTCGACCTCCAGCTCGGCGACGGCGAACCGCTGCAAAACCCCGAACTCCTCCGCCTCATGCGCGCCCTCAGCGTGCGCCGCGACTGGGACGCCCGCCGCGCCCTCTATGCCGCCCTCCTCGACGCCACCCTCCTGGTCCCCATCGACCCCGAGGCCGTCACCACCGACGAGCCGCTCGAGGTCGAACGCCTCGGCAACTTCCCCGTCATCGCCGGCTTCACCGACATCGACGCCATGCGCATGTGGAACCCCCGCGGCCTCCCCTACCGCGCCACTCCCGTCGCGCAGCTCGTCCCCCGCGCCCTCGCCCTGCGCGTCGGCTCGCTCCTCATCAACCCCCGCGGCCTCGTCGGCGGCGAGCTCTACCTCAACGAGCTCGAGAGCCTGGACGGCGCCCTCAAGCGCCGCAGCTCCGTGATCTAAAGCCTCGGCGCCCGCGCCCGCTGCCCCCGCTGCTCCCGCTGGATCGCCGCCACCACCGCCAGCAGCAGCGGCCGCGCGAGCACCCCCTGCGCCGCCAACCCCAGCACCAGCACCACGCCCACCTCGTCGCTCAGGTACCAGCGCGCCACCTCGCCGCCACCCGCCAGCGCCACCTCGACACACAACCACAGCGCGCTCGCCAACCACACCAGCCACCACGTCACCAGCCACCCCGGCGCCCGCCCCGGCCCGCCGCGACTGGCGAGGTAGATCGCCCGCACCACCAAAAACGGCCGGAACAGATTCATCACCGGCACAAACCACCACAGCAGCGCCCCCGGCGTGCGCGCCGGCATCCCCAGCGCCCGCGCGTTGCCACGCACCCGCCGCAACCACGCCAAGAACACCACCGCCGTCAGCCCGAACAGCACCAGCGACCCCAGCGCGAGCCACGACAGCAGCGCAAACGGCTCGACCGCCAGCCAGCGCCACAGCTGCGGCAGCTCGCCGCCGCGCAGCACCGGCAGGCACAGCAACAGACAAAGCCCCAGCTCGCAGGCCGCCAGCAGCGCGCCGATCACCAGCAGCCCGACCAACAGTTGATAGCGCAGCACCGGCAGCCGCACGCCCGCGGGCCCCTCGCGTTCGACCTCCGTCGCTGGCGGCGTGAAGAGATTGGCCATCTCAACCACCGAGCCGGCGCGCCAGCTGATCTTCATACAACGACTGCGGAATGAGCGGCCCCGGCGCGTCCTTGGGCACCGGCTCGACAAAATCCTCCGGCTCCGTCCCCTTCGCGTCCGGCGTGCCGAGGCCCGTCTCCAGCTTCACAAACGGCCCCGGCCCGATCACATAGCCGTGCCCGAACTGCCGCGAGCGCACCACCCCCGAGCCCGCCGGGTTCCACACCGCGCTCTGCGTCGAGCTGTGCCCCGCCCCGCTGCTCTCCGCGTTGCGGTTCACCGCGCCCCAGCCGTCGTCGACCGTGCTCTGATCGATCAGGTTCGCCGTCGCCAGCGAATGGTGGAACTCCGACAACCCCGTCAGCCCGAAGTCGAGGTCCTTCACCGCGACCGCCTCCCCGTTCAGGCTGTGGACCCGCAGCCACACGATCCCCGTCGCGCCAAAGCCCCAGTTCTGGATGAAGTTGTGGCGCCCCGCGTCGCCCGTGCAATCGCGCACCAGCACCTCGCTGCTCTGGCTCACCTCGAACAGATATCCGTTGCCCCCGCCGCCGCGATCCTCCGCCAGCGCCATCGTGCTCTCCGCGATCGTCACCCGCTTGCCCTGCACCACCTCGATCCCGCCCGACTGCAGGTGGCGCCCCTTGGCCAGGCCATCGTTTGGCGCCCCCGGCGACGGATACGACGCCACCCCCCGCACCCACGCGTCCTTCACACCGTGAAAGGACAGCGCGTGCACCTGCTCCTGCGCCCACGCGTCGTCCCACCCGACCGCGTTCGCCAGCCCCAGATCTTCGACCCCCACCTCGCGCAGATAGCCCGTCACCCGCTGCACGCTCGCCTTGTCGCGCACTTTCACCGGGTAGCGCAGCGGCACGTCCAGCGTCAGCGTATCGCCGGCCACCGCGACCACCGTGCGCCAGTAGAAGCTCTGCCACTTGTCATTGAAGACCATCCAGGTCCCCGTCATCCCGTGCTCCGCGACAAACTCCGGCGTGATCACAAACCCCACCGCGACGTCGTCGCCGACCTTGTACGCCCCCGCGTCCGCCACGCTGATCGTCGCCGAGCGGCTCTCACCGTCGGCCGTCAACAGCGTCTCATCGGCCAGCTTCAGCGCCCCGGCGAAGCTCAGGTGGCTCTTGTAAGACATGCCCATGAATTTCGTGAACCAAAGCTTGCTCTGCGCCGCCCCGACCCCGCGCAGCACCACCCGCGAGGCGTCCACCGTCAACACCCCGTCGATGCGATAAAGCCCCGCTGGCACCGTCACGATCGCCCCACCAGCCTCACCCGCCGCGCCCAGGGCCGCCTGAAACGCCGCCGTCGCGTCCTGCATCCCGCCTGGATCGGCCCCATGATCCGCGACCACGTCGATCGTCAGATCCGCCAGATCCTGCGCCAGCTCGCTCTCCCCGTTGCGGTAACCCGCGTACGAGAAGTCGTGCAAGAAGCGCCCCTCCGGCCCCGTGAACGCCGGCGTCCAGTCCTCGGGATAGAGCACGCTGCGCCAGCCCGCCTCGCCCGGCAGATCCGGCGAGCTGCCGGTCTCCGTCGCGCTCGTGCTCACGTCCCCCGTGCTCGTCGCCTCGCTGGTCGACCCGCCCGAAGTTGGCGTCACGCCCGTGCTCATCGCCCCGCCCGAGCTGCCCCCGGAGGCCGTCCCGCCAGACCCGGTCGACCCCGTCGACCCCGCCGACCCCGACGACCCCGTCGACGTTTCGCCGCCCGCCTCCGGCGTACAACCAGCGAGCAGCAAGACCCACAACAGACGCGAGCGGTGCATCTCGCAGCGTGTAACATGACCCCCGCGACCGCGCGACCGCGCGACCACGCGCCCGCCCCCGCGCCGCTGCGACAGCGCAGAAGATCCTCGCCGCGTGCGGGAACTTTCGCGTCCAAAAAGCGTGTGACACTCGCGTGGTGAACGACCCTCCATCCCCCGGACCACCGACGCCGAGCCAGGGCCAGGCGCCCGCCGTCGTACCCGGACCCCCGCTGCGCGAGCCGACCGCGCGGCCCCCGGAGACACCGATCGTCGCCGAGGTCGTCACGCGCCTGGGCGATCACCTCCTCGACGTCCGTCACCTCTCCGTCGCTCCCGAGCCCAGGCTCCCCGCCGCCGCGTGGACCGCGATCGGCGGCTGCACGATCGCCCTCGGCCTCGCCCTCGGCCTCGCCAGCCTGTCCGCCTCGCCCGCCCCGCTCCCCGACGAGCTCGCGCAAGCTGCCGCCCCCGCCCCCAGCGGCCCCGGCCTCGGCCTCGGCGCCCTCCTGATCCTCCTCGGCATCGTCCCGGTGATCGTCGGCGCGACCTCCAAACCTGTCTTCCGGGACAGGTACATCATCGGCGAGGGCGAGGCCGTCCACCTGCCCGTCTCGCTGCCCCCCGGCAGCGAGCGCGCCGGCCTCCCGCTGGTCCGCACCCTCGACCACCAGATCGTCCTCGGCCTCTTCCCCGGCCTCACCGGCGAGCTCCACGACGGCCCCCGCACGCTCGCGCTCGCCGACCTCGTCGCCCAGGGCCGCAGCTCCTACGCCCTGCCCGCCGGCGCCCACTGCGACGCCCGTTTCGGCCACCTCGGCATCCACATCGCGTCCGTCGACGCCGCCACCTTTGTCCCCGAGCGCCGCCCGCTCGACCGCCTCTACCTCGCCAGCAACCTCGGCGCCCTCGCCGTCCTCGGCGTCGCGCTCCTGTTTGGCGAGCAGACCACCACGGCCGAGCTCGAGATCGAGGAGGCGAGCGCCCACCGCGACCTCGCCGCCCGCTACCTCCGCGATCTGCCCCCGCCACCACCGCCCGCGACCGACCTTCCACCTGCCCCCAAGGACAGGCCACGGACCGCCCGCACACCCGCCGCGCGCCCGCCCACGCCGCCCGCAGGCCCGCCCCCGCCCACCGTCGACGAGCTCGCCGTCGCCACCAGCGACGCCGCCAAGACCATGCCGAGAGGCGTGCGCCGCGGTCGCTCGGCCGAATACGACTTTGCCCGCACCGCCGGCTTCCTCAACGACGAAGCCTTCACGGACGGCGCCCAGAAGCTCGCCGCCGACACCCAGGAGGGCCTGCTCCACTACGACAACGCGGAGGACCGCCAGATGTGGGCCGCCGTGCTCGCCGCCCCTGTCATCAATCGCCCCTTCGGCGGCCTCGAGCTCGCCGAGACCGAGCGCGGCGGCGGCCTCCACCCTGAGCGCACGCCCTCCGCGAAGGGCCCCGCCAAGAACATCGAGATCGACATGTACGCCAAGAAGGAGGGCCCCAGCGCCGAGGCCCGCGCGCTCGCGCGGCGCATGGTCAACATCGAGTTCGAGGCCCCCCACGTCATCGGCGAGCTCAGCCCGGTGACCGTCTCCGACCACCTGCGGCGCCACAGCGGCGACCTCGGCCGCTGCTTCAAGCAGGCCGTCGGCACCGCCGACCGCGTCGGCACGATCATCCTCCGCCTCAAGCTCAAGGGCGACGGCACCATGCAGAGCGCGGGCATCGACTGGAGCGGCTCCCAGCTCGGCGATATCAAGCCCTGCCTCGTCCAGGCCGCCAAAGCCTGGAAATTCACGCCCCCGACCGACCGCGGCCCGGTGTCGATCGCCGTCGAAGCCAGCTTCTCGGCCAAGAGTTATTAATCACTGCAATCCTCGCTCGAGAACTGCCCACATATTGCGAGCGCGCCCGCGACCGACCGCCGCAAATCGTGGCACAATCACCACGCACCAGACGACCGTCTGCCTCCGGAGAGATTGCCGCCGGGCACGGACGCGCGAAATACGCCGAAAACATCGTTCCTCACACGTACATCGCCGCCTTCAGCCCACAAAGCCCGCGGGGGTTTCAGCCCTCGCCACGATTCTTGTTGACGCAGCGGCGGCCCTCGTCTTCCATGTCTTCGTGCGTATCAGGGCTGGCTTGAACCCTATCGATGGTTGGATCGCGCTTTGTTCGCTCGTGTGGCTCGCCGCGGCTTGCCACAAGGAGCCCCCGAAGCCGCCGCAGGAGGAGGGTGAGTGCACCGGAGCCCGCTGCGTCGAGCAGGCCGAGGCCGCGATGTATTATCACGACTACGATCACGCTCGCGAGCCGCTCGCCGCCGTGTGTGACAACGGCGACGGCTTCGGCTGCTTCCGCCTCGCCGAGCTCCATCAGCAGGGCCGCGGCGGACCGGTCGACATCGACAAGGCGGCGCAGCTCTACGAACGATCGTGCGAGAAGGAGCACAGCGACGGCTGCATCCGCCGCGCCGAGCTCGCCAGCACCGGCACCGGCGGCCCCACGGTCGAGCTCGACTTCAGCGTCAAGGCCTGCATGCTCGGCGTGGCCCCGGCCTGCGCCCGCGCCGCCGAGCAGATCAACACGGCCCGCGGCGTCGAGCGCGACGAACCGCGTGCCATCGAGCTGTTCGAGAAGGCCTGCGGCCTCGGCGAGGTCGACGGCTGCACCGGCGCGGGCAAGCTGCTCGGCGGCCCCGACAGCCCCGCCGACGCCAAGGCCCGCGCCCTCGCGGCCTTCATCAAGGCCTGCGTCGGCCACAGCGGCTACGGCTGCCTCCGCGTCGGCATCGCCTTCCACGACGGCGACGGCGCCCCGCAAGATCTCGACAAGGCAAAATCACACTTCACCCGCGCCTGCGACTTCTCCGACCAGGACGGCTGCCGCGCCGCGGCCCAGCTCACCGCCGCCCCGGGCAAGCCGATCACGCTCGAGCTCACCACCACGGCCGCCGAGCTCAACCAGGGCGGCCTCGAGGCCCGCAACGTCTCCTGCCGCATGAGCGAGCACGGCCTCCCCTCGCTCACCGAGGTCTTCGCCGTCGTCGCCAACCACAAACAATCGCTCGACGCCTGCGCCAAGGAAGGGGCCGCCGTCGCCGTCACCTGGGCCTTCACCACCGGCCGCGTCCGCGAGGCCAAGCTCAAGGACCCCGGCTCGCGCAAGCTCGCCAAATGCATCGAGACCACGCTGCGCAAGGCCCGGATGCCGACCACCGGCTCCTGCGAGGCCGTGCTCCTGCTCGGCGACCCCGCCGGCGCCGCCAAGGCGCTCAGCGAGCGCGGCAGCGGCGACGGCCGCAAGCACGTGCGGGTCAGCGCCGACGACGAGTGACACGAGCCCGCGCGCATGCGGCCCAGCCCGTGGCGTGACGCCCGGCCCGCGCAGGCGCGCGCAAATTGATCCGCCGGCCGCGGTCACTACCCTTCGCCACCGCCGATGAACCGTGAACACACCCGCCAGGCCGTGACCCACGAGGTGCCGGCCCCTCCTCGCGTGGCCGACGATGCCCTCGCCAAGCAGCTCGTCAAGCGCGCCCTGTTCCCCCAGCGCGCCACCCCGGTGCAGATCGGCCGCTTCACGGTCCTGGGCCTCATCGGCCGCGGCGGCATGGGCATCGTCTACGCCTGCTACGACGACCTCCTCGACCGCAAGGTCGCCGTCAAGGTCCTGCACAGCGAGGGCCGCCGCCTCCACGCCAACTCCCGCCTGCAACGCGAGGCCCAGGCCCTCGCCAAGCTCAGCCACCCCAACGTCGTCGCCGTCCACGACGTCGGCGTCGTCGACGACCGTGTCTACCTGGCCATGGAGTTTGTCGACGGTAAGACCCTCGGCGCCTGGCGGGACGCCACCCGGCCGCACTGGCGCGAGGTCCTGCGGGTCATCCTCGCCGCCGGCGACGGCCTCGCCGCCGCCCACGAGAAGGGCCTCATCCATCGCGACAT
Source organism: Nannocystis sp. (assembly GCA_044228605.1). Lineage (GTDB taxonomy): Bacteria > Myxococcota_A > Polyangia > Nannocystales > Nannocystaceae > Nannocystis. Next base: position 6,920 of record JBGAUO010000018.1, on the reverse strand, counting down.
CAAACCCGACAACATCATGATCGACGCCGACGGCCGCGTCCGCGTCATGGACTTCGGCCTCGCCCACGCCAACGACGAGACCACCGGCCGCCGCCCCGCCCTCAGCGGCGGCGTCCGCCGCGGCCACGACGCCCTCGCCACCGAGCTCACCCGCACCGGCGCGCTGATGGGCACGCCCGCCTACATGGCCAGCGAACAATTCCTCGGCGAACCCACCGACGCCCGCAGCGATCAATTCTCCCTGTGCGCGACCGCCTGGGAGGCGCTCTACGACCAGCCCGCCCACGCCGGCGACACCCTGCTCCCACTCGCCAGCAACGTCACCAGCGGCACCCGCACCCCGCCCCCGGCCGGCACCAAAGTGCCAGGCTGGCTCCGCCGCGTGCTCGAGCGCGGCCTCTCGGTCCACGCCGACGATCGTTACCCCGACACCCGGGCCCTGCTCGCGGCCCTGCGCGCCGACCCGACCCGCCGCCGCCTGGTCGCCGTCACGATCGCCGGCACCAGCCTCGCCGCCCTCGCCGCCCTCGCCATCCACACCGCAGTGCAGCAGCGGGCCGTCGCCGCCTGCATCGCCGAGGGCGCCACAATCGACGACGACTGGAACGACACCACCCGCACCACCCTCGAGCACGCCTTCCTCGCCACCCGCAAACCCCACGCCGCCACCACCTTCGCCCGCACGCTCCCGTGGTTCGATCGCTGGGCCGACACCTGGCGCGCCGCCGCCACCACCGGCTGCCGCGCCCACACCATCGACCACAGCTGGGACGCCGACCTCCACCTGCGCGCCCAGGACTGCCTCGCCGAGGCCCGCGGCAACTTCTCCGCCCTCGTGCAGGAGCTCGCCCACGCCGACGACACCGCCCTCGCCCGCGCCACCTCGGCCGCCGCCAGCCTCCCCGGCGTGGATGCCTGCACCCACCCAGACACGCTGCGCCAGCGACCCATGATGCTCCCCACCCAGCAGGACGCCGTCCTCGTCGTGCGCGCCCAGCTCGCCCACGCCGCCTCGCTCGAGGCCGCCGGCAACTACAAAGATGGCCACCTCGCCGCCAGCGCGGCCGCCTCGCCCGCCCGCGCCACCGGCTTCGCCCCGGTGATCGCCCAGGCCGAGCTGCGCCTCGCCTCGCTCGCCGAGCGCACCGGCGAATACGCGGAGGCCGAGGCCGGCCTCCTGCGCGCCCTCAAGGCCGCCGGCGAGGCCCGCTCGCCGACCCTGGCCCTCCAGGCCGCCTCCGACCTCACCTACGTCGTCGGCTATCGCAGCTCGCGCCCCGCCGAGGGCAAGGTCTGGGCTCAATCGGTGCAACTACAGCTCGCCCTGCTCCCCGGCGATCACCCGCTCGAGCTCGCCGACCTCCGCAACAACCTCGCCACCGTCGAATACGTCGGCGGCAATTACAGCGAGTCCGTCCGCCTCTACACCGAGGCCCTCGCGCTGCGAGAGGGCGCCCTCGGCAGCGAGCACCCGCGCGTCGGCGACAGCCTCAGCAACCTCGCCGGCGCCACGTTCGCCCAGGGCGCCAACGCCGAGGCCATCGCCCTGTATCTGCGCTCTCTGGCCCTGACCGAGCAAGCGCTCGGCCCGGAGCACCCGCAAGTCGCCACCACCCTCAGCAACCTCGCGCTCGTCTATCAATCCACCGGCGAATACACCGAGGCCATCCGCCTCCTCACCCGCGCCCTGGCGATCCGCGAGGACGCCCTCGGCAAGGACCACCCGCACCAGGCCGCCGCCCTCAGCAACCTCGCCCTGGTCCACCACGCCATGGGCAACAACCCCGAGGCCGCCCGCCTGTTCATCAAGGCCCTGGCGATCCACGAAGCCGCCCTCGGACCAAACCACCCCCAGGTCGCCGACTGCCTACATAACCTCGCCACCGTCTATTTCGCCACCGGCGACCTCGAGGCCTCGGCCCGCCTCCTCCACCGCGCCGTCAATATCTACGATCAGCTGCAGGTCAGCGACCACCCGATGATCGCCACCAGCCTCGCGGCCCTCGCCCAGATCCACCACACCCGCGGACAATACGACGACGCCCTGCGCCTCTACACCCGTGCCCTCACCATCGTCGAAGCCTCGCTCGGCCCGGACCACCCGAGCACCGCCCACATCCTCAACGGCCTCGGCATGACCCACCTGATGATGGGCCACCCCGAGCTGGCGATCCCCCTGCTCGAGCGCGCCCTGACGCTCCGCCAGGCCGGCAGCGTGCAACGCGAAGAGCTCGCCGAGAGCCGCTTCGCCCTCGCCCGCGCCCTCGTGAGCGCGCCCGGCCAGGCCCCGCGAGCCCGCGAGCTCGCCGAGCAAGCCCTCGCCGACTACACCCCCGCCGTCGGCTCGCAGCACGAGCGCAGCGCCGTCGCGGCCTGGCTGACCGCCCACCCGCGCTGAGATGCTCGCTGGCAGCAAATGAGCAGGTCCTCAGCCCGGCGCACGCGGGCCCAGGTGCTGCTTTCACTCAATTCCAGGCCAGCCCGCCCATCGACCCGCCTGGCGAGCGCGGCAAACCGCTGGCTGCGCAATCGGGGCAACGGCTTTTCCTCGCTCGCACAATGCTGGCACTTTCGGCGATCACGCGGGCTTGCGAGCCCTCGACCCGAGCCGTCGCCGCGCCCGTCCGCGCCGACGCACCCACCACGCGGTGAGGAGCAGGAGGCCACCGAGCGAGGCGCCATCGGCGTCCTGCGTGGTACAGCCACAACCCCCGAGCTCGCAGATCGACTTTCCCCAATCGGCATCGACGCGCTCTTTGAGGTAGGTCGCACAACCCTCGGGATCGCCCGTGAGCAAGGCTGCGATCGCGTCCTCGCGCTGCAGCGGCGGCACGTCTTCCATACACGACTGCTCCACCACCCCGTCCGCGCCCACGCGCGTCAGCCCGCCGTAGAGCGGCCCATCCGGGCCCGCAAAGACCTGGACCAAGGCCGCGTCGCCGGCCTCGAGGTCGCCCGACACCATCACCAGGTCGCCCACCTTGACGGCGCCGGTGTCACCGTGCACCGCGTCGACCTTGACCGTCATGTCGTCCTCGACGGTCACCTCGAGGACCCCTTCGGCGCCGACATCCCGACAAAAGCACTCGTCGGCGCGGGTGACGAAGCAGTACGACGGCTGGATGCGCCCGGCCTCGGCGACGCTGAGGCCGGCCCACGCGAGCCAGGTTTGCAGCTCGACATCGTCGGCGAGATCGCGGATGTACGCATCGTTGGCCGTCCTGGCGATCCGCGCGACCAGCTCGCCGTTCCCGCTCGTGGCGATCAGGTGGGCCATTGCGCAGCGAGTGCCCGAGGCGTCGACGAATTGCGGCCTCGGGCGGCCAGGAGAGTCGCGGTTCTGCGGGTAGACGCCGGCGGCGGCGTACCGCTCCAGCTCGGCGATCTGGCCCTGTCGGACGATCCGCTGCGCGGCGCTCAGCTCGTGGAGGTCGCGGGCGCGCAGCTCGGCGAGCACCTCCCGGAAATGGCCGCGCAGGCGCGCCCGCTCGCGGGCCAGCGCCGACGTCACGCGACGACGATATGCAGTCTCATGCCGAGGGCGTGATGTGACCATGACGGACCGCCGTTGCAGCATACGTCTGACCACCGTACCGCAGATAGCGAGCCGCCACAATCGCGGGTGGCGAAGGCCCGGGAACGTCGTATCCGCGCCAGATACCTCGCTGAAGGCCACCCAGCTCGCGGCCCCAGGCCGCGCCGCATGGGCCCGGCTCGCCGTCTCAGCTCATCGAGCGCGTGCACGCCGTCCAGCGCTCCACTGCTCGACCAGCCGAGGCGGCGAGAGCGGCTGCGACCGAGCGGTCGCCGCCACGTCTCGAACGCCGCGGCGATGGGCCGCGGCGTGCTCTCTAGTTCGCCTTCGCGGAGGCCTTCACGAGGCCGTAGACCTGCCGCGCGAGCGCCTCGGTGTACGCCGCCGCGGGGGTCGAGAACGCGTCCAGCGGCTTGGTGTCGTTCACGCTGTAGACCGCGCCATCCTTCTCGATGAAGTAGTAGAAGTGCGACTCGGGGGCGTACTTGGTGCCGTTCTCCTCGTCTTTCATCTGGTAGGTGAAGACGAAGCCGTTGGCCTCCTCGAGCAGCTTCTTCCCGTCCTTGAACGAGGAGTCCCCGATCGACGAGGAATTGCCCCACTCGAGCGCCTCCTTGAGGCTGCTGACGGCGAGGTTGCCGACGGTGAGCACGTAGAACCCGGCGAGCTTGATGTCGACGCCGCCGTTGCCGTTCTTCTCGAAGGTGGCGTCCTTGGGCGCCTTGATCGTGACGTTGATCATCGGCGAGACATCCTTGAGGTTCTTCTCGACCCAGTCCGCCTCGTTGATCTTGAGCGTCGGGACCTCGACGGCCGGCGCCGCGTCCTTGGCGTCCGCGCTCGGGGTGCCCGCAGCGCCCTTGGCAGCGGCCTTGTCGCCCTTGGCCGGCTGCGCAGCACCGCCGCAGCCGGACGCGAGCGCCAGCGTGAACATCGAGATTGCCGTGAAATGTGTGAGCTTCATTGCCGGCGGGTATCACACACTCTCGACCATACTGTCGAGTACGCGCCCATGTCCGGGACCCTTGCATCTGCAATAGATCGGTACGCGACAGTGGTATATATGCGAAAACTTACTCCGGATGCTTATGGTGAGCGGTGAGTGGTTCGGGCTGAGGGTGCGTGGCGCGGTCCCCCGGGGTCAGCACGAGCTACCCGCGATGGGGGTCAGGTCTTGATGGATCGCGCGGCCCAGGTGGACCACGCGATCCATGAAGGCGCGCCCGGCCAGGTCCCGCGCTCAGACCGGCTCGGGCACGCAGACCAGCTCGATCGGCGTCTTGTTATTGTCCTCCTTGCATTCATTCAGCGCACCCATCATTTGCATGTCCTCATCGACCACCGCGTAGATCTCGCTCGGCTTCTGGTCGGTCTTGAACAGCAGCTTCACCTCCTCGCTACCGCCCGCAGGCAGCTGACCGACCGTCGCCACCGTGCCCAGGTACCCGAGCGTCTGCTCGTAGAACGACACCTTCACCCCCGGCCCGACCCCGAGGCAGCCGAGGTTCGCCACCGTCACCGTCATATCCAGCGTCGGGCACGTATCGTACACCACCTCCAGGTTCGACACTTGCAGGTCCGGCGCACAGAACACGCTCTCGCCCTCGCCCTGCGCGTTGCGACGGTAGCTGTTGTACGGCGTGTCCTTCGGCGTCGACCAGTTCGGCGGCTCGACCGTCGGGATATCGCCGGTCAGCCCGACATTGGTGATGACAGCCGAATGACCCAGCAGGGGGGCCTACGAGGCCGAATTCAGGGGTTTTGATCCCACCGAGCCAAAATCGATACAAAATCGCGACAGATTCGGGCCAGCATCCGGGATCTCGCCGCCGCGCATCGGGCCCGCTGACGGTCGCACCCCGGCCCAACTCGCCAGCCGCCGGGCCGGCCCCGGTCGAACCTGCCCCCGCCCTCGCCATCCGCACCAGGCGAAGCACCTATTGGAGTGCCGCTGTCCTTCGACGCGTGGACTTGGTAACCGCGCACCTCCGCGATCCGCCCCGGCGCCGCGCGAGCTCCCGCGCGCTCCGCCCCCGGATATGCGATCCTCCTCGCATCACCAGCGCCTCCACACGCACCACATTCTGCCTCCGCCGCGGCCGGCGGAGCGCCCCCCTCGCTTTGGTGACGCTCGGCCCCGGACCGCCGCCGCCATCGGCCGCTACCATCCCGCCGCGGCTCCTCGCGACCGCCCAGGCCGGCCTCGCCGATGCCATCGCTACCCTCGCCCTCGCCCCGGACGACCTCACCATTCACGCCGTCGGCCCGCGCCGCACCACCCCCGACGCGGTCGAGGCCGCCGCGTTTATGGCCGCGGCCGTCCGCGCCGGCCGCAATGAGGGCTTCGTCCCCCGCCAGCGCTCGTCCGCGTGGCGATATTCCTGGTACATCGCCGACCACCGCCCTTGGCCCGGCCCGAACCTGCCCGCAGTCTTGATACGCGATCCCTCTCGCGAGGACGACACATCGCACTGGAGCGTCATCGCCATCTTCCACCGCCGGTTCCGCGAGGTACATACCCTCGTCGGACCCTCCGGCCAGCGCTGGCGCGTCGTCGGCGTCACAAGTCGCCGCGGCCCCATGCCATGGCGATATTCAGGCGCCATGTTGTGGACCCTCGCGCCCGACGACCCCACCGCCCGGCTCGCCGACGGCGACATCCTGCGCCCAGCCGGTCCATTCCATTATGTGATCTCTGGCGAACACATCCGCGATATCCCGTCCCTGTGTCGCGCCCTCGAGCACGCCGTCGACGGTGAAAAGGACTCCTGGGGCTGGACGTTGGGGTGCATCCACGATCGCCTGTACGGCGGCTTCGGCATGGACCACCCCTGTACATTGACCTGGCAGCGCTCGGACATCTCCCGCCGCGTCTTCGACGCCCGCGCGCTCGCCAACTGGGCCGCCCGGTGCATCGCCGCCGGCGACTACCTCGACGAAGAAGGCCACGCGTGGCTCATTCAAGCCCAGGCCGACGGAAACGCCGGCAAGCGCACCCTCTTCGACGAGATCGTCGAAACGATCGAGTCCGTCAGCCAACACACCAGCGGCAAGCGCTCGATCGACCTCGTCCTCGCGTGACCCGCCATGCCTCGATCACGGCGTCTTCGCGCACATGGGATGCGCCGCCGCGTGCAAGCGATCGTACTGCTCACGCGTCACCGCACCCGCGAAGTGAGCCATCGCCACCTCGCCCCAGGTCCCCACCCAGTCGCCGGGCATCATCATCGGATCGAAGGGCACGCCCGGCGGCGGCGCCGGCACGGGCATGATCACATACGCGTCGCCCAGCGGATGCGGCGGCAGCTTGCGGGCCACGACCCACGCCTGCAGCGCAGCGAAGTCGATCTCGCCGCGGCGAAACTTGCGAGCCTCCGCGAGCACC
>JBGAUO010000189.1:0-8093 GCA_044228605.1 Nannocystis sp. | reverse complement strand
CAACATCGGCATGCCTGCGGCCAGTCGCCGCACGACGACGAAGACACCGCCTCGCGCGGTCACGCGGCGCAGCATCGGTTGGCCCCGCATCGCGGCCCTCGCCGGCCTCATCGTCCTCGGCCCCCGCAGCGCCGCCGCCGACCCGTGTCGCGCCTTCCGCTACGGCATGCCCACCGGCCCCGTCCTCGCGCCGCTCCTCGACGGCGGCCTCGGACGGGCCCACCGCGTGTGCGGCCGCAGCGAGATCGCCGTCCGCGGCGGCGGCCTCCTTGCGATCGACAAGCCCAACTTCTACGGCCGCGTCACCGCCGGCCTCAACCTCGAGGGCAGCTACGCCCCGACCCGCACCACCGAGGTCTTCGCCGGCCTCGAGGCCCTGCGCTTCGACACCGTGATCTCCTCACTCGCCGCCAGCCGCCTCGGCCTCGGCCACACCTACCTCGGCGCCGCCCATCGCAGCGTCCTCGGCGAGCGCACGAGCCTCGGCGTCAACGGCAAGCTCGTGCTCCCGACCGCGCCCGGCCTCTACCACAACGCCTGGCCGGTCAGCGTCGACCTCGGCTTCGCGGGCCAGTTCACCGCCACCCGCAGGTTGTACCTCCACGGCCAGATCGGGCTCCTCGCCACCTTCGTCGCCTCGCGGATCGCCCCGAGCGTGCGCCTCGGCGCCGCGCTGACCGGCGGCGCCGAGTTCCTGCCGATCCGCCGCCTCGCGATCGCCGCCGACCTCCACACGCTGGTCGGCTACACCGACGTCCTCGACGCCGTCGCCGGCGCCGTCGCCCTGCGCACAAGCGGGCTTCGCCGCTTCGGCCTCGAGCTCGCCGGCACCTTCCCCTTCGCCGGTCGCCTGCGCACCCAGGCCGCCGTGATGCTCCGCGTCTCCGTCTACCTCGGCTCGCTGACCACGCCACCACGCGCCCGCCTCCGCGCGCAGCCCCTGTGATAGCGTGGCGAGGTGGCCCGTGTCTCCCGCATATCCTTCACCCTCCTGTCATACCTGACCTTCTGCACCGCCGTGTGGAGCGCCTGCGGCGACGACGGCCGCCCCGGCGAGGCCGGCACCGGCAGCGCCAGCGACACCAGCCCGCTGACCACCACCGTCACCCCCACCACCGGCGACAGCACCCCCACCGGCAGCGCCAGCGCCACCACCACCGCGGGCAGCGTCAGCGACACCGCCACCGGCACCAGCAACGGGCCGGCCAGCGCCACCGACAGCGCCACCGACAGCGCGAGCGCCACGGACAGTGCCACCACCGCCACCACCGCCACCACCGGCGAGCCCGCAGGCCCCTGCAACGAGGACCCGCCGCCCGGCTTCATGGCCCCCTTCGACGCCGCCTGCAAGACCGAGCCCCAGCTCGGCATGTTCGACCCCGTGGTCGAGTGGCACAAGGACGTGTTCATGAACAGCCCCGGCGCCAACGCCAGCGCCTCGGCCCCGCTCGTCGTGCAAGTCAACGACGACAACATGGACGGCAAGGTCGACAGCGAGGATATGCCCGACATCCTGAACATTATGTACAACCCCAACAATCAGGCCGTCCTGCGCGCAATCTCCGGGGACGGCAGCAGCGAGGTGCTGAGCATCGTCATCCCCGGCGGCACCCGCGAGGAGGGCCTCGCCGCGGCCGACATCGACAACGATGGATTCATCGAGATCCTCAGCAGCAGCAACAACGGCCAGCAGATCCTCTGTTACGAGCACGACGGCACCCTCAAGTGGACCAGCCCGATGCTCACCGCCGCCAACGCCGGCACCTACGAGACCTACCCCGCGATCCTCGACATGAACGGCGACGGCAAGCCGGAGATCGTCGCCGGCCGCGTCATCCTCAACAGCGCCGGCAGCCAGGTCGGCGTCGGCATGTTCGGCATCGGCGCCCCCACCGGCAACGCCAACGGCAGCGCCGCCGTCTCCTTCGCCGCCGACCTCGACGGCGACGGCAAGGGCGAGGTCGTCGTCGGCAACGCCCTCTACCGCATGGACGGCACCGCGATCTGGTCCAACGCCTCCAACGACGGCTACCCCGGCGTCGCCGACTTCGACCTCGACGGAATCCCCGAGATCGTCGTCGTCTCCAACGCCGAGGTCCACGTCCACGACAGCTCCGACGGCGCCCTCCTGTGGAAGACCGCGACCCCGGGCGGCCTCGGCGGCCCGCCGACCATCGCCGACTACGACGGCGACGGCTTCCCGGAGGTCGGCGTCGCCGGCCTCAGCAAGTACACCGTGTTCGATACCGACGGGACCGTGCTGTGGAGCAACACCACCCAGGACGCCTCCTCAGGCATCACCGGCAGCTCGGTCTATGATTTCGAAGGCGACGGCATCGCCGACGTCGTCTACGCCGACGAGATCAACCTCTACGTCTTCTCCGGCATCGACGGCGCCACCAAGCTGCAATTCGCCGACCACAACAGCGGCACCCGCCTCGAGTACCCGATCGTCGCCGACGTCGACCGCGACGGCCAGGTCGAGATCGTCGTCATTCACGAGCCCTACAACGGCTCGATCACCGGCATCACCGTCATCGGCGACAAGAACAACTCCTGGCGCCCCGGCCGGCAGATCTGGAACCAACACGCCTATTCGATCACCAACATCAACGACGACGGCACCGTCCCCAAGATGGCCGCCCCCAACTGGGACACCTACAATAACTTCCGCTCCGGCGACCTCTCGGCCGCCGACGGCCTCGCCGCCCCCGACCTCGTCCTCGTCACCCCCGAGTCCTGCATCAGCCTGTGCAGCGCCCCGGACGAGCTCGAGCTGTGGGTCCAGCTCGGCAACCTCGGCGCCGCCCCTCTCACCGCCGGCGCCACCGTCGAGATCTATGGCACCATCATGGGCGTCGAGACCCTCCAGGACTCCATCGATTTCCCCGGCGTCCTTGCGCCCGGCGAATACGCCCCCGCCACCAGCATCAAGGTCAATACCACCGACCTCGAGCAGCTTCGCCTCCTCGCCGTCGCCAAGGAGGCCGAATGCAAGCCCGATCCGGCGAACGAGATCATCATCGTCCCGCCGTTCTGCAACGCCCCGGGCTGACCCTACTTGCGCAGCCCGCGGTACTTGAACTCGATCTCCAGCGGCTCGTCGAGCGCCAGCAGCCGCTCGAAGTGCAGCTCTCGCCCCTGCAGCGGCAGGCTCACCGGCACCGGCACCGCTCCGTCGCCGAGCGAGCCCTCATTGGCCTGCGACTTCGCCTGCTGGGCCACCTCGGGGTTCGCCGTCTGCACATAGTTCATATCTTCGGCCGGGATCGGGTTTGATAGATAACGGACCTTGCGCAGCGTCCCGTCGACCGTGAATCGCCGCACCTTGGCCACCAGCGGCGCATACACCGTCCACGCCACATACGTGCTCGGCGCGTCCGGCCGCGGCAACTCGGCCTTGAACTCGCCGCGCCCGCTGGTATTCGGGGCCGCCCCCGCCTCGACATATACGATCTCGACCTCGAAGGCCGCCAGCTCCCCGCCCGCCGCCTGCGAGCGGACCAGCGGCACCATCACCCTCGCGTCGCCCGCCCGCGCCGGCTGCACCGCCCGCCCGCCGACCGACGCGCTCCACAGCTCCGCCCCCTTGGGCAGCGCCAGGCGCAGGAACTGCCGGCGATTGTTGCGGACGCGATACTTCACCGAGGTCAGGCGCCGGCCCTCCGGCGTCCACATCGTCCGCGCCCGCGTCTCGTCGAGCAGCGTCACGAGCACGTCGACATCCTCGTGCTGCGCCGCCGACAGCGGGATCGCCACGTCGCCGCCGAGGTACTTGTAGCCCAGCAGCACCGGCTGGCTGGTGATCCCCAGGATCGCCGCCGGCAGCGCGCGCACGTCGACCGGCGTCGCGTTGCTGACCTCGCCCGCCTTGATCTCGAGGTTGCCGCGCGACTCGACCCCGACAAACCCCTTCACGCGATCGACCCCCACCGGCCCGGCGATCGGCGCCTGCATGCCCTCCGCCTTGGCCCCGATCACCCGCTCCATCTCGAAGCGCAGCGGGTACACCCCCTTCGCCGCGTAGTTCAGCGTCACGTTCAGCGTGCCCTCCGCGTCGAGCTTCCAGTCGCGCACGCCGTTACCGACCACGTCGAGCATCTGCATGCCCTTGGGCACCTTGAGCTGCAGCTTGTCGACGCCAGCGAACAGGATCGTGTACTGCACCGTCGTCGTCGCCCGCATCAGCCCGTCGCCGATCCCGACCAGCGTGTGGACCTCCGCGAACACCCGCGCCGCCTGCTCGGCCGCCTTCGGGATCTCGCGCTGCCAGCGGATCGCCAGCGACCCGGTCGACGGCAGCGTCGCGTCCACGACCCGCTTGTCACCCACCACCTTGTCCGACTGCAGCTTGGCGTTGGTCACCGTGAAGTCGAGGTCGTCGCGCGCCGGCACCGACAGCTGCGTCGTCGTCGCGCCCGCCGGCACCAGCTGGAACTCGAGCCCGCTCGCCCCCTCCGCCGACGTCACCGCGACCGCGAAATTCAGGTCCAGCAGCACCGCCCCGCGCTGCTGCGTGACCAGCGTGTAGTAGCCGTTCTCGATGATCACGTCGGCCTCCGCCGCGCCGATCTTCGCCGTCTCCAGCGCCACCGTCGCCGGCAGCACCGGCACCTTCACGAAGCCCTTGCCGCGCAGCACGTCGATCCGCAGCCTGGCCGTGAACACCGCCGCGTACGGCTCGCCGTCCTTCAGCTGCACCTCGCCGACGTAGCGCGCCGACGAGATGGCGAAGTCGACCGGCGCCTGCACCTCCTCGGCCCGGTTCTTCTCGTAGAGCTTGAGGAACTCGTCGAGCTTCATGATCACACGCTCCGGCTCGTCTCCGGCGCGGACCATGGGCGAAGCGAACGAGACGGCGAGGGTGGCGGCGAGGGCGACGATGGGGCTGCGCATGGCTGTCCTTTGGGTCATGTCGAACGATTCATTCACGAGAAATTAATGGTTCACGGGCCGACACCTCGACCGCATAATTCGCGTCGGGCGGCAGGAGCAGTCGCTGATACAGCACCGCCTGACCGACCGCGGGCACCACCACCGACAGCGCCGAGGCCGTCACCTTCGGCTGCGGCATCCCCTGGGGCGGCGGCGCCTCGTCGTCGGCGGAGTCTGCCGGCGGCGCCTTGGCCGTGTCCGGCCCGTTCGCGGGCGTGGTCGCGGCGCCGACTGGTTCCATCCGCCGCCCCCGCCGCTTCCCGCCCGCGCGACGGATCCGCGACAACAGCCCGCCACGGCTCACGCCCGCCAGACTGACGACGCTCTCGGCCGCGGGCGCGGGCTGCGGCACGTTCGCACCATCGACCTGGTAGCTCGAGTCGCCCGTCGTGATCGTCGCAACGCCGCCTTGTGGCGTCACCACCACCCCCGGCACCACGTCGAGCACCGCCGTAAAGTCGCGTTGGCCCCCGATCGGCAGCTCCTGCGCGACCGGTGTCGCCACCACCGGCGCGTCCACCTTCGGCTTGTCCTGCGCCGGCATCTGCTTCGCGTCGACCGCCCGCGGCGGCTCTGCCGGCGACTTCTCGACCGGCATCGGCCCGTTGCGCGCCAGGTCCGGCTCCTCCGGCCGCTCGTGCTCCGTGCCCGTGCCGTCGCGCTCACCATCCTCGCTCACCACGCCCGCGTCGAAGCCAAAGCTCCCGCCCGCATCACCCGCGCTCGTGCGGGTGGTCGACGCGGCGTCGTCCGGGCTGTCCTTGAAGCTGCTCACGCGCCGCCCGAACTTGCGGCGCGAGCTCTTGCTGGCCACCTGGACCTGCTTCACCGCGTTGGCCTCCTTCTTGGTGCTCTCGAGCTCATCGAGCAGCGCCGCGTTCACGCTCGACTGCTCCACCGACTCGCGCTGCTCGAGCTTGGCCAGGCGATCGCCGACCGCCAGCGCCTGGCGATACTGGCTCTCCGCCGCCGCATAATCGCCGGACTTGCGGCTGTTCTCCGCCTGCGCCTGCAGCTCCTGCTGCGCCCATTGATCGGAGATCGCCCGCGCCCGCGCCTGCTCGCGGATCCGGCGATTCACGCTCTCGTCCTGCTTGCTCGCGCTCGCCTTGCCCTCTTTGTCCTTGCCCGCGATCAGGTAGAGGTTCCCTTGCAGGCGCTCGATGTTCTCGTTCTTCGCCCCCATCGCCCGCAGGCGATCGAGGTCCGCCTGCGCGCTGTCGAAGTCGTTGCCGAGCCAGCCCTTCACCGCGCTCTGGAACAGCGCGTCGGCCTCCGCCGCTCCGACCTCGCCGACCCCCATCCCGTAGTGGATCCCGTCCCCGCGGGTGAACGCCGCCACCACCTCGCCGTCGCCCGGCGACAGCCGCGAGCGGTAGCCCGGCGGCAGGTGCAGCGTCACCCGCGTCACCGCCACCGGCGCGTCCAGCCGCGGCAGCGGCAGCTCGCGCTTCTCTCGCCTGGCCCAAGGGACAGCTCCGTCCCCGAGCAGCGCCACCTCGACCGGGAACGACAGCAGCCCCGACACCGTGTCCACCGAGCGCTGCAGCGGCACCCGCCACGCGCCGTCCCGATCGCGGGCGATCATCGCCGTCTCCCCGGCCACCCGCACCCCCAGGATCTTGAACCCCGGCGGCGGTGAGAGCTTCAGCGACGCCGCCCGCTCGTTGCGGACCTCGTAGTGCGCCCGCATCAGCGCCCGCCCCTCGCGGCTGGTGGCGATCGTGTACGCCGCCACATCGACCACCACCGGCGGCCCCTCGATCGGCACAAAACGCAGCAGCGACAGCTCGCCGCCCGCCGCCGCGCTGGCCGTGAAGGCCGCCGTCGGTGTCCCCTCCACGAGCCCCTGCCCCCACGCCGGCAGCCCCGCGGCCGAGCTCGGCGTCCACCCCGTCGCCTCCGGCACCGCCTCGACCTCCCCGTCGCGCGCCAGCTGCAGGCTCGCCTCGGCCCGGAACACCTCGTCGAAGCGGACCTGCGGCAGCGCCACCCGTGACTCCGTCGCCGGGCCGATCGCCACGCTCCAGCGCAGCTCGAGCTCCTGCCGCGTGCTCACCGGCCCCTGCAGCGAGACCCGCACCACGTCCCCGCTTCGCTCCACCGCCCGCACCCCGGCCCCCGTCACCGCCGCGTCCGCGGGGATCCCCGTCAGCGAGAACTGCAACGCCGACACCGCCCCGCGCCGCAGCTCCCACACCAGCCGCCCGTGCCCGCGCAGCTCCGCGTCGCCGATCGTCAGCCCCAGCCCCGCCCGCGCGACCACCACTGCCGCCGCATCGGCCACCGCCTCGGGAGCTGCCCCAAAGGACAGGTCGATCGCCGCCGCCGCGGTCAAGAACCGCCGCGGCGCATCCTCAGCCGGCCCCACCGACGCCCCCACAGCCCCGCCCGTGCCCGCAGGCGCCGCACCCCGAGCCGCCGGTCGTGCCAGCACCCGCGGCGCCCCCCGCTCGATCGGCGCCCCCGCGCCCTCGACCTGCAGCGTCGGCACCAGCCCCGCCGGCGCGCTGACCTCGAGCTCCCCGCGCGACGCCGGCAGCAGCGCCAGCCGCAGCGCCGCCCGCACCGGGTCACCCGGCACAAACGCCACCACCTCGATCACCGCCCGCCCGCTCACCTGCCCCGTCACAGTCACCCCGCCGGGCCCCACCGCCGTCGCCGCCGGCTTGCCGTCCCACAGCACCGCCTCGACCCGCAGCCCCGGCATGTCCCCGAGGACCTGTCCCGAGAACCAGGCCCGCGGCGCCAGCGAGCGCAACGTCCAGCGCGCCCGCAGCAGCACCCCGTCGGCCACCGGCGTCACGCTCACCGCCCGCTCCGCCGCCCACGCCGGCACCACGGCCTCCGCCGGGCGCACCCGCAGCGCCTCGAAGCTCGGCCGATCGAGCTCGACCCAATTCGGGGCCGGCGCCAGCACGAGCGCGAGGAGGAGGGGCAACACGCCCGCGGACGCTCGCACAAACCCCGCCCCGGGGGAACCGGGCCGCGATCTTTGCCGTCCCCGCCCCGTCAACCCCGCGCAAACCCCATCCCCGGCGCCCGCACCGGCGACCTCGTCACCCTGCTCGGCCAGGGCCGCAAGCCGATCGGCCAGGCCCTCTTCGACGCCGAGTCACCGATCGCCCTGCGCGTCCTCAGCACCCGCCGCGGCGAGG
>JBGAUO010000188.1:0-8124 GCA_044228605.1 Nannocystis sp. | reverse complement strand
ATCGTCGAGGCCAAAATCGGTCTCGACCACGCGACGACTCGCAGAGCACAGGTTGGCCCACAGCAAGGCGTGATCCCAGGCTTCGGGGTGGTCGCCCGCGCACTCCAGATCGACGAGGTGGGCCGAGGCGCCATCCACAATCACATTCCGCGGCAGCAGGTCTCCGTGCGAACGCGCGAGGATAGGCCAGTCCATCAGGGCGGCGATTGCGAGTGCCGCATCGTCGAGGTCGATCAGGCCCAGGGCGGCACCGCGTGCGAGGCCCTCGGTGCACCAGCCGAGGCCATCACAGGGATCCTCGAGCAGCCGCGAGCGCATCTCTGCCAGGGTCCTGCCGTCCGGGACGAACGATGGCCAGGGAGTCGTGGTCTGGGCCAGACGGTGGCGGGCCCGTAGCGCCGCCGCCACCACGGTCGGGTCCACGTCGCGGGCGAGGCGACCAGGGACAATGGCCGAGCCTGCGATCCGCGCCAGCACCATCCACCGCGGTCCTGCGGCCAGAAGTTCGGGGGTCACGCCGCCCTCGCCAGCAGCGGCGAACGCGGAGAGCAGCTTCTGCTCTCGCTCAAAGTACCAGCCCCACGGAGGCTCGGGCCGAGCCAGCCACTTGACCACTACCGAACGACCGTCGAGCGAGGCCGACAGGACATGGCACTTGAGCGAGCGTGCCAACACGCCATGCACCTGCAGCGTCGGGAGCTGTTCGCGCAGAGGACCGAGGATGTCTGTGATGTCGATACAGCTCATTCTAGGCTTTGTCCGACTTCCGGATAGGGCCTCCACACCCGCTTCCACATCGCCGACCGCCTGGGCAGCGCCGCCCTCGTCCTCGACCACACCGGCGAGGTCATCGCCCGCGACCTCCACGCCCCCTACGGCACCACCGCCATCGCCTGGCGCGCCGGGCCCCACCTACCGATTCACCGGCAAGGAGGACAACACCCTCGCCAGCGCCGTCAGCATCGACGCCCGCCAATACATCCCGGCCCTCGGGCGCTGGGCTAGCTCCGACCCCAGTTTGGAACGGTCGCAGCACACCCGGGACGTCCGCCACACTGGCCCCCGCGAACACCACCGGCACAAAACGCGTGTTCTTCGCGTTCGCCTCGAACAGCGCCTGCGTGATGATCAGCGACTCCCAGCCCTCGAAGCGGCGACAGCAGCTCGCCGTGCACACGACGAGCACGAAGTCCACCTCCGCCAGTTGCCGTAACATCCACTTCGGGCGGCGCCTGCTCGAACTGGTCGAGCCGAACATCGATCCCCTCTCCAGCACCGCCGCGTCGTGCCCGGCGGAGTCGCGGCTGTAGCTGAAAACAGGCTCGGTGCGGTCACGAGCCCGATGATGCCGGAAATCGCAGGTCGCGGCCAAGGCCCCGCCAAACCACGACCGAGTCGCACGACTCGTATTCCTCGCCGGACCCCGCACGATCACGTTTCTCCGCTGCACTCGTTGCACGGCCACCGCGGCCAACGTACGAGCCACGCCCGCGAGACCTACGTGCCCCCTCGCCGCTGCTGCTGGGCCCGCCGGGCGTCCGACGCTCCCGATCGACGGTAGGCATCCACCTCGCCGGGGTCGGGCCGCAATATCCTCGACCTGCGCAGATTGATCTCGGCCGCTGCCATCCCGAGCTCGACCTCCTGTTCCTCGAACTCCGCCACCAACGCCTCCTGCTGCTGTTCGAGCCCCTTGATCGTCTCCATCGCCGCCGCCAGATCCGCCAGCACCCGGTGCAGCCCTTGTTCAGCCTTCTCGGCACGCACTGTCTGCTCTCGCCGCAGCTGCACCACGTGCATGAGGAGCTCCGGGACCGTGCGGGTGTCGTCCTCGGGGACACCGATGGCCAGTCGAATCGCTGCTCTCAAGCCCTTGAGCTCGTCACGGCGAACGCTTTTCCCGGCGAGCTCGTCCGCCCGAGCCCGTTCTCGGTCGGCATCCTCGCGCGCCCGCGTGCACTCCGCGACGGCGACGGCCAGCTCGGCAACCAGGCGATCTCGGTCGGCCCGCAGCGCCGCGGCCCGCAGCGGGCGCACCGTCGCCGCGACCGGCGGCGCGAGGCTGATCTGGCTCGTCGGCGTCCGCTCCCTCAGCGCCGCGACGACGTCCGAGTCCGCCTCGCGCATCTGCCCGACCCACAGCGTCCAGTACCGGGCGCTCCGCGCCCGCAGCAGCGGTGACACCCCGGCGACCAGACCCAGCGCCGCCGGCACGACGCGCGGGCTCGGCATCGCCGCCAGCAAGCCATGAGCGACCAGCAGCGCAAACAGCTTCGGCCCCGACTCTGTGACATCGGGCAGCCCAAGTCGAAACGCCGCCGGCAACGCGCCAAGAAACTCGATCGCCGTCGCCACCCCGAGCACACCCCGCGGCAGCATCGTCACCGCCTGCCGGCAGTGCCCCGCGAGCAGTGCATCAAGCTCCGCACGGTCTCCTGCGCCGCCAGGAATTTCCGCCGCCGAGCCGCGCCGACGCTTCACAGCCCGACCTGCCCCACCTTCAGCCTTTTTCCCCTCGCTCCCCATTTTTCACCCCCAGCAGCCGATCCCACACATCTTCCGCCAGGATCACCGTCAGCTCAAGCGTAACCTCGCATGCCAAGTCCGACGCATCCGATCCGCGGGCTGAACCGACAAATGATCGCACACGGGCGCATTCGAACGACACCACCCACGGCGCGATAAGGGCCAGCACCAGCAGCGCCAACAACTCCCGGGCCGTGTGTGAGTGCGCGGGCATGTATCGAATCCGTCCCCGAGCTCACTGCCCGGGATGCACGGACCAACGACAGGGTGGATGGTTTCGCTCTCTTCAGCGGATCGTGACGCTCCGGTTCAAGCCCGGCTGTTCCGCCCGCTGCTCAGCGGGCCGGCGCATCGTCGGCGGCGGGGGGAGGGCGCGGCGCTCCTGCATGCGGCGACGGAGGTACCGCTCGAGCAGCCCGACAAACAGAACGGGCCCGAAACCGCCAAGAAGGCCGCTTGCCCATAGCGGTGTCCACCCAAAGACCAGTGCATCCAGGGCGATGCTCCAGAGGACGACGAAGATCGCTGTCGGAGGGCCAGCGATCCGCCACACATCGGATCGCTTCCAGAAAGCGCTCGTGGGGACAATGCCCCAGCGCTGAGGTCTGTCGAGCCGGGCAGGTTCGGCAGTGACTGGGCGTGGAGCGAGAGCCGGCATGACTCAGTGTCGCTGTGGGGCCGGATATCATCTCCGAGCTCAGGAGACAGGGCAATCTGGCTTGCACTCTTTATTGCAGTCGATGCCGTCGTTGATCGCGTCCTGGGCCGAGTTCGTTCCGACAACACACGCCAGGCAGGCGACGCCGAACCCACCAGCACAGCAGGCAGCATTGGCGATCCATACCAGGGCCTTCAGGCCCCACTTGGTCACGCCGCAGGCTGGGTTGCCCGCGAGAGGATCCGTCGGGAGCGTACCGAGACCAGCCTTGATCTGACGAAGGAGTTCCGGATCTGTCAGCAGGGCCACATATGCCAGGCGAAGTCGTGCACGCGATCAAGCGCCGTCGTCGCCCACGGCGCTGTCAGAGACGCCTTGACAGCCCCAATGCGCCCGGCCACTGTTCGGCACCAGGGCGCCAGCCACGGACGCCGCCAACGCATGATGGCCCTCCCCGACATCGAGGCGCAGCTCAGCCACGCGTACCTCCACGCCGTGGCCTCCCACGCCGGCATCGCCTGCCAGGAGGCCACGCGCTCGCTGGACAACGCGGGCGTCGACGCGACCCTGCACCTCATCAAGAACTTCGGCCCGACCGCGAAGCTCACTGAGATCTCGCTGCACATCCAGCTCAAGGCAACAGTCCAGCCCCCGACCCGCCAGGCCGGCGGCCTCTCCTATTTCCTCCGCGAGACCGCCCACTACGATCGCCTGCGCAGCGAATCTGCCTTGCCCCCGCGGCTCCTCGCCGTCCTCTTCCTCCCGCCGAACCACCCCGAGTGGTTGACCCACAGCCCCGACCAGCTCGTCCTCTCTCGCGCCGCCTACTGGGTGAGCCTGCTCGACGCACCCCCGAGCACCAGCTCCAGATCCCCATGGACGCCGACGACGCCGGCTTCACCGACGCGATGCTCGACGTGGTCCAGCGCCTCGCCGAGCTCGAGCGCCGTCCCATCGACGCCGTGCTCGCCGACCTACAATGGCCCGACGCCGATGTCCTCCGCGTCCGCATCGCCAGCCGCGACGCCGAGAGCGGCCAACTCTCCCTCACCGCCGACGTCATGCTCCGCGAGGGCGCCCGCCGAGCCCTGCTCGCCTCCGCCTGCTCCGTCATCAACCCGGTCGCCGTGCACCCCCGCATGAGCCGTGGCGAGGCCGACACCATGCTCGCGGCCTGCCGCGCCGGCCAAACCGAGGTCGGCAGCTACGTCCTCAAGATCATCTGCCCGCTGCATGCCGTCTCCCGCGACCTCGAGCTCGCCGACCCGATCCCCTTCACCCGCAAGGTGACGACCCACCTCATGCGCGCGACCGCGGACCTGGTCGAGAGCATCGAACACAGCCGCGTCGAGGCCTACCTCGAGACCCACGCCGAGCGCCCCATGCTGAGCTGGAACCTCTGCGACGCCCTGCTGCGCATGCAGCCCGAGCAGAACGCCGGCCAGCTCGAGCTCTCGACAACCTGGGCCGCCGACCCGCGCCTGCCCCCGCCACCCGAGACCGACACCCCCTCCCGCGTGGCGATCAAGGCCGAGTACATCCCCGAGATCCAGCGCGCCGCCCAGATCTTGCGCCCGAGCCCCGCCAGCAACCGCGAGGAGATGCTGATCGGCACCGTCGAGATCCTCAGCGGCATCGTCGGAGCCGACGGTCGCCGCTCCGGCGAGGTGCAGTTCTCCCTCCTGCTCCCCGACAGCGACCCCCTCCGCGTCCGCGCCAACCTCGACCCCGAGCAATACGCCGACGCCGTCCGGGCCCACGAGAGCGGCCGCGGCTACGTCCGCCTCCACGGCGTGCTCCACCGCGGCCAGCGAATCGGCCGCATCGATCCACTACGCGCCCTGCAGCTCCTCGACGACCAGGCCGCCAACCTCCCCACCGCCTGAGCCCCCGCACCGCCGGCGCGCACGACAACCTCACTCACGCCCCGCCCGACGCCGGAGGCTCCTCCTTCTTGACCATCGAGCGCGCCGCCTCGACGACGTACCGTAGTGCATCCTCCCCGCGAACCTGGTCGTCGCAGACGCGGGCCACCCAGCGCTGCCGGAGCGTGCGCAGGATGGCCCGCTCCTCGGCGTGGTCCTGCTCGTACTCGTCGCGGATCCGCCGCATCTCGGCGCACAGGTACTCGTGCTGCTGGACCGCCATCTCAGTGAGCCGCTGAACCTGCGCCAGCGCTGGATCGACCGCGGGCACCACGGCCCCCGCACCGCGCACGACGACCTCACCGTCGACCGCGAGCACAAATCCCGCACCGAGATTGGGCCCGACGAGCTGACGCAGCAGCTCGACCTGCTCCCTGTTGATGCCCGGTATCTCGAGCGCGATCGTCGGCGAAGAAGCGGACGAATCCGCCGGCCTCAGCACCGTGAATCGGTGACGTCCCATTTCAACATCAGCCATGGCGCTTCACGTTACCGCATCATGAAGCGCGAGGGTGTCCGTGCGCTTCAGTTCGCTATCGAACACCACTCTAGTGACGTGTGCGCATCATTGCCCACGCATCGCGCTTCACAGCGTGCCACTCAAGAGCCGCATCTGATTTGCTCGATCGCATCCGCTTCTCAGCCCCGCAAAGAAGCGCCCCATCCCCCGCGCTCCCAACCGCACGCAACAATCTCGTAGAGTCATCCCATGGCGCGGCTTGGACTGTTGGAGGCGGTTCGCCAGCGGGTCGCGGGGCGCGAGGCATGACGCTCACCGAGCTCGCCCGCGCCGCCGACATGCAGCCCGGCAACCTCCGACGGATGCTCATGAGCACGACGGCCAGCCCACGCCTCGGAAGCGTGATGCGCCTGCTGCCCCCGCTTCACTGCCACGTCGGCCCCGTCGGCGCTCACACGGCGTCCGAGCTGATGGCCTTCCTCGACACCGAGCGCCAGCGCCAAGAACTGAGCTGGGAGCAGTTGCTGATCCCACTCGATCTCGACATCCGCAAGACCACCACGAGCCTCTCGCGTCCCGACCGGCTGTCCCTCAACGTCGTGACCCGCCTCGCCGCTGCGCTTCACATCGACCTCGACCTCATCGACGACCCTGCATCACCAGCACCCAGGAAGCGCACCGCCCGGCGCCCAGCGACTCAGGAAGCAGGCCCCACGGCCTCCACTCCGCGCCCAGCAGCCGTGCCAGGTCCGCCGCCGCTCCTGCGTGAAGCAGCCACGGCGGCAGCAGGCCGGCCGGCGCCACGTGAAGCGGCCACCACGACGCCGGGCCAGCCGGCGCGACCACATAAAGCGGCCCCGTCGACGCCCACCCCAACCACCACGCCGACAACAACCCGCGCCACGCCGCATGAAGCGCGAGCCCTCCCATCATCCGCTCCAGCGCGGCCATCGACCGGCCTCGACCTACCACCTCTACGCCCGCCGCGGCTCGGGCGCTACCAGGCATCTCCCGCGGCCGCTTCACCACCTCGTCCCCCACCCACCTGGACCCCTCCCGAACAGTCGCACACGCTCGAGTTCGCCGCCCTCGCCCACCTCGCCGAAGTGACCGCCGAGACCTGGGCCGACGGCTTCACCGCCGTGCTCCGGACCTTCGCCAGCGCCCTCTCGCTCCCGGCCACGTTCCTGGAAAAACTCGGGCGAACCACCTTCGACGCGCTTCAACGCTTCCGCCGCAGGCCGCGAACCGAGCCCGGCCAAGATCCGAACCTAAACCCAGGCCCCCCGCCAGGCTGCTTCGACGCCCTCGACGCGCTGCCCCTGGTGCGAGTGTGGTTGGCCTCCAAGGAGCCCGACTACCGCCCGCGCGACACCTGGCTCGACTACGACCAGCACGGCGTCCTCGCATCCAACGTCGCCCTGGGCGACGAGACCGCCATGCAAGTCCGCCTGTCACCCCACGGCAGCCCGCATCGGCTCATCAAGATCGTCCACGCCCCGCGAAACGGACCGCTGACAGCGGAGGACCACGACATCGCCTTGACCCTCAAGGTCGACGGCAACCCACGCCCGCTCACCCACGTCCGCGCCGGGCCAGTCTTCGGCGAGCTCGTCATCGGCGAGCGCGCCTACCTCGTCGCCGCCATCGCCTCATTGCTGGCCGTGATCGAAGTGCAGACCACCGGGGCCCGTATCATATGGGGTGGCCAAGCCGCCGCGTTACCCGACTGCAACATCCAGCGCGGCGCCCCGGAGACCGAAGGTCCCGCGCCCGTCACCCCCGCCGACCCGCACCCCGCCCAGCATCCCACCCATCTCGCCGTCGACGAGCACGCACGCCACATCGAGGCGCAGCTGGCCACCGAGCGAGCCGCACTCGCGGACGAGCGACGCGCCCGCGAGGCCGCCGAGCAGGAGCTCGCGACCATCAAGGATGCCCTCGTGACTCTGGACAAGGCGGCCCGAGCCGAGCTCACCCACCAGGCCGAGGCGCGCGCGAAGGCCGAGCACCAGGCCGCGATCGCCGGCGAGATGCTCGGCAAATGGATCGAGGCCTACGCCCACAAGAACGAGGAGTACCAGGCAGCCGTCAAACAACGCCACGCAGTCGAGGAACGCGCCGCTCAAACGGAGACCACGAACCACCTCAACGAACAGGCCACGACCAGGGCACTGAACCACGCCAAAGCCATGCTCGCCACCGAGGCGCAGCGGGCAAACGATGCCGAAGAGGCCGCGACCACCCTCGCTGCAAGGCTGATCGCCCTGGAGGCCGAACACACCAGCGCGAGCCATGTCGCGGCGCAGCGTGACGCCGCCGAGCACGAGCGCGCAAGACTGACCGAGCGCCTGCTCGCAGTCGAGACCGAACTCGCCGCCCTCCAGAAAGCGCAGGCCAACGACGCAGCCACGCTCACCCGCCTCATCGAGGCCAACCGCATCCCCGATGCCATCACCTACTTCGTGACCCGCGCGCTCGGCACCCCCGTCGACGACATCGACCAGGCGCTCACCATCCTCGAACAGCAGCGCGGCCAAACCACCCCAGAACCT
>JBGAUO010000187.1:0-8203 GCA_044228605.1 Nannocystis sp. | reverse complement strand
GATGAAGGTCTCGGAGCAGATCGACGCGATCGCCTCGCTCGGCGCCGACCCGGTCAAGAAGCTGATCTGGCCGCGACTGGCCGCGGCGACGCTGGCGCTGCCGCTGCTGTGCGTCTACGGCAACGTGCTGGCGCTCGGCGGCGGTGCGGTGATCGCCGACACGGTCTTCGACGTGCCCGCGGGCTACTTCTACGAGACCTACGTCGATGAGCTGTACCCGATGGACTACATCTCGGGCCTGGTGAAGGCGATCACCTTCGGCATGCTGGTCGGCATCATCGGCTGTTTTCAGGGCTTTCAGACCAAGTTCGGCACCGAGGCGGTCGGCATCTCCACGACCAACACGGTCGTGGCGACCAGCGTGTCGATCATCATCGCGGACTTCATCTTGACCATGATCTTCTTGCCCGTGGGCTAGTTCGCCATGACGGTGGTCTTCGAGCTCAAGCATCTCAACAAGCGCTTCGGTGACAACGTCATCTACGAGGACATGAACCTCGAGATCGAGGAGGGCGAGACCTTCACGATCATCGGCGGCTCGGGCATGGGCAAGAGCGTCTGCCTCAAGCTCATGATCGGCCTGCTGCCCTACGAGGGCGGGCACGTGCAGTTCAAGGGCAAGGAGGTCGGCGACATGAACCGCGAGGAGCTCCGCGAGCTGCGCAGGCACGTCTCGATGGTGTTCCAGGCCGGCGCCTTGTTTGACTCCATGAGCGTGCTGGCGAACGTCACCTACGCGCTGCGCGAGCACACCAAGATGTCGGACGAGGAGATGCTGGAGCGCGCCAAGGAGTGTCTGGACATGGTGGGGCTCGGCTACGACCCCGACATCATCAACCGGATGCCTGCAGGCCTCAGCGGCGGCATGCGCAAGCGCGTCGCGCTGGCGCGGTCGATCGCCATCAAGCCGGAGGTTATCCTCTACGATGAGCCGACCACCGGGCTCGACCCCGCGAACATCAACCGCATCGGCGCGATGATCAAGAAGCTGCAAAAAGAGCTCAAGGTGACCAGCATCGTCGTCACGCACGACATGCCGATCGCCTTCGAGTGCTCGGACCGCATCGCCATGCTGTGGAACAAGAAGTTCCCGTACATCGGCACGCCGACCGAGATCCGGGCCAGCCCGGCCGAGGAGGTACGCGACTTCATCGAGGGGCGGTACTACGAGAACAAGGACGACTGAGCGGAGGAGCCACGCATGCGCAAACAAGAAGCCCGTCTCAACTTGATCGTCGGCTCGTTCGTGATCGGCATGGGCTTCCTGCTGGTCCTCTCGATCTTCGTGATCGGCCAGGGCAAGGGCACCTGGAAGGAGAAGGCCCAGATCGCGGCCGACTTCCGCCAGGTCTCCGGCCTCAAGAAGGGCAGCCCCGTGCAGCTCGAGGGCATCGAGATCGGCGTGGTGCAGGACCGCGAGTTCGTCGAGATCGAGTACCCCTGCAACGCGCTGACGGAGGACCGCGGGCGCTTCGGTCAGGGGCGCAGCGACGACTGTGACCGCACCATGTTCTGCGCGCCTGAGGGCAAGTGCGCCGAGCTCGAGGCCTACTCCTTCAACAAGGACCTCCACCCGCCCTGCGAGGAGGACGCGCAGTGCCGCGAGGACGAGGTCTGTGTGACGGCGGACTTCCGTCGCCGCTACCGACGCGTCAGCTGGACGGGTAACACCGGCGTGTGCGACGGCTACACGACCAACCACAAGCGCATCCGCGTGACGCTGTCAGTGTTCATGGATAGCCTCGTGCACATCCGTGACGACAGCCGCGCGACAGTGTCGCAGAACGGCCTGCTCGGCGACCAGCTGGTCCAGATCTCGGTCGGCCGCGGCATGCAGATCCAGCCCGGCGGGCGCATCCAGACCACGCCGGCGCTGCTCGAGGAGCTCGACAACGTCAAGGAGCGCCTCGACGGGGTGTTTAGCAAGGTCGAGGAGACGATCGGCGGCATCGCCGAGCTGGCGACGGCGATGGGTGACGAGAAGACCGTTCGCAACGTGCAGGGGTTGCTGGCCAACGTGAATGAGGTCTCGCGCCAGGTTGCCGAGGGCAAGGGCCTGGTCGGGGCGCTGCTCAACGACGAGAGCTACGTCAAGGACTTCGGCTCGACGCTCCGCAGCGTGCGCGACACGGCGTCGGGGCTGAACGGCTTTGTGTCGAAGGCACGGAGCAGCATGACGAAGATCGACGACAACCTGCAGCCGCTGGTCGACGACGGGCGCAAGGTGATGAGCGACATCTCGACCGTGCTCAAAGACGTCAAGGATCCGAACAACAAGAGCCTGGTGTCGAAGTTGCTGTACGACGACAAGGGCACGATGGTGAAGGATCTCGAGGAGACCCTGGCCAACGTCGAGAAGGTGCTCGCCACGATCGAGAAGGGCGACGGCACGCTCGGCAAGCTGCTCAAGGACCCGAAGGCGTACGACGACCTGGTGAAGATCCTCGGCAACATCGAGCGCAACAACACGATCAAGCGCCTGGTCCGCTTCGTGGTCGAAAAGGACGAGGCCGCCAGCTCGGCCGCAGCGACGGCAAAAACGCCCTGAACGGCGCCCCTGGGCCCGTTCTGTGTGCCTACACCGGTGCTGAAGGTAGGCCCCGGGTGCCTTGTGGTCGTGGAGCCGAGCATGTCACCCTGAGCTGATGACGTCAGAGCCCGCGTCAGACACCTGGGCGCCGCCGCAGGAGTTCGACGAGTACCGTCTCGTTCGCCTGCTCGGCCAGGGGTCGATGGGGCGTGTGTACCTGGCTCATGACACCGTCCTCGATCGGGCGGTCGCGGTGAAGTTCATCAACCGCGTCGCCGACAACGAGGACCGCGAGCGCTTCTTCGTGGAGGCCCGCGCGGTCGCCCGTCTTCAGCACCCCAACGTTGTGACGCTGCACCGCGTCGGTGAGCTCGACGGGACGCCGTACCTGATCACCGAATACATCCGCGGGCAGAGTCTCAGCGAGCTGCCGTTGCCGCTGCTGTGGCGGCGGGTGCTCGAGCTCGGGATCGGTCTGGCGCGCGGGCTGGCGGCGGCCCACCGCCATGGCGTGCTGCACCGCGACATCAAGCTGGCGAACGTGTTGCTCACGGATACGGGCGAGGTGAAGCTGCTCGACTTCAGCCTGGCCAAGCTGGTCGACGTCTCGCTCGCGGACTCAAAAAAGCCGCAGCCGGGGGCGAACGAGGCGGTCGATGCCGCGATCTCGGCGGTCGAACGTCACGCGGTGGAGCAGGCTCGCCGCACCGGGCCGCAGCCGGCGGCCAGCGACAGCGCGCTCTCCCGGTCGATGACGAGCTCGCAGCGGATGTCGGCGGCGGCGATCCTGGGCGCGTGGGTGTCGTCCGAGACGCTGTCGGCTCCGCCTTCTGCGGCAGGGGGGAACGGCGAGCGTCCGTCGGAGCTGACGCAGGTCGGGACGCTGCTCGGTACGCCCAACTACATGGCCCCTGAGCTGTGGCGGGCCGAGGCGGCGACGCGCCGCTCGGACGTGTACGCGCTCGGTGTGCTGCTCTACATCCTGGCCTCGGGGCGTCCGCCGACCGATGCAGTCAGCACGGTCGAGCTGGCGACGCGGATTCAGGAGCAGGAGCCGCGGCCCCTGATGGAGAGGGCGGGCCGCTGCGATGTACGGCTCGCAGCGATCGTCGACCGCTGCATCCGTCGCGACCCGTTCGAGCGCTACGGTTCGGGGGAGGAGTTGTTGGCCGCGCTCGAGGCGTTGGCGCCCACCCGCACCACGGTCACGATCCCGGATGGCAACCCGTATCGCGGCCTTCGGGCCTTCGAGTCGCACCACCGGGCGTTGTTCTTCGGGCGAGCTGCCGAGATACGGGCGGTGGTGGAGCGTCTGCGGGCTGACGCGTTTGTCGTCGTCGCCGGGGATTCGGGCGTCGGCAAGTCGTCGCTGTGCAAGGCCGGCGTGGCGCCGCTGATCGACGAGGGCGAGCTTGACCCGAGTCGGCAATGGGCGAGCACCAGCATCACGCCGGGCCGTTATCCCTTGCCGACCCTGGTCGATGCGCTCGCGCGTCTGTTCGAGCTCGATGAGGACGTGCTCGAGAAGCTGGTGAAGGGCGGTGCGGATGAGCTGGTCCGCGCGCTGCGTCGGCAGCTCGGCGAGGGCCGCGGGCGTCTGTTGGTGATCGACCAGTTCGAGGAGCTGGCGACGCTGGCGGACCCGGGCGACGTCGCGGTCGTCGGCCCGCTGCTCGCCAACATCACCTCGGGCATCCCGGGTCTGCGGGTGCTGGCGACGGTGCGCGGCGACTTCCTCACGCGCGTCGCCCAGGTGCCAGGCGTGGGTGATGAGCTGGCGCGGGCGATCTACATCCTGCGGCCGCTGACGCCGACGGGGGCCCGGGAGGCGATCGTCGGCCCGGCGCGGGTCAAAGGGGTGGGCTTCGAGACGGAGGCGCTGATCAACGAACTGGTGGATGCCGGTTCGCGCGGGAGCCTGCCGTTGCTGCAGTTCGCGCTGGCGGAGCTGTGGGAGATACGCGACCCGGCGGCGCAGGTCATCACGGCGGCGGAGCTGCGGAAGATCGGCGGGGTTACGGGGGCGCTGGCGCGTCACGGCGATGCCGCGCTCGCGGAGCTCATTCCGGAGCAGCGGGCCGCGGCGCGGCGGGTGTTGATGCGGCTCGTATCGGTCGACGACACCCGCGCTGTGCGGACGGAGGATGAGCTGGTGGCTGGGTCGGCGCCGGCGCGCGGGGCCCTGAAGGCGCTGGTCCGGTCGCGCCTGGTGGTCGCGCGCGAGGTCGCCGACCAGGCGGTCTTCGAGATCGCCCACGAGGCGCTGCTCGGTGGGTGGGCCACGCTGGCGAGCTGGCTCGAGGAGGAGCGCGAGACCAGGGCGGTCCATCACCGCCTCGAGCTCGCGGTGGCAGATTGGGAGCGCCTGGGTCGTGGCCGCGATGGGCTGCTCTCGGGCGCGCCGCTGAAGGAGGTCCTGGCGCTCGACGCAACGACGCTGCGGCCGAGGGAGCGTGTATTTATCGCGGCCTGCCGCGCGGCGGCGGCGAAGATGCGCCTGCTGCGGCGCGTGGCGGCGGTCGCCATACCTGTGGTCGCATTGCTGACGTATGGTGGCATCTGGTTCAAGGGGCAGCGTGATCTCGCGGCTGCGGTCGATGCTCACGTCGCGGCCGCGACCGAGGAGCGAGCGAAGACCGAGGCGTCTGCGGTTGAGGCCGACGCAGTTCGGACCCAGGCCTACGCGGCCTTCGACGCGGGCAGGACCGCCGACGGCGAGGCGCTCTGGGGCCGCTATGTCGCGGCGATCCCCGGGATCGAACGCGGCCTGGCCCGCGCCTCGCAGCAGCTCGAGACGGCGCTCAGCCTCGACCTCCGGCGCGATGATGTTCGCGCGCAGTTGCTGGCGGTGCTGTGGCAGCGTGCGCTGCGGAGCGAAGATACGGGGCGAGGCGAGCTCGCGGTGGATGACCAGCTCGATCGCATCAAGCTCTATGATCGTAGCGGCGAGTACCTGGCGCGCTGGGAGGCGCCGGCGCAGCTGACCGTGACCAGCGAGCCGCCCGGAGCCCACGTCACGCTGGAGCGTTATGTCGCGGATGGCGGCCACTGGCGGGCCGAAGCGATGGGGGCGCTGGGGACCACGCCATTGCCACCGCAGACGCTACCGCGCGGGTCGTATCGGCTTCGCTTTGAGCTCCGTGGGAGGGTAATGGTGGGATATCCCGTCCTGCTCGAGCGCGACGAATCGCTGGCAGTCGCGGTCGAATTGCCGCCTGTCGACGCGATTCCTGAGGGTTTCAGCTATGTTCCTGCGGGGCGGTTCCTGTATGGCTCCGGCGACAGCGAAGGCTTGCGAAAATTGCTAGATGCCGAGCCAATCCATCGCGTTGTGACCGGCCCCTATCTGATTGCCCGTGCAGAGGTCACGTACGCGGAATATATCGAGTTTCTGGCATCGCAGTCGGCCACGCGGCGAGCTGAGATCCTCAAGGCGGGGGCTCACGGGGCCGCCAGGCTCGACGAACTGGAGGGCGGAAAGTGGCGTCTCACGTTCACAGTGACGTCCGAGACTCACATCGCCGAGAGCGGGGTCCCGATTGTCTACAAGGGGCGCACTCACCGGGCCAGCGCTGGATGGGAGCGCCTACCGGCAGCGGCATGGGATTCTGCCGACATGGGGGAATACATCGCTTGGCTAGCTAGCTCAGGGCGCGTTCCCGGCGCGCGTTTTTGCAATGAGCACGAATGGGAGCGGGCGGCCCGTGGTGCTGACGCACGCTTGTACAGCAGCGGGGACGAACTGCTCCCCGAGGACGCTAACTTCGACGAGACGTACGGCAAGGTGGCGACCGCGTTTGGGCCTGACCCGGTGGGCACCTATCCGCAGACGCTAAGTCCGTTTGGGCTGTTTGACGTGGACGGGAATGTGTTTGAGGTGACAGTGTCGCCGCACGGAAAAGGCATCATGAAGGGGCGCGGCGGGGCCTATTTCTACTCGCTGATTCAAGGACGAGCGAATGTGACCTTCGACGTTCCTGCGAGCTTACGCGACACTGCCCTCGGCTTGCGTGTATGTGCGACATGGCCACCGATTGTCGCCCAAGAATGAAGTATTTTCGAGTTTTCTTGATCCGATCGAATGCCTTCCGCCACTATCAGTAATGTGGAGGGTGAGATGATGCGTAATCTGCTACTGGTGACGTCTGGGTTGATGCTGATCTCCGCGTGTAGCGAAATCCCCGGGGATGCCCTCGAAGACGTCGTGGAGATGCGCAAGGTCCAGGGGAACGACACTTTGCTGCAGGGTCCGGGGGTCGTGCTGCAGGGCCCGGGGGTCGTGCTGCAGGGGCCCGGGGTCGTACTGCAGGGGCCGGGGGTCGTGCTGCAGGGGCCGGGAGTCGTACTGCAGGGGCCGGGGGTCGTGTTGCAGGGGCCGGGGGTCGTGCTGCAGGGGATGAAGCTGGTGGGCACTTCGTTCTCCGCAACGACGACGATGAATGGGGTTGTCTATCAAGTGAACGGGCTCGACTTTATCGGCGCGGAAATGGACTTGGATCTCAAATCGGTGGTCCATGGCGTGGAGACGACGCAGAAGGTCTCGTTGCGGATCAAAGATATCCAGCAGTCCGCAGCGCAGGCCGATATCCTCGTGTACGACCTCCAGTACCGCGCGATGGGCAGCGATCAATGGTTGCCGTACTGCGGCGACAGCCAGGCCGGCGCCGTGCCATTCGTCAACGCGTGGGACACGGGGACGGGCGATCGCATCGACGACGCGACGATGGTCACTTTCGGCTGCACCAACGCTGTGCTCGCCAAGTGTGCGCTGTGGGGCTACCGCCCGTGGGCGACGGAGACCAAGTGCACCGGGAAGGGCAAGAAGAAGAAGTGTGTCGAGGTCTCACTTCGCGACCACCACCAGGCTTGCACGCGGATGGCTCGCGCCGACTTCTGCGGCGACGGTACGCCCCACACCGTCGACGGTACGGCGATCGACGTCTACGACAACCTCGACATCCAGACCCAGTTCACGGACTGGCCGGTCGAGGCCGAGTGGACCCCCGAGGGGGCGAGCTGCGTCAACTTCGTGCGTCACCCGGAGCTCGGTTATCCCGAGTGCTTCCTCAAGAAGGGCAAGCCGATGAAGTTCAATGACTGCGACGGCAAGCTCAAGGGCGAAGGTGAGCTGATCGTCAGCGCCTTCTCGGCCGACGGCGACGAGGAGGATGAGGACGGCGACGGCAAGTGCTCTGACTGAGCAGCGCCTTCGCCTCTCACGGACCCGCGCCCGCGGACTCGGGGCGCGGGTTTCGGCGTTTTAGCCGTGGGGCGGGCGGACGACGAGGACGCTGACGCTGGCGCTGTTGACGACGCGGGCGGCGGTGGTGCCGAGCAGGCGCTCGACGGGGCCGTAGCCGTGGCTACCGAGGACGAGCAGATCGACGGCGAGCTCTTCGGCGAGCTCGATGATGATCTGCGCGGGGCGACCGATGCGAGTGACGTGGTCGCCCCAGTGGATCGGCGTCGCGGGCGGGTGCAGCTGCTCGACCAGGCGGGCCAGCGATTGCCGGGCGTGATCGAGGAGGCGGGCCTGGAGGTCGTCGAAGCTGAGCATCCAGGCGTCGGCGGGCAGGCCGAGGGGGACGTTGACGGCGTGGCAGAGGTGCAAGCGCGCGCCGCTGTAGGCGGCGAGACCGGCGGCGTGGCGGAGGACCTCCGGGGCGCGGGGCG
>JBGAUO010000186.1:0-8221 GCA_044228605.1 Nannocystis sp. | reverse complement strand
GTTCGGGCCGCGCTACGTGGTGGTCGGGCGCGGCGAGGAGCGGCCGGCGTTTCTCCGGCGGTCGGCGCTGGCGCGCATCGTGTACCGCTCGGCCCGGGCGGCGCACCCGGACTTCATGGTGCGCGCCGATGTGGCGCGGGCGCAGCGGGTGGTGGTGCTGGCAGATCTCGAGGCGAGCAATCCGGACGCGGAGACGATCCACGCGCTGTTGATGATCCACGACGCGCTGCGCCCGGTGAGCGCGGGGGCGGTGAAGCGGGCGGGGACGATGCCGCGGCGGGCCTCGGACGGGCACCTGACGCAGGCGCCGGAGCGGCTGCTGATCGCGGAGATCCTCGATGAGCGCAACCTGCCGGCGGCGTGGGCGGCGATCGATCGGGGCGCGGGTGGGGCGGCGCGCGAGCCCGGGGTGGGTCCGGCGCCGGGGGGGCTGCGCAGCGTGGTGATCCCGATCGAGCGGCTGGTCGGGCTGCTGCTGGCGTGTGTGGCCCGCATCGACGGGGTGGGGCCGGTGCTCGAGGAGCTGCTGACGACCCACGGACACGAGGTCTACACCTGCTTCTTCCCGGAGGCGGAGCAGGCGACGCGGCCGCGGCTGACGGGGAGCTACGCGGAGGTGATGGCGGGCCTGCGGGGGCGGGCCTTCGCGCGCCCGCCGCGGCGCTTCTTGACGCCGATCGGGCTGCTTTATGAGCGGACGGACGCGCAGGGGTTGACGGCGCGGCGGATGGCGATCGGGTCGGGTGGGAATCCGGAGCTGGGGGCGCAGGCGTGGACCGGGGTGGTCGCGCTGGCGCCGAACTTCGCGGTGCTGCGCGACCTGTGCGACGAGCTGCCGGGGCCGGCGAAGCTGGCGGCGCCGGTGGAGGCGGGCGAGCTCGTGGGGTGCCCGGCGTTTGTGGCGGCGCCGCAGCTGCCGCTGCGGCGGATCTTGGTGTGCGGGTTTCGTCCGGCGACGGTGGGGCTGCTGGAGGCGCTGGTGCTGGCCGAGCCGCAGGCGCAGATCCTCGTGTTGCTCGACGACGCGGCGGCGCTGGCGGCGGCGAGCGAACGCTTCCGCGAGCACCGCAGCCTGGCGGAGTACCGCACGCTGTCGCTGGCGCCGGGCAGCTTCATCGCCCAGGACGACGGGACCTTTGTGTATCAGCCGCGCTTGCGCGAGGCGCTGCGCTGCGGGCGGGTCCACCTGGCGGTCGGGGACCGCAGCTCGCTGCTGCAGCTCGTCGATCTGCCGGCGGGTTTTGGGCACGCGGGGGACCTCGACCTGGCGCTGCTGCTGGCGACCCGGCGCGAGGACGGCGACGCGCGCACGACGCAGTCGCTGCTGGCGCTCGAGGTGGTGCGCAGCCGGGGCGGGCGGAGCTCGTCGCTGCGGGTGGTGGCGGAGGTGGTGGAGGCGGAGCTGTGCGCGCGGCTGCGGCGACGGGCGGGCCTGCGCGGGGACACGCACGTGCTGGTGTACGCGCTGGAGAATCTGCGGGCGGCGTTCCTGTTTCAGTCGGTGCTGATCCCGGCGTTTAATCTGGTGTACGGCGAGCTGCTGGGGCCGTGGGGGCAGAGCTTCACGCGCAAGCGGGTGGTGGCGCCGGGGTCGGGGAGCTGCAGCTTTCAGGCGCTGTCGCAGCGCTTCGTGGAGGCCGGGGAGGTGTTGATGGGGGTGGAGCGGCGGCGGGCGGACGGCGAGGTGGTGGTCGATCTGGCGGGCGGCGACGGGAACGGCGGGCGGGTCGATCTGGCGGCGCTGGTGGCGGTCTGGGTGCTGCAGCCAGATCCGGCGGAGGTGCACCGCGGGAGCTGCGTCGACGGGCCGGTGGCTTGAGGGCGGGGGCCTCGCGGGTGTAGGAAGCGGGCGATGATCGTGCCGACCGGGTTTGCCGTGACGACGCCGCTGTGGGACTCGGAGCCGCTGGGGCGGGCGCTGGGGGTGCCGGTGGCGCTGAAGATGGAGGCGCTGCAGCCGTGCGGGTCGTTCAAGCTGCGCGGGCTCGGGCACGTGTGCGCGGCGCGGGTGGCCGCGGGGGCGCGGCGGCTGCTGTGCTCGTCGGGCGGGAACGCGGGGCTGGCGGTGGCGTACGCGGGTCGGCGGCTGGGGGTGCCGGTGACGGTGGTGGTGCCGCGCAGCACGACGGCGTGGGCGCGCGAGCGGATCGCGGCGGAGGGGGCGGCGGTGGTCGAACACGGGGCGGCGTGGGCCGAGGCGCACGCGTATGCCCTGGAGAACATGTCCGAAGGGACAGCCTATGTGCACCCCTTCGACGACCCGGAGATCTGGGAGGGGCACGCGCCGATGATCGACGAGGCGGCGGTGCAATTGGCGAGCTACACGGGCGAGCCGCCGGGGGCCGTGGTGGTCGCGGTCGGCGGCGGAGGGCTGCTGTGCGGCGTGCTGCTCGGGATGCAGCGGGTCGGCTGGGGCGCGGTGCCGGTGCTGGCGGTGGAGACGACGGGGGCGGCCTCGCTGGCGGCGGCGATGACCGCGGACGCGCTGGTGAGCCTGGCGAAGATCGACACGCTGGCGACGACGCTGGGGGCGGCGACGGTCGCGGCCGAGGCGCTGGCGTGGACGCAGCGGCGGCCGGTGCAGGCGTGGCAGGTCAGCGACCGCGCGGCGGTGCTCGCGTGCGAGCGCTTCCTCGACGATCACCGGGTGCTGGTCGAGCCGGCGTGTGGGGCCGGGCTGGCGGCGGTGTACGACGCGGCGGCGCCGCTGCAGGGGGTGAGCTCGGTGCTGGTGATCGTGTGCGGCGGGGCGGGGGTGTCGCTGGCGCTGCTGCGCGCGTGGGCGGACGCGACGCGCGCTTAGGTGCGCGGGAGGCCGCGGCTTGACGCGGGCGCGCGGGGTCGCGGACGATGGCGGGCCGCGGGTGTTCGCGGGCCTGGGGTGGTGGGGATGGAGATCGAGGTGGAGCGGTTCCTGGCGTTGACGGCGATGCTCGCGGGGTTTGTGCCGACGACGGGCGCGGCGGCGGAGCGCGACGCCGGGGCGGAGCGCGAGGCGGCGGACGAGGGCGTGGACGAGGCGTGATCGCCGGGCGGGGCTGTGCGAGGATGCCGACGGTGAGCGACCCGCGGATCGTTCCGGCCGCGCTGCCGTGGGCCGAGGCCTGGCGGACGATCGGTGTCACGGGGACCAACGGCAAGACCTCGACGACGGTGCTGACGGCGGCGGCGATCCTGGCGGGGGGCGAGCACGTGTTCTCGTCGACGACGCTGGACTACTGCATCGACGGGGTGGCGCTGGCGCAGCCGCGCAACTGGCCGAACTTCCTGGCGGCGGCGGAGCGCTGCCACGCGCTCGGGGGGACGCGAGCGGTGGTCGAGATCACGAGCCAGGCGCTGGCCCGCGGGTACGCGAAGCGCTGGCGCTACGACGTCGGGGTGTTCACCAATTTGTCGCCGGATCACTTCAAGACCCACGGGTCGTGGGAGCACTACCTGGCCAGCAAGGCGCAGCTGTTTGTCCACTTGCCGGGGCACGGGGCGGCGGTGCTCAACGCCCGGGATGCCAGCGTCGGGATGGTGGACCAGGTGATCGCGGGGGAGGTGCGGCGGCTGTGGTTCGGGGTGCCGTCGCGGGGGCCGGCGCTGCGGCGCGAGGACCTGGCGGCGGCGCGGGTGGAGGTGTCGCCGGCGGGGACGCGGGTGATCCTGGCGGGGTCGCGATTGGCGGAGGAGCTCGGCGGGGTGATCGAGCTGCGGCTGATCGGCGAGGTGTTCGCGGAGAACGCCCTGGCGGCGGCCTGCGCGGCGCATGCGGTGGGGGTGCCGGGGCCGGCGATCGTGCGCGGGCTGGCGAGCTGCGCGGGGGTGCCGGGGCGCTTCGAGCTGGTGTCGCGGGCGGGGCCGCTGGTGGCGGTGGACTACGCGCATACGCCGGACGCGTTGACCCGGACCTGCGCGACGGCGCGGGCGCTGGCGGGGGGCGGGCGGGTGATCGTGGTGTTCGGGGCGGGCGGTGATACGGACGCGGGCAAGCGCGGGCCGATGGGTGAGGCGGTCGGGGCGGCGGCGGACGTGGCGGTGGTGACGACGGACAACCCGCGGCACGAGGACCCGCGGGCGATCGCGGGGATGTTAGTTGCGGGGATCGAACGCGGGGGGCGGGCGCGGGTGATCGTCGAGGCGGAGCGGGGGCGGGCGATCGCGCTGGCGCTGGCGGAGGCCGGGCCGCAGGACGTGGTCGTGGTCGCGGGGAAGGGGCACGAGACTGGGCAGACGATCGGGGACACGACCTTGCCGTTCTCGGATCACGAGGCGCTTGGGCGGCTGCTCGGGTTGGGGGTCACGTGAGCGGGGTTTTGGCGGCGGCGATGGTGGCGCTGGAGGACCAGCGGCGGGCGCTGGCGGCCGAGTACGGGTGGACCTTGCTGGCGCTCGCGGGGCGGGAGGATCGCCAGGCGCGGGCGCTGGTGCTGCGCGGGGAGGTGGCGCTGCCGCGGATGATCGCCGGGGTCTCGGCCCGATTGGCGCCGTTGCTGCCGCCGGGGTGGCGGCTCGACCTCGCGGGGGTGTCGGCGCGGGCGGGGCTCGGGTGGCGCGCGGCGGGGCCGGGTGTGGCCCGCCTGTGGCGCGCGCCGAGGCTGGCCGAGGAGACATGTACACATGGACATGTCCCGAAGTTCATGGGGCTGGCGAGCGAGCGGACGCCGAGGCTGGCCGAGGAGACATGTACACAGGGACATGTCCCGAAGTTCATGGGGCTGGCGAGCGAGCTGATGCCGGAGGATGGGCCGGTGTGGTTGCTCGCGGCGGGGCCTCCGGGGTGGTCGCTGGTGCGGGCGGGGGACGGCACGGTGGGGTGGTTTTTTGGGCCGCTGGCGGCCGCGCGGGCGCCGGTGTTGGCGCCGCGTCGGCGGGTCGTGGAGGCGACGGCGCTGCGGCGGCTGACGGGGCGGCTGCGCGGGTACCTCGGGGTGCCGTACGTGCTGGGGGGGACGACGCGGCGGCACATCGACTGCTCGGGGCTGCTGCAGCGCGGGGTTCGCGGGGCGCTGGGGGTGGTGTTGCCGCGGCACTCGACCGACCAGGCGGCGGGTTTTGTCGCGCCGGGGCGGGCGCTGGGCGAGCCGGGCGACCTGCTCTTCATGGCCGGGTTGGACCCGGCGATGTGTCACGTGGGGGTGGTGTTGCAGGGGCCGCGGCCGGGGGCGCGGACGCTGCTGCACGCGTCGGCGCGGCGGGGGATGGTGGTCGAGGAGCCGCTCGATCGCTGCCTGGCGCGGGTGAGCCGGGTGCAGCACGTCGAGCTGGCGCAGCTGCTCGAGCGTGCGTGAGGCTCGCTCACTCGCTCAGGTAGAGGTCGGGGCCGAGGCGCTCGGGGAGGTCGTCGGGGTCGCAGAGCTCGGGGACCAGGGCCATCGCGCGGGCCTGGGCGGGCAGTGAGAGGTCGTCCAGCGGGAGGCAGAGCTCGCCGAGGCTGGCGAAGATATGGGCGCGGGTGGCGAGCAGCTCGAGCAGGGTGTCCTCGTCGCGCACGGGGCCGTAGACGCGCAGGGTCTCCCAGGCGAGCGGGAGCGGGCGATCGCTGAGGGCGGTGAGGAGGGCGACGAGGTCGTCGGCGCCGTCGAGCTCGACGATGCGGACGTTGGGGGCGTCGAGGGCGTGCAGGGCGGCGGCGACGAGGTCGGCGGGCGGGGCCGCGGCGTCGCTGGAGAGCCGGAGGCCGAGCAGCTCGAGGCGGTCGAAGTGACAGGCGCCGAGGTGGGTGAGCAGTTCGGGGCTGAGGGGGTCGCCGAGGAGGTAGAGCTCGGCGAGCTCGTCGTGGCTGCAGGGGGCGTCGAAGGAGAGGTCGCCGGTGGCGAACAGGCGCTCGAGGCGAGGCAGGCCGGAGAGCAGCTCGTCGAGGGGTCCGCAGAGGTTTTGCCGCTGGCGGGTGACGGTCTGGAAGTGGGTGTCGAAGGCGAAGGTGTGGAGGTCGGGCAGCGGGTGGCGGCGCAGGGCCGAGGAGAGGGCGCGGTGGGGGATCTCCGGGTCACACAGGACCTGCATGAGGCCGGCGTGCTGGGCGGCGGCGCGGATCATGATCTCGTCGCAGAGGGCGACGTGGGCGGGCGAGCGCAGGTGGACGTGGACGCGGCCCTGGTCGTGGTCCCAGCGCAGGCAGTCGATCAGCTCGTCGAGGGCCTCGCCGCCGGGTCGAAGCGCCGCGAGCTCGGCGGCGGTCAGCGGACGGGTGCCGATGCGGTGGCCCTGGCGGCGATGGCGGACGAGCACCATCTCGAGGTGGCTCTGGGCGGCGCGCGCGTCGGGGAAGGACTGACAGATCGCGTCCTCGCCCTCGCCGGTGAACAGGGCCGTGTCGATGCGGACGAGGCGGAGGAGCTCGCCGTCGAGGGCAACGAAATGGGCGGTGAGGTCGGCGGACATGGCCGGGGATGGTACGCGATTGCGCGGCGAGGTTGCGAGCCTCGTCGCGGGCCTTCGACCGGGTTTTTTCGGTGCCGGCCCTTCGGCGCCTGGCCTGCGTGGGCCGGCTTGCGCGGCGGCTGGCGTCAGTGGGCCGGCTTGCGCAGGCCCTCGGCCTCGAGCGCGGCGAGCACGGCGGGGCGCTCGCCGACGCGGCCGCGGAAGGCGAGGAGGTTCGACCAGTGCGAGAGGTCGAGGTGGACGTAGGCGGCCCAGTTGCTGACGGTGAACAGGTAGGCGTCGGCGACCGTGAAGTCGTCGCCGGTGATGTACGGGTGGAGGCCGAGGCGGCGGTCGACCTCGGTGAAGCGCTGGCCGAGCTTGGCGGCGACGATGGTCTTCCACTCGGCGGGGCACTCCTTGTTGAAGAGCGGGCTAAAGCCCTTGTGCAGCTCGGTGGAGATGAAGTTCAGGGTCTCTTGCAGGCGCACGCGGGCGAAGCTGGCGGGCGGCGGGGCCAGCTTGCGCTCGGGCACGCGGTCGGCGATGTACTGCACGATCGCGGGGCCCTCGGTGAGCAGCTCGTTGTCGTCCAGCAGCAGCGCGGGCACGTAGCCGTGGGGGTTGATGGCGTTGAAGTCGTCGCCGTGTTTGGTCCGCTTGGTCGCGAAGTCGACGCGCTCGAGCTCGAAGTCGAGGCCGGCCTCGCGGAGGACGATGTGCGGGGAGAGGGAGCAGGCGCCGGGGCTGTAGTAGAGCTTCATGGCGACGTTACTGCGCGCGAGCTCGCGAGGATGTCAAGCGCTGGACCCAGATCGGGGCCGTGAGCGCGATGTGGTGTGAATTGGAGAAAGGCTCCAGAACGTTGTCCTGGGGGTCGCAGTGTGGGATCGGGTGGGCGTCGTCGCGGGCCCCCAGGTGCGAGGCCGCGAGGTGAATGTGGCTTGCTGCGGCGTGGGCCGTGTGGGAGCTTCCGGCGCCGTGATGCGGGGGGACGGGAAGTATCTGCGACTGGCGGTGATCGGGCACGGAGGCATGGCCGACGTGCACCTCGCGGCCATGCGTGGACCCGCAGATTTCTCGAAGCTGGTGGTGCTCAAGGAGCTGCGCCCGGGGCTGCTGCACGACCCGGAGCTGCGGGCGATGTTCCAGCAGGAGGCCCGGGTCGCGGCGCGCATGGCCCACCCCAACATCGTGCACACGCACGAGGTCGGCAGCGAGGCCGGGCGACCGTTCATCGCCATGGAGTTCCTCGACGGCCAGCCGCTGCACCGGATCTGCCGCCGGGTGCGGCGTGACACCGGGGCCGGGCTGCCGCTGGCCGTGCACCTGCGGGTGCTGGTCGACCTGCTGGCGGGGCTGCAGCACGCGCACGAGCTGTGTGACTACGACGGGCGCCCGCTCGGGCTGGTCCACCGCGACGTGACGCCGCACAACGTGATCGTGACCCACGAGGGGCAGGTGAAGCTGATCGACTTCGGCATCGCCCGCGGCTTCGAGGGCTGCGCCGATACGCAGGTGGGCACGTTCAAGGGCAAGGCCAGTTATTGCGCGCCGGAGCAGGCGCGCGGCGAGCGGGTCGATCGCCGGGCCGACCTGTTCGCGGTCGGGGTGATGCTGTGGGAGGCGCTCATGCAGCGGCGCATGTGGCCCGAGCTCGACGAGGTGGTGATCGTGCAGCGGCTGCGCGCGGGCGAGGTGCCGGAGCTGCCGGACGGGGCACACCCGGAGCTGCGGGCGCTGTGTCGGCGGGCGCTGGCGGTCGAGGCCCGCGAGCGGCCGGCGAGCGCGGCGGAGCTGGCGGAGGCGATCGTGCAGACCGGGCTGCCGCGGGCCTCGCGGCGCGAGCTGGTGGGGTTGCTGACGCTGCACTTCG
>JBGAUO010000185.1:0-8235 GCA_044228605.1 Nannocystis sp. | reverse complement strand
CCTTCCGGCGGGGGCTGGCGGCCTGGGTCGTGCTTTTCGTCGTGGCGATCAGGTCGCGGGGTCTTATCAGCGGGGGCGCGGCGCCGACGACCGGGGGCGAGGCGCTCTGCCTGCCCAACGCGTTTGACGGCTTCGAATGGGACTGAGACTTCCGAAAGACCGAGGAGACCTGCGATGAACCACGAGATCGATGCGATGTTGACGGCCAGCGAGGGTCGCTATCCGACCCGCGCGGAGCAGGCGCTGCTGCGGACCTGGGCCGAGCAGCTCGAGGGCCGCCTGGCGGCGGTCGAGGCGATTCGGAGCGCGGAGGAGGCGATCGTCGGCCAGGCCTGCGACGAGGTGATGGACGCCTATCCAAACGTCGAGAAGTTCTACAAGGAGATGCGCGCGAGCTGCGTCCGCGATCTGTCGCTGGTGCTCCGCTACTGCGCGCAGGCGCTGCTGCGTGACGACGTGAAGTACCTCGAGGACAGCCTGTTGACCTGGATGGCCTCGATCCTGCGCGGGGTCGGGCTGGCGCCGGCGTTCATCGAGGACACGTACAAGGCGGTGATGAAGGCGGCGGCGCGCGAGCTGCCGGCGGCGGTGAATGAGCAGCTGCGCCCGTATCTCGAGCGCTGCGTGGCGGTGCTGCCGGGCAAGCGAGAGGCGGCGACATGAACGAGCATCGGACGCTCAACTACTTCACGAGCCCCGACTTCGTGAAGCTCGACGTGAAGTCCGGGGTGATCCGCAGCCGCGGCGGGACGCGGATGGTGGCGATCAACGAGGACTTCCTGCGCGGCTTCGTGACGGCCTGCGAGCACGAGACGGGGCCGGCGGCGGCGCTGGTGCTGCGCCGCTGCGGCGAGTTCTTCGGGCGCCGGCTGGCGCGGCGCTTCGAGGCGGAGCTCGGGCAGTTCGCCGGGGTCTCGCTGCGCGACCGCAACATGGCGGAGTTCGATATCCTGGTCCGCGACCTGTGGTCGGGCTGCGGGCTCGGTCAGCTGGAGATCGACTGGGACCGCGGGCAGCACGGGTTTCTGGCGATCCGGCTGACGGACTCGCCGATGCAGGACATTGGGCCGAGCGGGCACGTCGGTGACGATATGTTCGCGGGGATCTTGTGCGGGTTCTTCTCGGGCTTCTGCGACACCGAGATGCGCAGCGTGCAGACCGGGGACCTGCGGCTCGGGGACCGCGAGGGCACGACCTTCATCGTCGCGGCGACCGAGGTGGCGCGCCGGGTCGAGGGGATGAAGGCCAAGAAGCAGGTCCACAGCG
Source organism: Nannocystis sp. (assembly GCA_044228605.1). Lineage (GTDB taxonomy): Bacteria > Myxococcota_A > Polyangia > Nannocystales > Nannocystaceae > Nannocystis. The sequence continues at coordinate 6,969 of JBGAUO010000185.1, read as the reverse complement.
CGATCGTGGCGGCGCTGGCGGGGACGACCGGCGCGTAGGCGGAGGGACGATGGGCGAGGGCGATACGGTGCTGGGCCGCTATGCCCTCGGGGAGCGGCTGGCAGCGGGCTCGCTCGGCACCGTGGTGGCGGCCACCGACCTGCGCACGGGGCGGGCGGTGGCGGTGAAATTTTTTGATGGGGCGCGCGACAACTTCGGGGCGTGGGTCGACGAGATGCGGCTGGCGCTGCGGCTCGACCACCCGAACATCGTGCCGTGCCTGGATGTCGGCCACGACGCGGAGTTCGGGCTGTCGGTGATGGTGTTTCCGCGGGCGCTGGGGGGCTCGCTGCGGCGGGCGCAGGCCAGCGGGGTGCGCTTCACGGAGGCGACGCTGCGCGAGCTGCTGCTGGCGATCGCGCGGGCGCTGGCGCACGCGCACGCGCACGGGGTGGTGCACCGCGACGTGAAGCCGGAGAACATCCTGGCGCTGCTGCGCACGGGGGAGCCGCCGTGGGCGCTGACCGACTTCGGGGCGGGGCGCTTCCTGGCCCGTGGGGCCGCGCTGGGCTCGCTGGCGGGGTCGCTGCCGTACATGGCACCCGAGGTGGCGCGCGGGGTCGCGGACGCGCGCTCGGACCAGTACTCGCTGGGGGTGGTGGCGCTGGAGCTGCTGCTGGGGACGCGGCCGGAGCTGCCGGGGCGCACGGCGTTTCGCGTGCGCGCGGGCGAGGGGGTGGGGCTGGCGGGCGTGACGGCGCGTCTGCTCGATCCGGATCCGGAGCGGCGCTTCCCCGACTGCGAGGCGCTGGTGGCGACGCTGGCGGCGATGCCGGGGGACTTCGACGTCGGGCGCATGGCGGACGGGAGCTCGCTGCTGCTGGCGAGCGGCGAGGTGTCGCGGCTTCGCGGCGGCGTGCGTGATCGCCTGTGCCGGGTGCCACGAGGGCGGCGCTTTGTTCACGAGGCGGACGCGACGGCCGCGATCGTGGCCTGCGATCGCCGGCTGGTCGGGATCGAGGGGAAGGTGACGACGCTGTTCGCGGTCGAGGCCGAGATGGCGGTGTTCGTGGCGTCGCGCGAGCGCGGGGTGGCGTGGCTGAGCTGCGGCGAGCGCTTGATCGTCAGCGACCTCGCGGGCGGACAGACGGGGGCGCGTGTGCCGGCGCCCGAGGCGTGGGGGCGACCCGGACCGGAGGCGCCGCTGGTCGGCGTGACGCTCGGGACGGCTTCGGCGCTGCTCGGGCGGCGCGGCGCGGCGACCTTGCTGCTGGTGGAGAAGATGGACCGGGGCCTGCAGGTCCGGGTGTTGCGGGCGCCAGCGCCGGTGTACGCGCTGCTGCGCCAGGACGAGAGGGCGCTGGTCCACTGCGGCGACGAGCGTGGCGGGGGGCTTTGTGTGCTCGAGGGGGACGGGCTGCGGGTGCTCGAGCACGGGCGGCTGCCGGTCGACTGTCAGAGGATCTCCTCGACGCCCGGGTCAGCGCGGCTGATGCCGCTGCTGGCGGAGCAGGGGGGCGCGGATGTCTGAGCTCATGTGGTTGCGCGGGCACCTGGTCGAGCCGGGGCTGCTGCCGGCGGGTCGGCTCGACGGCTGGCTGGTCGGCTGGGCGCCGGAGAAGCCGTTGCTCCGCCACCTGGTCGAGCGTGGGGTGCTCGATCAGGGCGCGGCCGGGACGCTGTCGGCGGTGATCAAGGGGTACGTGCGGGTCGAGCCGGCGACGCTGGTCGGGCTGTTTCGTGTGGCGGTGGAGGATGTCCCGAAGGACAGGGGGGATGTCTCGCAGGACAGGGGGGCTGTCCCGAAAGACAGGGTGGATGTCTCGAAGGACAGGGTGGATGTCCCGAAGGCCAGGTTGGTCGCTGCCGCGGGGGAGGCGGAGCGAGCTGTCCGGGGGGACATGTCGGGGCTCGGTGCGCGCTGGACCGGGCGGGGACCGGAGGCCGTGCATTCGCAGGCGGTGCGGGCCGCGGTCGACGCGGCGTTGTCGGCGACGCGGCCGCGCTCGCTACCGGAAGTTGGCGGGCGGGTGGCAGGCCATCGTCTGCTGGGGCGGGTCGGCGGCGAGACGAGCGAGCCGATGTTCCGGGCGATCGGCGCGGGCGGGCGGGCGTTGATCAAGATCCGCAGCGACGACGGCGTGCTCGCCACGCAGGCGCGGGCGCACGCGCGTCTGGTGCACCCGGCGATCGTGCGGGTGTTGGCGAGCGGGGCGGCGGAGGGGGTCTCGTACCTCGCGTTTGCGGATCCGGTGGGGCTGACGCTGGCGGAGTATCTCGAGCTGACCGGGCCGCTGGCGGCGCGGCGGGTCGCCCAGATCGGGCTGGATGCCGCGGAGGCGCTGGCGGCCGCGGCGGCGCTGGGTGTGTCGCACGGCGAGCTCGGGCTGGGGCAGATGGTGGTCGTGCGCTCCGATGCGGGGGTGAAGTTGTTCGACTTCGCGGCGCCTGGCGACGCGACGGTGCGGGCCAGTCAACGCGCGCCGGAGCGTGCCCAGGGGGCGCTGGCCAGCGTGCGCAGCGATATGTACAGCCTCGGGATCGTGCTGCACACGGCGCTGCACGGGTGCCCGCCGCCGCGCAAGGGCGTGGAGCCGCGGACGGGGCGCGAGCGGGCGCTGGCGCTGTGGATCGCGAAGCTCCTGCGCGCGCAGCCCGAGGCGCGGCCGCGCGACTGGGACGAGGTCGTGGTGGGGCTGCGCGAGATCGCGGAGGATGTGGCGACATGAACGGTGCGATCGAGGGCGGGCTCGCGGCGGTGTGGGCGGCGGCGCGGGCGTGGTCCGGGTCGCTGGGCTTGCAGGCGCTGGCGATGCCGCCGGGGCTGGCGCAGCTGACGGGTGAGGTGCGCGGGGCGCCGGTGACGATGACGACGGTCCGCGAGCAGGGCGGGCCGTTCGCGGCTTTGACCTGCGCGACGATCCGCGACGCGGATGGCGGGCTGGTCAGCGTGACGCTGATCGGGCTGCCGGCCGCGGGCACACCGGGGCCGGTGCTCGGGGTCGACTTGATCGGGCTCGGGGGGGCGCTCAGCTTGATCGCGGTGGATCTTGCGCCGGTCGACGCCTCGCACTGGGAGGAGCGGGCCGCGGCGCCGCTGGCCGAGCTGCACGCGGCGCTCGGCGAGGGGGCGGTGTGGCGGCGCTGGCCGAGCTTCGCGGAGGAGGTGTTCTCGCCGCGGGCGGTGATCGTGGGGGCGCGGCGCGGGGCCGAGGCGGAGCTGCTGGCGGCGGTCGGTGGCTTCGTGGCGCGACTGCCCGAGGTGTATGCGCAGGCGCCGGTGTTGTCGGCGGAGCGGGCGGCGGCGGCGGACCTGCGGGTGCGGGCGTGGCGGCGCGCCGAGCTGCGAAACCGCCGCGAGCATGACGCGCTGGCCCGCATCTTCGGCGTGGGGCCGGCGGAGGCCTACCTGGCGGCGCTGTTTGGCGGGTCCGAGTGATCGGCGGGCGGTAGCAGGGCGAGCAGCTCGGCGAAGTCGAAGGGCTCTTGCAGGAACACTTCGCCGCGGCGGGCGGTGGACGCGGGGGTGGCGGCGTCGGCGAGCAACACGGCGGGCAAGTCGGTGCCGCCGGGCAGGGCGCGGAGGGCTCGCAGGGCGGCGCGCATGGTGGTGCCGACGAGGGCGGCGGAGGGCCACCCGGCGCGGGCGATCTGCAGGGCCTCGGCGGTGTCGCGGGCGAGCACGGTGGTGTGGCCGTAGCGCGCGAGCAGGCGGGTGAGCACCGCGCTGCGCTGCGGGTCGGCGTCGATGAGCAAGATCGGCGCGGGCGAGGTCGGTGCGGGCGAGGTCGGTGCGGGCGAGGTCGGTGCCGAGGTCGGTGCCGAGGTCGGTGCCGAGGTCGGTGCGGGCGAGGTCGGTGCAGGCGAGGTCGGTGCAGGCGAGGTCGGTGCGGCGGTGGTCATGGGCTAGCGGCGCAGCGAGTGGAGCAGGGAGAGTTGGCTGGCCGAGGTGAGGGCGAGGCAGGCGTAGGCGAAGCAGCCGAGCCACTTGGGGAGCAGGGTGCTGATGCCGGTGGCGACGAGGTCGGTCTGGACGGTCGCGCCGGCGGCGACCAGCAGGATGTCGACGGCGAGGAACACTCCGGCGGCGGCGGCGAGGAGGAGGTAGGGGCGCGCGAGCAGGCCGCCGAGCAGCGGGCGCACGAGCCACACGAGGTAGAGGCCGCCGGCGAAGGCGAAGGCGTCGCACAGGGTGCTGACGACGTTGGCGATGGCGGCGACCCAGGCCCCCGGGGTGGTGGGCAGGCCGCGCTCGAGCACCTCGAAGGTGTTGTAGGCGAGGATGGCGAGGGCGGTGAGCGTGAGGAGGGCGACGACCGCGGTGGCGCGCAGGCGGTCCTCGCGGGTGCGCTCGTCGAGCAGCTCGGAGCTGCCGAGGACGCGGCTGAAGGCGACGAGGGTGCCGGCGAGGAAGAAGTTGCCGATGATGAGGAGGACGTAGGCGAGGGCGACGCCGCTGACCTCGGTGTGGAGGAAGCTGAGGAGGCGGACCAGCGGGACGATCGCCATCGAGATGAAGAAGAGGGTCCAGGGCCGGCGGGGCGGGTCGTCGTGGGCGAACTGGAAGGCGACGGCGCCGGTGACGACGGCGGTGATCACCTCGATGGTGCGCTGCCAGAGCTCGCCGGCGAAGACGCCGATCTGGAGGTCGAGGACGGCGCGGCCGCCGGCGGCCGCGAGCAGGACGAGCAGCAGGGTGGCGGGGTGCATGCCGCTCGGTCCGCGGGTCATGACGAAGGACGAGCCGTCGGTCGGTGCGGCGGTCGTGGTCATGACGCTTCACCCCGGACGCCGAGGTCGGCGAGCACGCGCACGGTGACGTCGTTGCCGATGAGGGTGCGGAGCATGGGCCGCAGGGTCGACTGGGCGATCACCATGTCGGTTGGACCGAGCTCATGCGCTTCTTTCCCGGCCTTCTTGCAGATCATGACCAGGGCGCGTTTTGCGGTGTGCGGGCCGAGCAACGGCGTGAGCACCTGGACGACGTGGTCGGCGAAGTTCGCCGCCACGATGGGCTTGATGATGGACACGAGTGAATCGGGCCCGCGGACCGGGGGACCGATGTTATCGCAAATTGCCCTCGCGAAGCTCCGTCGGCTGGGTCGGAGGTGGGGGGCGTGTGGCCACGAACGAGGCGCCAAGAGCTAACGCACGCGAATGCGCACTGTGGTGGCGGCGAGCTGGCGACCGGGCGGGCTTGCTGCGCGAAGACGTGGCCTTGATACTCCGCCCGCATGGCGACCGAGATCAAGGAAGCGCTGACCTTCGACGACGTGCTGCTGGTCCCGCGCTACAGCGAGGTGCTGCCAGGGCAGGTGGAGGTGGGTAGCAGGGTGACCCGGGGGATCGTGCTGAACATCCCGCTGCTGTCGGCGGCGATGGACACGGTGACCGAGGCTCAGACGGCGATCTGCATGGCCCGTCACGGGGGGATGGGGGTCATCCACAAGAACATGACGCCCGAGCAGCAGGCCCAGGAGGTGCGTCGGGTCAAGAAGACCGAGAGCGGGATGGTGGTCGAGCCGGTCACGATCACGCCGGAGAGCACGCTGCGGCAGGCGCTGGCGCTGATGCACGCTTATGGCTTCTCGGGGCTGCCGGTGGTGAGCGGGGGTCGGCCGGTCGGGATCTTGACGAGCCGGGACCTGCGCTTCGAGACCAACCTCGATCAGCCGGTCGGCGGGGTGATGACGCGCGATCCGATCGCGGTGCCGCAGGGGATCGCGCTCGAGGATGCGCGCCAGCTGTTGCACAAGCACCGCATCGAGAAGCTGCTGGTGGTCGACGCGAAGGGGGAGCTGCTCGGGCTCATCACGGTCAAGGACATCCTCAACGCGCAGTCGCACCCGCACGCGATCAAGGACAGCGCCGGACGTCTGCGGGTCGGCGCGGCGGTCGGGGTCGGGTCGGACCTGCAGTCCCGGGTCGCGGCGCTGGTGGCCGAGCACGTCGACGTGATCGTGCTCGACACGGCGCACGGGCACTCGAAGGGGGTGCTCGACGCGGTGCGGGCGCTGCGGAGCGACTACCCGGAGTTGCAGATCGTGGCCGGCAACATCGCCACGCCGGAGGGTTATGCGGCGCTGTGCGACGCCGGTGCGGACGGGGTCAAGCTGGGCATCGGCCCGGGCTCGATCTGCACGACGCGGGTGGTGGCGGGCGTGGGTGTGCCGCAGATCTCGGCGATCCTCGAGTGCGCCGCGGTGGCCCGCAAGCGCGGGGTGCCGATCATCGCCGACGGCGGGATCAAGTACTCGGGCGACGTCGTCAAGGCGATCGCGGCGGGGGCGGACTGCGTGATGGTCGGCTCGCTGTTCGCCGGGACCGACGAGGCGCCGGGCGAGCTGGTGCTGTACCAGGGGCGCAGCTACAAGGTGTACCGCGGGATGGGCTCGCTCGGGGCGATGAAGGCGGGCAGCAAGGACCGCTACTTCCAGGGCGGGGTCAGCGACGAGCGCAAGCTGGTGCCGGAGGGCATCGAGGGCCGGGTGCCGTACCGCGGGCCGCTGGCGGACTCGCTGTATCAGATCGTCGGCGGGCTGCGCTCGGGCATGGGCTACTGCGGGGCGCGGACGATCGTCGACCTGCAGGCGACGGCGGAGCTGCGGCGCATCACCAGCCAGGGGCTGCGCGAGAGCCACGTGCACGACGTGATCATCACCAAGGAAGCGCCGAACTACCGTGTGGAGTAGCGGGTGGCGTAGGCGGGTGGCGTAGGCGCGTGGCGTGAGCGCCCGAGCGGCGCGGAGTCGGAGTTCTCATGACACATCAGACCCTCATCGTTCTCGACTTCGGATCGCAGGTCACGCAGCTCATCGCCAGGCGGGTGCGCGAGCTCGGGGTCTTCGCGGAGATCTTGCCGTATCACACGCCGGCGGCGCAGCTGGCCGCACGCGACCCGCGGGCGATCATCCTGAGCGGCGGGCCCTCGTCGCTGTACGACGAGGGGGCGCCGCAGCTCGACCCGGCGGTGCTGCAGCTCGGGGTGCC
>JBGAUO010000184.1:0-8318 GCA_044228605.1 Nannocystis sp. | reverse complement strand
TCCGCCGGGGCGGCATCCGCCGGGGCGGCATCCGCCGGGGCGGCATCCGCCGGGGCGGCATCCGCCGGGGCGGCATCTGCCGGGGCGAGCGTCGAGGTTGGCGCAGCGTTCGGGTCGCGGCGCTCCGGGAGGCGCAGGGGATTGGGGCCGATCTTTTCGTAGTCGACCACGTCGTCCTCGCCAGCTGCGCGCTCCTCGGCGTTGTTGACCTCGCTCTTGGCCTTAAGGTTGGCCGAGCCGCTGTGCGCGCTGGCGTAGGCCAGGAACATAGCGAAGATCATGAAGCCTGCCGCGCAACTCTGCGTGATCTTTGCGAGAACATCGGAGCTTCCGCCGCCGCCGAAGACGCTCTGACTGGCACCTCCGCCAAGTGCGGTGCCCATGCCACCTCGCCCCGCCTGCAGCAAGATGATGAGGATCATCAGGATACAGATGATCACGTAGAAGACGGTGATGAGGGTGACGAGGATGTCGAACATGGCTTAGGCCGCGCTGACCACGAGGCGAACGATCTGCAGGAAGGCTTCGGCCTCAAGAGAGGCACCACCGACCAAGAAACCGTCGATGTCGCCGGCGGCCATCAAGGCCGCCGCGTTGTTGGGTTTGACACTACCACCGTAGAGGATCGATCTGCCGGCACCTGCGGCGCCGAAGTGCTGGTCCATCCAGGCTCGCAGGCGACGGTGCATCGCTGCAGCGTCGCGCGGGGTGGCAGTCTTGCCGGTGCCGATCGCCCAGACGGGCTCATAGGCGAGGACCAGGCGCTCGCTGACAAGCTCGGCTGGTAGATTTACGAGCGCCGCCGAAAGCTGCGAAACAACATGGGTTTCATGCTGCCCGGCCTCGCGGGTTTCGAGCCCCTCGCCGACGCACAGGACAACTCGAAGGCCAGCCTCGAGAGCGACGTGGACCTTGCGGGCGACGCTGCTGTCGGTCTCGCCAAAGTGGATGCGTCGCTCGGAGTGGCCGACGATCGCTCCGTGGGCGCCGACGTCCGCGAGCATGGCTGGGCCGACCTCGCCGGTGAAGGCGCCCTCGTCCTGGGCCGCGACGTCCTGGCCGAACAAAAACAGAGGACCCTGGGGGCGGACCCACGGGCGCACGGCATCGAGGGCGACGTAGCTGGGGGCGATGCCGACTCGGACCTGCTTGCCGCCCTCGGCGACCGGCTCCGGCAGATCGCCGACCACGGCCGTGGCGAGATCCTCGGCCGCGCCACGGAGGAGGTTCTGCTTCCAGTTGCCGATCGTCCAGCGGGTGCGTGACACGGTCAGTGACTCCCCTTGAGCAGGGCCTCGACACCCGGGAGGACCTTGCCTTCGAGCATCTCGAGCGAGGCGCCGCCGCCGGTGGAGATGTGGTCGATGCTGCCAGCGAGGCCGGATTCCTGGATTGCCGCGACGCTGTCGCCACCGCCGACCAGCGTGTAGCCAGGGCACTCGGCGACCGCCTTGGCGAGCGCGAGCGTGCCGCTGGCGAAGGCCGGGGTCTCGAACAGGCCCATGGGACCGTTCCAGAACAGCATCTTGGCCGCCCGGATGGCCGCTGCGAATCGGATCTCGGTGTCGGGGCCGATGTCGAGGGCCATCTCGGTGGCGCCGAGGCCGTCGCCGTCGGTTCCGAGGGTGTCGACGCGGACGATACGACCCTGGCTGGCCTTGATGCCCTCGCCCACGCGAAGGTCGGTGGGGAGCAGCACGCGGATGTCGCGGGCGGCGGCGCGGGTGAGCAGGCTACGGCACTCGGCGAGGCGGTCCGCTTCTTGAAGCGAGCCGCCGAGCTGGGCTCCGCGGGCCGCGAGGAAGGTGTTGGCCATCGCGCCGCCGATGAGGATCGAGTCGCCGGCCTTGAGGCGATCGAGGGTGGCGAGCAGGACCGGGAGCTTGTCCGAGACCTTGGCGCCGCCGATCAGCGTGACAAAGGGGTGCTCGGGGTGGTGCACCAGGCGGCCGAGGGCCGTGGTCTCGGCCGCGAGCAGCAGGCCCGCGGCCTTGGCACGGACGAGCCTTGGCACGCCGACGACGGAGGCGTGGGCGCGGTGCGAGGCGCCGAAGGCGTCGTTGACATAGGCCTCGCACAGGCTGGCGAGTGCTTGGGAGAAGGCGGGGTCGTTCTTGGTCTCGCCGGGGTGGAAGCGCAGGTTCTCGAGGAGAACGATGTGCTGTGCCCGGGTGTCGAGGACCAATTTGGTGACGCCGTCGCCGACGACCTCGTCTGGGAGGCGGACCTCACAGTCGAGGAGCTCGGCCAGGCGGGCGCCGACGGGCTCCATGGAGTACTTGGGGTCGACGGCGCCGTCGGGGCGGCCGAGGTGCGAGGCGAGGATCAGCCGGGCGCCACGTTCACGGAGGCGGCGGATCGTCGGCAGCGAGGCCTGGATGCGGGTGTCGTCGCGGACGGCTCCGTCCTTGAGTGGGACGTTGAAGTCAACCCGCACGAAGACCCGACGGTTCTCGACGTCGAGGTCATCAAGCACGGGCAGGGACAAGGGGCTGTCGGCGGCCGACGGCATGGGGGCAAGCAATACCGACCGGCGCCTGGCAAGTCCACGCCGGGGGTCGTGAGCTTTCGACGCTATTCAGCGGCCCAGCGGGCGTCCATCGCCCGCTCCTGCCGCAGGTCGTGGCTGACCAGCTCGATCAGCTCGGAGGACAGCGCGATGACCTGCTCCGGCGAGTAGCCCTGGTCCCGCATTTGGCGGAACAGCGAGCGAGCAAGGATGCTGAGTGCGCGTCGGCTGTTGTCCCGGGTATCGGTGGTGGGCGTCATGGTTGTCTCTCTTGCGGAACGCCACTATGCAAATGATAGGCGCGGGGGACCCTATCCCATGATCTAAAATTAAGATCAATAATATTGATGATTTGGGGTGAAATCGACCGGGGGCCAGGACCCTCGTTTGCCTCAGTGTGTGCACAGGAATGCGCGCACGATCACCCACATGGCGTGCAAACCACTGCACGCGTGCGAGGCGATGGTTCAGGCGGCTGGCGATGGCAGGGAGATCTGGCCGAGCAGCACCTTCAGCATCATTTGCAAACGCTGGCGAGTCTCGGGAGCGGTCACGGTGAAGACCACACCGATCTGGTGGGCGCCCTCGCTGGCCGTCAACCATGCCACCTGGCCCGGGAGCACGAGCGCCTCGCTGGTGCCCCACTCGAGGACCAGACGCAGGTGCACCTGGACCACCGTGCCCGGTTCGAGCGGGTCGCGGGTGGTGAAACAAACGGCGCTGTCGCTGAGGTCGCGGGCTCGACCGGCGACATGGACGTGCCCCGAGTCGGCCTCGACGTCGAGGTCACACACGAAGCGGTCCTGCGAAGCACGCCTGGATGTCACGCCGCGAGGGTATCAAACTCCGTGGCGGCGCCGCCAAGCCTTGCGCAGGCGCAGTTTTGTTGCGTTCATGGCTTCGGGGACGGGCCCTGGCGCGGCAGGCGAAGGCCCGTGAGACCGGTCAGGACGGCCTCGACTTCGCTGAGCCGCACATGGCGGCCGATCGCCTCGTGGCCGTCGCGCGCCGGCAAGCTGGCGATCTCGAGCAGGAGCTGCTGGCGCTCGAAGTAGAGCTGCGTGACGCGGACTAGCAGGCGCTCGCGGAGCTCGGCGAGGTCGAGCATGGCCCGGGCCGCGCGCAGCTCGTCCGCGTTGAAGATGAGGCGATCGAGGTCCCAGCTGACCCGCAGCTGGACGACGCGCCCCGCTCCGAGGTCCTGGGACAGCTCGTCGCCGTCACCGGCGGCCTGGTCGAGCTGCCAGCCCTGGTCGCTTCGCAGGCCGTACTCGCCGGTGATGCCCGGTAAGATGGCGGCTGCTCGGGCGCGTCGGAGCCAGCCGCGGGCTGTCTTTGGGGATAGGGTTGCGCGGCGCAGCGCGGCCTCCTGGACCTCGGCGATGTTCGGTCGCGTCGGCAGATCGGCGAGGGCGCGGGCCAGCAGCGCGGGGTCTGGGACGGGGACGGGGGCGGGGGGCGCGAGCAAGGTGTAGAGGATGGCGAGGGCGATCACAGCGCACCTCCGCACAGCGCGGTGCGCAGGGCCAGACGTTCGTTGGCGAGCAGCGGGCCGCGGCTTTGCGGGCGCGGCAGGGCGCGCAGGCGGGGACGCGCCTGCGCCTGGAGATCCGCGCGTTCGCGGCGCTGCAAGATCCATCCGGCGGGGTCGAGGCCGATGGCGACGGCGGCGACGAGCTGGATGCCGGTTTGTTCCGAGAGCTCGGGGTGGACGCCCCAGTCATTGCGGGTCTGCAGCTCGAGGCTGAGGCGAAGGCGGATGGGCTGGGGTTTGTGTAGTGGGAGCGAGTGACCGGGGTGGACGCAGGTGTCGCGCTGGTCTTGGGTCTCGGTGCAAGGGCGCGAGACGAGCCCGAGTCCGTTGTCGTCGGCCATCGGGAGCAGGCCGGTGGGGCTGCAACTCTGGCGCTGTGGGCTCTGGCGTGGGGTCGTGGTCCAGGCGACGTGGCGCGGGATTGGGTCGCCGCGGGCGATCAGCCAGGTCGCACTGGAGCGGTCGCCGAGGACCAGGGTGCTCGGATCGATGAATTCGGCGCGCAAGGCAGGGACGTCGACCTGGCCTGCGAGGTCGAGGCGTTGCCAACAAGAAGCGGCGGCGAGGTCCCAACAGACCCAGACGTCGCCGCGCCAAAGGGCGAGCCACGCAGTGGGGGCCGCGAAACCGCCGTGCACGAGCGGGAGCTCGGGCGCGCTCAGGGGTTGCTGTCTCGGGGGGGCCAGCGAGGGGCGCTCGCGGGGCAGGAGGCTGTAGGTGGTTGGCGACGGGGCGTTGGCAGGGTTGAGCTCGGTGTTGGGCCCGAGCGGTGTGGAGAGGACGGTGAGCAACGAGGCGAAGGCGGGGGCCATGACGCCGAGTTCGAGCATCGGGGCGGCGGTGTTGCGGGCCGCGAAAAATCTTGCTGCGCATGCAACGATCGGCGCTCGCGGGTCGAGCGCCACGAGATGGATCTCGTCGCTGTGTTGCTCGCGGGGGGCCTGGTCGCGCCGGTTGGGGCAGGGCTCCGTTTTGTCGACGTCGGCCAGGGCAACGCTCTGTTGATGATCGGGGCCGAGGGGCACGCCGTGATGATCGACTCGGGGCCACCTGGGTCCGCCGAGGCGGTGATCCACGCGCTCGAGGAGCACGCGCTGCTGCGCGTCGATCTGTGGATCCATACCCACTTTGATGCCGACCATGTCGGTGGGCTGGCGCGGGCGCTCGCGGGAGCCGATGGGGTGGTCGGAAGCGAAGATGATGTCGAGGTGCTGGCGTATTGGGATCGCGGGCTCACCGGGGCGCCGGATACCGAGGCTGTGGCGGCGTATCGCAAGGTCGCGGGCGATCGGCGACGTGGCGCGACAGCGGGCGATCACTGGCAGGCTCCGGGTCTCATGGTCATGGCTGTGGACACCGGGGCTCCCCCGGGGCTGACGGCGGAGAACGCCCTGGGACTGGCGTTGTGTGTGGAGATCGGAGGGGTTCGCCTGCTTGCGCCGGGCGATCTGCCAGCGGAGCAGGTGGCGGTGGCGGCGGCTGCGTGCGGCCCCGTCGATCTGCTGTGGGCGGCGCATCATGGCAGCGGCAACGGGACGTCCGAGGAGGTCCTGGCCGTGGCCGATCCCGCGCTCGTCGTGATCTCGGCGGGGCGCGACAACCCGTATTGCCATCCCTCGGCGGTGACGTTGGCGCGGCTGCACGGGCGTGCCGTGTGGATCTCGGGCCTCGCCGGGGCCGGGCCGCTAGGCGCGTGCCCAGGACTGGCAACGTCGTTTGCCGCGGAGCATCGCCTCCTCTCGGGTGATCTGTGGTTGGAGGCGACGCCCTGAGGGTTGCTGAGGGGGTCCCAGGTTTCGCGTGGGTCGCCCCGCCCCCAGGGTGGCTGGACGCGCGGACGCTGTTACACTGCGGCGCCAGTGCGGCCCCTCTCTCCACGTGCTCTCTTTGGCCTGGCGCTCCTCGTCGGCTCTCCCGCATGTGGCGGGTGGAAGGGCCACGGGAACACCTTCTACCAGTTGCCCGAGCGCGGCCCGGTCAAGCACACGGCCACCTACCGCTTTGGCATGCCCGGGGACGGCTGGAGCCCGCTCGACCAGAAGGGCACGCAGGTGGCCTGGTGGAATTCGGAGCTCGACGCGGTGATCATGCTCGACAGCCAGTGCGAGTCGCACGGCGACAGCGCACTCGAGCAGTTCGCGGACCACCTGCGCATCGATTTTCGTGATTGGGAGGTCAAGTCACAGGAGCACGTGGCGATGCTCGGGCGTGACGGGCTGCACACGATCGTCGTGGCCTCGATCGACGGCGGGGTGCAGACGCAGATGGAGCTGTACCTGACCAAGAAGAACGGGTGCCTCTTCGACCTCGAGTACATCGCACCACCGGCCAGCTTCGAGCGCGGCCGGGCGGCCTTTGCCCGGGTCGTCGCCGGCTTCGAATTCCCGGTGCGAGGATAGGCCGGCGTGCGAGCCATCCTCGAGTACATCGGCAAGGCGGTAAACGACGGTCTCTCGTGGGCCGGCGGGATGACGGTGATGTTCGTGCAGGCGGTGCTCTCCGGCATGCGCCGGCCGCTCGGGATCTACGACATCTTCTATCAGATCGTCGCGCTTGGCATTCGCAGCCTGCCGCTGGCGACGCTGATGGGCATCTTCGTCGGCATGGCGCTGACGTGGCAGTTCGGCGAGGCGCTGATGGGCTTCGGGGCGAAGAACGCGGTGGGCTCGGCGGCTGCGCTGGCGCTCGTGCGCGAGCTGGTGCCGACGATCATGGCGCTCACGGTGGGCGCCAAGATCGCCACGGGCATGACGGCGGAGCTCGGCTCGATGAAGGTGTCGGAGCAGATCGACGCGATCGCGTCGCTCGGTGCCGATCCGGTCAAGAAGCTGATCTGGCCGCGGCTGGCGGCGGCGACCATCGCCTTGCCGCTTCTGTGTGTGTACGGCAACGTGCTCGCGCTCGGCGGCGGGGCGCTGATCGCCGATACGGTCTTCGATGTGCCGGCTGGGTACTTCTACGAGACCTACATCGACGAGTTGTACCCGATGGACTACATCTCGGGCCTCGTCAAGGCGACGACCTTCGGGATGCTGACCGGCATCATCGGCTGCTACCAGGGCTTCCAGACCAAGTTTGGCACGGAGGCCGTCGGCCTCAGCACGACCAACACGGTGGTCGCGACCTCGGTCACGATCATCATCATGGACTTTGTCCTCACCATGATCTTCTTGCCGGTGGGGTAGAGAATGACCGCCGTCTTCGAGCTCAAGCACCTCTACAAGGCCTTCGGCGCGAACGTCATCTACGAGGACATGAACCTCGAGGTGGAGGAGGGCGAGACCTTCTCGATCATCGGCGGCAGCGGCATGGGCAAGAGCGTGTGCCTCAAGCTGATGATCGGGCTCTTGCCGTACGAGCGCGGCCACGTCTTGTTCAAGGGCAAGGAGGTCGGCGACATGAATCGCGAGCAGCTGCGCGAGCTGCGGCGGCACGTTTCGATGGTGTTCCAGGGCGGCGCGTTGTTTGACTCCATGACCGTGCTCGAGAACGTGACCTACGCGCTGCGCGAACACACCAAGATGTCGGACCAGGAGATGCTCGAGCGGGCCAAAGAGTGCCTGGACATGGTCGGCCTCGGTTACGATCCAGACATCATGTATCGCTTCCCCGCGGGCCTCAGCGGCGGCATGCGCAAGCGCGCGGCGCTGGCTCGATCGATCGCCATCAAGCCCGAGGTTATCCTGTACGACGAGCCGACCACCGGCCTCGACCCCGCGAACATCAAGCGCATCGGCGAGATGATCAAGAAGCTTCAGAAAGAGCTCCACGTCACCAGCATCGTCGTGACCCACGACATGCCGATCGCGTTCGACTGCTCCGACCGCGTCGCCATGCTGTGGAACAAGAAGTTCCCGTTCATCGGCAGCGCCGAAGAGATCGAGCACAGCACGGTGCCGGAGGTCCACGAATTCGTCCAGGGTATCTTCCACGAGGACAAGGACGACTGAGCCGAGGAGACGACCATGCGCAAGAATGAAGCCCGCCTCAACCTGATCGTCGGCTCCTTCGTGCTCGGCATGGGGGCTTTGCTGGTGCTGTCGATCTTCGTGATCGGCCAGGGCAAGGGGACGTGGAAGGAGAAGGCGACGATCGCGGCTGACTTCCGCCAGGTCTCCGGCCTCAAGAAGGGCAGCCCGGTGCAGCTCGAGGGCATCGAGATCGGCGTCGTGCAAGACCGCGAGTTTGTCGAGATCAACTACCTCTGCAACGCGCTCACGGAGGATCGCGGCCGCTTCGGCCAGGGCCGCACCGATGACTGCGATCGCACGATGT
>JBGAUO010000183.1:0-8357 GCA_044228605.1 Nannocystis sp. | reverse complement strand
CTGTCCCTCCGGACAGCCCGGCCCCCGCCACCCCCCCGCCCGCGCACGCCTTCCGCGTCCGCCTCGCCGTCGACCTCCCGCTCATCGCCCTCACCGGCGCGATCGGCCTCGGCAGCGAATTTGTCGGCAAGGAGCAGCGCTGGGCCGGCTGCGGCGCCTGCGACCCGGCGCAGATCAACAGCCTCGACCGCACGGTCCTCGGCAACCACGACCACGCCGCCCGCACCTACTCGGACATCGGCCTCTACACCGCCGTCGGCCTGCCCTTCGCGCTCGATCTCGGCGACAGCCTGATCCAGCGCGCCCGCGATGGATCTGCCAGCCGCGGCCGCCACATGCGCGCCTGGGGCAGCGACGTCGTCATCCTGCTCGAGACCTTCGCCGTCAACTACGCGAGCACCAACCTCGTCAAGTTCGCGGTCCGCCGCCCCCGCCCCTACAGCTACGACGCAGACAGCGAGGTCGCCGATCCGACCGCCAACGACGCGCGCCTCTCGTTCTTCTCCGGCCACGCCTCGACCAGCTTCGCCATGGCCGCCGCCTACGCCTCGCTGTTTCAGGCCCGCCACCCGCGCTCGCGCTGGGTCGCCCCGGTGTGGGTGCTCGGCATGAGCCTCGCCAGCACCACCGCGATCGCGCGGGTCGCCGCCGGCAAACACTTCTGGACCGACATCATCGTCGGCGCCGCGGTCGGCAGCGCCATCGGCGTGGCGATCCCCGCGCTGCACCGCCGGCGCGCCCGCGGGCCCATGCGACACGTCGGCCTCCGCCTCGCCCCCACCCGCACCGGCTCGCTGCTGCTCGTGCAGGGGCAGTTCTGACGCGCCGCCTCGGCTATGCAGCCGCCGCCCCCGCTGGCATGCTGCAATGCCCCGCGAGCCCCGCTCGCGCCCCACCGAAGGACACGACCATGAACGCACTGCTGCGCGCCCTCCCCGTCACCGCCCTCCTCTGCACCGTCGGCTGCGACGTCGACGACGACACCACCACCCGCGTCGGCGACGGCGTCATCGGCGTCGGCCTCCACGCCGCCGCCGACGAGATCGAGACGATCGAGGAGTTCGTCTCCGACACCCACCCCGTGTTCGCCTGCAGCGACGCCGGCTGGAACGCGAGCTGGGCCACCCTCGAGTCCCAGGTCCTCACCCTCGTCAATCAAAAGCGGGCCGCCGGCGCGACCTGTGGCGGCGTCGCCAAGCCGGCCGTCCCCGCCCTCACCCTCAACACCAAGCTGCGTTGCGCCGCCCGCAACCACGCCAAGGACATGGCGAACAACAACTACTTCAGCCACACCGGCCTCAACGGCTCGCAGTTCTACCAGCGCATCACCGCCGCCGGCTACACCTGGACGCAGGTCGCCGAGAACATCGCCGCCGGCCAGACCACCGCCGCCAGCGTCGTCGCCGGCTGGATGGCCAGCACCGGCCACTGCAACAACATCATGAACGGCGCCCTCAAGGACATCGGCATCGGCTACGCCTACAACGTCAGCGCCACCTACGATCACTACTGGGTGCAGGACTTCGGCAAGCCCTGATCCGCGACCCCGTGCACGCGCGAGGCGACCCGGTCGCCCCGCGCTTTACACCGCGTCCGACACCGACGCGAAGCGAAACCCCTCGACCACCAGCGGCGGCACCACCGTCGGCATCCCGCCCTCGACGACCCGCTCCGGCGCCCCGAAGGCCAACGCCTGCTTGAGCAGCGTCACCGGGCTCTCGTTGTAGCGCATGTTCTTGACCGGCCCGACCAGGCGCCCGCCCTCGATCTTGAAGGTCCCGTCGCGGGTCAGCCCGGTCGCCAGGATCTGCCGCGGATCGAGCATGCGGTTGTACCAAAGCCGCGTGATCAGCACGCCCGACTCCACCCCGCGCACCAGCTCGGCCACGCTCGCCGTGCCGCCGGCCATGAACAGCGAGCGCGGCCCCGGCAGCGGCGCCCGGCCCTGCTTCTGCGCCCAGAAGCGCGGGGTCGCCAGCGCCAGCAACTTGCCCTGATCGATCCACACCGTCTTCCCCAGCGGTTGACCGTCGCCCGCGATCGGCGACGACGGAAAGCGCGGGTCGCCCGGATCCGAGTACAGCTGGATCTTCGGCCCGAACAACACCTCGCCGATCGCGTTGCCACCCGGCCGCGTGAAGAA
Organism: Nannocystis sp.; assembly: GCA_044228605.1. Taxonomy (GTDB): domain Bacteria; phylum Myxococcota_A; class Polyangia; order Nannocystales; family Nannocystaceae; genus Nannocystis. The sequence goes on along the minus strand of JBGAUO010000183.1, from coordinate 6,214 downwards.
GCTGCGCCCCTCGTCGGCCGCGCGCGCCCCCATCTGCCCGACCAAAAATCCGAGCAGGTCGGCCACCGCCTGCGCCTCGAGCACCACCGTGTATGGCCCGGGCGCCAGCGCCGGGCCGCCGCCGCGCGACATCTCGGCCTTGTCCGCCGCCCGCTGGGCCACGCTCGCCGCGTCGATGTCCGCGGCCCGATGCGACATGCCACCCGCCCAGCCGCTGCCGCTGCCGTCCGGGGTGCGCATCGTCGTCGTCAGGCTCGCCTCGGTCTCGGCGTGGTACGCCAGCAGCCCCGCAGATGTCCCGAGAGCCATGCTCCGATGGACATGTTCATAAAGCCCGGAGGCGACCAGCTTGCCGGTGCGCGCCACCTTGAGCACCCGCGCGACCGCGTCGGTGCGCGCGTCGGGCCCGAGCTTCACCGTCGCCGGATCGTCGGCCACCACCTTCGCGTAGCGCTGGGCCCCGAGCGGCGGCATGTGCTCGGGGTCCTTCGGGGCGATCGCCGCCAGGGCCTCCGCGCGGGCCACCAGCGCGGCCACCCCCGCGGCGTCCTGGGCCGTGCCCGACACCGTCGCGCTGGCCTGCTCGCGCGTCGCCGTCACGCTCACCTCGACCCGGTCCGCCTGCCCCGACGTGGTCGGCGCGTTCTCGGCGAAGCGGAGGTTGGCGCTGCGGCTGCTGCTCACCCGCACGCTGACGTCCGTGAGCGTCGCCGCCTTGAGCGCGGACTTGATCAGCGCCTGGGCCTCGCTGCGATTGAGGGTCATGTCCCGCTCCCGGTGTTGAGGACGTTGACGGTGAAGCGCGCCGGCGGGCACCCGTGGCTGACCGCGTTGCTCTGCGAGGGCTCGCCCTTGCCGTCGCCGATCGTGCCGCCGAGGCGATAACTGCCGGCGCCCCCGAGCATGTCGCACGAGTTCCAGAACTCGACCGTGTTGGCCTGGTAGGCCACGTCGCGCAGCGGCCGGGTCAAGCGCCCCTTCTTGATCTCCCAGAAGAACTGCCCGCCAAACTGGAAGTTGTAGCGCTGCTGATCGATCGACCACGACCCGCGCCCGCTGATCAAGATCCCGTCGTCGGTCGCGTTGATCAGGTCCTCGGTCGTGAGCTCCTCGGGCCCCGGCTGCAGGCTCACATTCGGCATCCGCGGGAACGCCACGCTCGCGTAACTGTCGGCGTACAGGCAGCCGCGGCTGCTGCCCTCGCCCGCCTGGGCCGCCAGGTCGCGCGTCGTCTGCCAGCCGACAAACACCCCGTCCTTGACGATCGGCCAGCGCTGGGCCGCGACCGCCTCGTCGTCCCACCCGACCGTCGCCAGCCCGCCCGGCTGCGTGCGGTCGGCGAGGATCTGCACCCGCTCGCTGCCGATCTTCAGCTTGCCCCGCTTGTCCGGCGTCAGGAAGCTCGTGCCCGCGAAGTTGGCCTCCCACCCGAGCGCCCGATCGAGCTCGGTCGAGTGGCCGATGCTCTCGTGGATCGTCAGCCACAGGTTGCTCGGCGCCAGGATGACCTGCTTCTTGCCCGGCTCCACCGGCGCCGCGTGCAGCTTGCGCAGCGCGTCCTCGGCGATCTGCGGCGCCCCGCCGACCAGGTCGCTGGCCGTCACGTGCTCGTAGCCCGCGAGCATCGGCGCCACCTCGTGGTCGCGGCTGGCGAAGCGCCCGCGCCGGCGATCGATCGCCGTCGCCGTCAGGCCCGGCTGCACGCGGTAACAGATCTGATGCACCCGCGAGCCCTCGCCCGTCAGCACCAGCTTCTCCTCGCAGATGCTCAGCAGCGACGCGTCGACGTGCGCCACGCCCTTCACCGCCATCGCCCCGCGCGCCGCCGCCAGCAGCAGCTCGACCTTGTCCGCCATCGCCACCGCGAAGGGGTCGATCTGCATCGGCGAGACCCACCCGCCCCGGACCACCGGCGCCGCCGCCAGCACCACCGGCCCCGGCATCAGCAGCGCGCTGCGCTGCGCCATCAGCACGGCGTCGCGCGCCGCCGTCGTCACCGACTTGCTGTCGAGCCGGGCCGTCGCCGCGAAGCCCCAGCCGCCGTCGGCGATCACCCGCACCCCGAGCCCGTACTCCTCGCGCAGCCCGACGTTGCTCACGTGGTCATCGCGCACGCTCAGCTGTTCGCGCCGCAGCAGCGCCAGGCGCACGTCGACGTAGCTCGCCCCCGCCTGCCTGGCCGCGTCGATGGCCGCCCGCGCCAGCGCCTCGTCGCGCAGCAGCCGGCTGCCGCCGAGCAGGCGCGCGCTCGCATCCGCGGCCGCCGGGGCCACCGCTGGCGCGGGCACGCGGGCCGGCGCCGGCCCGGCCCAGACCTCGCCGCGCGGCCACAACAGCGCCGCACCGGCGAGACCACCACCCACAAGGAAGCTTCGGCGTGAGCCAGGCATCGGCCGCGCATCCTAACAAGCCGACGCCAGCTGCGACAGCCCGAAGCTGGCGCGATCGCCCGAGTTTGGCCACACTGGCGCGCATGTCCAAGTCCACCGCACTGTTCGGGCTCCTCGCCCTCGCCCTCACCACCGGCGCCTGCGACAGCAAGGCCGAGCCCGCCCCCAAGGCCGCCGAGGTCAAGGCCGAGGCCAAGCCCACCCCCGCCGCGACCCCGGCCGCGACCCCACCCGCGGCCGAGCAGCGCATCCTCGCCGACAGCGGCCTCGGCGTCGGCGGCAAGTTCAAGCCCTTCGACATCGTCAACTGTGACAGCGGCGACCAGTACTGTCAGGTGTGCAAGTTCGGCGGCAGCCCCAAGATCATGGCCGTCGGCACCATCGACGACCCCGCGTTCAAGACCGACCTGCAAAACCTCGACGCCCTGGTCCAGAAGTACGGCGAGGACAAGATCAAGGCCTTCGCCGTCGTCACCGACATCAAGGACGGCAAGTCGAGCACTCCGACCGCCGACCGCGAGGCCCTCATCGCCCGGGCCAAGGCCCTGCGCAGCGAGCTCGGCGTCAAGTTCCCGATCGTCGTCCCCGCCAGCGAGGCCGGCGCGCCCAACAAGGAGTTCGACGACTACTACAACGTCACCAAGAGCCGCACGCTCATGTTCGCCGACGGCCGCAACTCCGTGAAGTACAGCGCGGTCGCCCCGGCCGACCTCGCCGCCCTCAACACCGCGATCCAGGAGGTCGTGGGTGTGCCCACCGCCGCCGCCCCCACCACCGAGACCCCCAAGGCCGGCTAGGAACGCTGCAATCAAGGTCCCGATCGTGTCCCGCCTGGACTCCGGGTCTGTCTCGTTCACTGCCCCGCATGGATGAGACACGCCCTCGCGCCCTGCTTGCAAGGTGCCCCCTGCTCCTCTATCTTGCGGCGACCGGCGAGGCGACATCATGAAGCTGCGCACGCTCGTCATCGAGGACTTTCGTCAATTCGAGCATATCAAGCTCGACTTGGTCGATGACCTCGGGCGAGCACGAAATCGTGTACTGCTCTCCGGACCGAGCGGAGCTGGCAAAACGACGATCCTGGACGCGATCGGCCTCGCACTCGGAGCGGTCACCGAAATGTCGACGACACGCCTCGACCTGCGGGTGCACCCACGGACAGTAGTTCGGACCGGGGCCGAGCGCGCCCGGGTTCGCTGCGAGGTCGAGTTCTCCGACGAGGAGGTCGCGGTCGCCACCGAGCTCGCCCGCAGCATGCAGTGGCCGGAGACCATCCCCGACGTACGACAGGTCGAGGTCGACTGGCGATACTCCGCCAACGAACCGTCCCCCAAGGGCGTGGCCGTGTGTACACCGGCCGCGGGCCGCGGCCTGTTCAAGGCAAGGGTGTGGCAGGCGCGGCTCCTGCGGACAAAACGCAGCACCTGGAAGCGCTTCGAGTCGGTCGGGGGCGTCTTCATGATCGATCAAGATCGGACCGCGCTAGGGAAGTACGTCCGGCGCGACATTCGACGGATCATCGAGGGCGCCGATCCTGGCAGTGAGGATCAGTCGACCGCCGCGGAGTACACGCAAAACCCCCAGGTCATCTTGAAGGACCTCGCCGTGCGCGACCGGCTGAAAACAGCGAAGGGCAGCCAGGACGGACAGTTTGCCCAGATCGCGGCCAAATTCGCCGAGATTTTCGCACCGCGAAAGATGCTCGGCGTGGTCGAAGACGAGTTCGGCGCCATCGTCCTACGCTTCAGTGATGGGCGGCATGAATACGACTATGAAGGCTTGAGCGGCGGCGAGGCGATGTCGCTCCTGCTGCTGACGAGGATGGTCAGCGAGAACGTACACCGCTCCATTGTCATGATCGAGGAGCCCGAGCTTCACCTGCACCCGGTGTGGCAGCGCAAGCTCCTCTACGCTCTGCAACGTGTCGGCAAGGACAATCAGATCATCGCCACCAGTCATTCGCCTTACTTGATGCGGGCTGTTGCGCCGGCCGAGGTCATCGTGCTCGGTGACCTCGATGGAGAAACAGGTGACTGAGGTCCACCTCGTGTGCGAGGGCGATCAAGGCGCACTCGACGAGCGAGTCCTGCAGTTCGCCCTCGGTAACCGGCTCGCCGTCAACGTTGAGTTCTTCGCCACCGGCGGTGAGGCCAGCGTTAGGAATGCCCGGTCGTTCCTCGAGCGCTCTCTGGCGCGTCGATTGCGGGCCGAGTCGCCCGGGATTGTGTCGGCGGGCCCGCGCGTCTTCTCGGTGCAGGACCGCAACTACCAGCCCCTCGCGTCGGTCCAGACGGTGATCACCGCGGCGGCGGGCCAGCGCTCGTTCGTGTGGGCGAGGCATGAGATCGAGAACTACCTGTTCGAGCCATCGCTGTTGCTTCAGATGTTCCAAAGCTGGAAGTCGGCCAACGTCAAGGGCGCCGCGTCGCTGCCCCAGGACCTCGACGCGGTCGAAGCACTCCTCGTGGAGCTCAAGCGGCTCCTTCGGATTCGGCACGCGGGAGAGATGACCCGAGAACAACTCCGCCGAGCAGGCGGATGGGCCCAAGATTCGCCGCCAATGCCGAGCCTCCCCGAGCTAGGCAATGCCGACGAGGAAGCAAAATGGAGCGACTTGTTGCAAGATATCGTCAAGCACGGGCGGAAGGGCGTCAGTTCCATGCAGACGAAGCTCACCGAGTTCGAACCGGCCGAGGCCTTCGCCGAAAACCTTGCGCTGCTCGACGATCCGTCCTTCGTCGCACAACGCCGACATATCCACGACCTCGGCGGTCACGAACTGGTGACGGCGCTCTGGAAGTGGCTGTTCGAGCACCAGATCAGAAAGCTGCCAAACAGGCAAATGTCGATCGAAACCCTCGAGGATCAGCTCTACACCGCATTCGAGAGCGCATACGAACCCGACAAGACCTTCCAACCGGATGAATTCGTGCTGCTCGCTCAGCGGTTACAGTCTCACCGCGACGGCAGCCACGAGGCCAGGTAGGCGCACCCGATCAGGGGATGAAGTACGGGTGGCTGGCCGCGGCCGACCAACCCGGCAGATCGGGCAACACCAGCAGCGCCCGGCCAAACTGCGCCGTGAGCACCATCGCCAGCGGCACGACCGCGACGAGGTACCCGCGCACCGGCGAGATCGCGTGGGTCCCCGTCAGCGCCTGCCCCAGCTGGTGAAAGAACGACAGGCCGACCAGCGCGAGCAGCCCGAGGTACATGCCGCCCGGCAGCAGGCCCAGGTGCAGCGGCACGTCGATCGCCGAGATCCCGACCAGCGCCGGCGCCAGCGCGTACCCCGAGGCGCGCATGCTCGCGGCGATCGAACGCGGCGCCCCGCCGGTCAGCGCCAGCGCCACGTGGGTGACCATGCCGAGCCCGAAGTACAGCAGCGGCACGCCGATCGGCACCATCAGCAGCAACCACAGCGACAGCACCTCGCACAGCCGCGGGTCGAGCAGCGCGTGGATCGGCCGCAGCTTCGTCGCCCCCGCGGGCAACCACGCCTGCACCGTCAGGGCCGCCAGCAGCACGCCCCACAGCGGCAGCCGCACCGCCAGCAGCAGCCGCAGCACCGCGCCGTGGGCCACCGGCTCCTGCACGTAGGCGAAGCTCCGGCCCGGGCGTCGCAGCAGCGCGACCAGGCTGGCCCACACCCGCCACCACAGGCCCGGCAGCTCGGGCGGATCGGCGACCGAGCCGCGCGCCCCCTCGGTCGGCCACTCCACCGGCAACGCACTGAACAGCACGCCACCCTCCGCCCGCAGACGTCGCCCCAGCGCGTGGCGCGCGGCGCGGCCGCGCGCCGGGGCCCGCGGGGCCCCGGGGCG
>JBGAUO010000182.1:0-8492 GCA_044228605.1 Nannocystis sp. | reverse complement strand
GAGCACGAAGCGGCGCAGCGGCGCCAGATTCTCGTTGAGGTACTTGCCATTGGCCTGCCGACCCCGGGCCGTCGACTCGCGCAGCGGCGCGTGCTCCGGGTCCTGACGGACCCGCTCCGAGTCCCGCCCGCGCGGGTGCTCCTTACCCTTCACCCGCGGCCGCTCCACGATCCCCTTGAACATATCCCAGCGCATGACGCCTCGCTCAAAGTGCACACATTCGTGCGCACCGACAATGCACATACCCGCGGCGCCGCAGACCCGCGACCGACCCACGGTCGGCGCGGCCCAAGGCCCGCCTCACCCACGCCCACACCCGCCGCCAGGGCCCGTGCAAGGCCTCTGTTCGGCTCAATCCCGCCGCCAGCGCGCGCTCCGGCGCGGACGACCGCAGTGGTCATCACACGTCAGGGCACGCCGAGCTACCGGGGGGCGCGGGCTCACGAGGAGCGATATGGATCAGAGACGCAGCATGACAAAAAACCGCCTTCAGCGAGCGGGCCCTGTCTAATGCATGCTGCCGGCAATGTCAACACTTTAATTCGCAGCCCAGGACAGCCACCTGGGACCCGCCGCTGTGGGACCCCGCCGCTGTGGGACCCCGCCGCTGTGGGGTCCCCCCCCCCCCGGCGGCTCCCACAGCTCGACCCGGTTGCCCTCCGGATCCATGCACCAGCCGAACTTGCCGTACTCCGACACATCGGTGCGCTCGTCGACCTCCACACCGCCCGCGCGCAGCTGCGCCAGCATCCGCTCCAGATCGACCACGCGATAGTTGATCATGAAGGGCGCGCCGCTCGGCGCGAAGTACTGCGTGTCCTCCTTGAAGGGACTCCACACCGTGCCGCCAGGCGAGTCCCAGCGCAGCATGGCGCCGGTCTCCCACCCGATCTGCAGCCCGAGGTGACGCTCGTACCAGGCGCCGAGCGCCGCCGGGTCGCGGGCCTTGAAGAAAATTCCGCCGATACCGGTGACTCGTTCCATGAGGGGTTCTCCTCGCGTAGACTGGCGCGATCTCGTGCCTGTCCGCAAGTACCACGACGAGACCGCGACGATCCTCTGGGGCGATGTCCACGCGGCCCTGCGGACCCTGGCGCCCGCCAGCGTCGACCTGATCGTCGCCGACCCGCCCTACAACCTCGGCAAGCGCTTCGGCGCCAGCCACGACCGCTGGCCCGACGAGCCCAGCTACCTCGCCTGGTGCGCCGGCTGGCTCGAGCTCTGCGTCGAGCGCCTCGCCCCACACGGCAGCCTCTACCTGATGGCGAGCACCCAGTGCATGCCCCACCTCGACATCTTCCTGCGCGCCCGCCTGCACGTGCTGTCGCGCGTCGTCTGGCGCTACGACAGCTCCGGCGTGCAGGCCCGCCGCCGCTTCGGCTCGCTCTACGAGCCGATCCTCCACTGCGTCAAGGACCCCGCCCGCTACACCTTCAACGCCGACGCGATCCGCGTCGAGGCCCCCACCGGCGCCCGCCGCCGCCTCATCGACTACCGCAAACCAACCCCCGCCCCCTACAGCGCCGACAAGGTGCCCGGCAACGTCTGGTACTTCCCCCGCGTCCGCTACCGCATGCCCGAGTACGAGGAGCACCCGACCCAGAAGCCCGAGGCCCTGCTCGAGCGCATCGTCGCCGCCAGCTCGCGCCCCGGCGAGCTCGTGCTCGACCTGTTCGCCGGCACCTTCACCGCCTCGGCCGTGGCCCAGCGCCTCGGTCGCCGCAGCGTCGGCGTCGAGCAGGAGCCCGACTACGTGGCGATCGGCCTGCGCCGCCTCGGCCTCGCCACCCGCTTCCGCGGCGCGACCCTCCGCCGCAGCTGACCCTTCGGACAGGTCGCGCCGCGATCCCGCGAGCACTCGCGACCGCGACGGCGCTGTCATGCCGACCCTGACACCGCCCCCGCGCCACGACGCATCGCGCCTCCCCGCTGCCCCTGGCGAGCCCGTACAGCCCTGGCAAGTGGCTTGCATCGCGGCGCCGCCATGCTGACCAGGACACCTCGAGGTGAGCTCGCCCGACCGCTGTGCGCCGTGTTCGCCGCCCTGCTCGCAGGCTGCACCGAGCGCGACGTGCCAGGCACCAGTGACACCGACGCCACCACCGACGCCACCACCAGCGACAGCCCGCACACCGGCACGAGCCACGCGGAGCCCACCACCGACGCGCCCGGCACCAGCTCCACCTCGCCGAGCACCACCAGCGTCCCCGGCACAAGCACCACGATCGACACCAACGACCCCGGCGAGTGCATCTACGACGATCACGTGATCGTGCTGACGCCCGAGGCCTACGACGCCTGGCTGCATGGAATGGGCGAGGTCGGCACCACCGGCACCACCGGCGACACCGGCGACACCGGCGACACCGGCACCGGCACCACCAGCGACTCGAGCACCAGCACCAGCACCGGCGACACCGGCGACACCGGCACCACCGGCGCGCTCGAGTGGTCGCGCGAGCTGTGCGACCAGATCTGCGACGCCCTCACCTCGGCCGAGGCATGGAACATCGTCAGCTGCGACAAGACCAGCGTCGACGCCGACGGCACCGTCACGATCCTCTGCGTCGAGATCGTCCAGAACTGCGACGGCCGCAGCCACGCATGCATCACCTCCCGCGGCGCCCTCGCCCACGCGGACCCCGTCGCCGCCTACCTCGCCCGCGCCGCCCACGACGAGGCCGCCTCGGTCTACGCCTTCACCACCCTCGCCGACGAGCTCGCGGCCCACGGCGCCCCCGCGGAGCTGCTGGCCCGCATCCTCGCCGCCGCCGCCGACGAGCTGCGCCACGCCGAGGCCGTCGCCCGCCTGGTCGCCGCCCGCGGCGGTCGCTGTCGTCCGCCGCAGCGCCGCAAGATCGCCGCCCGCAGCCTCCGCGAGCTGGCGATCGAGAACGCCAGCGAGGGCTGTGTCCGCGAGACCTGGGCCGCCCTGCTCGCCGCTCACCAGGCCGAACACGCCGCCGACCCGCAGCTGCGCGCCGTGATGCGGGGCATCGCCGCCGACGAGGCCCGCCACGCCGAGCTCGCGTGGGCGATCGACGCCTGGCTGGACACCCGCGTCGACGCCGACGCCCGCAGCGAGATCGCGGCAGCCCGCGCCAGCATGGCCGCAGCCGTGCTCGCCAGCGTCGCCGCCAACTCGCCCGCCCCCGCGCTCGTGCACGAGGCCGGCGTCCCCGGGCGCGCCCGCGCCATGCAGCTCGCCGCTGGCCTCGCCGAGGCCCTGTGGGCCGCCTGAACGATGTGCCTCCCGTGCATCCGCAACGACCGCGAACACGCGGGCCCATCACCTCCGCCTCCGCGCGGCCCTGCGCGCCCCGGCAGCGCTTGGCTTCCCGCCCCGCCCCGGGCATGCTGCGCCGTGATGCCAGCGAACAACCGGAGCGTCGGCTCGGTGCTCGAGCACGTGTTCACCCACGAGAACCCGACCACCGGCTCGCAGCCGCCGGAGCTGATGGCGTGGGTGGTGTTCGAGAACGGCACCGCCTTCTTCTCCGCACCCACCGATGAGCTCGGCAGCGATGCGACCCTCGACGAGCTCGTCGCCGCCGCGAGGATCGCCATGGCCGAGCTCGGCCCCGTCATCGCCGGCACCCCCGCCGGCGACTTCAACCCGGTCTGCCTCGACGCGTGGTTCCCAGGCGAATACGTGTACTTCGTGACCTACGACCACCCCGCGATCGCGACCGTGGTGATCGCCGAAAAGGAGGACGACCTCGCCGCCGGCCTCACCGGTCGGGCTCGCCGCGAGGCCGACCTTGAAGGCCTCGACGCCCGCGAGATCCGTGACTTCCACGGCCGCGTGTTCCACCCGGCCAGCCACTGATCCTCGTCAGGCACGCCGAGCGAGGGCCTTTGCGCAATTACCCAAAATCACCGCTGATTACCGCCATCTCCGCATCCACGCGTGATTTCCCGCGGCCCCGCCCCATTTGACATCCCGGGCGAACGAGCGCATCGTGCCGCGCGACAGGCACCCCCAGGTGGCTGTCGGCGCCGGAATTACGACCCGTGGCCCTGCCGGCCCGGTTCGCCGCGCCAACGTCGGAAGAAGAGAAGCATGTCGAGAAAACTGTTTGTCGGTGGTCTGAGCTGGAACACAACGGACGAGGGCCTGCGCGACGCGTTCGCCAAGTTCGGCTCGGTGGTCGAAGCCAAAGTTGTGACCGATCGCGAGACCGGGCGCTCGCGCGGTTTCGGGTTCGTGTCCTACCAGGACGCAAATGAGGGCGCTTCGGCCCAGCAGGCGATGGACGGCGCGTCCCTCGACGGCCGGTCGATCCGTGTCAACCCGGCCGAGGATAAGCCCTCCGGTCGTGGCGGCGGCGGCGGCGGTGGCGGCGGCGGTGGCTTCCGCGGCGGCGGCGGCGGCGGCGGCGGCGGTGGTGGCTTCCGTGACCGCGACAGCGGCGGCGGTGGGGACTACGGCGGCGGCGGCGGCGGTCGCGGCGGCGGCGGTGGTCGCGGCGGCGGCGGCGGTCGTGGCGGTCGCGGCGGCTACTGAGCACGCCCTGCACCCAGTGCATGCACACCCGGGCTCACCCCCGGGTGTTTGTCATTTAAGGGCCACGATCGCCAGCGCGCGATCCCGTCGCTTGGCCGCCAGATTGGGTATCGTGCACCCATGGGCACCTGGGGCAGCGGCATCTACGACAACGACGGCGCGCTCGACGGGCTGGCCAGCCTCGTCCGCTTGCTCGACGAGGAGACCAGCGCGGCCAGGCTGGTCGCCAGCATCGGCCTGGTCGCCTGGCTGCAGCCGGTGATCCTCAACGTGCACCCCGAGGACGTACGTGCCGCGGTCGAGCGGGTCCGCACCGATCTCGAGTTCCTCCCCGCCGAGACCCGCACAGCCCTCGCCAACCTCCTCGCCGACCCCGAGAAGACCAAGCCCAGCCGCAGCGAGGCCATCCGCGAGGCGGTCGGCAGCTACTCGAGCGGGCCGCGGATCGACGCCCTGCTGCGCTTCCCCGGCGCCGAATCGGTGATCGTCGAAGTCGCGGAGCGCGCCGCGTGCCGCCTCGACGACGCGCTCGCCAGCGGCATGGATCTCTATGAGCTCACCACAGATCTCGGCGCCCTCGGTGTGTTGCTGGAGCTGCGTGAGGCCGGCCTCTGGCGCGCCGGGCCCGAACGACTCGCCCGCTGGCGCACCGGATTTTCCACCGCCGACCAGACCACCACCAGCGAGCGCGGCTTCTGGGATCGCTACGCCCAGCGCGTCCGCACCGGCCTCGATCTGCTCGCCCTCTAAAGCGCCATGACACGCCGCCGCGGACTGACGCTCCTCCTCCTCCTCGCGCTCGCCGGCGGACTCGTGGCCGTGCTCTGGCCCGCACCGCCCCCGGTCCTCCAGACCCGCACGCTCCCGCTGCCCGGCGCCCTCGCGGCCCGCTGCGACGAGCTCGCCCCGCGCGTCGAGATGCCCGCCGACGGCGTCTTCGTGGCGATCGGCTACGACCTCGCCAACACGATCCTCATCCGCACCAACATCGGCAACGTCGTCGTCGACCCCGGCATGTCCCCCGAGCGCGCCGCCGAGGCCCGCGACGCCCTCCTCGCCCGCTCCCCCGGCCCCGTCCTCGCCATCATTTACACGCACAGCCACATCGACCACGTCGGCGGCGCCCGGGCCTGGACCGAGACCGCCGATCCACCGCCGCAGATCTGGGCCACCGACGCCTTCGCCGGCCATTTTATTAAACAGTACGAGGCCCTGCGCGCCGCCGAGACCCGCCGCGGCGAGCACCAGTTCGGCCGCAGCGTCGGCCCCGAGCTCCTCCCGTGCACCGCGATCGGTCGCCGCCCCGACCTCGAGCACGCCGGCTCCACCGGCGCCCGCATGCCCACCCACAGCTTCTCCGGCGCCCAGCAGCTGCGCTTCGGCGACACCGACATCGAATTGCACGAGGCCCACGGCGAGACCCACGATCAATTGTTCGTGTGGCTACCCGCCCGCCGCACCCTCCTCCCCGGCGACAACTACTACGCCGCCTTCCCCAACCTCTACACGATCCGCGGCACCAGCCCCCGTCCCATCCGCGCCTGGGTCGACAGCCTCGATCGCATGCGCAGGCTCGCCCCCGACGTCCTGATCCCCTCCCACACCCTCCCGATCGTCGGCCGCGAGCTCGTCGCCACCGCCCTCACCGACTACCGCGACGCGATCGCCTGGGTCCTCGCCGAGGTCATCCGCGGCGCCAACGCGGGCCGCGACGTCGACACCCTCGCCGCCACCATCGGCCTCCCCCCCCAGCTCGCCGACAAACCCGCCCTCACCGAGCTCTACGGCCAGATCGACTGGTCCGTGCGCGCCATCTACGGCGCCGAGCTCGGCTGGTTCGACGAGCGCCCCGAACAGCTCTACCCCGACCCCGACGCCGCCACCCGCGAGCTCGCCATGCTCGGCGGCGCCGCCACCGTGCTGCGCGAGGCCGAGGCCGCCATGACCCGCGACGAGCCGCGCTGGACCCTCCACCTCCTCGCCAAGCTCCGCGCCGCCGCGGCCCCCGAGTTCGCAACGGCCCGCGAGCTCCACGCCCGCGCCCTTCAGCAGCTCGGCGAACAGACCGACAACAGCAACGGCCGCGCCTACCTGCTCGAGTCCGCCGCCCGCCTGCGCCGCGCCGTCTCCCCGCTCGCCGTGGCGATCGACGACGAGCTCCGCGCCGGCCTCCCGATCGACCTGTTCTTCGCCGCCATGGGCGCCCGCCTCGAGCCCGACCGCGCCGGCGCAGCCCACGAGTCCATCGCTGTGCGCTTCACCGACAGCGACGCCCGCTACGTCGTCACCGTCCGCCGCGGCGTCGCCGAGGTCGTGCGCGGCGAGCCGCTGCCCGGCACCCCTGCCCCGCTCGCCAGCATCACCACCGACACCGACACCTGGAAGCGCCTCGCCCTCCAACAAGACTCCGCCGCCTGGGCCCTGCTCGGCGATCGCCTGACCGTCGACGGCAGCCTCCTCGACCTGCGCCGCTTCCTCGCCTACTTCCGCCGCGGCGCCTGAGCGCGCACCGCCACGAACTCCGGCCCGCGCAGAAACCCCGCCGGCCCCGGCTCCACAAACACGAAGGTCAACGCCTCGCGCACCCCCGGCGCACGAAACCGGTGGTCCCCCCCCTGCGCCCGGCCCCCCCCCAACCCCCCCCCGTGATCTCCAGCCCCGCCTCCCCGCCAACAACCACGATCTCATCCGCTCCCGCGACATAACGCCCCACATAATCTCCCGCCTCCCCCGCCGGCAGCGGCAGCGGCAAGCGCTCCCCGAGCAGCTCGTGCAGACCCGCCAACATGGTCGCCTGCAGCGGGTCCCCCGTGTTGCCGAGCGCCACCATCACAAACCCTCGCTCCGGCACCAGCATCAGCTCCGCCGCAAAATCCCCCGTGTTCCCGCTGTGCACATACAGCGAACGCCCATCGGCCAGCCGCTGCATCCGCAGCCCCAGCCCATAAAATTCGCCGGGCCGCTCGTGCGTCGCCACCTCAGCGCGCAACAGCTCGTCGATCGCCCCGGCCGACAGCGGTGAGCGCAGCGGATCAAAAAGCCCCAGCGCCAGCGCCACCACCTCCCCCGCGGGTGCGATCCATCCCCCCGCCGGCACCGTCCACTGCGCCCCGCCAGCCCCGATCTCGAGATCCTCCTTCACGTCCAACGCCATCACCGCGGCCCCCCGCCCGAGGTGCCCACACGCAACCTCGCCGGCCAGCGCCCGCGTCACGTCCAGCGTCGCCGCACGCAGCCCCAGCGGCCCCAGCAGCCGCGCCGCCACCAGCTCCGCAAACACAGCACCCGCGCTTCGCTCGAGCGCAACGCCGACCAGCGCATACCCGACGTTGCTGTAGCTCCACAGCTCCCCCGGCCCCGTCCACAGCGCCCGCTCCCCGAGCACATCGATCCACTCGTCCCCCGGCGCCGACCTCGGCTCCAGCTCGCCCAGCCCCGCAGTGTGGCTCAGCAGCTCGCGCAGCGTGATCCCCCCGGCCCGGTCATCCACCCACGCGGCCATCTCGGGCACCCACGCCTCCACCCCGGCGTCGAGCGCCATCCGCCCGGCATCAACCTCCGTCAACGCCAGCGCCGCCGTCACCAGCTTGGTCAGCGAGCCGACACGAAACCCCGTCTCCGCCGTCACCGGCGACCCGCCCACGCAGCGCTCTCCCGCGGTCGCCACGAAGCGCAACACCCCGCCCTCCGCGATCGCCACGCTCGCACCGACCCCACCCAGGTTCACGTGCTCCGCACACATCGCCCGCACGACCCCGCGGTAGCGAGCCGGCGCCCCCATGTTGCGCTCCATACACGCCGCCCGTCGATCCTCCGAACCATCAGGACCCGGCCCCGCGAGCACCAGCAGCAACCCCCACGCGAACACCGCCGCAGCATCGCCGCAGCATCGCCGCCTGTCGAGCCCGTGTATCCTCGCCGCATGCCTTGCCTTACCCGCCTCCTCCTCGCAGCCCCCGCCCTCTTCCTCGCATGCGGCGGCGAC
>JBGAUO010000181.1:0-8679 GCA_044228605.1 Nannocystis sp. | reverse complement strand
CCCGACGACACCCGCACCCTCCACGGCCCCACCGGTCTCGCGACCCACCACCCCGCCGACAACTCGCCCGAGCGCTCCCCCACCCGTCCGCCCAACAGCGCCAGCGCCCACAAGCACGATCCCACCGCCCGCGCCGCCCGTCGCCCCACCGCCCGTCATGGTGGAGCTCCCACCTCCGCCGGCTCCGCTCGCCGCCGGCGGTCCGCCTGTCCCTGCGGACAGCCCACCTGTCCCTTCCGCCAGGCCACCGGCCAGCGACACTGCCTTGCGCGCCCCATCGATCGGCGGCGACGACCTCACACCTGCCAGCGACGCGCCCAAGCCCTTGACCGCCGAGGACATCGAAGCGTTGGCAGAAAAGCGGGCCGCCGAGGAGCGCAAGAACCCCAAGAAATGGCGCCACGGCGGCCTCGTCTTCGACCTCCAGCTCGGCACCGCGATGTGCTTTCGCCAGCACTGTCGCAGCGACACCGGCCACCACGCCGCCCCTGGCCTGCACCTCGGCGGCTTCTTCGGCGGCAACGTCCTCGGCATCCTCGAGATCGGCCTCGAGGCCGGCTGGAACACCCTGCGCCCGCGCGACGTCGCCGGTCGCAACGCCGTCGCCATCTACGGCCTCGACCCGGTGCTCCTCCAACAGCAGATCTCGGAGACCCAGGGCTTCCCGGTCGAGATCGACTTCTCGACCCTTACCGTCAACACCGTCAAGTCGCGCGCCCTCAACGTCGGCCCCTCGCTGCGCATCCACTTCATCCGCAAGGGCCGCGGCCTCGCCTACGTCGGCACCGGTCTCCACTACCAGCTGTGGCGCAACCGCTACACCACCGCGAACGGCGACCTGCGCCTCGACTTCCACGGCATCTCGGCGCCCTTCAAAGTCGGCGGCGGCGCCTATGTCCACCCGAACATCGCCATCACCGGTGAATTCACCTACAGCGTGGCCCTCTACGTCCTCGGCGGCATCAACCACCCGGACCTCTCCGCAGTCGCCCCCCTCTCGATCGTCGAGAGCACCACCGTCGACGCCGGCGCCAGCCTCACCAAGGGCCTGCCCCACTTCGGCAAGTTCTCGGTGAACGTCCGCTTCCGCTTCTGAGAGCCCCTTCGATCCGACCGCGCGCAGCGCGCACGACGGGGATGTTTGACGCTTCCAGGGCTCCGTCCTACAGTCCGCGCGGCCGCGTCTGTGCGGCAGGAGTCGATGACGATGAAGAGCCTCATCCCCGCACTTGGTCTCCTCTCGCTGCTGGCGGTCGCCGGCGTATCTGCCTGCGACGGCGGCGCCAGCAAGCCGCCCACCATCGAGGTGTCGTCCGAGCAGCTCAAGCCCGGCGGTGTCTTCATCGCCCACATCGTCGGCTGCGAGAAGGGCTGCGACCAGCTCAAGCGCGGCGACCTCATCCTCGCCATGGACGGCCAGCCCGTCACCTCCTCGAAGGACATGCGCGTCAGCCGGATCGCCACCGGTAACCCGGTCAAGCTCTCCGTCCAGCACCAGGGCGCCCCTGCACCGGTCGACGTCGAGTTGGTCGCCAAGCCCAACGACTCACTGCCGCCGATCAAAGAGGCGCCGCCGTTCTGGACCGTCGGCGCCGCCGACCTCGACAAGGCCCCGCAGTGGGCCCGCCGCAACCTCTTCGGCCACGCCAGCCCCATGGCCATGCTCGTCAACGCCGAGGGCGGCACCACCGACGGCCGCCAGCTCCTCGGCAAGAAGCGCCTCATCATGTTCTGGGACTACGCCACCCGCGAAGAGCAGGCCCAGGCCGCCAACATGATGCAGGTGCTGCAGCTCGCCCAGGCCGACCTCCTCGGCGCTGGTGTCGAGATCATGTTCACCCAGATCCGCTTCCCCGGTAACGACAACGGCGACGGCACCCCCCGCCAGGCGCCGATGAACGACACCGCCCTGCGCGCCTACCAGACCAACTACGGCGTCAAAGGCAAGCCGCAGCTGCCGATGTACCGCTTCCCCAACGCGGTCGAGTACAACGCCGCCCGCGAGCTCGGCCTCGAGGGCGCCACCACGTACATCCAGTACTTGCGCGCCTCCCCGGCGATCATCCTCCTCGACGAGGGTGGCATCGTCCGCTGGCACTCCGAGGGCATCCAGACCGCGCCCGCCGGCGACGCCACCTACGCCGGGAAGGACGACCAGTACACGATCGTCCAGGCGATCGAGTTCGCCAAAACCAACCTCTAAGAGAAGTCGCCCGCACCACACGAGCCGGTGAGCCACGCTCACCGGCTTTTGTCGTCTCTACTCCACGTCCTCAGCGTCGCCCTCGGCAGCCATCGCCGGCGCGGGCCGCAGCGGATGGGCCAACACCGGCAACCGCTCGTTCTCGCTGCGCTCGACCAACAGCTCGAGCCCATCGAGCAGCAGGTCGGGCGTGCTCACCTGCACATCGACCGTGTGACTGAGGATCTCCACCATGCCAGTCTCCGCCCCCCACCCCCCCGTGTAGCCCGGCGGGATGCGCATCGGCACCGCGACGGCCGCGTTTCCAACGGCACGGATCCGCCGCAAGACCCGCATCGACGCCGGGCTGAACATCGCCCCACGCACCAGCGTGCGCTTCCCAGACCCGTCGATACGAACGATGCGAGCCGGCAACGGCAGGCTCACCTTGCGCCCGCCCCCGTAGCCCGTCGCCCCCTCGCGGTCCACCGGACCGAGGATGTTGTTGTCGCGCAGCGACTCGACCACATACGCGAAGTCATATCCGTCCTCGCGGGCCCGTCTCAGCAGCTCGCGCTCGAGCTGCGCCCGCGACTGCCCCCGCTTCTTCGACTTCAGGCTGAGGTTCGAGATCGTCGGACCCATGCTCATGAACGGGTTTTGCCGCGCCCGCCCATTGCTCGCCGAACGCCTCTGATTCGGCGTCCGCGTCATCAACAGCTCCTTGAGCACCCCCCCCTTCACCAGCGTCAGCGGCTGCGCCGCAAACCCCTGCCCATCGATCACATAGCGCCCAAAGCCCACGCGCGGATCGTCCTCGAGGTCGATGAAGTTCGGCATGACCGCCTCGCCGAGCGCTTCCTGCCACAGCGGCTCAAAGTCTCGCACGCGCCCGGCGTCGCCCAGCGGCGCCGGGCTCCCCCCGACCTGCGTCGCCACCGTCGCGGCCAGCAGCTGCGCCGCCGCCTTCGCCTCGAACAACACCGGCCCGTCGTAGTCCTCCTCGACCATCGGCGCGGCCACCTGCGCCTCGAGCTCGCGCAAAACCTCGTCGACCAGCTGCTCTCCCCGCATGCGCAGGGCATCCGTCGCGCGCGGCAACTCCTGCAAGTGGATCGCCCCGCCCGCGTCGAGGTGCATACCGTCCGCGGCGCGGGTGTCGGCCACCACTGCCAGCACCGCCCGCAAGTGCGGTTCGTGCAACACCAGCCCCTCCGAGGTCACCGTCGTCACCGTCGTCCGCAGCACCTGCACGAACACATCGCCGTTGTCGATCGTCGGGTGATCGGCGAAGCGCTTGCTCAGCTGCAACACCAGCGCCCGCAGCCCCTCGCGGTCGAGCGTCGCGCTTGCGCTCTCGGGCGCCGCCTGCCGCGGCATCGGCGACGGCGGCGGACCCAGATCGGGTGGCGGCGGCTCTCCGGCCAGCCGCGCCAGGATCGCCTGCTTCTGCGAGAACGTCGCCGTCGCCCCGCGAAACGCCTGGTCGAGCGCCAGCCACAGCTTGTTGCGGCTCAGCGTCGGCGACGGCTCGATCGCGATCACATACCGCAGCATCGGCCCGTCCGACCCGAAGGTCCCGCTCTGGTCCCGCGCAGCGCTCCCGACTCGCACATCGACCGCCGCCGCTGCCTGCTCCTCGACCACGTCGGTGATGATCCCCCCATACGAACCGTCGAGGCTCAGCACAGTCGCCCGCACCAGCTGCACCTGCGCGTAGTAGGGCGCCGGCGAGTCCGGCAAGCGCAGCCCCGCGACTCCTCGCGCCAGCTCCTGCTCGAGCGCAGCAACCTCGCGATCGAGCGGAAGATCCCCGAGCGGGGCCTTCACCACCTCCGCGGGTGGCGCCTGCAACAGCGCGAGCAACAACAGCAGCGGCTTCACAGCTTCACCTCCGGCGGCGGCAACAGCGGCGGTTTCTCGCGCGAGTGACTCGCCCGCTCGATCTCGAGGCTGCGTAGCAGCAGCGACGGGCTCACCGCCGAGACCGGCACGTCCCCCGACTCCGCCCCGCACATCCCATTAAAGATCCCCGGCGAATCACCCGTGGCGATGATCGTCTCGAACGCCGCGATCGGTGTTCCGACGATATCCACGCCGCGCACCAGCTCGTCCGGACGGCCATCCGCCCAGACGCGATACACCAGCAGCGGCATCACCTTGAACGCCTGCGGTCCGCTTCGCTCCGTGATCGTATAGCCGCCCTGGATGTCGCTAAACCACAACCCGTACGGCTTGTTCTGCCGCTGCACCTCATCGATCAGCGCCTGCCGCAGCTGCGCGTCGGGGATCGTCTTGCGGCTCGTCACGATCAGATTGCCCTGCCGCGCCACCACTTGATTCCCACGCTCGCGCCGCCCATGCCCGTTGCTCCGCTTGAACGGCAGCACTGGCGAGCGCCCGAGCAAAAATCCGCGCAACTTGCCGCGCTCGACCAGCAACGTGCGTCGGGCCGGCACTGCCTCGTCATCGACAAAATAGTGACCGCTCAGCGGCACACCTCCGAGCCGCTGCGCCGTCGGGTCGTCGACCATATCGAGGAACACCGGCAACACCCGCTTGCCTACCATCGTTGCGAAGGTCTGCCCCTCGAGGTCGTCCTTCTGGCGGTGCCCCTCGAGGCGGTGCCCGAAGATCTCGTGAAAAAACACCCCCGCCGCGCGCCCGGCCAACACCGCCGGACCGGCGTATGGCTCCGCCAACGGCGCCGCGCGCAGGGCCACCAACTCCTCGCGCAGCCGCTTCGCCGTCGCCATCAGCAGCGCCTGCGCCGGCAGCTGCTCGGGCGTGTGCACCTCAAAGTTCTCCATCCGCGACAGCCGCATCCCGTCCTCGGCCTGGGCCGTCGCGCTCAGCATGATCCGCAGCCGCACGTGCCCGGCCTGGACCTTGCTCCCGCCGCTGTCCACGAAGCTGCGGTTGTCCACATTCACCAGCAGCACCACCGTGCTCTCGAGCACCCGCTCGTCGGCGCTCAGCGCCAGCGAGGCCTCGCGCAACCTCGGCTCCCACGCCTGGCGCAGCCCCTCGAGGTCCAGCTGCACCCGCGGCTCGAGGTGCACCAGCGGCTTCTCCTCGCTGAAGTCCGGGCTCGGTGGCTTCGCCTCGTCCTGGCTACGGAGCTGCTCCCCGCTCTCCGCCGCGCTCAGGGCCACCAGCGCGTCGCGGTACTGCTGCTCCGTCAACAGCCACAGCGCCTGCGCCAGCGCCAACGACTCGTCCTGCACGCTCACGCCGCGACCCAGCCCGAGCCCGTTGCCTGGCCCGTAGTTGCCGCCCTGCGGATGACTGTTGTCGAGCTGCGGGCTGCCCACGCGGACATCGATATCGACTGTCCGGTCGCGATCCATGCTGCGCCGCACCACCTGTCCCTGCTGCGCCTCGAGCCACAAGTGATCCCGCGCGATCAGATCGTAGGCCAGGAAGTACGCTGGCACCTCGCGCTCGTCGCTTTGTAGCTGAGCGAGGTTACGAGCGATCTCTCCGGCCAGCAGCTCGAGCACCGGCGACGCCGGCCCGACCGGCGCCTCGCTGCGTTGGATCTCGATGCGACTACCAGTCCCCGTCCCTGGCTCGCCCCAGACCGCGGGATTGGTCGGCTGCGTCGGCCCACGCGGCTTGCAGGCCGCCAGCGCGGCCACCACTGAAATCGCCAGCATGGCCCCCCGCGTCGCGGACATGGCTCCATCATACCCTCGGCCAGCGGCCCTGGGCCGCCAATTCGGGCGCGATCTCGGGCGGCGAAATTCAGGCCGGGCTTGCCGGCGCCTTGCGACCCGGCGTCGGCAGCACGATCCGCGGACGCTCCGGGTCATCCTTGCTGCGGCGTCGGTACAACACGACGATCCGCCCGATCACCTGGACCAGCGACGCTCCCGTCAGCTCCGCCAGCTCCTTGCCCGCGTCGTCGCGCTCGCCCTCATAGCCCTGGCCGAGGCGGATCTTGATCAGCTCATGCTGCTCGAGGGCCACCGACGCCGCCTTGCCGACCGCGGGTGTCACGCCCTCCACACCCACCTGGACCAGCGGCGCGAGCCCATGGGCGAGCGACTTCAAATGAGCACGGACACGGGCGCTGAGCAGCTGCGACATCGGACGGCGACGTTTAGCACGCGGGCCGCGGCCCTCTCGCCCGCCGCAAGCGACTTCACGCACGCACCTGTCCGATCAACCAGATCCCCAGCGGAGCCACGCCAGCAGCTCGAGGTTGCCATCCTGTCCGGCCAGCGAGGCGTCGCAGTGGTCCTTGACCACGAAGCCGAGCCCCTCCGCCGCCGCCAGCACCGTCGCCAGCGCCGTCGCTCGCGCGCCTTCCTCTCGGACCACCCCGCCTTCGCCTACCGCTGCTCGTGCCAGCTCGAACTGCGGCTTCACCAGCAGCACCACATCGGCCTGCGGGCTCAGGAACGGCGGCACACACGGCAGCACCCGCGTCAGCGAGATGAACGAACAATCGGCGACCACCAGCGACACCGGCTCGGCGATCTGGGCCGGCTTCAGCGTGCGGATGTTGGTCCGGTCGAGCACCACCACCCGCGGGTCCTGGGCCAACTTCCACGCCAATTGCCCGTACCCGACGTCCACCGCGTACACCCGCTGCGCCCCCGCTTGCAGCAGGCAATCGGTGAACCCTCCCGTCGAGGCCCCGATGTCCATCGCCACCCGCCCCCGGGGCTCGATCCCCGTGAAGCGATCGAGCGCCCCACGCAGCTTCATGCCGCCGCGCGACACGAAGGGCAGCTCTTGCCCGCGCACCCGCACCGCCACGTCGGCCGCCACCCCTGTCCCTGGTTTGGTCTCGGTGTGATCACCGACGACCACCTTCCCGGCGACGATCAACGCGCGCGCCAGCGCGGGTGTTTCGCACAGCTCGCGCGCGACCAGCAGCTCGTCGAGCCGCGTCTTGGGTGCCCTCGCCATGCTCTCTAGGCCTATACCGCGACGCTCGCCGATGCTACCTCTAAGCCCGATGTTGACCGGCTTGAGCATCCCCACCTCGCTCGCCAGTTTGCAGTGGCTCGCATCGCAGGGGTCTGGGCCGCCGGGCTGGCTCATCTGGCTGTCCACCCCGCGTGACTCGCCGCTGCTCGTCCTGCTCGCCCTCGTCTTGCTCGCCTTCGGTCTCGGCCGCGCCGTCCGGCGCAGCTAAAGACAGATCCCGCCGATCCCCCCGCACGCCACGGATCATCACACCACCGATTCGCCGCTCCGGGCCGCAATTCGGGCCTTGCACCGCGCGGGCACTTCGGTTAGCTTCCCCGCCTCGCTCTGGGGCAGTAGCTCAGCTGGGAGAGCGGTGCGTTCGCAATGCACAGGTCAGGGGTTCGATCCCCCTCTGCTCCACAAACTCGATACCGAAGGTTCGAAGCAAGAAGCCCGGTTCTCCGCTCATGTGGAGGTCCGGGCTTCCGGCTTTCTCGCTTTCGACGTCCACGCTGTGCTGCCGCGCGCTCCCGGCCGGTTGGTTTCCGTCTTGCCGTAATCTGGCCCAGGTGTCAGGATCGCGGCTCCACAGCGTCCGCTTGCTTCATGTACAAGCTCTTTAAACGCACCTTCTACCCGGGTCACTTCGAGGTGCAGATCGCGGGTGCGTGCGATCCAGGGCTTTCGCGCGAGCACAACGAGGACGCGATCATCATTCAAGAGGACGACGGCCGCGGCTACTACATGGCCATCGTCTGCGACGGTATGGGTGGACACAACGCCGGCGAGCTCGCCTCGGCCATGGCCGTCGAGAACATCCGCTCTTACCTCGACAACAACTTCCGCAAGCAAGGCCCGCGCGAGCTCCTCTATCACGGCTTTCTCCTCGCCAGCACCGCCATCTCCGAGTTCAGCGCCAAGAACCCCGACACCGAGGGCATGGGCTGCACCTGTGTCATGGTCATGGGCGTGCGCGACAAGATGTGGGTCGCGCACTCGGGCGACAGCCGGGCCTACCTGGTCGACAAGAAGGCCGCCACACCGATCACCCTCGACCACACGATGGTTCAGGAGCTCGTCACCAAGGGCGTCATCACCAAGGACCAGGCCGCCGTCCACCCCTATCGCGGCCGCATCTCCCGCTGCCTCGGCCACGGCCGCTCCAAGGGCGTCCCGGACATCAACGCCGGCATCATCGAACACGGCGACAACATCCTCCTGTGCAGCGACGGCCTCAGCGACGTCGTCCCCAACGAGGAGCTCCACACCCTCGTCATCCAGAACGACGCCCAGGAGGCCGTACGCAAGCTGGTGCAGGCCGCCAACCATCACGGCGGCCCCGACAACATCAGCGCCATCATCCTGCGCCGCGTGAAGTGATCGCGAGGGACCCATGTTCCGCCAGTTCCCGTTCGTCGCCCTCCTCCTCGTCGCCTGCAACATCGGCGTGATCCCCCGCGACCTGCCCCCGCCGGAGGCCGCCCCGGCGGCCGACGAGCCGAACGAACCCGCAGCGACTCCGTCGTCGGACACCGCCCCGACCTACCGCCTCGACGGCAACCGCCTCGAGCTCC
>JBGAUO010000180.1:0-8692 GCA_044228605.1 Nannocystis sp. | reverse complement strand
CGATGGCCGTGGTGTCGGCGTTATCGCAGGGGCGGGCGAGGCAGCGCGGGCCAAGCGCCGCCGCGGCCTCGTTGAGCGGGCCTTCGCCGCGGGCGGTGATGATGACGCGGGCGCCGGCGATCGCGTGGAGCTGGCGCTCGAAGGCGGCCTGGACGGCGGACTCGTCGGCGACACCATAGAGGGCGCGCTGCATGGCGAGCTGCTCGGCGCGGCCGGTCGAGACGAGGTGCAGGCCGCCGCCGGCGGGGCGCAGGAGCAGGCGGAGCTCGTCGTGCGGGTCGCGCGTGGGCATCGGCGGGAGGGTAGCGCAAGTCCCGGGGATGCAGCGCGGGGGGATCAGCGGAGGTGATCGGCGAGGTGGGCGAGGGTCGCGGTGAGGGCGGCGTCGCGGGCGGCGATGTCCTCGGGGCGGGTGCTGCCGCTGCCCTCGTCGCTGCCGGGGGTGTCGGCGTTGTCGAAGCCGTGGTCGGCGCCGGGGTAGACGCTGATGTGGTAGCGGTCGGGCAGGCCGCGGGCCTCGGCGACGGCGGCGGACTGGAGCTGGCGGCGACCTTGGCCGTCGGCGGCGCTGCAGTCGGCGATCAGGGGGTCGGCGTCGCCGTGTTCGATGTAGAGGTCGGTGTTTGGGAAGTAGAGGGCGCCGGGGTCCTTGCTGGCGTCCTGGCTGAAGTGGACGACGCTCTCGAGGCCGCAGCCGGGGTAGTAGGCGACGGCGACCGAGAAGTCGGGGGCGCCGGGCGGCGGGGAGCGGACCAGGATGTCGAGCTCGGCGCCCTCGCCGGTGGCGTACTCGTCGAGGGCGCGGCCGAGCTCCCAGTGCTGGCCGAGCATGACGGTGGAGGCGCCGTGGGAGAAGCCGAGCAGGCCGAGGCGATCGCAGTCGACCTCGGGGCGCATGCAGAGGAAGCGGCTGCTGGCGTCGAGGTCGTAGACGCGGGCGACGAGTCGCTCGCGATCATCATCGAAGTCGGCGGGGATGCGGGCGGTGTCGTCGTAGCGGTCGCAGAAGCCGCGGGCGTCGTAGCTGGCGGGCATGAGGACGACGTGGCCGAGCTCGGCGAGGCGCTGACCCCAGCGGGTGAACTGGGGCTCGGGTTCGGGGCTGCACGGGCGCTCGCCCTCGCTGCCGTCGGGCATCTTGAAGAGGCCGCCGGAGCCGTGCATCACGAGGATGCCAGACAGCGGGACGGCGTCGCCGGCGAGCCTGGGGACGTACATGCGCGCCGGCAGCGGGAGGCCCTGGACGTGCAAGGAGCCGGGGATCTCGAGGTCGATGATGTCGACGCCGAGGACCTCGGGCGGGTCGGTGTCGGTCGCGGTGTCGGTCGCGGTGTCGACGGTGGCGCTCGCGCTGGTGCTGTCGCCGTCGCCTGCGGTGTGGCAGGCAGCGATCGCCACGAGGCTGCAGGAGAGGCGACGAAGCGCGAGCACAGGCCATCGTAGGGAGGCGTTGCGGGAGGCGTCAAGGTTGGGAGGCGTGCGCTGGCGGGCGCGTTGACCGGGGGGCCAGGGGCGGCCTAGGCTCGATCATGGCGCGTGAACCGACCGACCTCGTCCCCGTCACGGAGACGCGGACACCCGACCTCTATGAGCGCAGGTTCATGCCGGGTCAGGGGATGGTGCTGCATCGCGACAAGCACCGGGCGGGCTGGCCGATGCACGCGATCTTTGCCGCCTCGATGTTGACGGTGCTGGGCTCGGCGCTGGCGAGCGGGGCCTGGCAGGTGCTACCGCTGGCGCTGCCGGTGCTGGCGCTGGTGTGGTTGATGTTCTCGGTGCTGCGGGTGACGGTCTCGGCGGGCAGCGTCAAGGTGCAGTACGGGCTGTTTGGGCCGGAGATCCCGATCGCGGCGATCGAGTCGGCGGAGGCCACGAGCTACGACTGGAAGCGCTTCGGCGGGTGGGGGATCCGTCGCGGGCTCGGCGGCGAGTGGATCTACAATATGCCGGGAGACGGCGGGCGGGCGGCGCGGATCGTGTGGCGCGACGCGAAGGGACGTCGGCGGGTGGTGTTGATCGGGAGCCCGCGCGCAGAGGCGCTGGCCGCAGCCGTGCAGGGGGCCCGTGCGGCGCTGCCGGCGAGCCCGGAGCACCAGGCGCTGGGCGAGGGTGAGGGTTAGTCGGCGAGCCCGGAGCACCAGGCGCTTGGCGAGGGTGCGGGCTAGTCGGCGAGCGGCGGGTCGCTGCCTGGTCGGAAGGACATGTGCTGCGGGACATGGGCTGCGGGACATGCGGGACATGTGCTGCGGGACATGTGCTGCGGGACATGGGCTGCGGGACATGTGCTGCGGGACATGTCTCAAGGGGCAGGGTGGAGCTGGAGCTCGATGGCGATGGCGTCGCGGTGCTCGCGGAGGCGGAAGCCGCGGGCCTCGAGCTCGGCGCAGGCCGAGGCCGCGGCGAGGCGGTCCGGGGGGACGCGGGTGCGGGGCTTTTGCGCGCTGATGCTGGCGACGCGGCCCTCGTCGAAGCGGAGGTCGAGGCGGAGCGGCTCACCGGCGGGGAGCGGGGTCTCGAGCTCGGGGAGGCAGCGCAGGAGGTTGCGGGCGAGGGTCTCGAGGCGCGGCTGGTCGCCGGCTGCGAGCGGGTAGGCCTGCTGCAGGCTGACGCGGCCGCCGTCGCGGCCGAGCCGGGCGCGGCGCTCGAGGCGGGCGGCCTCAGTGGCGAGCGCACGTGTGGTCTTGCTGGTGGGATCTTGCGGCGGGAGGGCGGCGGCGGGGCGCCAGGCGGCGACCTCGAAGTTGCGCTGGGGGTCGCCGATGAGCGCGCGCAGGAGATCGAGGAGCTGCTGGTAGAGCACGTCGTCGCCGAGCTGGAGCGTGATCGTGCGCTCGCGTGGGTAGGCCTGGCGCACGCGCGCGAGCTGGGCGGCGAGGTCGGGCTCGCCGGTGGTGAGCCCGAGCCAGCGGCCGTCGAGCGCGAGCTGGACGCCGCGGCCGCTGAGGTGGGCGTGGACCCGTGAGTCGCGGAGGATGCCGGCGGTGGTGCCCTTGTCGGTCTCGCGGAGCAGCTCGAGCGGGAGCTGGACGACGACCTGACCGGGCTCGTCCGCGGCGGTGGTCAGGCGGGGCTCACGGACGGCGAGCTCGATGCGGGCGACTCGGGCGCCCTGGAGGGTCCGGGTGATCGCGGTGAGGGCGGGCGACGGGAGCAGCGGGGCGGCGACCAGGAGCACTGCGCCGCGGCCGTCGCGGGCGAGCGCGGCCTCGAGGGCGCGGACGATCTCCGGGGCGCCGTGTTCGCCGTGCACGAGCTGGGGGCGGCCGAGGTCGACGTCGACCTGGCGATCGTCGACGCGGACGATCGGCAGCAGGGAGTCGCGCCGGGCGGTGCCCTGGGGGACGGCGGCGAGCGGCCAGGTCGGGTCGCGCGCGGCGGGCAGGGACGCGCGCAGGGCGGTTGCCAGGGTGGTGTCGGTGAGGTCGCGGCGCGCGGTGGTGGCGGCCCAGCGGGGATCGCCAGCGAGGGTGTCGCGCGGGGCGAGCATGAGGGCGAGCAGATCGTCGGCGGTGGGCAGCGGGCTCTGGGCGTGCACGGCGCGGTCGTCGAGCCAGGGGGCGAGGCTGTCCTCGCGGACATACAGGGCGTGGACGGCGATGTCGGGGCGGCGCTCTTGCGGGGCCGTGAGCGCGGCCTGCAGGCAGCCATGGACGTGGTCGTAGAGGCGCCAGCGGGCGTTGTCGGCGGCGCGTGGGTGGCCGCTGGTGGCGACGTCGCGATAGGCGGCGACGCGGATCGAGAGGTCGTCGGCGGCGCCGATGAGCCCGAGGTCGGCGCTGAGCAGGGTGATGACGCCGCCGATGAAGGCGCGAGCGTCGTCGCTGAGCGGGCCGCTGTCGAGGATGATGGCCTCGCCGAGGATGCGGGTGCTGGCGTCGCGGGTCGCCGCGAGGCCGCGAGCGCTGGGGGTGCCGCCGAGCGCCTGCCACAGCTGTTCGCGGGCGCCGGGGTCGTCGGCGAAGCGGGCGGCGTCGAGGAGGTCGAGCAGGACGTCGACGCGGGCGACTCGCTCGCCCGCCGTGGCGGCAGAGATCGCCCGGGCTGTGAGCGCGTCACCGGTGTACCAGGCGATCGGGGCCTGCGGATCGGCGGCGGGCGGGGTGCTCGGGCCCGGGCGACACGCGGCGGTGGCGGTGGCCGCGAGCATGGCCGCGGCGCAGCAGAGGGCGAGGCGTGGCGTCATGGCGAGGTGGCGAGGCGTGGACGGTGGGCTTGCGGCGCGGCGACAGGACAGCGACGGCGAGGGGGAAGTTCCGGGCGCGGGCCGCGGGTGCCAGTCGGGCGGCGAATGGCTTAGCATACGGCGGTTTGGCGCGAACAGGGGCATGCATCGCGGCGCGACGACGTCGCGCACCGGGACGCGGACACGCGCGGTGGCTGCTGATCGTGACGGGCCTGGCGATCGCCGCGGGGCCGCGCGTGGCGGGGGCGGCGGAGATCCGCACGGTGACACGCACGCTCGGTGAGGGCTACATGGTGCGTGTGCCGGGGCCGGAGGGGCAGCTGCTGTCGCGGCGGCGGCTGGTGCAGTACGTGAACCTCGGGGTCTACAACCTGCTGCAGCCGCGCGACCGCGGGGAGCTGCGGCGCGCGCACGAGGACGGGCAGCTGCGGCTGGTGACCTCGATGCGGGTGCGCCACGACTTCGGCAGCTACGCGACCGGTGCGGATGGACGCGCGGCGACGCTGGTGAACCAGCTGGACACGCGGCAGATCGACGTGATGTTCGCGTACCTCGAGGCTGAGAACCTGCGCGGGATGATCGATCTGCGGGCGGGGCGGCAGTTCGAGATGTCGGGGCTCGACTGGTACGCGTTTGACGGGGCGTGGGTCCGCGTGCGCACGCCGATCCACCTCGGGCTCGAGGCGTTTGGCGGGTTCCAGGTCGACGGGACGGCGCTGTTCGGGTTCCCGACCTTCGAGCAGGACGGGACCGCGGGGACGCCGGCGGACAGCAAGCGCTCGCCGATGGTGGGGGCCGCGGCGAGCGTGGTGGGGCTGCGCTGGTTCGACGCGCGCGTGGCGTATCGCCGGACCTTCTCGCCGCTGGGGGTCAACCGCAGCATCGTCAACGACGACGGCAGCAGCGGGCTGGCGAGCGCGGTCGATCAGGAGATCGTGAGCCTGAGCGCGGCGGCCAACGCGGCGGACGGGCGGCTCTCGCCGTATGTGGCGCTGCGCTACAACCTGGGGACGGGGCGGCTGGATGACACCTCGGCGGGGCTGCAGCTGGCGTTCACGCCGAAGCACATGCTGCGCTTCATGTACCTGCGCACGCGGCCGGTGTTCGACCTGGACTCGATCTTCAACGTGTTCAACCTGCAGGCCTTCGAGGACGCGCGGGTGGTGTATCAGGTGCAGCTGGGCGATCGCTGGACGCTGGCGGCGCGGGGCCAGTTTCGCTTCTTTCGCGACCAGATGACGGCGCAGCTCGGCACGGTGCCGGAGCGCAAGGTGACGGTGGGGGCGGGCGGCGGGGCGACGGCGGGCTTTCGCATCCGGCGCTTCTCGGCGCGCCTGGATGGTTATGGGATCGGCGGGGAGGGCGGGCTGCGGGTCGGCGGCAACCTCGATACGCGGACGATGATCGCGTGGGATCGGGTGGCGATCGACGGCCGGGTGTTCGCGCTGCGTTACCGCGACGAGGTGACGGCAACGCGCCAGGGCTACAGCGTCGCAGTGCAGGCGGGCGTCAACGTGCAGCTGTGGCGCGGGATCCACCTCGCGGTGCTGGGCGAGGAGATGTTCACGAGCTTTTATCGCCAGGCCTTCCGAGTGTTCGGGGCGCTGACGGCCGACTGGACCCTGAGGGTGGGGAGATGAGCATGCGCAGGCCGAGCGAAGCGACGGAGGCGAAGGGACATGTCCTCAAGGACAGGTTGGTCGCGGCGGCGATCGGCGTGGCGCTGTTCGGGGCGCTGGCGGGCGGACTCATGCTGGGGTGGCGGGTCGAGGCGGGCGGGGGCCTGACGCAGGGCGAGCTGCCGGCGACGGCGGCGGTGATGCACGGGCCGATGCGGGGCGGGAGCCCGGTGTATCCCGAGCAGGAGCTGCCGCTGCGCTTCAATCATGGGCAGCATTTGGCGCTGAAGATCGCGTGCACGACCTGTCACACGAAGGTGCGCGGGTCGACGCAGGTGGCCGACTACAACTTCCCGACGGGCGCGGCGTGCGACAGCTGCCACGGGCCGCAGCACCCGCGTCCGGCGGGCGAGCCGGCGCGCTGCGACATGTGCCACACGCGGGTGACGCAGGGGCCGGCGCCGACCGGGACGGTGATGCGAGTGTCGGCGACGATCCGCGCGCCGAAGGCCAACCTGACCTTCGATCACAAGCGGCACCTCGACATGGGTGCGAAGTGCGAGACCTGCCACGGGGACATGAGCAAGGTCCGGCTGGCGACGGTGCTGCAGCTGCCGGCGGAGCAGAGCTGCCTGAATTGCCATAACGGGCTCAAGGCGAGCGACCGCTGCGGGGCCTGCCACCCGAGCGACGGCAGCGGCAAGATCGTGACGCGCAGCTTCAGCGACCGGGTGATGCCGCAGCTGGTGCCGCGCGGGCAGAGCAGCTGGGGGGCGGCGCACGACCTGGCGTTTGTCGAGGATCACCGCGGGGTGGCGAAGAGCAACCCGTCGCTGTGCAAGCAGTGCCACGACGAGACGTTTTGTACCGACTGCCACGCGGGCGCGGTGCGGCCGATGCGGATCCACAGCGGGGATTATTTGACGACGCACGCGCTCGACGCCCGCGCGCAGACGCAGGACTGTCAGAGCTGCCACCGGGTCCAGACGGACTGTCTGGCGTGTCATCAGCGGCTGGGGCTCGAGCAGAAGGGGAGCGACGCGAAGTTCGGGGTCGGGTCGCCGCTGCGCTTTCATCCGCCGGGGTGGGACGGTCCGCCGAGCGCGCCGCAGAGCCACGCGTTCGCGGCCCAGCGCAACATCACGGCCTGCGCGAGCTGCCACACCGAGGACTCGTGCCTGGCGTGTCACGCGACGACGGGCGCGGCGAACCCGGGCCTGAACGTGAGCCCGCACGGGCCGGGCTTCGCCAACTCGCTGCGCTGCAGCTCGCTGGCGGCGCACAACCATCGCGTGTGCCTGAAGTGTCACGCGCCCGGCGACCCGCGCAACGAGTGCATGTGAGGCCCGAGATCACGACACGCGCTGGCGGCCGACATCGCGGTGATGTGTCGCCGCGGCGCGTGTTCCTGGCGAAGGAGCTGGCGCGTCTTTAGGTCTTGCTGCCGAGCAAGCGGGCGAGCTGGCTGGCGCCGCCCTGGACCGCGAGCCTTTGCATGTAGAGCTCGAGGCCGAGGCGACCGCCGAGCTCGGCGCCGCCGCCGGCGTGGCCGGGGCCGCCGTGGTTGGCCTGCGGGAACACGCAGCCGGGGCTGAAGGCGCCAGCGGCCGACTTCTCGTCGTTGAGGACGAGGCGGCCGAGCTGCGGGCCGATGTCGGTGACGGCGCGGGCGGTGAACTCGCGGTCGTCGCTGTAGACGGTGGTGACGAGGCTGCCGCCGCCGAGGGCGACGGCGCGGGCGGCCACGCTGGCGCTGCCGTCGTAGGGGAGGAGGGTGGCGACGGGGCCGAAGACCTCGAGGGCGTGGAAGCTGGCGGCCGGGTCGGTGACGTGGGCGGGGTCGGCCTCGAGGAGGATCGGCTCGAGGTAGAAGCCCTTGCCGGCGGGGGCGTCGAGGAAGGCGGCGCGCTGCGGGTCGCCCTGGATGATGCGGGCGTGGGCCTGCAGGCGGGTGATGCCGGTGCGGGCGTCGGCGAGCTGCTGGGCGGTCGAGAGCGGGCCCATCTTGACGGCCTTGCTGGCGGGGTCGCCGGTCTTGCTGGCGAGGTCGGCGAGGCGCTCGGCGAGGGCGTCGCGGAAGGCCGGGAGGATGGCCTCGGGGATGAGCAGTCGGCGGGTGGCGGTGCACTTCTGGCCGGTCTTTTGGGTCAGCTCGATGGTGGCGTCGCGCAGGGCGAGGTCCCACAGGGCGCTGCCCTCGGCGAGGTCCGGGCCGAGCACGACGGCGTTGAGGCTGTCGGCCTCGACGTTGAGGCGGACGCCGTGGCGGACGATGCCGGCGTGCTGGCGCAGGCGGGCGGCCGTGTCGGCGCCGCCGGTGAAGGCGATGACGTCCTGCGGGCCGAGGTGATCGAGGAGGTCCTGGGCGGGGCCCATGAGCAGCTGGAAGGCGCCCTCAGGGAGCAGGCGGGCCTCGACGATGAGCTCGGCGATCCGGTGGGCGAGGGCGGAGGTGCTGGTCGCCGGCTTGGAGAGCACGGGCATGCCGGCGAGCACGGCGACGGCGAGCTTGCCGAGCATGCCCCAGGCCGGGAAGTTGAAGGCGTTGATGTGCACGGCGAGGCCGTGGCGGGGGACCTGGAGGTGCTGGGCGCGGACCTTGCTGGTGCGCACGAGCGCGGCGGCCTCGCCCTCGAGCAACCAGGGGCTGTCGGGGAGGGTCTCGGCGAGCTCGGCGTAGGCCGCGAGCACGCCGAGGCCGCCGTCGACGTCGAACTTGGCGTCGCCGCGGGTGTTGCCGCCGCTGGTGACCGAGAGGTCGAGCAGGGCCTCACGCTGGCCGTGCAGGAGCTTGGCGAGGTCGGCGAGCAGGGCGCCGCGCTGGCGGAAGGACAGGGCGCGCAGGGCCGGGCCGCCGTGATCGCGGCCGTGGGCGACGGCCTGCGCGAGC
>JBGAUO010000017.1:0-54742 GCA_044228605.1 Nannocystis sp. | reverse complement strand
CACGGTGTTGCCGAACATCGCCACGACCTCGGCGACGCGCGAGCCGTTTTGGACCTCGAACTCGCTGGCGTCGATCTGGATCGGCGCGCGGTTCATCATCGGCGCGGCGGCTGCGGCGGCCATCGGCGCGGCGGCTGCGACCGGCGCGGCGATCGGCGCGGCGTGGACCGGCGCGGCGACTGCCGCCTGGCGGACGAAGCCGACCTCGAGGCGGTACGGTCCGAAGTTCAGGACGTCGCCGTCCGCGAGCGCGGCGTTCTTGTCGATGCGCCCGCCGTTGAGCGTCGTGCCGGTCGCGCTGCCGAGATCGATGACGCGGACCTCATCGCCCGAGACCTCGATCACCGCGTGCATGCGGGCGACGGCCTCGTCATCGAGACAGATGTGGCTGCTCTTGAGCTTGCCGATCTTGATGACGTCCTGGGAGAGGGTCTGGGTGTCGACGAGCTGGTCGCCGTAAAACACCTTGATTGCGAGGGTCTTGGTGGACATGGGTCGGGTCCTTGGGCCAGGAGGTTACGCCGGCAGAGACAGCGTGCTGCAGCAGATGTTCCGCGGTTGGAAAATTTCTACCCGAGTGTGCGAGAGCGCGCCTGCCACCGCACACACGAGCGCACGCGCATCAGGAGGTGTCCTGGGCACGCGTGCTGCGAAAGCTGATGACTTCACGGGCGAAGCGTCGGAGGTGGCTGGTCTAAACGTCCTGAGCCATCTTGATGAGCTCAGGAATGAAGTGCGGACGGATGGTGATCAAGCTGGCGTGCTTGGTGCGCCCTCGGGAAGCGATGTTGGCTCCCTCTGGGGACAAGAGTTCGCCATCGACGTTGTCGTCGTCGAAGTCATAGACCGTCGTTCCGCTGGCGCCCTTACCCTTCGCGGCTGATGAGTCGGCGTCGGTGTCGCTCGCGGGAGCTGCCCAAGCGTTGGTAGAGGCCAAGAGAGTCGTGATGAGAGTGACCAGTGCGAATCGCATCGTGAACCTCGATCTTCTCGCCTGAGAACAGGACTTTCGCGCACCATACCTCGCGCTACCGTGGCTTGTAAACCACCCTGCGGGCCGCTCACGGGCGCTCCATGCCCTGCAGGCCGGGTTTTTGCGCACAAACGCAGTAAGAGGGCCACTGACTCGGTGAGCCATGACCCCCTCACTACCCGAAGTCAGGGGAGATCCCCCGACTACTTCTTAGGTGCTGCCGCGGCTGCCCCACCCGCGGGACCAGCGGGCGCACCCGTTGCCGGCGCTGCGGGCGCTGGAGCTGAACTTGCATTCTCTGCGTCCATCGCCTGCTTTTCGAGTTCCAGCAGACGCTTGCGCTCAGCTGCATCCTGCTCTGCCTGCAGCTTGGCCATCTCAGCCGCCTTCTTCTCGAGCTCGATGCTGATCTTGTTGAACTCGAAGGTCTGATCGATGGTAGCGATCCTGTCCTTCGCCTCAAGAACACGGGTCGCGTACGTCTTGTTCGCGCCGGCTGACTCGACGAACTTGTTGTAGTGGCCCTTTGCCACGTTGATCAGCTTTTCGCCCTCCTTCATCGGATCCACACCATCCTGCGTGGACAGATGGTCCTGGTAGAGCACGCCCATGTTGAACCAGGCTCGTGGATCGCTGGCGTTCAGCTTGAGGGCCTTCTTGTACGACTCCTCCGCGTCCTTGAACTTCTTGAGGCCCCGCTGCGCGACGCCGAGGGCAAGCCACACCTCGATGTTCTTCTGCTGCGCCGCCGACTTGAGAGCGACCTGAAAAGCGCCCTCCGCCGTCGCGTAGTCACGAAAACGAATGGAGATGAAGCCGATGTTAAGATTGGCCTCAACGTGGTTTGGCTCGACCCGCACAGCCTCCTTGAAGGTCTTGAGCGCATCCACCTGGTTGTCCCTCTCCAGCAGGAGAAGGCCCTTGATGTTGTAGATGTCCGCGCTCTCCTTGCTGTCGTTCTTGAGCACCCGGATGCCTTGGGTCACCACCAGATCCGCGAGCACCAAGTATGACTTGTCCTTGAGGTGGCCGCGATCGTAGTAGATGCGGGCCAGATTCTCGTAGGCCGCCTGGTTGCCAGAATCGAGTGCCAAAACGCCCTGAATCGACTTCTCCGCCTCGCCAAAAACGTTGAGATCGGTGTTGCCGATGTACTGGTTGCGCATCAAGCCAGCGACGTTGTTCCGAGCCGCACGGGCGCTGAGCTTGTTTGCCTCAACACCCTTCTTGAACATGTCGAGCGCCTTGCTGTCCTGGCCCTTCTTCCAGTAGATGACGCCCAGGTTGTTGTAGGGGAGGTCAAACTTCGGCGCCGAGCTGACAAGGCCAGAGTAGATGGGCTCCGCCTTGTCGCTCTGGCCGCACTCCTCGTAGACAACGCCAGCGTTGAACTGGGCGATCGCCATTTGAACCCCGTGGGCCTTGTAGACCCGCGAAAACTCATCGGCCACACGTTCACACTCGTCGCCGCTGACCTTTCCATCACTCTTGGCGGAGAGGTAGCCCTTCACGGCCTTCTCGAAGTCTGCCTTGGCCTCGGCCGTAGCCGCCGCCGGGTTTGCGCCGCCTTGAGTGGCGCCAGCTGGGCCAGTCGTCTTGCCGCCGCCCCCGTCTGGATCCTTGGTGCCATCCGGCTTCTTGCCGCAGGCCGACAAGACGACCGCCAGAGCACCGATGCTTGCGAGTTTGATCAGATTACGCATGGGTACCTCACTCGGCCGCGTCGCTGGCCTCGTCCTTGTTCTCTTCAGGCTTCTTGTCGTCCGTCTTCTTCTCGGCCGGCTTGGCGCCGGTATCAGGCTTGCGCCGCTCGCCCTCAAGATCCGTCTGAACCTCGACGCGATCGGGGCGGCTCGCCGTGTACTGCGACTTACCGAACATCTCGGAGGTCGACGGGTACTTGTCAGCGTCACGCTGCTGGAGTTCCTCCTCGCACAGGCGCGAGAAATCGTTGAAGAACTGGAAGGTGGTGGACTTCTCGAGACAATACGAGAACTTCGCTACCGCCGCCTCCTGGTGAGGCTGCGCCTTGTCACTGAGCTCGTCGCAGAAGGCGTATGCCTCCTCTTCGGTCTTGAACTCTGCTGGCACCTCGGCACGGTAAAGCTGGTCAGCGTAGTTCTGCGAGACCATGGCCGAGCGAGCCGCCGCAGCGAGCATCCAGTACGGCGACTGCTTCGCCTCGACGATCGCGTCGTAGCTCTTCTGCAGCTCGGAGCCAATCTTGTTCTTCTTCTGGTAGAACTCAGTGAAGCGCTTGATTGAGTCCTCCTTCTTCTTGAGTTGCTCCTTGTACTCCTTCTCCCACTTGGGCACGCCCGACTCCTTCTTGTAGTCCTCTACAAAGAAGCTCAGGTTTCCGGGCATTTCGATGACGACGTACTCCTCGTACTGGACGTCAGCCTTGTAGACTTGCGACATCGCAACAGCGTTGCGGAAGTCCTCCGCCCGCTGACGATCGTCTTCAGGCACCGAAACCTTATTACGGGCCTGCTTGATGACGCTGTCGAAGTATTTCTGTGCCTCGTCGGCCCGCTTCTTGTTGCGTGGGTAGACGGTGATGATGCCGGAGGTCGCGCTGCCGCAGTTCTTTGGGATCTCCTGCTTGGCTTTGCCGCCGGAGGCCTTCTTCTCCTTGAGCTTTTTGTCCTTGCGCTTGAGCTCGGCAGCCCGCTTGCGGGCCGCATCGCCAGCCTGGGCCACCTTGCGCTGTACGCTCATGCACGAGTCGTAGAGCAAGCCCTTGTCGCAGGACTGACGCCACAAGATCTGACCGATCGAGGCCTCGGCGACCATCCGACGATCGGCACCGCCAGACTTGCCATAGGTCTTCAGATACTCCTCGGCGTGTTTGAGTTTCTCCTCATCGGTCTTGAGGATATCGTGCTTCGACCAGAAGATCTTGGCGGCGAGTTCGGGATTGTCTTTCTTGTACAGCCCCTCGTACTTGGCCAAGTTAGCGCTGGCCTGGTCGTTCTGACCAAGACCGAGGCGGAACAGGTAAGCATTACGCAGGAAGTCCGGCGACTCCTTGTCCTTGACGTACTTTTCGGCGTACGACTCCATGCGCTCGGCGGCCTTGTCGTACATCGCAATGGCCTGGTAGTTGCCAGCGAGCTTCGAAAGTGTGCCCTGGAAGTGCTCGCTGTTCGGGAACTTGTCGATCAGCAGCTTGCGCATGCGGACCGACTGCCCAAGCAGGTAGGCAGCCTCATAGCACTCGCCTGCGTTGAAGATGAGGGTCGAGGCCTTCTCGTGCTCATCCCCGTACTCGTTGTACAGACCAAGAAACTGCTCGGCGCACTGACGGAAGCCGTTCGGATCACCCGCAGCACCGGCATCACGGAATGCAATGCCCTTCTTCCAGCCGATGCCAGCGAGCAAGCGGGGGATGGCGGCCTTCAACTCATCCGCTTCCGGATGGGTGTAGACCTTCATCTTCTGCATCTTGGTTGCCCACTTCTCAAGATCGTCAGAGGCTTTGACCACCTCCTCCGGAGCGGCGCCTTTGGCCGTCCACTTGATGGTGAGAAGGTCGAGGAGCATCTCAGAGCACCACGCAGCGTAGATCGTACCGTCGAACTTAACGACCATCTCTTCAAGCAACGGACGGGCGTCCGTGAACTTGTTGTGGGTCATCATGATCTTGGCCCGGTGATAGACGATCTTGGGCAGTTCCGGGTCCTTCGCGTCCTTCACGTACTTCTGGTACGTGTCGTACGCCTCGAGCATCCCCTTCTCGTCTTCCGAATACTCGCTCTCGGGATAGTCGGCGTTGGTGTCCGTCGAGGTCTTCTCGTCGCGTTTGACCTTCTTCTTCTTCTCCTTCTCCTGGAAGACGCAGACACCCTCCGAGTTGGTCTTGCAGGCCTTCCCCTGACCGCCCGTCTCGTCATACTCAAGGGCGTTCTTCATCGCCAACATCTGCGCGAAGGCAGCATCCTGGGTGAACTTACCTTCAGGATTGATCTCAAGAACCTTGATGAACTCTCCGTGGGCCTTACGGAACTTGACGAGGCCATCGGCTTTCGACTTCTTGTCGTTGATCAGGGCAGCAGCGCGGGCCCACAGAAGCTCCGCGTAGAACATCTGGATCTCGTAGGCATCCTTGTCCTTCGGGAAAGTCTTTAGGAACCCTTCGTAGGCCTGCTCAGCAAGCGCGTAGGTCGCCTCGTTCTTGGTCTTCTCGGCCTCATCGTGCCAGACGGTTGCCATCTGCTTCATCGTGTCGAGCGTCTCGTCACGACACTTGCGCTTGATGGCCTGCTTGTAGTCGCCATCCTTAAATTTGGTCCAGTACTCGCCCAGCTGGGCAGTCTCTGTCCACTGAACCGACTTGTTGTCGGTGGCCAGCGCGTTGATGACGATACGCCCCTGCCACTCGCAGGTCTGCGGGTCCTCGGGGAAGAGCTCCTGCAGCTTCTCGTAGACGAAGGTCGATTCCGTGTACATGCCCTGCCCGAAGTAGCGGACCGAGAGCAGCTCCATCATCTTGCGCGACATGTTCTCGTCTTCCTTTGGACCGTCGCCGATCTTTTGGAAGAACTCCCACGCCTTGGTGGGCTTGCCCGCCTGTGCGAAAGCCTGGACAAGGTCGCGACGAGCGTCGCGGCGCAGCTGCTTGGCATTGGCCTCCGAGCCCGCACGCCCTTCGAGGGTCGCCGAGATCGTCTTGACGAAGAAATCGAGGCTGAGATCGTAACGAGGATCGGCGGTGCCAACCGGGTTCAGATGGCACCAAGCCAGCTTATAGAGCGCATAGGCGTAGACAGGGCTGTCCTTGAACGTGATGACCTTCTCGTAGAGTTGGAGGGCATCGCCGATCTTGCTCTGGCCGAAGTAGTAGTCCGCGAAGCTCAGGTACGCGTTCGGGATGTACTGGCTATTGGGGAAGTCCTGGATGAGGCGGATGTACGCCTCCTTCATCTCGGCCTCCCGCTTCAGCTGGCCAAGTTCGAAGGCATAAAAGTACAACGCCTCATCAAGACGCTTGAACTTGCCGAGCTGCGGCGAGCTGACAAGCACCTTGTAAACCTTCACAGCCTGCTCCGACGACTCCTTGGCCTGGGCCTCGAACTTCGCCTGCTTGGCCTTGAGCTGGTCGGCCTTGGTCTTGT
This sequence comes from Nannocystis sp., assembly GCA_044228605.1. Taxonomy (GTDB): domain Bacteria; phylum Myxococcota_A; class Polyangia; order Nannocystales; family Nannocystaceae; genus Nannocystis. Next base: position 48,652 of record JBGAUO010000017.1, on the reverse strand, counting down.
TCTTGGCCTCCTCGGCGGCGTAGATCTCTTCGTAGAGGGCGCCGACCTGGTTCTCGAAGTAGGCCTTCTTCTCGAGGAAATGGTCCGAGAGGCGAAAGAGAAGATCGGGGTAGTCAGCGTGGCTCGGATCGGTTGCCTTAAGTAGGCGCTTGAGCTGCTCGATCTGAGTGTCCGCGATCTCCTGAGCCACGGCCGAGCGCTTCTTGGCGAACTCACCGCCCTGCATCATCTCGACCTTGCGCTTGCTCTCCTTCTCCTGAGCCTCCTTCTGGGCCTTGAACTTGGTGTCGAGCGTGTCCTTGGTGCGCACCTTGCCGGACTTGCGCGTGTATCGGACGTTGCTCTTTTCGTCACCACCAGCGGCCGGCTCGGCCTCTTGGGCGAAGGTCTCGCCGGAGGAGGTGACGACCATCGCCATGAGACAAATGCCGCTCAGGGTGCTCAGCTTGCGAAACTTCCGGAATGCGTTGTGCGACTTCATGGACCTCTCACCTCTGTTTGGCGTGACCGCCGGGCCACGCCGCGTGAACGCTCTGGATTCGCAGGAAAGGCCGCGCGCTGACCTCTCCTGCGAGGCGGTCTATTCCTCTTTGCAGAGGCTGGTGACCTTGTAGTTGTAGTAACCGAGCTCGTCTTTCCAATACTCGCCGTTGTAGTTGTAGATCTCGTGCTCGGAGTCGATCTTCGGCTTCTGCGGGCGGCCCTCTTTGGGAGCTCCGCCACCCTGGGCCTTGATTCGGTTCAAGATTTCGTACTCGATCTTGATGGCCTCACGTTCCAGATCGTTGATCTCTTGGATCTGGGTCATCAGGCGTTGGCGAGCCAGCGCGCCCGTGCTCTCCTTCGCGATCGAGAGCAGGCCGTCGAGGTTCTCTGTGATGGTGTCGGAGAGCGGGCTGCTCTTGAAGTCCGGCTTCATCTCATCGAGCTGGGAGCTCTCACGCTGCAACTCGTTGACGTAGGCGTAGTTCTTCTCAAGGGTCTTGTCCTGCAGCGACTTCTGGGCGACCTCCTCCACGAAGGGGTCGAGCTTGGACTCGCTGTTACGGATCTTGACGCTGAGGTCGAAGAGCGCGAAGTCCTCGGGGGCCTTGGCGAGTAGATCCTTGAGGTCGTCGCGGGTCTTCGGGTAGCGACGGTTGAACTCCTCGATGGCGAGCTTGGCCGGCTGGTAGCGACAGTTGAAGTAGTAAGTGACCGCCTTCAAGATGACCGACTCGGGGTAGAGGTAGTCGTAGAAGAACGGCGCGTTGAGGGTGTGGATGTACCCGAGCGTACGCTGGTAGTGGAGGTTGGCCTTCTCAGGCTCAAGCTCGACAAGACGGAACTCCGACCACGAAGCTGCAAGGATGGAATCCAGCCAGTAGGGCGACTCGAGCGGGATCTTGTCGAAGTACTTGTTGGCCGTCTCGAACTTTCCAACCTGATAGAAGATGTAGCCGAGCGCGAGGTTGGCACGCTCCTGGTAGCGTTGCATCTCCTCTTCGAAGCTGAGCTCTTCCGTGGTGCCACCGACCAACTTGCCACTCTTGGCGAGCTTCTTGTCGGCCTTCTTCTTCTTCTTGGCTTCCTTCTTCAGCTTCTTTTTGTTCTTGTTGGCGATCTCTTGGAGCGTGATGTTCTTGCGAAGAACGCTCTTGAACGCCTCTACCGCTTGCGGTCCATGGAACTCGCGGGTCTCGGCGACGCCAAGGAAGAATTGTGCCGGGATGTAGTAGTCGCTGTCATCGGGAACCTGTCCGAAAAGCGCGATCGACTGACCCAAGTCACCCTTCTGGTAGTAGAAGCGACCGAGCAAGTAGTACAGCTCGTCACGAACCTCGTCGAACGCTGAGTCTTCAAGATCGGCCGGCTTGTAGGTACCGACCTTCTCAAGCACGCCAGCGCCTTCCGGAAGCTCGCGGCTCAACGATGCGAGCCATGGCAGCGTGAGCTTGTGGTACGGGTGGCTCGGACCGGCGGCGACGATCTCGTTGAACACGCTCAGAGACACGGCGTAGAACTCGAGCTTGTAGAGCGTCTTGCCGAGCCAGAACTTGGCGCGGTAGGTGTCGCCGGGCGTCTTGCCACTGGCGACCGCGTCAAAGATGATCGCAGCGCCTTGGAAGTCTTCCTTCTTGTACTTCTCCTCGGCGTCAACCAAGACCCCCGTCGCCGGGCCGCTGGTCGGCGCGGCGTTGAGAGGACCACCTGACGGTGGCGGCACGGCCCCCCCCGAAGGGGGTGGCACGGCCGGACCACTCGATGGTGGCGGCGGCGGAGTCTTACCGGCGGGCGGAGGCGGCGGCGGGCCGGCCTCGGCAGGTGGGGAAAAGAGAGCCCACGTGGCGCAAAGACTGAGAAGAGTGAGTGACGTGAGGTGTCGGAGCGATTTCATGCGGTCGTTGCGTCCTCAGCGAGCGGGGTGTGCCTGGCGGGAGAGCCTGGCTTCGGCCTCGAATTCTCCGAGTTTGAAGAAACCCCGGCGCCAAGGCCGGAGCGGTTCGCACTCATAGAGGCTTGGACATTACCAGCGCCCAGCTTCGAGTCGCAAGGGCCTCTCGCTGTGCTTGGACACCCAAGGATTTTCGCGCGGCGGAGCGGCATGGGGAGATCCGGTGCAGTCGCGTCCCGTCCAGGCGCGGAGGGTGGGGTGGACGGCTGGGAGCGAGGTTGTTGGCCCGGCACCGGCAACCAGATAGAACGGGCCGTATTTGGGGGCGATCTGCCGAGATCTCGACGATGCCACGGAAATTCGGGTGAGCCGCCGAGCAACTTCCGTGACTATTATTACGGGTCGTCACGAGAGTGCCTGGCCTTTGTGAGACGAGCGGGATCTCCAACGAGGTCGACCAGGATGACCGAGGCCGGGGGAGGGGGTGGAGGTCTCGAAGTGCCCCCAGGGGCCCCGCCATGGCCAATTGCGCGAGTTTTTGTTCCGATCCAGGACGCTTGACCCTATGGCCCGGCCGTGTACGATGAAGGCCCTTTCCGGCCGTCAAGACCGAGATCCCACATGCCAGCCAACCGCACGCTCGCTCTCCTCCGCACCGCCGCCACGTTGCTGGGCGTCACGCTCCTTGTTCCGCTGATGAGCGCCTGCCCCAAGGGTGACGTCGGAGCGCCCTGTAATCACGGCGACGTTCAGGCGCCCGAAAGCCAGGTGGTCACCTTTCCAGCGCTGAGTTGCAATGATCTGCTCTGCGTGTTCGCGCAGAAGGATGACGCGCCGAAGGTCACCTGCAAGAGCGATGCGGAGTGCAACATCACCGGCGACGGCGTCACCCGCTTCACTTGCTCAAACGGCGACTGCCAGCTCGACTCGACCTACGTGTTGCAGCGCTCGATGTGCTCGCGTGCCTGCGAGACTGACGACGACTGCCTCGACGGGGGCATTGGCAAGAAGGTCCTCGCCAAGGAGACGTCGTGCGACAGCGGCTTCCGCTGCGCGAAGTTGCAGAAGCTTGGCGAGTTCTGCTGTAAGGAGCTTTGCGTCTGCGGCGACGACCTCTCCGACGGGACGCTCAAGGCTCTCGACGAAGCGTGTGACAAGTTCGAGAAGGATGTCGACGGCAACCCGATGTGCAACCAGATGCCGATGGAGATGGCGCCCACGCAGTGAACGTGTAGCGCTCAGCCGTTCACTTCAAAGGCCCCGGGGATCCATGTGATCTCTGGGGCTTTTTGCTCTCCGAATACGATCGCCACGACGTCGAAGCGTACGGCGACCCGCTCCCACAGAGAGGCTCGCATGAGCCACGCGGTCGCTGCGCGCACCAGACGACGCTGTTTCGCTGGACCGATCGTCTCAAGCGGGTGGCCTGCCAGCGTGTCGGCCCGACTGCGCACCTCGACGAAGGCGACCGTGTCGGGCGTACCCGGGAGTTGGGCTACGAGGTCAAGCTCGGCCCCAGCGAGTGTGACGTTGCGATCGCAAATAACAAAGCCGCGAGCCTCCAGGAAGCTCGCGGCGAGATCCTCGCTTGCGCGTCCGCGGGCCCGTGGTGACACGGGCAAGCCACGGTTCATGGCCTCAGGACTCGTTGGTGGGCTCGCTGTCGCCAGAGCCGGAGCCATCGAGCAGGCTGGCGTAGCCGCCAAGACGGGCACGGATGCGGGCCGCATTGCCGCTGAGCGTGCGCAGGTAGTAGAGCTTCGCCTTACGGACGCGGCCACGGCTGACCAGTTCGATCTTCACGACGCGGGGGGAGTTGACCGCCCAGACGCGCTCAACGCCCACTCCGTGGGAGATCTTGCGGACCGTAAAGGCACCGCGAGCTCCGTTCCGCTTGCGGTGGATGCACACGCCCTGAAACACCTGGATGCGGTCCTTGCCGCCCTCGGAGATCTTCGCATGGACGCGGATCGTGTCGCCGGGGCGAAACTCCGGGAGGTCGCTGCGCTTGTAGGTGCTCTCAATCTTCTCGATGAATGGGCTGCTGTTGCTCATGACAGGGCTCTGAAGGTCGGGGCCGGGCGGCGCAGGCTAGCGAGCGGCGGGCGAACGGAGCTCGGAGAGCGCCGCGGCGGCAATGGACATTGCCGACCCACATACCGGCTGGGGGGGCGAAGAGTCAATCATTGGGGCGCTTCGTGCAAGCTCCAAAGCGGCGGCATCGAGGTCGCCTACATTCAGCGCAAACACCGCTTGAAGTGCAGAGGACCAGCTTGCGGGGTCCTGTGGGCGCTCACGGCCCGAGGCAGAGAGATGTGTGAGATCTCCCAGGACTGCCTGCGTCGGGCAAAGCAGCAAGACGAGGGGCGCGGAGAGATCTCCCACGAGTGCCAGCAGGTCGAGCAGCGCTGCCCCGGTGCGGGCAACGGGCAGCGATGTCTCCACAGGATCGGGTGCCACGGCGACCACGTTTGGTGCCGCTCCGTGACGCCGCTTGAGCGAGCGACGCACGCCCCTCGGGTCGAGCGCCAGAGCAGTGGCGATACGGCCGGCGACACCGGGCAGTGTTGCTGCCGCTGCGGGCAGATCACCGTGGCCAGGCGCGAGTGCGAGGTAGATCGGGGTGTCGCCCGGTAAACAGCGGGTCGGGCGGAGATCCGGGCGCAGGGACCACGTTCGCTGCCAGGCACGCTCGGCCCGCCAGCGCTCGGCAGCGTTGTGATCTCCGCTGAGCAAGACCGGGGGCACAGCGAGGCCGCGGAAGACCGGCGGGCGAGTGTACTGGGGGCACTCGAGCCATGTACCTGCCGAGACAATCTCACCTGCACCGAAGCTATCGCGCGCCGCTGACTCGGGGTTGCCGAGCACGCCCTCGCAGAGTCGGGCGACCGCCTCTACGATCGCCAACGCAGCGACTTCACCCCCGTTCAGGACGAAGTCCCCGAGTGAGAGGCACTCGTCAACGTGGGCCTCGCGGACACGATCGTCGATCCCCTCGTAGCGACCGCACAGCAGGGCGATTCGCGGCAGGGTGGCGAGGCGGCGAGCGACGCTCTGGTTGAAGCGCGGCGCCGAGGGGGTAAGGAGAATGCGGTGCATCGGTCCCCGAGCCACGGTGACCGCCTCAAGAGCGGCGACGACAGGCTCGATCTTCATGACCATGCCGGGGCCACCGCCGTAGGGGGCGTCGTCGACCGTGCGGTGACGATCCGAGGTGAAGTCGCGGAAGTCGGTGCAGTGGATCGCTACGAGGCCCTGCTCAGCGGCCTTGCCAATCAGACCTCCATGCAGGAAGCCAGCGATCGCCTCGGGGAACAGGGTGAAGACTTCAAAGGTCGGGCCGCTCACCCGCCCAGCTCCTCATGGTCGCCCTCTGCCTCAACATCGTCGCCATCGGCGAGGGCATCGGGGAGCATACCGAGCGGGAGATCGACACGCAGGCGACCCTCAACCTCGGCAAGGAACTGCGGCAGCACAGGCAGCAACCATGTGTCCGGGCGCCGACCGGGTTGCTCGTACTCAACCTCGAGGAGATCCTGAGCACCATTGCTGGTCAAAGCAATGACAATCCCGAGCGGCTGGAGACGACCGTCGGGGCGCAGACGTTCGACCTCAAGGCCAATGAGATCAGCGAGGTAGACCTCATCAGCCTTGAGCGGCGGGAGATCCTTCCGGGCGAGCCACAGCTCGCGGCCGCGGAGGGCCTCGGCCTGGTCGCGGCCAGTGATGCCCGCGAGATGGACGCGGCGCATCGGTTTCCCGGGGATCGGCTCCGAGGCAACGATCTTCGCCTTCAGCTCGTCGCCGCTGGCGGCCCGGAGTGTGGCGACGAGACCAGCCCGTAGGGCGGTCGAGTTGGGAGCGTACAGATGCACCCGAACCCAACCACGGACACCATGTGGTCCGACGATCACAGCGACGGCGAGCGCGTCGGTGGAGCTGGCCAGGTTGCTGGGCATTGGGCGCTGAGTTACTCGAGGATCTCGAGGTCGGCGCGCTTGCGGAGCTTGGCCGAGGCGGCGCTGAGGAGGGCGCGCATCGCCTTGACTGTACGCCCTTGCTTGCCGATGACCTTACCGAGGTCATCCTTGGCGACCTTCAGCTCGAGCACAATCGTCTGCTCACCGGAGACCTCGGTGACCACGACCTCATCGGGGTGGTCGACGAGGGCACGTGCGAGGTACTCGATCAGGTCCTTGAGGGAGATTTGAGCGGTCGGTGACATGGATGCCTCCAGAAGGTGCGAGCGGAGTGGGCGCGAGGAGAAGGTGGTCGCGGCATCACGACCCGCACAGCATTCCACACCCGGCGGAGCTCAGCAAAACGGGCCACGAGCGCTGAAACAGCGCTCGCAGACCCGTGATACGCGGAGGTCAGGCCTTGGCACCGGCCACGGTGCCCTTGCGAGCGCGACGGAGCAGGCGAGCGACGGTGATCGTCGGATACGCGCCAACGCCTTCCCAGTAGCTGACACGTGCCTCGTCGACGACGATCGTCTCGGCGTGCGGATCGTACGTGCCGACACGCTCGAGAAAACGACCATCGCGGGGACTGCGAGCGTCGGCAGCGACGATACGGTAGTAGGGGCGCTTCTTGGAGCCCATCCGGGCGAGCCTGATCTTGACGGCCATGATTGCTTGCTGTCCTGCGTAACTCGAGAGAGCGGGATCGACGGAGAGTCGAAGGGCGCGAAGGCTAACTGCCAGGGTTCCGACGGTCAAGTCGGAGTCCATGGCCATCGCGTCATCCCCGCCCGCGGTCGGGAGGCGCCCTTATAAGCCCAGCGGCCGTGCGACGAGCAGCCGGAGATGCGACTGGGCCGTGCGCTTGGTCCCACCACGCTGGGAGGCGACCCAGTCCCCTACGACTAAGATCGTCGCCGCGCCGACCCATGCCCATGCTCCTGCCCTCCCGACGCCCCCTCTGTTTTGCCCGCTCTGGGAGATCACCCCTGCTCGCGGTGGTCGGCCTCGCGGTCTCAGCGGTCCTCGCCTGTGCCACCTGCGGTAACCCGGATCCGGCCCAGACCACCACCGCGGGCGACAACAAGGGCCTGAGCGTCGCCCCGGTTGCGCCGCCCCGGCTGGTCATCGACATCTTCGCGTTCGCCCGCATGCTCGGGACGATCGCTCCATGCGGCTGCACCACCGAGTCGCTTGGGGGCCTGCAGTACGCGTTCGGATACATCGAGACCCATTCGGTGGCTTCGTCGCGACTGGTCCTCGAGCCGGGCTCGTTCCTTTTCCCCGACCCAGCTGGGCCCGAGGCGCCGCATGACGCGGCGGCGTGGGGGCAAGCCGAACAACGCGCCAGCACGTTGCAGACCCGCTTCGCCGGACTTGGGGGGCAGCTCGTGTCGGGGTTTGGACCAACGGACATCAGCTCGCCGAGCGCGGATCAGGCGCTCAGCACGTGGCCGATGCCACGTGTGCTGGCGAACAGCCGCAAGCTCGATGTGCACGGGGTTCTGGCGCATCGTGTCGTTCGTCTCGGCGATGCGACGCGATGGATCGAGGCGGGGGTCACGGCCGTGGTCGAACCGGGCCTGACCGCAAGCCTGGGCGCAGAGCCGCCGGCGGAGGCGCTGCGGCGGGAGCTCGCGGTGATGCGTGCAGCGGGCGTGGACCTTACGGTGGTGCTGCTGCAAGGCTCACGATCGACGGCTGAGCAGCTTGCTGCGGAGGTCGAGGGCATTGACCTCATCGTGGTCGGGATGCCCGTGGGCCTTGACCGCACGCGCCTTGGAGCTTCGCCCGCACGGCTGGGGGCGACGTGGGTGATCGAGCCGGGCGAGCAGGCACAGACGATCTCGCACCTGCGGCTCGAGATCGATGCCGGGGCGATCGCGGCGTTGCCAGGGCCGGCGATGTGGACTCTGGTGCCGACGATGGCAGCGCAACAGCAGGAACTGGCGCGACTCGACGCGCGGTTGGCCAAGTTCCGTGCCGACCCAGCGGCGGATCGCAGCTTCATCGCTCGCATCGAAAAGGAGCGGGCTTCGTTGGCGGAGAGCCTGGAGCGGCCGGCACAGATGACCGGGGTGGTGGCCGTGACCGTCGAGCAGAGCAAGATCTCGTGCCACGCGGCAGCGACGGACGCGGATGCAGCGGCGGCGCTCCGCCGTTACGACAGCTGGGTCGCCACGGAGAACCAAAGGCGCTTCGCAGGCGTGCAAGCGCCGATGCCCGCGAAGGGGGAGGCGAGCTACGTCGGCAACGAGCAGTGCGACGCGTGCCACACGGAAGAGTCCGAGCTGTGGGCCAAGACGCGGCATGCGGCCGCGTATGGGACTCTTGTGAACGCGAACAAGCAGTTCGACCTAAGTTGCGTCGGCTGCCACGTGACCGCGTTTCGCGAGCCGGGCGGCTCAGAGGTGGTCGAGAACGCGAAGCTGCAGAACATCCAATGCGAGCAGTGCCACGGCCCAGGGAGCTTGCATGTCGCCGTGCCGGAAAAGCGCGGCAAGGCGAACGCGATCCGTCGTGAGACGGCGGTCGATGTGTGCAAGGAGTGCCACACGCCAGAGCACTCGGACACCTTCGATCATGCGGCGTACCTGCGCGACGTACTGGGCCCGGGGCACGGAGCGGAGCGGCGTGCGGCCCTCGGCGAAGGACCCACTGGACGTGAACTGCGAGCGGCGGGACTGGCCGCTGCTGGTGGCGGCTGCAAGAAGATGCAGTAGGTCGCGCGATCAGTGCGCAAGGTCATGGGGTGGGCATCGTTGACCTCGCCGGTCGGACGTGCTCCCCTCCCCCGGCCTTATGACCGCCACGACCCCGCAGAACCCGACCGCCAAGAAGGTCTACTTCGTATCTCTTGGCTGTCCCAAGAACCAGGTCGACACTGAGATCATGCTCGGCGTGGTGCGCGACCAGGGGCACGTGCTGGTCGACACGGCGGAAGAGGCTGACACGCTGGTCGTGAACACCTGCGGGTTCATCGAGGAGGCCAAGCAGGAGTCGGTCGAGACGATCCTCGAGCTCGCGCAGGCCAAGGCAGCCGGCCAGGGGAAGCGGCTGGTGGTGGCCGGATGCCTGAGCCAGCGCTATCCGGAGGAGCTCGCCAAGGAGATGCCGGAGGTGGATAACTTCCTTGGTTCGGCCGACATGCTGGGGCTGGCGCAGGTGCTGTCGGGCGGGGCCCAGCGGATGGGTGTCTCGCCGTTGAGCCGACGCGCCTACCTTTACGATCACACGACACCGCGGCAGATCAGCGGTCGCAAGCACAGCGCGTACTTGAAGATCGCGGAAGGCTGCGACCGCCCTTGCGCGTTCTGCATCATCCCCAAGCTGCGCGGGCCACAGCGCAGCCGGACAATCGAGAGCATCGCCGCCGAGGCCGAGGTCCTGGTGTCCGGCGGCGCGCGTGAGCTGTGCCTGGTCGCTCAGGATTTGACCACCTACGGCACGGACCTTGGCGACAAGCCAGACCTCGAGCGGTTGCTCGACCGGCTGTGTCAGGTGCAGGACCTGCGGTGGATCCGTCTCCACTACGCGTTCCCGACCACGGTCACGGACGGGCTCATCAAGCAGCTCGCCAGCGAGCCGAAGATCGCCACGTACATCGACGTGCCGCTGCAGCACGTCGACACCGACGTCCTGAAGCGTATGCGCCGGGGCTACACCGAGAAGGTGGTGCGCAACATGGTGGAGCGACTACGGGCGCAGTCCAAGTACATCTGGCTGCGCACGACGATGTTGGTCGGGCACCCGGGCGAGACCGAGGCAGCGTTCCAGCGGCTCTACGATTTCATCGAGGAGGGTCAGGTCGATCATCTCGGGGTGTTTCCGTGGTCGCGAGAGGACGGCACGCCCTCGGCGCTGCTCCCGGGTCGTGTCGACCCAGAGCTGGCGGAGGAGCGCCGCCTGGCTCTGATGGAGCTGCAGGAGGAGCTGCGCATGGCACGTCAGGAGGAGATGATCGGCGAGGAGATCGAGGTGCTGGTCGAGGGCGTGAGCGACGAGAGCGAGTTCTTACTCGACGCCCGCCACGAGGGCCAGGCACCGGGGATCGACGGCAAGGTGATCCTCACCGACGGCAGCGCGGAGCCGGGGAGTTTTGTGCGCGCTCGCGTGACGCAGGCGGAAGCGGTAGACCTGGTTGCATCGCTCGAGCTGTGACTCGAGCGGTGACTCTCACTTGAGCGCAATGACGTAGGCGAGCCAGGCTTCCTGGTTGTCGATCTCCGTGTGCTCGACGAACTCACCCGTCCCGGTGAGAAAGTCGTCATCAGGGTCGCCGTCGACGCGCTCGAAGTAGAATTTGACCTCCTTGAAGCCGGCGGCGAGCAGGAGCTCATGCAGCTCGGGGAGGGTCCACAGGCGCCAGTCGTAGGTGAAGGCGTGCTTGAGGAGGCTACGGTCCTTGAAGCGCCAGCTGATGTGGCACAGCGTCCGATGGTCGATTGGGCAGAACTTCTCTTGCTCCCAGATGTAGGTCGCACCACGGACCGGACGCTCTTCCTCGAGCACGCTCATGCTCTCGGTGCCGCCGTAGACCTCGAGCGCGAGCATGCCATCGCGGACCAGGCCCTTGCAGGCGGCCGTGAAGTACTCGCCGAGCTGTTCACGCGTGTGGAAGACGCAGTAGCTGAAGTTCATCGCCAGCGTGAGGTCAACCTTGGCGAATCGGGTCTCACGCACGTCGGCCTGGGCCAACTTGACGCGACCGGCGACATCGGGGCCGGCAGGGTCGATGTTGTGCTCGCGACCCCACGCGAGGGTAGCGCCATCGAGATCGACGCCGAGAGCAGTGCGCTGGGGATCGGTCTTGCACCACTCGGTGGACATCAGGGCCGTGCCGCAGAAGTCCTCGCGCATACGCATGGGCTTGCGGGCGCGGTACTTGGTGAACTGCTCCTCAAAGAACTCGATGTCGACTCCCGGAGACTGGACGCTGACCTGGTAGAGCGCGTGCTTGTCGGCGCGGTCGGCGAGGGTTGGTCTGGCCGCCTTCTTTGGGGTCGCCTTCTTCTTCGAGGTGGCGGTCTTCTTCGCTATGGCGGGCTGCTTCTTGGGGGCGGGCTTGGCTGGCTTTTTGGACATGTCGTTCACGCGAGGTGTGGCGTCAGCGTTCGGCAGCAAGGTAGGTCCACCAGATCTCCTGGTTTTCGACGTAGTCGGGCTCATAGAACACGCCGGTGCCCTCGCCCTTCGCGTCGGTCTTCTCCCAGTAGAAGTGGACCTTGGAGAAACCGGCCTCCAGCAGCAGGTCGCGCAGCTCAGGAGCCATCCACAGGCGCCAGTCATAGCTGAAGGCACGGTAGATCTTCGAGCCGTCGGGGAACAGGAAGTGGATGTAGCACTGAAAGTCGTGCGAGAAGGCGTCGAACTTGGCCTGCTCCCAGCGGTAGATGAACTCGCCGTGGTCGTTGTCGGTGTTGCCTTCGAGGATGGACTCGGTGCCGCCCAGCATGTCTAGCAAGAAGACGCCGTCGCGGTTGAGGCCGGCGTGGACGCTGGTGAAGTACTCGAGCAGCTCGGCGCGCTGCTTGAAGCAGTAGTACGAGAAGTTGAGGGCGCAGGTGAGATCAACCTTGGGGCGCTTGACGGCGCGCACGTCATCGCAGACGAGGGTGACGCGGCTGGCGATGTCGCGGCCGGCGGGGACGATGTGATGCTCGAGGCCCCAGTTCATGGTGTCCTGCGAGAGGTCGACACCAAGGGCGGTACGCTCGGGAGCACTGCGGGCCCACTCGCAGCACAAAGCCGCTGTGCCGCAGAAATCCTCGCGCATGCTGATCGGGTCGTGACCGCGGATCTTGCGGTAGGTGCGGGCGAAGAATTTTACGTCGCCCTGCGGGTCCTGTACGGCGCGCTCGTAGAGGGCGTGACGGTCGGCCAACTGGGCGAGGGTGCGGGCGGGCTTGGGTTTCGGGGCGGCACTGCTGCGGGGCACGGGGACCTACGCGCGGCAAAATACGCGAGGATCGCGGGCGCGGTCCACTGCAACTCGCCGCATTGCGGCGATGACAGGTGGTCTCAGGCGCCGAGGAGGGTGCTGAGGCCGTCGTAAGCGGCGGTGATGTTGCGAGTCACCTCGGTCGCCGCCTTGTACTTCTCCGGGTCCTTGGCGAACTTGTCGGGGTGGTACTGCTTGAGCAAGCGGCGGTACGACTTGCGGACAGCGGCAAGGTCGGCACCCGGCTCGAGCTCGAGGGTCCGATACCAGCGAATGCGTTCGGCCTCTGGGCTGGGGCGGGCCCCGGGTTGGCCGCCGCGTGCCTGAGCGGCGTCGTAGGCCCTCTCCCAGGCCTCCTCGGCGGCGTCACGGAACTGCCGAGCCTTGCGCCCAGCCTTCGCACCGACGGTGTCGGCGGCCTCGTCGTCGAGGGTGCGACGCTCCTCCTCACCGAGGCCGTCGAGGACGTCGGGCTTGAGCGCGTCGCGGAAGTCCGTGATGTTCGAGCGGGCGATGTCCCAGATGCGCTTACCGAGGCTCACCGCTGGACTATGGCGCTTCTTCGCAGCGCTGGAAAGGGCTCAGAAGTCCTCGTACTCGTCGTCCTTGACCGGGGTCAACTGGGGGGCGGGCGACGGTCCGGGCTTGGGAGGTGGTGCTGTCTTCGGCGCGGCACGGCGCATCGATGCAGCGTGGGCCGAGCTCGCAGCCTCGATGTCATCGGGGTTGAGCTCCTCGACGCTTGAATTGAGACCGCTCTCGGCGACCATGTCGCTGCTGCTGAGGCTGGTGATCGACTCAGCCGATGGGTCATCACCCGTCTCTTCGACCGCGTCGGCGCCATCCTCCTCTTCGTCGATCTGCGCGAGCTCGTCGGCCGAGAGTTCGCGGGTGCGAAACACTCGGTCTCCGGCCTCGGCAGAGCCCGCCCGTGCGCGATACCAATTGATGGCGTCGATGACCCGAAGCTGCATTTCCGCGCGCAGGTTGACGAACATTACGCCCATGCCGCGGGGCTCGTCCTGGTGGTGGACCACGCGGCCGGGGCCATGGATGACAACCGGGTCATCGAGCAGAACAGTAAATCGAAGATCGACAGCTGCACCGACCGGCAGGCGCACACGGGTATGGATGAACACCCCAGTCTCGCTGAGATTGCTGACGTAGGTCAGCGTGCCGGGGTCAAGAGCCGCGAACTCGGGGTTGATGCTGTGGCGTTCGCCGCGACGGCGGTCGTCGTTTGCTCGGCTCTGCACTGCCATGGCCCGGTCCCTCCGTCGGCTCCGCGAATCTCAGGGATCAGTCGTTGCCGCGTCCCTTGTTCTTCGAACGTATCTCGAATTTCTCGATGTGGAAATCCTTACGGCTCTGAACCTCAATGCCCCGCTGGATGCGCTTGACCATGTTGTCGATGGCGGCGGTCTCAGGGCCGTTCATGAGCTCGGCGACTGGCGGGGCGGCCTGGACCAGGACGCTGTCGCCGGTCATGTGCGGGGCCTCGCGCCGGATCTCGCGCAGGATCTCGTAGCACACGGTGCTGGCGGACTTGGTGTAGCCCTTGCCGTTGCAGGACTCGCATGGGGCGGTGAGCAAGCGGCCAAGGCTCTCCCGGGTACGCTTGCGGGACATCTCAACCAGGCCCATCTCCGAGATCTTGGTGATGTGGGCCTTGGCGCGGTCCTTACGCAGGACGTCCTGCAGCTTGCGATAGACCTTGCGACGGTTGGACTCCTTGTCCATGTCGATGAAGTCGATGATGACGAGACCACCAAGGTTGCGCAGACGCAGCTGATCGGCGATCTCCTCGGCCGCCTCCATGTTGGTCTGGGTGATGGTCTCCTCGAGGGTCTTGCCCTTGGCGCCGACGAACTTGCCGGTGTTGACGTCAATTGCGGTGAGCGCCTCGCCCTGGTCGAACACCAGCGAGCCGCCGCTCTTGAGCGGGACTTTGCGTTCCAGCGCGCGATTGAGCTCGAGCTCGATGCCGTAGCCGTCGAAGATGGGCTCGCGGCTGGTGTAGTGCTCGATCTTCTGGGCGCAGTCCGGCATGAAAGCGGACACGAACTTGGCCAGCTTCTCGTGGGCGACACGGTCGTCGACGATGACCTTGCTGAGATCCGGGGTGAGGTTGTCCCGCACGACCCGAAGCATGAGGTTCAGGTCGCGGTAGAGCAGCACGGGCGCCCGGTGTACGCGCTCGTTGACCTTGATGTTGGCCCACAGCCGCAGCAGGTAGTCCATGTCGCCGCGGATCTGGCCGTTGGTGGCGGACTCAGCGACGGTACGGACGATGAAGCCGCCGCCAGGCGGGCGCATCTGGTCGACCATCCGGCGCAGGCGACGTCGCTCGCGCTCGCTCGCAATGCGGCGTGAGATGCCGATGTGGCTGACCGTCGGCATGAACACGACGTTGCGACCCGGCAGCGAGATGTACGTGGTGATGCGCGCGCCCTTGCTGGAGATCGGATCCTTCACGACCTGGACCAGGATCTCCTGGCCAGGGCGAACCAGCTCGGTGATGTCGGCGTGCTTGCCGGTGCGGCGCGGGATGCTCTCGCCGTCGTCATCCTCGATGGGTGCGGCCGGAGCCGCGCTTGAGTTCGGACCGGCGATGTCGCCCGCATACAAGAAGGCTGCCTTCTCCTCGCCGATATCGACGAAGGCGGCTTGCATGCCCGGAAGGACGCGAAGGACCTTCCCCTTGTAGACGTTGCCGACGGTTCCACGCTCGCGCTCGCGCTCGACGTAGAACTCGGACAAGATCCCGCTCTCGATGAGGGCGACCCGGGTCTCCGGGCCATCTGCGTTGACTACAATGACGGAATCAGACACGGCGGCCGTGACTTCCTAACACAACCGGGGCGGGCAGTGACAAGGGGCTGCGGGCCAGAGCTCGATGGATCGCTCGTGGAGAGGAAGATTTGCGGGGCCAATGCCACCTCGTGGACGCGGGAATTTTTTGATTCGTCCTCCGCGATCGGCCGTAAATGGCCTGCGCTTTGGCCTTCCCGAAGGACCCGGCTTTCTGTACTGTTCGTCGCCGTATGGCCTTCCAGTACCAAGCGGGGATCTACAAGACGACGAAGTTTCTGCCCGGGCATGAAGCGACCGTCGCCCCCAACATGTTGATCCTCATCCGTACCGACGCCGAATTCGCGCCGGCATCGGTTCTCCTGCCCGTCAACAACGTCCAGAACCAGTGGCGCTTCCAGATGCCGGGCGTGAAGATCCCGGCCTCGTCGTTCGGCTGGGGCGAGTCGCTGATCAAACTGCCGCACGAGGGCTTTTACCGGCTCACACGCGAGTTCAGCTTCGGCGAGAGCGGCCGCTGGCTGAAGAACGCGATCGTGCAGCTCGGTTACACCCGCGGCGGCGATCCGATCCTCTTCATCGCTCAGCGCCGCAGCCCGCTCGTCAGCAACGACCTGTTCTTCAGCGACAAGGGCGTGAAGGTCGAACTGGCCGAGCTGGAGAAGATGAGCGAGTCCCTGACCTGGTATCAGGAGCCCGACAAGAAGGTGAACTAGACCCTCGTTTGCGTTCACTCGCCTGTCTTGATGGACAGGTGAGTGGCGAGAGAAAGAGCTCCGCGGGGTCGCGGGGCTCTTTGCGTTCGTGGAATCGGCTGCGAAGCAGGTCGATTCAGCTAGCGATGGTCTCGCCGGTCTCGGAGATCTCCTCACCGACCTCGACCCGGATCATCTCACCACGGGTGCCCCGAGCCTGCACTCGCTGCAGGAACACGCCGCTAAATCCCCCGGTGTTGATCCATCCCTCGTCGGACTCGGCGACCACGGCACCCCAGACGACAATGCGGAGCGGCACTGGGGGGGTCACGCGCAGGCCGTCTTTCCGCCAGTAGAAGAAGGGGCTGTACCAGCGGGTGTCGATGGTCTCCCACTCGTTTTCGGCCTTGAAGGTGTGGGTCGTGATGTGAAGTTCCATGGGCCGCTCGCCCCGGGTTTTACGCCGGGCCTGGAGGCCAGGCAAGCCGAGGGGGCCGCGCTAAACTGTCGCGGCATGGAAGTAGCGATCGTCGGTGCGGGCGTGGTCGGATGTGCGATCGCCTCAGCGCTGGCGCGTCGAGGTCGCGAAGTTGTTGTGCTCGAGCGTGGGGACCGCATCGGCACCGGGATCACCAGCCGCAACAGCGGCGTGCTCCACAGCGGGCTGTACTATCCTCCTGGCTCGCTCAAGGCCGAGACCTGTGTCCGCGGGCAGGAGTTGGTTTATGCGTGGGCCAACACACACGGAGTCGCGCACGCATGCCCGGGCAAACTCGTGGTCGCACGCGACGACATCGAGGCCGTGGCCCTGTCCGAGCTGCATCACAACGCGCTGGCGTCGGGCGCGAGCGGCTTGCGGTGGTTGGATGCGTCGGAGGTAACGAAGCGTGCGCCGAACTTGCCGGCGATGCGCGCGGCGCTGCTGTGCGAGCGTACGGGGATCATCGACGCGACGGGGCTGACCTGCTCGCTGCGCGCCGACGCCGAGCGACACGGAGCGACCTTTGTTCTGAACGCGGAGTTGCAGGCGGTGGAGGTCACGGCGGCAGGGCTGCGCCTCGAGACGACGCGCGGCGAGCTCGAGGTGAGCGCGCTGGTCAACGCCGCGGGGCTCGAGTCAGATCGGGTCGCGGCGCTCGTCGGGCTGGATGACCCACCGCGGATCTACCCGTGCCGCGGTGACTACTTTCGCCTGCATGCGCCGGGCCGCTACACGCAACTGGTGTACCCGATACGACGACGCGGGAGCCCGAGCCTCGGGGTGCACCTGACGCTCGATCTGGACGGTGGGTTGCGGCTCGGGCCCGACGCACAGTACGTGGCGAGTCGCGACGACTTCGCGCCGGCGGAGCACAAGCACGCGGCGTTCCTGGCGGCGGCGCGGGCCTTGCTGGGGCCGATCGCCGCGGACCATCTGCGCTACGACAGCTGCGGGATCCGTCCGAAGCTGCGGGCGCCGACGGACGACGAAGAGCGAGACTTCGTGATGCGCGAGGGACCCCCCGGGTGTGTGCACCTGATCGGGATCGAGTCGCCGGGGCTGACAGCCGCGCTGGCGCTGGCCGAGCGGGTGGCGACGATGCTTTAGGGCTTCTCGACGCGGATGAGGATCGCCGAGATGTTGTCGTTGCCGCCGTTGTCGTTGGCCGACTTGATGAGCTCGTTGCAGGCGTTATCGAGGCTGTTGCTTGCGGTCGAGATCTCGCGCATCTGCGGGTCCGTGAGCATGCCGGAGAGGCCGTCGGAACAGATGAGGAACAGGTCGCCGACCTTGAACTCGTCGTGGATAACGTCGACGTGGACCTGCTCGTTGAGGCCGAGCGCGCGGACCACGACGTTCTTGTGCGGCAGGTTGATGCCCTCGTCGCTGGACATCTCCTTCATGCGCAGGAAGTCGTTGAGAAAGGAGTGATCCTCGGTGAGCGCCTGGATCTGGCCGCCACGGATGCGGTAAACGCGGCTGTCGCCGACGTGACCGATGTAGAAACGGCCCTGACTGAAGTACATGGCGTCGACGGTGCAACCCATGCCCTTCTTGGCGCCGTCGGCCTGAGCGGTCTCGAAGATGTTGGAGTTCGCCAGCTGGATCGCCACGGCCATGCGCTGGCGCTCGACCTCGAGGTTCGGCAACTTCATCGGCCACGTGTTAGGACCGGAGCGGGCGGTGTCGCGATAGTACTGGTCGATGGTCTCGACGGTGATGCGGCTGGCGACCTCACCGCTGGCGTGGCCGCCCATACCGTCCGAGACGACCGCGAGGGCCATCTCCTTGGGGACCAGCACGTTGTCCTCGTTCTGGGCCCGGACACGGCCGATATCCGTCTTGCCAGCGAAACGGACGCGATGCGGACCGACCATGAAGCTGATGCTCATGCGCTGCGACCGTAGCAGGCTCGCGTCCCCGAGTGCTAGCATCCCCGGACGGATGGGGACGCTAGGCGCAGCGACCGCAGAGGTCGTCGATCTGCAGGCGGTCGGCCTCCCCCGGCTCGTGTTCGCGCTGCTACGTCAGCGCTTTAGCGGTCTGTTATCGATGCAGCAACCGGAGCCGGACGCGGGCGAGCGCTCGGTGTGGTTTCAAGGTGGCATGCCGATTTTCACCGATTGGGTCAGCGCGAATGACTCGCTGGGGCAGATCCTCGTTGAGACCGGGCAACTCACATCCGAGGAGCGAGATCGCGCCACGCTCGCGTTACAGTCGCCGGGGTCCGAGGTCGGCACGTCAACGCGTGAGCGGCTGGGGCACTATCTGGTCCGGCGACGGCTGCTGAACACCGCGCAGCTGCGCAAGGCGCTGCGGATCCAGTGTGCGCGCAAGTTGGTCCACTGCTTCGCCGTGCGCAGCGGAGAGGTGCATGTCACGGGCGGCGAGTCCTCGGCCCCCGTCGACGAGAACACGCTCGGGGCCCAGGTCAACGCGCTCGAGCTGATCTTCGCCGGCGTCTCGACGCACTACGACCTGGCACGAGTGGCCGCCGAGATGGGCAGGCTGTATGAGGCGCCCCTGCGCTTGCGCTCGTCGCTGGTCCGCTACCGGGCGCACTTTCACTTCTCGGCGGCCGATGACGCGCTGTTGGCCGCGTTCGAGCCGAGCGCGACGATTGCCGAGGCGGCGCTGCGCTGCGGTCAGAGCCGGCTGCGGGCGGCCCAGATCGCATACACCTTGTGGGCCTGTCAGATGCTCAAGGCTGCCGAGACGGCGGTGCGTGAGGCGACGACGGGTGGGCATGCCGTGGTGAGCGAAGCGCCGACCCGCAAGCCCAGCATCGGCGCCGGCAACACGGACCCGGCGCGGTTGGCCAGCTTCACGGCGGAGCTCGAGCGCCTTGAGGCGGGGGTGCAGGCCGGGGCGCACGCGTTCGATCTGATGGGGGTGCCACTGTCGGCGGGTCGCGCCGAGGTGAAAGCGGCCTGGCACGGGCTGAGTCGGCGCTTCCATCCTGACGCGCTGGCGCACCAGGAGCTCGGGCACCTGCGGGAGCGCTCGGCGGCGGTGTTCGCCAGCCTCAACGAGGCCTATCAGATCTTGAACGACACGCGGCAGCGCGAGGAGCTATCGGCGCTGTTGCGTACTGGTGGCCGTCTGGGTGGGCCGAACACACCGGCGCCGACCACCAAGGAGATCCTCGAGAGCGAGATGCTGGCGCGCGAGGGCGACCGGTCGCTGCGTGCCGGGCACTTTGACCGGGCGCTCGAGCGCTACCGCCAAGCGGCGCTGCGCAACGCCGACGACGTCGAGCTCCAGGCGGGCATCGCCTGGTGCGAGTACCAACGGAGCAGCGACAAGATGGGGCTGCGCCAGACGACGGAGGCGACGCTGCGCGGGGTGCTGGCCCGGCAGCCGCGCTGCGCCCGGGCGCACTACTACCTCGGTCTCTTGTATGTGCAGGCCCACGACGACGCGACGGCGCTGGCGGCCTTCACCAGCGCGCTGGCGGTCGAACCGGAGATGGTCGACGCCAAGCGTCAGATCCACGCGATCGAGCTGCGCTACTCGGCGCCGAGCGAGCCTTAGGCGTCATAGGCCGTAGCGGCAGCCCTTCACGCAGGTCTCGTTGTGGCGCTCACTGGCGGCCTTGAGCTCGCCAGGCTTGAAGTCGTCGCGCAGGATGTCCGCGGCTTCCCAGTCGCGTCGGACGTAGAGGCGAGCGGCGAGGCCCATCAGGTCGAAGTCGAAGTTGGGCTGGGCCGCGCGGGCGTTGGCACGGATGTCGTAGGGGCCGCGGCGCTGCGGGTCAGCGGAGGCGACGAGCGTGGTCTGGTTGCCGCCCTCGCTGACAAAGCTATAGCGGCTGGGGAACGCAGCGGCGAGGGTTTCGCGGTCGTGCGGGTACATGCGGGTGACGTTGTGCAGGTTGGCGACGACGACGCCACGAGGGCTGAGACGCGCGAGCACGGCGCGGTAGAACTCGACGGTCTTGAGGTGAAAGGGGACAAAGACGCCGCGGAAGGCGTCGAGCATGATCATGTCCCACTGGGCGGTCGCGCGTTCGACGAACAGGCGGGCGTCGTCGACGTGGCAGCGGTAGCGGGGGTCTGCGGTCGGGACGTCGAAGTAGGTCTGGGCCAGGCGCACCACCTCGGGGTCGATGTCGACGCAGTCGATCTCGAGGTCGGGCATGCGACCGTGGAGGTAGTTGCTCATGCCGCCGCCGCCGAGACCCAGCATGAGCAGACGCCGCGGCTTGGGGTGCAGCAGGAAGCCGGCCATCATGGTGCGTGTGTAATCGAGGTCGAGGCTGGCCGGGTAGGCGCGGTCGACCCGCGACTCGATGTACTGCATGCCGTTGTCGCCGACGAAGTACATCGTACGCACGGTGCCGCGCTCGGCGACGCGGACGTGGTTGTACTGTGAACGGGCCTCGGCGAGCGTCTGCTCGGGCGGGCCAGCGGCGACCGAGCGTCCGCAAGCCGCCAGGCTTCCGAGGCTCGCACCGAGGCCGACGCCTGCACCGAGGCCGTAACGGAGCAGGCCGCGGCGGGACCACTGGCTGTCGACGGCGGGCATGACCCTCCTTATCACGCGGACGCTCACCGACGGTAGCGGCAGCCGTGGATGCAGGTCTCGTTGTGACGAAGCACGGCGGTGTCGAGGGCGTCCGGGCGAAAGTCGTCGCGCAGGACACGGGTATCGGCAGGCCAGTCGCGGCGGAGATACAGGCGGGCAGCGAGTCCGAGGAGGTCGAAGTCGAAGCTGGGTTGGGCGACGCGGGCGTTGGCGCGGACGGCAAAGGGGCCCACGGGTCGTGGGTCCGCGGCGGCGACCAGGGTGGTCTGGTTGCCGGCCTCGCTCAGGAAGCTATAGCGAGCCGGGTACACGGCGGCGAAGGTCGCCCGGTCGTGGGGGTACATCGGCGTGGCGTTGTGGAGGTTGGCGACAACGACACCATGCGGAGATAAACGAGCGAGCACCGCCGCGTGGAACTCGGCGGTCTTGAGGTGATAGGGCACGTGCACGCCGCGAAACGCGTCGAGGAAGATCATGTCCCAGCGCTGCTCGGCGGGGGCGCGCTCGAGGAACAGGCGGGCGTCGGCGACGTGGCAGCGGTAGCGCGGGTGCTCGCGCGGGACATCAAAGTGAGCCTTGGCGAGGCGTACGACCTCGGGGTCGATGTCGACGGCGTCGAGCTGGAGACCGGCGACCCGGGCATGCAGGTAGTTGGCGATCGCGCCGCCGCCGAGGCCCAGGATCAGGGCGCTGGCCGGGCGCGGGGTCAGCAGGAAGCCGGCCATCATGGTGCGGAAGACGTCGAGGTCGAGGCTGGCCGGGTAGGCGCGATCGACCCGCGTCTCGATGTACTGCGTGCCGTCGTCACCGACGAAGTACATGGTGCGCACGCTGCCGCGCTCGGTGACGCGCACGTGATTGTAGCGCGAGCGACCCTCGCCGAGGACACGCTCACCGGGTTGACTGCGGGCTGTCCCCGAGGACAGAGAGGTCAGCAGGCCGGCCGTGACGGCACGCAGGAGGGTCCGGCGGGTCGGGCGCGGCTGGTGCACCGGCGGACTGTAGCCGATCGGGGCGGGCCCTGGGGTCGCGGCACAGTCAGCCTCGGCCAGCAAGTTCGCCGCAATTTTGCCCGCGTGATCAGCCTGGCATAAACCCGCAGGGTGCGACTCAGTGCTTGCCTCGGCCTCCTCGCGTTCGCCACCTTCCTCGGCGCCCTGGTGATCGGCTACGGGGTGGCGCTACCGGGGCTGGCCACCTCGTCGCTGATCGACGCCAACCTCGGCAAGGCGCTGACGGCTCCCCTGGGGCTGCGGATGGCGGAGATCTTGGTCGGAGCCGGAGTCATGCTGGTTGCGACCGTGCCAGGATGGATCGCCTCACGGGCGGCCACCTGCATCGCACTGCTCCTCACGGGCGCAGCGCTGGCGCACCGCCTGGTGCTGCTGCCGCACCTGGGGCGGCTGTGGGCGCGGGTCGACCTCATCGCCGGCCGGCCGATCGACACTCTCGCCGAGGCCCAGCGATGGACACAGCACCAGGAGTGGCTGCTGATCGGCATGGCGGTGTTGCTGGTCGCGCTGGCGGGCCTCGCGGCCCGCGGCCGCGCCTGAGGCCCTGGCCCCTGCGCGGGGCTCGTGTTACGTCCTCAGGCACGCTGGTCCGGAACTTGCTCGGGCCGCCCGGTCATGCCCCCACTTCGCCCACGCATACGCCCTGCCCGCCTTGCGTGCCTCCTTTGCTTCTCAGCGGGGGCAATGTGGTTTGCCATTCCGTCACCGGCGCAAGCGAGTCCGGGACTCGGTGGCACGCGCAACCTTGGGATGGGCGGGGCCTCACGCGCCTCGACCAGCGGGGCGGAGGCGATGCTGGTGAACCCGGCGAACATGGGCTTCACCCGCCAGTTCGAGATCCAACCGGCGTACCAGGTCAATATCGAGAGCAATACGCATGGGGCCGGGTTGCTGGCGATGGACTCGCTGCTCAACGAGCGGCTGGCGCTCGGGTTCGGCTATGCGATGACGCTCGGCGGTCCGAAGCTCAGCTACGTCGACGGGGCCACCGGTGAGACCAAGTCGCTGCAGATGGCCCAGGCCGCGCACGAGGTCGGCCTGCCGATCGCCATCAACGTCGTCCGCGGGTGGCTGGCGTTCGGCGTGCGCCCGAAGTTCCAGTACTCTGTGCTGCGCTTCCTCGATCCCGACGGGGCGCGCCAGGACGCCCGCAAGCAGCTGCTCGCGTTCGGGCTCGACCTGGCGCTCAGCTTCAGCGCCCGTCAGTACGTGACCGTATCCGTGGTCGCGCAGAACCTTACGGGACCTGCGGTCCCGGCGACCACGCTAAACCTCGCGCCGCTGGTGATCCTCGACGGCAGCCTGAACCGGGCCCGCGTCAGCCCGGTGTCGGACTACCCGCGCAGCGTGGCCCACGGGCTCGCCGTGTTCCCGACCCGCAAGCCCGGCTTCTCGATCAACTTCGACGGCATGTACGACTTCACCTCGTACCGCACCGCCGACGACAAGTTCACGCGCATGCTGTTCTCCGGCGGCGTGGAATACTCGGTCCGCGACGCTGTGCCGCTGCGACTGGGTGGGTACTGGGACAGCCGGGGGCGCGGCAAAGAGGATGACCGCGGGTACATCTCGTTCGGCGGCGGCTACTTTACGAGCCCGGGCAAAGGTCAGGTCGGCCTCAACTTTGGGCTCGGCTTCTCGCGCCAGATCACCGGTCCGAGCCCGGATACCACGCTGGCGATCACCCTGGGCGTGCTGCTGAACCCCAATCGTTGAAGATTTGGGCCGGGGGCGCGATCCCGGTCGCGCTTTGTGTCTACAGGAACCTTGTGCGCCCGGGGTGGTCTGGTCGAAAGTGAGTCGCGTGACCGACCCCGACCCCAGCGAAGCGACGCCACGCGTCGTCGACCTCGCCACGGTGGTCGAGCCCGACGAGCCCGAGCCGCAGCAGCCCGACGACAGCAACCTCAGCCCGCAGGCCCGCGAGGAGGCGGCCAAACGCGCCGAGCAAGACCGCCGCGACCGCCGGCTGGTGCGCAAGCTCAAGGATGGCGACGAGCGGGCCTTCCAGGAGCTGGTGCAGACCTACCAGAATCGGATCTTCGGCCTGATGCTCCGCATGATCGGGAACCGGCAGGAAGCCGAGGACCTCGCACAGGAGGTGTTCATCATCGTCTACCGGGCGATCGGCAGCTACCGCGGCGAAGGGCGCTTCTACACCTGGCTTTATCGCATCGCCAGCAACACCTGTAAGAACCGCATCAAGTACCTCAAGGGCCGCAACTTCCACCGCAGCGTGGAGATCGAGGACTCGCCGCAGGCGCAGCTACCAGCCGCCGAGGGTGGCGCAGTGGTCACCTTCCAGAGCCAGGTGCCCGGACCGGAGGCGACCGTCGAGGGCGCGCGCATGGAGCAGGTGATCCAGCGCGAGCTGGCGGCGCTCGACCCGGAACACCGACTGCTGATCGTGCTCCGCGACATCCAGGGCCTGAGCTATCAGGACATCATCCGCATCACCGGACTGCAGGAAGGCACGCTCAAGTCGCGCCTGCACCGGGCCCGCCTGGCGCTCAAGGAGCGCCTCCAGCCATACCTGCGATAGTGCAGGATGCGAAGCTGCCGACGAACCTTTACCCTCGAACGAGCGCCATGGCCGAGCCAAGCACCACCGATGCCGACGCGCTGATGAGCGCCTACCTCGACAAGCAGCTCGCGCCCGACGAGGCCGCGAAGGTCGAGAAGATGCTGGCCGAGTCGCCGGAGGCCCGCGAAGAGCTCGACGGCCTGGCGACCATGTTGAAGCTGGTGAAGGGCCTGCCCGAGGTCGAGGCGCCGCCCGACTTCTATGAGAAGGTGGCCAAGAAGCTGCGCCGCCGGCGTGGCCGCGGTGAGGTGCTGTGGATGCTGGCGTTGCCGTTCCAGGTGCTCAGCGTGGTGATGATCCTCGTCGTCGCGGTGACGTACATGCTGCTCCACCTCGAGCACGACCCGAGCGTGAAGCTCGAGCGTGACCCGAACGCGGCGAAGAAGACCGACGCGGCGCCTGTCACCCCGTGATCCCTGGCGATCACTTCTGGGAAATTTCGAGGACGATGCGCGCCTGGCCACCGCCCGGGTTTCCTGTGAGCGTGTAGGTGCCGGCTGGGCCGTTGATATCGCCGCTGAGGGTGTTGCTGCCGAGGTCAAACACGGCGCTGATGCTGCGCTGCAGGTAGCTGGTCCACGCCGGACCGGTCTCGGGCAACACGTTGATGTCGTAGTCGACCTGCGCATCGGGGCAAGCGCCGCCAAACGTGGGGCACTGGTGACCGTTCAAGAGGCCGGGCGTACAGCTCACCGGTGCGGCGGCGCAGTAGGTCGTGCACAGCGGCGAGTTCCAGGCAGCGAGCGCGGTGCAGGCGTACTGGGCCGGCGGGTCGCGATCCCAGAGGCGCACGGAGATCGCCACGTTGCTGCCAACCTGAACCTTCCGCTCGACCGTCCAGCCGGGCTTTAGGAGGTTCTTGTTGCGCGGGAAGGCGCGCGAGGTGGAGGCTGGCGTGGTCGCATCGAGGCTGACGTCGATGCCAAAATCGGCCTGGCGATTCTCTCCGCGGTCGCGCTCGGCCCCCAGCGCCTCGATCAGCTTGACGGTGACGACGACCGTCTTGAGCGCGACATGTGGGGCCGGGACGTCGAAGTAGAGGGTGTAGTCACCACCGCGGGGACTGTGGCTGATCGCCAGCTTGTGTGGGAAGGGGCTCGCCTGCGCCACCTGCGTCTGCATCTGCTCGTACTCGGCGCCGCTGATCATGCGCAGATGGATCGCCCGTGGATCCCAGTGCTGGGAGTCGGCGAGGTTCAGCAGATCGAGCGCGTCCTCCAGCTCACGCCGCAGCACGGCCATGCGGTCTGGGCCAGGGTCCTCGCTGGCCTCGGACTCGGCCAACGCGAGCAGCAAACCGAGCTCCTCTTTGCGCAGCTCGAGGTCGCCGTTGTCCTCGATGACCGCCGAGAGGAACACGATGCCGCTGTTCCACGCACCCGGCCAGTAGCCGCTCGACCAGACCTCGCCTGCGCTGGCGCCCGAGCTGGCACCATTGACCACGCCCAAGGTGCCGCTCTCCGGCATGCTGCGCGTCGCCGAACGAAACGGATCCGCGGGGGCACCGGGCCAGAACACGGCGGTGAACACCACCGGCTCATCGGTGCCGTCGGCATCGGCGCCCTTGCTGACCTTCATGCCCCGATAGACCAGCTCATACTGGCTGCGCTCCTTGGGGTTGACGGGGTCTGGCGCGAGCACGGTCCTGGTCACGAGCTGGGAGCGAGCGACCAGCGCGTCGGCAGCGGTGACGCGCCAGCGGTCGTAGTCCGCGCGGTCGAAGCCGCGAGTGGTGAGGACGTCGAGGCCGCTGACCTCGGTGAAGCGAACGGCACGCTCAGCCACACTCATCGCCTCGTAAGGAGCGACGATGCGGCGGGCGATCGCCTTGCCATCGCTGAACTTCGCCAGCGCAGCCGCGACACGGCGATCATAGGAGGACTCGCCGAGGCGGCCGTTGGCGAAGCGGGCCAACGCGGCCAGCGACTTGGCAGCGCCCGCCGGATGATGCGCGGCGAGCTTCGCCGTGGGCGCGGCGTCCTTGCCCGGAGGTGCCGGAGAGGCAATGGCTCGCGGCTCGACACCTGCGTACCCGCACAGCGCAGCCACCAGGGCGGCCGCCCTCCACTGCGATCTCCGAGTCCGCTGGATCATTCGCCGTGCTCCTTGCGAGTGCGAACCTTGTTGTCGCATAGATCTCGCCGCTTCGCTCCGGCGATCCCGCGTGTCGCTACCGCGCCCCGTGGCGTCGGGTGCTGCGGGCCTCAACTCATTTGCGCTGGTACGTGATCACGCCATCCCACCCCGGGGGGGCGACGTCGCCGAGGTCAGCGAGACGCTCGAGATAAATGCGGACAACGAGGTCCTCGGGATTGGCCGCGGCGAAAGCTGTGAAGTCAGCCCGGGCCTTCACAAGATCGCCGCTGCGGTACGCGGTGAGCGCGGGCTGCCACAACGCGAGTGCACGATACTCGGCGATGCAAGCCCCCGGCCCGGCGAGCAGCTCATGGATCGCCACCGGGTGGTGCTTTCCCTTGACGCGTACCAGGTCGAGTTCACGGAACTCAAAGCCGGTGGGCGCGGCCGCCCGGGTCTGCGGGCCGACCACGCAGAACACACCGTAGACCTTGGTCAGGCCCTCGAGCCGCGAGGCCAGGTTCACGGCGTCGCCGACCACGGTGTAGTCGAAGCGCTCACGCGAGCCCATGTTGCCGACCACCATTTCGCCGGTGTTCACGCCCACGCCGATCTTCAGCTCGATGCCGCGGGCGCGCAAACTCGGCTCGAGTTGAGTCAGCGCGCCACGCATCGCCGCTGCCGTGGCCAGCGCCCGCGCGGCGTGGTCAGGCTTCGGCACCGGCGCACCGTACACGGCCATGACCGCGTCGCCGATGTACTTGTCGAGGTAGCCGCCGCGCACCAGCACCTCCTCGGTCATCGGCGTGAGATACACGTTGAGCAGCGCGACCAGCTCCTCGGGCGTGAGCCGCTCTGACAGGCTCGTGAAGTCGCGGATGTCGGAGAACAACACGGTCAGCTCGCGTCTCGCACCACCGAGGTCCAGCAGGTGCGGGTCAGCGAGCAGCTCGGCCAACACGTCGGCACCGAGATAGTGCGCGAAGGTCCGGCGCAGGCGGACGCGCTGTACAGCCTCGCCGACGTAGGCAAACCCGAGGAGGACGCCGCCCACGACGCCGACGGTGAGCAGCGGCCAAACCACGCCATGCCAGCGCTGGAGCCCGAGGAACAAGCCCCAGGCGAGGCTGACGTCGACGGCGGCGACCAGCAGCACGCCAGCGATCCGCAGCCCCGGCCCGAGCCGCGAGCTGGCGAACAACAGGGCGACGAACAGCCCCGAGAGCAGACAGGCGAGCGCATCGACCCACGCGCTGCTGCGCACAAGGGCATCGCCAGCGAGGATCGTGTCGATCGCCGTGGCGTGGAGCTCGACCCCCGGGACGTCGCCGCCAAAGGGCGTCCGGACGGTGTCATGGCCGAAATACGTGACACCGATCAAGACGATCTTGCCGCGCAGCTCCTCGGGAGCGATCCGACCCGCGACCACATCCGCCGCCGAGACCTGCGGGAAGCTGCCCGCAGGTCCGCGGAAGTTAAGAAGCAAGCCGTCCCAGCGGGTCAGGGGCACGCGTAGTGAGCCGATCTGCACCCGCCGCGCGTCCGGAAGATACGCCGTTTCGGCCTGACCCACGCCCTGCTGCAGCGCCAGAAGGGGAACCACCAGCGGCCCGTACACTGCGTCCCCCGCCCGTCGAGCGAACAACATCTCGCGCACGGTGTGGTCGTCGTCCTCGTAGATTGTGGTCACCCCGAGCGCGCGCGCCACGGCGTTGAACCGAGGCAGCGAGAGCGCACCGCGGTCGGTCGTGCTCGGCTGGTGGCGTCCGAGCATCTCCTGACCGTAGCGGCCGCGAGCCAGTCCGGGGTCGTCTGGCAGCAGCTCGCGGTCCTCCGCAAGGTGCATCGCCAGCACCACGTTGCCCGCGTCGGCGATCGCGGCGACCAGCGCGGCGTCGCCGGAGGACTCGGCCTGGACCCGCCGCAGCAACACGCTCGCCGCGTCCTGCGTCTCTGGCCTTTCGGACAGGTACTTTGAGACATCGGCGACCAGCGCCTCGGAGAGCAACTGCTCCGGGCTGGTGTAGAAGCCGTCGATGCCGATCGCCACGGGCCCATAGTCGGACACCGCGCGGACCAGCCGGGCGGTGCCCTCTCGCCGTTCGGACAGAGCCGGCATCTCGGCGAGCGTCGCGTCGTCGAGCGCGACGATCACCACCGCATCGCCCGTCGGCAGCACACCACGCGACTGAAAGCGCAGGTCGAGCGTGGCTCGCTCAAGTCGCTCAAGGAAGCGGATCTCGTGGCCGGTCCTGTGCAACAGACACAGAGCGGCGAACGCACAGGCCAGCAACACCCCGACGAGCGCCGGCGAGCGGAGGATCCGGCGCACGGCCTGATTCACGGCGTCACGCGCAACTCGAGCCAGCCGTCCTCGAGGGCAATCGCACCGCCGACGATCCCCGCGCTGCACTTATCAGCGCCAGCGACCTCGAGCTTGACCAGCTTCTTGCCCTTGACCTGCGCCCGGATCTGGGTGCCACGGCCGGCGCAGACCGCCAGCTCGCGGCGCTTGGCCTTCAGCGGCTCCGGCAGGCCCACGCTCCGCTTGGCGCCACCGTCGGGTCGGAAGTCGACGCTGCCGGGCAAGTCGAGCACCGCGCCGTCATCCAACTCCGGCGACTCGCTCGACTTCTTCAGATCCGAGTGCTCGGGCTGCGGGGCCGCGTCGCCAGGCGGCGGCGGCGACTGCCGCGGCGGCGGCGGCGGCGACCGCGGCGATGATTTCTCGTCCTTGCTCGCGGCCGGAGAACTCACCTCCTTGTTTCCGTCGGAGATTTTCGCTTCTTCGCGCCCCAGGACCGGGTCCGCTGCCGGCTCCGCCGCCGATTCCACGCCTGGCGGCTTGGTCGAGCCACCGCTCATATTCATCTCCGCCACCCGAGGTGCCTGCTGCACCCCGAAGGTTTGCGCCGAGGACATGCGCATGTTCCAGCCGGCGACCCGGGCCGCGACCTGAAGCCGCGGGTCGCTCGTCTCTTCCTTGCTCAGGGCCATGGCGAGGCGATCGGCGAGCGCCCCGGCGGCCGCGGGTTCACCGAACGCAGCGGTTCGGTCGACCCGCAGACCGTCGCCCGAGCGCATGCGCACGATGTGCCCGTTGTGCAGCTCGAGCATCACAAACCCATCCCCCGCGGTGACGACGGTATCGTCGGCGAGCAACTCCTGGTCAGGAGCGGCGTCGAAGGGAGCCCCCTGCATCGGCTTGATCGTCGCAGTGCCCGCGACCGCGACGACGATCGCGGCCCGCAGCCCCTGAGAGGCCTCCGAAGGCCGTCGCAACGCGGGTTCGTGGGGGGCCGTCCCTGCTGCCTCGCAGGCCGACATAGCCAGGAAACCCGCCACAACGGCCCACCCGACCAACATCGATGATATTCGCATCGTGACCCCCCCCATACAGAACTCCCGCGGCGGGCTGAAGGTCTACCACGGTATTCACCCCGGGAGAGCGCTCTACTACCCCCCTGAGCCCGATGGCGGACACCCTCCGCCCCCCAAGCGAGGCCCCGAGCTGGGCCCGGCCGGCGAAAAAACTGGCGCCGTCCGGTCGCGGACCTGTGGTAAAACGACCCTCGCTCCGATGCCGCGCGAAGTCATCCTGGTGGACAGTCAGCTCGGGAACCTGGACAGCGTCGAGCACGCGCTCATCCAGGTGGGCGCCTCGGTGCATATCACCAGTGACCCAGATCGGGTCGCCACGGCCCGAATGGTGGTGTTTCCCGGCCAGGGCTCCTTCGGACCGACCACCCAGTCCATCGTCGACGGCGCCATGGGAGCGGCCCTGCGCATGGTCGTCGAGCGCGGTGACCCCTTTCTCGGCATCTGCCTCGGCATGCAGATGCTGTTCGACCACTCCGACGAGAACGGCGGCAACGCAGGCCTCGGCGTGCTCCCCGGGAAGGTCAAGCGCTTCCCGACCGACATGCCGGCCGGCGAACAACCCGGCGCCCGCATGCTGAAGATCCCCCATGTCGGCTGGAACGATGTCCAGCCGACCAACGAGCACTTTTACTTCACCCACAGCTTCTACGTGGTCCCCGGCCAGGCCGAGGACGTGATGTGGTCGTGCCGCTACGGCCGCATCGAATTCCCAGCCATGGTGGCTCGCGGCAACGTGTTCGGCTGCCAGTTCCACCCGGAGAAGTCGCAGTGGTCGGGGCTCCGCTTCCTCCGCAGCTTCATCCTCGGGGGCCGCGGATGACCCAGGGGCTGCACGCAACGCCCGAACCGAGCGGGCTACGAGAACTGCGAGAGATGCGAAACGCCCCGCCCCTCCCGAGCCTCCTGGCGATCCCGGCGATCGACCTGCTCGGGGGCCAGGCCGTGCGCCTCGCCGAGGGCGACCCCGCGCGCGCCACCATCTACGCCGCCAACCCCCACAGCAAGCTCCGTGAGTTCATCGCCGCGGGTGCGAGACGCCTCCACGTCGTCGACCTCGACGGGGCCTTCGCCGGCCACCCCGTCCAGACGGCCCTGGTCCGCGCCCTCGTCGCCGAAGCCCACGCCCTCGGCGCTGAGATCGAGGTCGGCGGCGGCCTGCGCAACCTCGAGGCCGTCGAGACCGCCCTCGCCACCGGCGCCGACTACGTCGTCATCGGCACCCTCGCGGTGCGCGAGCCCGATGTCGTCCACGCGCTGTGCCGCGCCCACCCCGGCCGAATCATCGTGGCGATCGACGCCCGCGACGGTTGGGTTGCGATCAGCGGTTGGCAGGAAACCTCACGAGTGCCCGCGGCCGCGCTCGCCCGCGCCGCCGCCAGCTGGGGCGCCGTGGCCCTGCTCTACACCGATGTCGCCCGCGACGGCCTCCAAGTCGGCGTCGCCGTCGAGTCGACCGCCGCCCTCCAGCGCGGCCTCGACATCCCCGTGATCGCCAGCGGCGGGGTCGGCAGCCTCGCCGACCTCGACGCCCTTCGCAAGCAGCACATCCAGGCCGTCATCCTGGGCCGCGCGCTCTACGAGGGCAGCTTCACCCTGCAGGAGGCCCTCGCTCGATGTTAAAGCGCCGCATCATCCCCTGCCTCGATATCAAGAACGGGCGGGTCGTCAAGGGCGTCCACTTCGCCGGCCTGCGTGACACTGGCGACCCCGTCGAGGCCGCCCGCGCCTACGACGTCCAGGGCGCGGACGAGATCTGCCTGCTCGACATCACCGCCACCGTCGAGGGCCGCGAGACCTTCATCGACGTGGTGCACCGCGTCGCGGACCAGATCTTCACCCCCCTCACCGTCGGCGGCGGCGTGCGCCGCGAGGCCGATGTCCGCCGCTTGCTCACCGCCGGCGCCGACAAGGTCGCGATCAACTCAGCCGCGGTGGCCAACCCGCTGCTCATCCGCCAGCTCGCCGACAAGTACGGCAGCCAGTGCATCGTCGTCGCCGTCGACGTCAAGCAGGTCAAGCCCATGACCGGCGACGCCACGCCGCTCTACGAGGTCGTGATCCACGGCGGCACCCGCTCGACCGGACTCGACGCGCTGGCATGGTGCGAGTACATCGCAAAGATCGGCGCCGGTGAGATCCTGCTGACCAGCATGGACAAGGACGGCACCCGCGACGGCTACGACCTGTGGATCACCCGCGAGGTCTCCCATCGCGTGCAGATCCCCGTCATCGCCTCCGGCGGCGTCGGCCAGCTCGAGCACCTCCGCGAAGGCCTCGCCGTCGACCAGGGCGGCGCCGATGCAGCCCTCGCCGCCTCCATCTTCCACTTCGGCCTCTACACCATCTCCCAGGCCAAGCAGTACCTGCACGATCACGGCATCCCGGTGCGCCCGCAAGAGTCCCACCGCGGCGCCTCGATCTCCTCCAGCTTCGGCTGAGCAAGCCGACGTGATCCACTCCACCGAGGACGCCATGAGCTTGTGGGCCTCCCTCAAGCCCGACGCCCTCGGCCTCGTCACGGCCGTCGTTCAACATCGCCATGGCGGCCAGGTGCTCATGGTCGGCCACATGAACGCCGACGCCCTCGCAGCCACCCTGGCCAGCGGCCGCGTCACCTTCTGGAGCCGCTCGCGCGCCTGTCTGTGGCAGAAGGGCGAGAGCTCCGGCCATACCCTCGAACTGCGCGGCCTGTGGGTCGACTGCGACCGCGACGCCCTCCTCGTCCACGCCGAGCCGCGCGGCCCGACCTGCCACACCGGCGCCCCCAGCTGCTTCTTCACGCCAGTCCTCGGCGACGACGCAGTCCCCCTCCTCGATCGCCTCTTTGCCGAGATCCACGCCCGCAAGGCCGGCCGGGGGATCACCAGCGCCACCGGCAAGAGCTACGTCCGCGGCCTCCTGGATGGCGGCGTCCCGGCGATCGCCGCCAAGCTGCACGAGGAGGCCGGCGAGCTGGCCGAGGCCCTCGCCGAGAACGACCGCGACCACATCGCCGGTGAAGCTGCAGACCTCCTGTTCCACGCCCTCGTCGGCCTCGCCCACCGCGATGTCGAGTGGACCGCCGTCCTCGAGGTGCTCGCGCGCCGTATGGGTCGCAGCGGCGTCGACGAGAAGGCGAGCCGCCCGCAGCAGCCCTCCGGGCCGAGCTGAGAACTGGTCAGCCAGCGCGGCGAGCGGTAGTGTCCGCATCATGGCACTGCTCGGCCAAAGCGTCCTCGCCTGGAGCCTCTTCGCCTACCTCGTGGCGGCGATCCCCATGGGCGTGCTCGTCGGCCTGGCCCGCGGCGTCGACATCCGTCAGCTCGGCTCCGGCAACATCGGAGCCACCAACGCGGTGCGCGTGCTCGGCAAGAAGCTGGGCATCGCCGTGTTCCTGCTCGACCTGCTCAAGGCCTACCTGCCCGTGCTCTGGGCGATGGACCCGACTGCGCTCGGCGGCCTCCAGGACCCCGAGCGTGGCCTGGCGATCGTCGGGTTCGCGGCCACCCTCGGCCACATCTTCCCGATCTACCTCCGTTTTCGCGGCGGCAAGGGGGTCGCCTGCGCCCTCGGCGTGTTCGCGGCCCTCATGCCGGTCGCGGGCCTCTTCGCGGCTCTTGTGTACGTACAGACGTTGATCCTCACCCGCGTATCGGCGATCGGTTCGCTCACCGCCGTCAACGCGCTCACCCTCCACCTCTGGATCTCCGGAGCACCCGTCGCCTACCGCCAGCTCGCCCTGGCGATGGCCGTGATCATCTGGATCCGTCACCGCGGCAACCTGCGGGAGATCGCCCGCATCGCGGCCGAACGCAAACGCCACGCCGGCACATGAGCCCCAGTCCCTCCACCCTCTACGTCGGCGGCTTCGGCTCCTCGCTCACCGCCTCCGAGCTCCGTGAGCTGTTCGCACGCCACGGCCCCATTCGCGACCTTCGCCTCGTCGATCGCGGCGACGCCAGCTTCGCCTACCTCAGCTTCGACCACCTCCCCGACGCCGAGGCGGCCCGCCGCCAGCTCGACGGCCTCCGCCTCGCCGACCGCACCCTCCGCGTCGCCTTCGCCCAGTGACGCGAACGAAGCTCAACCACCGCGAGCGATGCCAAGCAGCTTCATCTTCTTGTGCAGGTGCGTGCGCTCGACATCCAGCGCCTCCGACGTCTTCGACACGTTCCAGCTGTGCTCTGTGAGCCGCTGCAGGATGAAGGCCCGCTCGACCGAGTCGCGGAACGCCTTGAGCGACATCCCCGGGGGCACCGCACCCTCGCCGAACTGGACCAGCGCCTCTCCCAACCCTGCCGCCTCTTCACCAGCATCGCCGCGGATATCGAGCGGCACGTCATCGATCTCGATGTCCCCATCGGACAAGATCGCCATCCGCTCCATCACGTTGCGGAGCTCGCGGACGTTGCCAGGCCATCCGTAGGCGTCGAGCACCGCCTGCGCCGCCGACGAGATCCGCTTGGGGCTGATGCCATTCTCGCGACAGCCGATGTCGAGGTAGTGGCGGCACAGCAGCGCCACGTCCCCCTCACGATCGCGCAGTGGCGGCATCTGGATCGGCACCACCGCCAGGCGAAAATACAGGTCCTCGCGGAACTCGCCGGTCTGCACCTGCTCCTTCAGGTTGCGATGGGTCGCCGCCAGCACACGCACGTCGACCCTGATCGCCTTCTCACCGCCGACCCGCATCAGCTCGCCGCTCTGTAGCACCCGCAGCACCTTGGCCTGAGCGTTGAGATCCATGTCCGCGATCTCGTCGAGGAACAGCGTGCCGTCGTGGGCCAGCTCGAACAGCCCGCGCTTCTGCCCCGTCGCCCCGGTGAACGCCCCGCGCTCGTGGCCAAACAGCTCGCTCTCGATCAGCTCGCGGGGGATCGCCGCGCAGTTGACCTTGATGAACGCGTGCGAGCGTCGCTCGCTCGCCTCGTGGATCGCCCGCGCCACCAGCTCCTTGCCAGTACCGCTCTCCCCCTCGATCAGCACCCGCGCCCGCGTCGCACCCACCTTCGTGATCTGCCGCTGCAGCTCGAGCATCGGCTTCGACTCGCCGATCAGCTCCCGCCGCGCCCGCGCCCGCAGGCTCCGCAGCTCGACCTCCGCCGCTTGATGCCGCAACGCGTTGCGCACGCTGACGACCACGCGATCGCGCGCCAGCGGCTTCTCAAAGAAGTCGAAGGCCCCGAGCCGGGTCGCCCGCACCGCGTCCGAGACCGTCGCGTGCCCGCTGATCAAGATGACCGGCAACGGTGGTGTCCCCTCCCCCATCACGCTCAGCTTCTCGAGCAGCTGCAACCCTGACATGCCCGGCAACAGCACATCAGCCATCACGACTTCGATCCCCGGCCGACCCTCGGCGCCATCGGCCAACGACTGCTCGATCAGCTTGAGTCCGGCCTCTGCCGTCTCCGCATCGAGCACGGTGGCTCCCTCCCCCTCGAGCACCATCCGCAAGGTGCGGCGAATGTTGCGCTCATCGTCGATGACGAGGATCGTCCCAGCGAGCCCCGTGTTCGCGTCGTCAGCCATGAATCCGCCATCCTAGCCCGCTCTGCGCGGCCTGTCCCACCTCCGCAGACCACGCCGCTGGTGACCGACAGGTCGATCCAGCGAGCGCGCCCGCGGCCTCCGACTACGCCGTCCCGCCCGCGAGCAACGCCCGTGCAGCCGCCCCCGCCCCGGCGATCGCCACCCGCGACTGCTCCCCGCTGCCGAGGTGCTTGAGCGTGATCTCGTCAGCCGCCAGCTCTGTCTCGCCGAGGATCGCCGCCAGCGGCGCCTTCACCCCTGGCGCGTCCGCGTACTGCAGCTGCTTGCCGAGCTTGGCCTCCTCCGGGAACACCTCGACCCGCAGCCCCTGCGCGCGCAGCTGATGGGCGACGCCGATCACCTTCGCGGGTGCCACACCCATCCAACACAGCAGCACCTCGGGCCCCACCGCCAGCGCCGGGAACATGCCGCGCTCCTCCATCACCACCAGGATGCGCTCGAGGCCCAGCGAGAATCCGACCGCGGGCACCTGCTTCTTGCCGAACATCCCGACCAGATCGTCGTAGCGGCCACCGCCGCCGAGGCTGCCCGCGAGGTCCGGCACCGCGATCTCGAAGATCGCCCCCGTGTAGTACCCCAGGCCTCGCGCCAGATCCGCGCTGAACTGCACGTGCGGCCCGGCCGGGCTCGCCTCGAGCAGGCCGACCAATTGCTCGAGCTCGGCAAGCGCCTGCTTCCCGGCCGCATCTTCGATGCTCTTGCCGATCGCCGCCAGGCCGGTGCGCGGCCCCTGCGGCCCGCGCGTCAACGGGATGCCGAGGATCGTATCCGCCTCGGAGAACAAGATCAGCTCCATCAGTCGCGTGGCCGACGCGCCCGAGATCCCGCGCGCCCCCAGCTCCTCACGAACCCCGCCGGCGCCGATCTTGTCGAGCTTGTCGACGGCGATCAGCGCCGCGGCTTCGTGCGCGAGGTCGATGCCCGAGGCGTGCATCATGCTGCGCAGCAGCTGTCGGTGGTTGATCCGGATCTTGAACTCCTTGAAGCCGAGCGCGTGCAGCACCTCGGCCACCGCGGCGCACACCTCCGCCTCGGCGATCAGCGAGCGCGTACCGGTGATGTCGACGTCACACTGATAAAATTCACGGAAGCGGCCCTTGCCCGGCCGGTCCGCGCGCCACACCGGCTGGATCTGGTAGCGCTTGAAGAACTTCGGCAGCTCGTACTGCGCGACCACGCGGGCCAGCGGCACCGTCAGGTCGTAGCGCAGGCCCTCCTCCGCGAGCGCGGCCTGGGCCAGCTGCGGCGTGCGCCAGTCCTCCGACGGCGGGCCGATCTTCTCCAGCGCCGTCTTCAGCGCGTCGCGGCGCTCGAGCAGGCGATACAGCAGCTGATCGCCCTCCTCGCCGTACTTGCCGAGCAGCGTCGACAGGTTCTCGATCGTCGGCGTCTCGAGCGGCAAAAATCCGTGCCGCCCGTACACCTCGCGCACGATCGCCATCACGTGGTTACGCCGGGCCAGGTCGGCCGGCAGGAAGTCACGCATCCCGCTCGGCGGCTTCGTGGAGAGCTTCGGGCTGTTCATGTCGCCTCCCTCACAACCAGTCGAATGCCGACCCGCTCGCCGTCGATGGTGTCATGAAGAACGTCATCCCCGGGCGCGAGACCGGCGAAGTCGATGCTCATCGTGATGCTCTGCGTCTCGCTCCGGATCTCGGCGTGGAGATCGCTGCGCTCGGCAGCCCTCCGCAGCTGTCCGTCGGCGTCGCAGTGGATGTGCAGGTCAATGTTGTCGGTCATGGTCAAGCCGTTGGTCTTGCGCAGGTTCTGCACGCGATTGACGATCTCCCGCGCGAGGCCCTCGAGCCGCAGATCATCCGTCACCAAGGTATCCAGCGCCACCGTCAAGGCGCCCTCGCTGGCCACCACGAGGCCCGCCTTCGAGGCGCGCACGAGCAGCACGTCCTCGGCCTGCAGCACCTCGCCCTCGAGCGTCAGCGGGCCGCCCGCAGCAAACGCCCGCAGCTCGGCCTGCCCCAGCGCCTGCATGGCCGCGCTCACGGCCTTGAGCTTCGGCCCCAGCCGCTTGCCGAGGAGCTTGAGATTCGGCTTGGCGGCGAGGTCGACGAGCGCCGTGTCGTCGTCCGAGATCTCGATGCGCTTGACGTTCAACTCCCCGAGGATGTCGATGTTGTCGCGCCCGCGCAGCAAGGTCACCACCGCGGGGTCATGACTCACCACGGTGACAGCGGCGAGCGGACGACGAGCCCCGATCGCCTGCTGTTCCCGCAGCCGCAGACCGAGCGCCGCGACCTTGCGAGCCAGCTCGACCTCGGCCTCGAGGGCGTGGTCGCGAGCGAACGCATCGACCCTCGGGAACTCGCACAGGTGCACGCTATCCTCGCCGGGACGAGCCAGCCCGGTGTCGAAGATCAGGCGCTGGTGCAGCACCTCGGCCAGGAACGGCAGCACCGGCGCCATCGCCCGCGAGATCGCCACGATCGCGCGGAAGAGCGTCGCGTAGGCCTGTTGTTTGTCGACTTCAGTGGCCGCCTCGTTCGCCCGCCAATAGCGACGGCGCCCGCGGCGGATGTACCAGTTGTTCAGATCGTCACACACCCGCAGAAACGCCGGCACCAGGTTCGACAGCTCGTAGCCCTCGTACTCGGCCGTCAGCTCGGCCAGGAAGCCCCCGACCCGCGACGTGATCCAGCGATCCTCCGGCTTCTCCAGCGCCTGCGCCGACAGGTCCGCCTGGCTCGGCGACCACCCGTCGGCCCGCGCGTAGGTCACCAGGAAATTGAAGGCGTTCCACAGCGGCAAGATCGCCACCCGGACCGTGTCCTTCACGCACTCGCCGGTCAGGTCCTGCGCGTTCTTGCCGAACTTCATCGGCTCGCCGCGGACCACCGCGCTGTTGATGAGATACGCCCGCAGCGCGTCCGCCCCGTAGCTGTCGATCACCTTGCCCGGGTCCGGATAGTTCTTCAGCCGCTTCGACATCTTCTTGCCGTCGGCTGCGAGGATCAGCCCGTTCACGATCACGTTCTTGAACGCCGGCCGCTGGAACAGCGCCGTCGACAGCACGTGCAGCGTGTAGAACCACCCGCGCGTCTGGTCGAGCCCCTCGGCGATGAAGTCCGCCGGCAGGTTGTCCTCGACGTACTGCTTGCGCGACTCGTCGAAGGGGTAGTGGTTCTGCGCGTAGGGCATGCTGCCCGACTCGAACCAGCAGTCGAACACCTCGGCGATCCGCCGCATCGTCCCGCCGGCCTTCGACGGCCAGCTGATGTCGTCGACGCTCTCGCGGTGCAGGTCCTGCAGCGCGCCCACGGGCAGCCCCGCGAGCGCCGTCAGCTGCGCCACCGAGTGCACGCACACCATGTCGCTCGGGTCCTTGTCGCAGCGCCACACCGGCAGCGGCGTGCCCCAGTAGCGGTTGCGGCTCAGGTTCCAGTCGCGGGCGTTGTCCAGCCAGTTGCCGAAGCGCCCGCTGCCCACGTGCTCCGGGACCCAGTGGATCTTCCGGTTGTTGTCGACGAGCTCGTCGCGGATCGCCTCCACCCGCATGAACCACGTCGACAGCGCCATGTAGATGAGCGGCTGCTCGGTGCGGTAGCAGTGCGGATACGCGTGCACGATCGTGTCCTGGTCGACCAGCTGACCCGCACGCTTGAGCCGCTCCGTGATCGGCTTGTCCGCGTCCTTCACGAACATCCCCGCGAATTCACCGACCCGCTCGTCGAAGATCCCGCTCAGGTTGACCGGGCACACCAGCGGCAAACCCTCCACCTGACCGACCTGGTAGTCGTCCTCGCCGAAGGCCGGCGCCTGGTGGACGATGCCGGTGCCGCTGTCGGTCGTCACATAGGTCGCCCCGACCACCCGGAACGCCCAGCGGCTGCCGTCCGGGCGCAGCTTGTACTGGGCAAAGAACGGCAGCAGCGGGGCATAGGGACGCCCCACCAGCGCCCGCCCAGGCAGCCGCGCCAGCTCCTCCGTCGCCCCCACGCGCTCACGCGCCTGGTAGTCCGCCAGCCGGCCCGGCTCGAGGTAGGCGATCTCCCCGGTCGCTACCACGCGGATCTTCACGTACTCCACGTCCGGGTGCACCGCCAGGGCCAGGTTGCTCGGCAGCGTCCACGGCGTCGTCGTCCACGCCCACAGCCACGCGTCCTCGTCCTCGAGCTTGAAGCGCACCGTCAAGCTCGGGTCCTGGCGCCGCTTGTGGCCCTCCTTGCGGGTCACCGGGTCGCGCTCCTGCGGGCCCTGGGCCACCTCGAAGTTCGACAGCGGGGTCCCGAGCGCCGGCGACACGGGCTGCACCCGGTACCCCTCATAGATGCGCCCGCCGTCCCACAGCTGGCCGAACACCCACCACACGCTCTCCATGAACGAGAAGTCCATGGTCTTGTAGTCGTTGCGGAAGTCGACCCAGCGGCCCATCCGCTGCACGACCCGCTCCCACTCCGCCGTGAAGCGCAGCACCCCGGCGCGACAGGCGGCGTTGAACCGCGGCACCCCGTGGGCCTCGATGTCGGCCTTGCCGTGCAGCCCGAGCTCGCTCTCTACCAGGCTCTCGATCGGCAACCCGTGGCAATCCCAGCCGAAGCGGCGCTCGACCTGGTAGCCGCGCATAAACCAGTAGCGCGGCACGATGTCCTTGATCGTCCCCGCCAGCAGATGCCCGTAGTGCGGCAAACCGGTGGCGAAGGGCGGACCGTCGTAAAAGACGAAGGCTGGGCGCGGCGTCCCGTCCGCCCGGGTGGTCGTCCGCAGGCTGCGACCCTCGGTATCCCTGGCCCGCCAGAGGTCGAGGGTCGCCATCTCCAGGGCAGGCAGGTCGAGGACCGGAGGCGCGGCAAAGGTGGAGCGTGGCATGGAGGCCCGAAGTGCATGGCCCGCCCGCTGCCCTGGGGTCAAGGCCAATCCTCCCGATCCCTCCACCCCGCGAAACCCAACGGCGATCAGACCTGTCTCTTGGGGCGGGCTCGCCGACGTTGTCGCGGCGACCGGCCCCGGATATCCTGTCCCCACCGACCGACCCGCAGGGTCCAGCACGGCCACCCCAGATTCTCCACGGAATTCGCGATGAAAAACCTCTCCCTGGCACTCACCCTCGGCTCGACGCTCGGTCTGTCCCTCCTCGCAGCGAGCTGCGGCGACAACACCAACCCGGTCACCGGAGATGCCCACCCCCAGGAGAGCAAGTGGAAGACGGTGGTCGACAAGCTGCCCTTCCCGCTCTCGGGTGACGGCGCCATCAACAAGCTCGACGTCGGCCGCCTCGAATTCGACAACAACTTCGCCAACCGCGGCAACGTCGAGGTCTACCTCGACCAGGACGCCGAGGTCATCACCGTCGAGATGCGCTACTACGACTTCTCCGACGACGCCATCGCTCAGGGCGATCCCGAGGGCCTGACCGAGGAAGAGCGGCTCGGCACCTTCGGCCGCATGTCCCTGTGGGCGTTTGTCAGCTCCGGCAACCCGTCGCCGCCCAGCTCGATGGCCCCCGAGGACGACTGCACCCAGGGCACCTGGAAGTCCGGCTGCGCGATCTACGCCTACTACGACGGCAAGGCCCAGCCAGCCCGCTCCGGCGCCGACATCCGCGTCCACCTGCCCAAGAAGTACCGCGGCGAGCTCAACATCACGACCGAGGACAACGACGCCGAGCCGACCTTCCCCCGCGTCGGCAACATCACCCTCGACGGCATGTGCAGCAGCGGCACCGTCCTCCTCGCGCAGGGCAAGGCCAACGTCAAGATGTGCCGCGACCTCACCCCCGCGCCCAAGTGCTCCGCCGAGCAGATCAAGGGCTGCGAGGACTACGTCGACGAGACCACCATGGAGCCCGCCGCCTGGTCCAACCTGTGCCCCTGCCCCGCCGAGAACTTCGGCCAGCTCAAGATCGAGGCCATCAAGCCGTGGGCCGGCGACATCACTGTCGACATCCCCACCACCACCTGGCTCAACGCCAACCTCGCCAACGAGGAGACCGACAAGCCCCACGAGTGCAAGCCCGAGATCTCGGCCTGCACGGGCAAGGTCTGCACCCCCGTCGCGCAGGACGACTACACGATCTCTGGCGAGTTCAACTACCCCAGCGCGGCCGCAGCCTCCGGCGCCGGCTTCAACCTCACCGTCAAGTCCGCCGGCTGCAACCCGGTCAGCTTCTTCGACGACATGAAGGATTGGAACGTGGACCCGACCCTCAGCAAGGAGAAGACCGAGACCCACGGCCACATCAACGTCTGCAGCGGCTGCCTCAACTAGCGTCCGCGCTGCCCGAACCGCTCGCACCACGAGCCGCCTGACCCTGCGTCAGGCGGCTCGTCGCATTTTCACGGCGCCTTGTTGGCCGCGCCAAAGCTCGGCTGGCAGTCGATCGTCCACGCCCCGCCGGGCCCGTCCGGCAACCGGCAATACGACAGCTTGGCCTCGTCCATCCCGTACGCCACCTGGTCGACAATCGCCAGGTTCGGGCGGAGCAGCGTGACCGTATCACCGGCCGCACCGAGCCCGAATGGGTGCTCCCCGGGGTTCATCCCCTTGGCCACCACGAGGAACTGCTTCGCGGCCAGTGAGGTCTGCGGCGGGAACACCAGCTTCTCGGTGTCCGCCATCGGATCGTAGTTCTGGTCGACGACATCGTCGGTCAAGATCCACCCCGAGATGTCGACCCCCTGGTTGCCGGCGTTGTGGATCTCGATCTGATCGTCCGTCGACTCGATCTCATTGAGCGCCACCGTGCTCTCGGACTCACAGCTCGACGCGTCGAACTTGCAGTCCTTCCCGCACGCCAGCTCGCCGCCGATGAAGCCGAGGTCGAGGCCCTCGCAGGTCTGCCCGCCGAGCTCGAGCCCGTCGCAATCCTCGCCCACGCCGACCTTCCCATCCCCACAGACCGCGCTGGCCGCCGCGTTGACCGATCCAAAGGTCTGATCGCACACGGACCACGCCCCGGTGCCATCGGGCAGTCGGCAGTACGAACCCACCGCCGCCGCCCCGTTCACCACCACCTGGTCGATCGCCCCGTCCGCCGCGTCCACCAGCGTGATCGTCTCCTCCTTGTCAGAGGCGATCCCGAACGGCAAATCCCCCGTCATCGCCACCTCGTCGAAGGCCACCAGGACGATGAAGGACCCCGGCGCCAACATGGTCCCTGGCGGGAAGACGTAGGTCTTGTCGGCCGGAAAATCTGCGTCGTCCGACAGCTTCCAACCGCTCAGATCCGCCGCTGCGCCGCCCGCGTTGTACAGCTCGATCGCGTCCCCCTTGCCCGCGTACGGCCCCTCCACCGCCCCCTGCGAGGTCAGCTCATTGAGCGCCACAAGGGCGACGTTCGGGTCGATCTCGCAGCCCGAGGCGTCAAACGATCCGCAGTCCGCCGCGCATGCCAGCGTCCCGCCGATGTACGCCGCGTCGAGGTCCCCGCACGTCTTCCCGTCCAGGTCCGCACCGTCACACAGCTCCCCGTCGTCGACCATGCCGTTGCCACAATCACCGGTCCCGCTCTCGGCCGTCCCGGTGTCCGCCGGTCCGGACGGGTCGCTGTTCGTCGCTGACATCGTCGTCGTCGGCGCCTCATCGGTGGTCGCCTCGCCGGTCGCCCCGGTCTCTCCGCTCTCCCCCGCCGCACTCGAACCCGTGGCACCGCTACACGCGGCGAACAACAGCAACACACCAGCAGCAGAACGATTGAACATGGTCGACCTCATAACACCCGGAACAGCCCTTGAGCCGTCAACTGCAGCATGAAGCGGTGGGTGTTCGCCGCCTCAGGCGCGCCGGGCACCGGCCCGGCATTCGGGCCGTAGCCCTCGTATTGATATCCGGCGTACAGACGCACCCGGCGACGATTGCGGAAGGTGTAGCCGAACACGTCCGAGAACACCGCCGCACTGACGACATGCACCGTCGTGCCTGCGCTCGCGACATCCTGGCGGACGTGGTCATACTTCGCCATCAGACCGACCCACGGCTGATACGCATACGCGCTGGCCCACGCCCCGATCACGTCGCTCACCAGGTCAGGCCGCGCGTTGAAGCCGAAGGCCCGGACATACTCGAGCCCCGCGAATGCCCACGGGCTCTGCAGCGTCACCGCCGCTCCTGCCCGGTGATTCCTGCCCGGCGCCCCGTTCACCGGCACGCCGTAGGACCCGTCGCGGTACATCCCATGCATCGCCAGCGCGATCGGCCCGCGCTTGTGTCGGGTCCGCCACGGCCGCACCGTGGCGATCAGCGTCGTGTTCTTGCCCTGATTGAGCTCGAGCTGCGCCCGCCCCTCGCCGTTGGTGAAGCTCGCATCGACGTCGAAGCGACCCTTCCACCCGCTCACCGTCAGGGTCGCACCGAGGTCCGCGCGGTCGAACA
This sequence comes from Nannocystis sp., assembly GCA_044228605.1. Classification (GTDB taxonomy): domain Bacteria; phylum Myxococcota_A; class Polyangia; order Nannocystales; family Nannocystaceae; genus Nannocystis. The sequence continues at coordinate 4,956 of JBGAUO010000017.1, read as the reverse complement.
TCACCACGCGGTCCGACGCCAGCGGGTCGGCCCCGCGAGTGTCGTAGCCCTTCTCCAGCTGCTCGATCCACCGCTCCGGCACCTGCCCGAAACGAGCGCCGATGTCGATCGGCCCCAGGTGCACCGCCATGTGCCCATAGGCCTGCGCCAGCCGCAGGATCAACGAATTACCGTCGATCCCGATCAAGCTCTGCGGCCCCGCCGAGCGCACCGCCTCCACCCGCAGCGCCACACCGGTATCGACCCGCCAATGCGGTCGCCACCACAGCTGTGTCCCCAACTCCCCGCGATCCAGCGCGAACTCCGAGAGCTTGCGCCCGCCGGCCAGTGCGCTGTGGCGAAACCCCGTGAACACCTCGCTGTCCAGCGTCAGGCACACGTCTTTCCCCTTCGGATCGAGGTTGCAGTACGGCGCTGAAGGCCACTGGTTCTGCAACACCTCGCCCGCGTCCAGCAGCAGCTCACGCCGCGCCGCGCGTCGTAGCGCCGCCCGCTCATCCGTCGTCAACGCCGGCTCGCCCGTGACCGTCGCCGTCACGGGCGCCGCCGGAGTCTCCACGCGCTCGCCCGCCGGCTCCACGCTCTCCACCTCGACTGTCACCGGCCCCGTCGAAGCCGTCGAAGCCGTCGGGGCCGTCGGGGCCGCCACCGACTCCACCGACTCCACCGGGGCCGCCGGGGTCTCCACGGGCACTGCCGGGGCCTGGAGGGCCGCAAAAAAACCGAGCGCCTGCATCATGCCCACGCCTCACGACCGCGACGAATACCCGAGCGAGGGCCCGTCGGCCGCGATCGCGTCGAGGAAGCGCTCATAGTCGGCGCGCAACACCGGCGCGTACTCGCGAACAAACGCCACTGTCTCGGTCACAAAGCCCGCCGGCTCCGTCGCCAGCGCCGCCGCGATGGCCGCAAGACCCGGCTCACCGCTCTGTCGGGGCGCCCGCGCATGGCTACGGGCCAGCAACTGGCCCGCCTGCCCGGCCAGCACCTCGAGGTCCTCCGCCGAGAAGTCACCCTCGTCGAGCTTGTCCGCGATCTTCGCGAGGTCCACACCGCGCTGAAACTTGCTGCGGTCACGCACGCGATAGCTCGCGGCCCCCACGTTCGCCGAGCCCAGCAGCGGATCGTTCGCCGCCGTCGTCTGCAGCGCCCGCTGCATCGCCACCACCCGCGCGCCGTTGTCGGCGAAGGGTCGGCTCGGCAAGCGGAGAAAGCCCGGCAGCGGCGGCGGATCGTACACCCGCTTGATCTCCAGCAACACATCATCGGCGAGATCCGCCGTCTCGCCCTCGAGCAGCACATAGAAGCGCGGCGCCGCGAAGCTCGCGATCCCCGCTCCCAGCCGCCGCGACGCCCCCTTGATCGCGATCGCCTGCGGCGCCATCACCCCGGCGTCGAGCAGCGTCGTCGGCCACTGCGCGACCAGCTGCGCCACATCGTGCATCTCCGCCGCGCTCATCACCGTGACCTCGTCGCGGGCCACCGCCATCGCGTGGTCACGGAGCGCCCACTCCACCGGCGGCTCGACCTCGCCGAAGAACATCTCGCGCCGCGCAGCGAGCACGCGCGTGTAGTCGTCGAGCTCCTCGCGCGCCTCGCCGTCCTCCGCCGCCTTGCGCAGCGTGTAGTTCAAGATCTCCCCGTGGTCCTCACCCGCCGCCATCGCCGTGGTCGCCGAACGCCCCGCGTCCATCGCCCCGACCTCGGCCACGTACCCCGTCACCACCGCCTCCGCCATCGCCAGCGGCTCGCCTGCATCGAGCTCCACCGCCGCGACGTAGAACCCCAGCGCCAGCCGTCGCACGTCGAAGTGGTACGGCCCGTAGGTCGCCGCGTCGAAGTCGTTGAAGTCGATCACCAGCGCCCCGTCCGCGGCGCGAAAGCTGCCGATGTTCTCCGGATGCGGATCGCCCACCAGCGCCACGTCGGCCGTCTCTGCCGTCGCGTACCGACTCGCCCCCCGACCCGCGCCGCCGCCCTCCGCCAGATCGCGGGCGAACTGCGGCATCGTCCCGCGGAAGAACGCGTACAGGCTCAGGCTCATCCGGGCGAACTTCGCCTGCGCCTGACCCGGGTCGGTGTCGAGGAACACCTGGTTGTCGAGCACCAGCGTCGTCTGCAGCCACTGCGCCCGCGCGTCCGGCGGGGCGTCACAGCCCGTCATCAGGCTCAGAAGAGCCAACGAGCGGGCCAGCGGGAGCACACGAAACACCGGGCAACCCTACGCCCGGCAGGTGACAGTTACGTTACCGCTCACCGACCTGATCGCGACGACCCCTCAACGATACGGATCTTCCGCACCGCGTCCCAGCGCCAGCTCCAACCGGCCAAGCTCCTCCACCATGGCCAGCAACCGGGTCTGTGTCGCCGCGACCTCGTCGACCGCGAACGGCTCGAGGGCCCGCGCCCGCACCGTCGTCCGCACCGTCCGCAACAAACACGCATGCAGATCGTGGAAGACCCGCCCCGAGTACCCCACCAGCTCGAGCCGGACCCGGTCGTCCTCCACCAACGCATCAAGCTCCCGCAGCCACCCGCACGCCGCGGTCCACGCCCGTGCCACCGCCATCCGATACCGGGTGTCGCGGATAAACCCCAGCGGCGCGTCCGGATCGGTGATCAACAGCGTGGCGATCGTCCGCATGCTCTCGACCAGCGCCACCCGCCCCGCAAAGTTGCGCTCGAGCAGCACCCCGAGCCCAGGGCTGAGGTCCTTGGGCCGTGTCATCGCCCGGGGCCAGGCTGGCAGACGATCCCTCAGCAACCTCACGCGCACCTGGCCACGCAGCCACAGCGCGACGCGCAGCGACAGATAGCCCAGCAAGCAGGTCACGAAGATCCACGACACCGCGACCCACCATCGCACGCGTCACGCCCGCTCGCCAGCCCGTGCGCACTGCGCAGCCTCCCAGCCGCCGCGCCCCCGGGTATAGTCCCGCGCCGATGCCCCTGCAGAACCAGACCTTCCTGCAAGCGTGCCGCGGCGAACGCCCCGAGCGCACGCCGATCTGGCTGATGCGCCAGGCCGGGCGCTACATGCCCGAGTACCGCGCCATCCGCAGCAAGGTCAGCTTCAACGAGCTGTGCCGCAGCCCCGACCTCTGCGCCGAGGTCACCCTCCAGCCGGTCGACTTCCTCGGCGTCGACGCGGCCATCCTCTTCTCCGACATCCTCGTCGTCTTCGACGCCCTCGGCATCGAGGTCCGCTTCGAACCCTCGCCCGTGATCGCCACCCCGGTCCGCAGCGAGGCCGAGGTCAAGGCCCTGCGCTGGGGCTCCCCACAAGACCACCTCGGCTACGTGTTCGACGCCGTGCGCGCCTGCAAGCGCGCCCTCGCCGACCGCGTCCCCCTCATCGGCTTCTGCGGCGCCCCCTTCACCACCCTCAGCTACCTCGTCGAGGGCCAGACCAGCCGCGAGTTCGAGCGCATCAAGGGCATGATCTTCTCCGCCCCCGCCGTGTTCGCCGGCCTCATGGAGAACATGACCACCCTCCTCTGCGAGTACCTCCGCGGCCAGGTCCTCGCCGGCGCCGACGCCCTCCAGGTGTTCGACAGCTGGGCCGGCGCCCTCGCCCCGGCCGACTACCGCCAGCACGTCCTCCCCCACCTCGCCCGCCTCGTCGACTTCACCCGCGGCCTCGGCGTCCCCCTCATCCTCTTTGTCCGCGGTAACGCCAACCTGCTCGCCGTCGCCGCCGAGCTCCCCGCCGACGTCATCGGCGTCGACTGGTCGATCGACATGGACCAGGCCGTCGCCATCACCGGCCCGAACCGCGTCGTCCAGGGCAACCTCGACCCCATGCTCCTGCTCGGGCCCGCCGCCCTCGTCGAACAGAAGGCCCGCGAGGTCGTCGCCGCCGGTCGCCGCGCCAAGGCCCATATCTTCAACCTCGGCCACGGCATCTCGCGCCACACCGACCCCGCGATCGCCCGTCACCTCGTCGAGGTCGTGCACGCCGCGTGAGCCCGCGCCACCCCACACAGGGCCCGCCCGGCTCGCTGCTCGTCCTCATCGTCGCGAGCCTCCTCCTCGCCTGCCAGAGTCACCCCGCGCGCCCGGGTCCGAGCGTCGCCCCCGAGCCGCCGACCGCCCTGCCCGACCCCATCGGCGCGCCGGTCAACCGTCAGCCAGGTGAGCTGCTCGCTATCACCGTCCCGCTCGTCGACGGCGACGGCCTCGCCCTCGCGAGCCTTCACGGCCGCGTGGTCGTGCTCGAGCTGACCGCCACCTGGACCCGCAGCTGGCCCGAGACCTACCCGTTCTACGCCCGCCTGCTGCGTGAGCACGGCGCCGATCGCCTCGCCGTCATCGTCGTCGCCATGGACAACGAACGCGCGGCCCTGAGCCCCGAGCCCGGCCTGCGCGGCCCCGGCTTCGACCTCGGCTGGGACCCACAAGGCGCGCTCGCGGCCCGCCTGCAAGCCGCCGCGCTGCCGACCATCATCGTCCTCGATCGCGAGGGCCGCATCGCCTTCGTGCAGGCGGATGCCCCACCCGGCGCCACCCAGGCGCTCGAGGACGGCATCCGTCGCGCGCTCGCGATTACGCGCTGAGGTCCACGGTCCCCTTGTGACAGCCCGGTCACACGGGCATCCTTGCCGACCGTCGCGCCCATGATCATCGAGACCCTCAACGCGATGACGCCGGACCCGCGGCTGCAGGCGTTGATCGTCCTGCTCAGCTCCTTCGTCCTGGCCTTCTTCACCGAGCTGCTGTTTCGCAGCGTCCTGGTGATCTTCGTCCAGAACACCAAGACCCAGCTCGACGACATCATCGTCGCCAACGTGCGGCGCCCGCTGTTCCTGAGCGTGCTGTTCCTCGGCTCGTCATGGGCGGCCTCGCTGCTCGAGCCCCGCGCCTGGCTGGTCTTCGTCCTCAACGCGACCCTGGTCAGCATCTCGATCCTGCTGTGGACCGGCGCCCTGATCCGCATCTCGGGCGCCATCCTGCGCC
>JBGAUO010000179.1:8450-8721 GCA_044228605.1 Nannocystis sp. | reverse complement strand
TTTCGCCGCGTCATGAACACGGTGCTTGAGCACGGGGATCTAGCGACGATCATGCTGCGCGGCGACGCGGGTGATGCCGAGGTTCGGGCGCAGCTCGACCTCTTCTACGCTCAGGTCATCGCGCTGATCGGCCAGGCGGTGCGCGTGGGTCACGCACTCGGCTTCGCCCGCGACGCCGATGTGCACATCATCGCGGTCGCGGCGCTGGCCGGGTTGAAGGAAGTCCTTGGACGGATGCTTGCGGCGCGTGGCGAGTCGTTACCTGGGCCCG
>JBGAUO010000179.1:0-8440 GCA_044228605.1 Nannocystis sp. | reverse complement strand
GTTTGCCCGGGCATGCTTTTGTGCCGCTGCTCTCTAGTCATGCGTGCGCCATTCCCGGCATCATCAGCACGCGGGCTATTCCTGATCGCCGTGAACGATTGGCGACCATCATGGTCGCGCCCTTCATGACGTGTTCAGCGCGGCTGTCGCCGATGAGCTCCTGACCTTCTTTGTGCGCGGTGTGTTTACCGAGGCCGCTCGCTGAGCTAGAAGTGTCGCCCTCGAAGAGCGGCCTGGCGCAGGGTTGTGATACCTTCGTCGGCCGAGCACGATACGGGAGCGGCATCCATGGCGTTGACCGAAGCTCAGATGAAGAAATTTCGCGCGATGCTCGAGGAGCGGCGCCAGGCGTTGATCGTCCAGGCTCGCAAGACTCTGGAGAGCGACATGATCCTCTCGCCCGACGACCGCTTCGACGAGGTCGATCAAGCGTCCAGCGAGTACATGCAGGCCTTCAGCTTCCGCCTTCGCGGGCGCGAGAAGTTCCTCATGGACAAGATCCAGATCGCGCTACGAAAGATCGACGAAGGCACCTACGGCACCTGCGAGGAGTGCGAGGAGACGATCGCCCTCAAGCGCCTCCAGGCCCGGCCCGAGGCGCCCCTGTGCATCCAATGCAAGGAGGCCCAGGAGAAGGAAGAGGCCGTCTACGCGGAGGAGTGAGGTCGCTGGAAGGCGGCCTTCTGCTGGTTAATGCACCCACTCCTCTTCACCGTGCCTGGCACGGAGTTCGTGGTTTCGGCGTACGGCTTCTTCATGGGGCTGGCGTTGATGGTCGCTTGGGTTCTCGCGCTGCTGCTCGCCCGAGCCGACCGCCTGCCGAGCGATCGTCTCGGCACGGTCTTTGTCCTCGCGGCGATGCTGGGTCTGTTGTTCGCCCGGCTGGTGTGGTTGCAGCAGCAGGGGCAGTCGCTCACCCTGGAGACGCTTCGCATGCTCCCATCCGGGGGCATGACGGTGTTTGGCGGGGCTTTTGCAGCGCTGCTGGTGTCGGCGATCGGCTGTCGGCGTGCGGGCGTGCCGTTGCTGGCCTGGCTCGACTGTGTCGCCCCAGCCTTCGCGCTCGGGGCGATCTGCGAGCGGATCGGGGCCCTCCTGGCGGGCGGCGACTTCGGGCGCTACGTCGGCGCCGAAGACTTTGGTCACTCGCTGGCGATCTCCTATCCGCCGGGTTCGCCGGCGTTCATCCACCATGTGGTCACCCTTCAGGGGCTGCCGGGTGTCAGTGAGGCCGCTTCGGCGCCGGTGCATCCGGTCCAGGCCTATGAAGCGGTGCTGGCAGCTGTGGCCCTGTTCATCGCGGTCTGGGTCCGGCGGCGACGACAACACAGCGGCCAGGTGTTCTTCGCGGCGATGGCCGTCTTTGTGGCCGGGCGCGCGCTGCTCGACCCGTTGCGTCACGATGCCTCCCCGGAGGTGTTCGGACCGCTGCGCCTGGCGCAGATCTCGGGGCTGGGCCTGTTGCTCGTCCTGTGGATCGCCAGCCGTGTCGCCGCAAGCGGCGGTGCGCGGGCCTGGGAAGGCGGGGCGTGGTCGAAGCCGGCGTGAGTCCGGTACCCGTGGTTGTGATTCACGGGGCGCTTCGGTCGCAGGCGGGGCTGTGGCCGATCGTGTGGTTTTTGCGCCGGCAGGGTTTTGCCGCCCGGGCCTTCGGTTATGCGACGCGGCGGGAGAGCCTGGCGCGGCACGGCGAGCGTCTCGAGGAATTTCTCGCGGCGTGGCTCAAGGGACCTGTGCCGACGCTCGGGATCTTGACGCACAGCATGGGTGGTCTGGTCGCGCGGGCCTACCTGGCACGGGCCGGGGCGCAGTCGCAGTCGCAGCGGCAGCGGGTGGTGATGCTGGCGCCGCCAAACCAGGGAGCGGCGCTGGCCGCCAGCATGCGGGGTTTTCGTCCGTTCCACTGGCTGTACGGGGCTGCAGCAGAGGAGCTGCAGCCGGAGCGGGCGGCCCACTTGGGCGCGCCTCCAGCCAGCGCGCAGGTGTTGATCCTCGCCGGCGGCAGGCTCGGCAGTGAGGTCGGCTACACGCGGCGGATCGCCGGTAACAATGACGGTCTGGTCGGCGTCGCCGAGACAGCGTTGCCGGGCGTGGAGCCGGAGCTTGTCGGTGGCCTGCACAGCACGATGCAGTGGCGCCCGACCGTGCTGCGCCGCGCCGCAGGTTTTCTTGCCGGCTGACAGCTGCGCGGGCCGGCGTGTGCGCAGAAAAGCGAAAGACCCGCGACTCCAGGAGAGGCGGGTCTTTCGGTGGTGCTGAGGGGCGGAATTGAACCGCCGACCTAGGGGTTATGAATCCCTCGCTCTAACCATCTGAGCTACCCCAGCGGAGGGTGACGGTGGGTATCTCATCCGGGGCGAGCAAGTCAACAGGGCAGGGGCCACACCAGGGCCAAAGCGGCCGCGAGCGACGTGACCTTTGGCCCGAGCCGGCGCTGCACACGGCCACCGGGGCACCTGTTGATGGCTGTGAGTCATCGCAGGTGTTCTCGCGGTGCGCCTGCGAGGCCACGCGTGATACCTGATCCCAAGCGTTCCGGGGGGTCGTCTGTGATGGCCATCCCCGAGGTTTTGGCCCCAGAAAGGACCCGTGATCATGGCTCGCGAAGTTGTCATCGTCAGCGCCGCACGAACGCCGATCGGCGCGTTCCAGGGCGGCCTCGCAGCGCTCACCGCCTCGCAGCTCGGCAGCGTCGCCATCACGGCAGCGCTGGCCCGTGCCGGGGTCTCGGGCAAGGACGTTCACGAGGTGCTGATGGGCTGCGTGCTGCCGGCCGGGCAGGGCCAGGCGCCAGCGCGTCAGGCCAGCCGCGGTGCCGGGATCCCCGACGCGGTGGGGTGCGTGACCATCAACAAGGTGTGCGGCTCGGGCCTCAAGGCGGTCATGCTCGCGGCCCAGGCGATCCGCGCCGGCGACGCTGAGATCGTGGTCGCTGGCGGCATGGAGAGCATGAGCAACGTGCCCTACCTGCTGCCGCAGGCGCGTTCGGGCTATCGCCTCGGGAACGGCAGCCTGGTCGATGGTCTCGTGCACGACGGCCTCTGGGACCCGTACAACAACTTCCACATGGGCAGCGCCGGGGAGCTGTGCGCCCGTGAGTGTCAGATCCCGCGTGACCGCCAGGATGCGTACGCGGCCGAGAGCTATCGCCGGGCCCAGGCGTCCGTGAAGGAAGGCAAGTTCCGCGACGAGATCGCGGCGGTGCAGGTGCCCTCACGCAAGGGTCCGCCGACCGAGCTCGTCGACGACGAGCAGCCGTTCAAGGGGGACCCCGACAAGCTCGCGGGGCTGCGCCCGGCCTTCGACAAGAACGGCACGATCACGGCGGGCAACGCCTCGACGCTCAACGACGGCGCCTCGGCCCTGGTGGTGATGTCACGCGAGGAGGCGGATCGGCGCGGCCTGACTCCCCTGGCGAGCATCCGCGGCTACGCGGGGCACGCACAGGCGCCCGAATGGTTCACGACCGCGCCGACCGGTGCGATCGAGGCGCTGCTGCGGCAGACCGGCCTCAAGGCAGATGACGTCGATCTGTGGGAGCTGAACGAGGCGTTTGCCGTGGTCGCCCTGGTGAACCAGGACAAGCTCGGCATCCCGCACGAGCGCCTGAACGTGCGCGGCGGGGCGATCGCGCTCGGGCATCCGATCGGTTGCTCCGGCGCGCGCGTGCTGACGACGCTGTTGTACGCGATGAAACAGGACGGGAAGCGCCGCGGCGTCGCCTCGTTGTGCATCGGCGGCGGCGAGGCCGTCGCGCTGATGGTCGAGCGCCCCGGCGCGTGAAATGAAGCAGGGAGGGACCGCGATGAGCGACACACTCGAGAAGATCATCACCATCGGCGTGCTGGGTGCCGGCCAGATGGGGGCGGGCATCGCCCAGGTGGCGGCGCAGGCCGGTTATTCCGTGTTGCTGGCCGATGTCAGCCAGGAGCGGGCCGACGCCGGGAAGGCGGGCATCGGCAAGCAGCTGGGCAAGCTGGTCGAGAAGGGCAAGCTGGCCGCGGACGCGCGCGACGCGATCCTCGCTCGTATCACGGCAGTCGTCGGCGCCGCGGGCCTCGCCGCGGGTGACTTCCTGATCGAGGCGGCCACCGAGAACATCGAGCTCAAGAAGAAGCTGTTCGCGGAGCTCGACCGAGCGGCGCGTCCGGGCGTGATCCTGGCGACCAACACCAGCTCGATCAGCATCACCTTGATCGCGGCGGTGACGAGTCGACCGGAGCGCGTGGTCGGCATGCACTTCATGAACCCGGTGCCGGTGATGAAGTTGGTCGAGATCATCCGCGGTCTGCAGACCGCGGACGACACCTACACGCTGACCCTGGCGCTGGCGCACAAGCTCGGCAAGACGACGATCACGAGCAAGGACTGCCCAGGTTTCCTGGTCAACCGCATCTTGATCCCGCTGATCAACGAGGCGGGCTTCGCCCTGCAGGAGGGGCTCGGCAGCGCCGAGGACATCGACACGGGGGCCAAGCTGGGCCTCAATCACCCGATGGGGCCGCTCGAGCTGGCCGATCTGATCGGCCTCGACACCTGCCTCGCCATCGCGGATGTGCTGCACCGGGAGCTGGGTGACGACAAGTACCGCGCGCCCAACATCTTGCGCATGCACGTGGCGGCGGGCTGGCACGGCCGCAAGACCGGGCGCGGCTTCTACAACTACGCGAGCAAGGCATGAGCACGTTCACCACGCTACTCGTCGAGGATCGCGGGCCGGTTCGAATCATCACGATCAACCGGCCGCAGGTGCTCAACGCGCTGAGTCGCGAGGTGGTCGCCGAGCTCAGCGAGGCGGCACGTACGGCCAGGAGCGACGCGGCGAGCGGGAGCGTGCGGGGCATCGTGCTGACCGGCGCGGGCAGCAAGGCCTTTGTCGCGGGGGCGGACATCGCCGCCATGTCGACGATGGGCGAGGCTCAGGCCCGCGAGTTCGCCAGCCAGGGGCACGCGCTCGGCGAGCTGCTGGCAGGGCTGCCGATCCCGGTGATCGCGGCGGTCAACGGCTTTGCGCTGGGCGGCGGCTGCGAGGTCGCGCTCGCCTGCGACTTCATCTACGCCAGCGAGACGGCGCGCTTCGGCCAGCCGGAGGTCAAGCTCGGGGTCATCCCCGGCTTCGGCGGGACGCAGCGGCTGCTGCGGCGCGTCGGTCTGGCGCGAGCGCTCGAGCTGTGCATGAGCGGCGCGATGATCGACGCGGCCGAGGCGCTGCGCATCGGCCTCGTCAATCGCGTGTGCAAGCCCGAGGAGCTGCTTGCGGCGGCGATCAAGACCTGCGAGACGATCGCCCAGATGGGCCCGCAGGCGGTCGCGGTGGCCAAGGCGGTGCTCCACCAGGGGGCCGACTCGCCGCTCCCGGCCGCGAACTTGCTCGAGATCGAGGCCTTCGCCCGCTTGTTCGCCAGCGCGGACCAGAAGGAGGGCATGGCCGCCTTCCTCGGCAAAAGGCCTGCCGCATTCACCGGTTTCCCGGATGCCGGCGCGCTCTGAAACAACCTGACCCGAGAGACCTACGACCATGGATCTGAGCCTCAGCGACGTTCAACAGGCCCTGCTCGACACGGTGCGGCAGTTCGCGCTCCGCGAGGTCAAGCCGCTGGCGGCCGCCCTCGACCGCGAGCACCGCTTCCCGTCCGAGTTGGTCCAGCGCATGGCCGAGCTCGGGCTCATGGGGATCGAGGTGCCGGAGCAGTATGACGGCGCCGACCTCGATCCGATCGCCTATGTGCTGGCGATGGAGGAGGTCTCGGCGGCCTGCGCGTCGACCGGCGTGATCATGAGCGTGAACAACTCGCTGGTCTGCGATCCGCTGATGAAGTTCGCCACCGAGGCGCAGAAGCAGCACTGGCTGCGCCCGCTGGCCCGCGGTGACAAGCTCGGTTGCTTCATGTTGAGCGAGCCGAACGCCGGCAGCGACGCCGCGGCGCAGAAGACCCGGGCGATCAAGGATGGCGACGGCTACGTGATCCAGGGCGTCAAGAACTGGATCACCAACGGGCCGCAGGCCGACACGGGGATCTTGTTCACGATGACGGAGCCCGAGAAGGGCAACCACGGCATCACGGCGTTTGTCATCGACATGCACGCCGAGGGCGTGACCCGCGGCCCCAAGGACGACAAGCTCGGCATCCGTGCCAGCCACTCGTGCCAGATCTTCTTCACCGACCACCGCGTCGGCGCGGACCAGGTGCTCGGCGAGCCGGGCAAGGGCTTCAAGGTCGCGATGAGCACGCTCGACTGCGGGCGCATCGGCATCGCTGCGCAGGCGCTGGGCATCGCGCGCGCGGCCTTCGAGGCGGCGGCGGAGTACGCCGGCGATCGCCAGACCTTCGGCAAGCGGATCATCGACCACCAGGCGGTCGGCTTCATGCTCGCGGACATGCTCACCGAGATCGACGCGGCCCGGCTTTTGACCTTGCGGGCGGCGTGGCTGAAGTCGCGCAAGCAGCCGCACACCCGCGAATCGGCGATGGCCAAGTTGTTCGCCTCGGAGACCGCGAACAAGGTCGCCAAGAACGCCCTGCAGATCTTCGGCGGCAACGGCTACGTGACCGAGTATCCGGCGGAGCGGCACTTCCGGGACGCCAAGATCACCGAGATCTACGAAGGTACGAGCGAGATCCAGCGGCTGGTCATCGCCGCGTCGCTGCTGAAGTCGCGCAAGTGACTCCCACCCGGGATTGCGCGCTGATATAGTCGCGCCCCGAGCTGTCCACCCCTGTCAAGGCACGCCATGCAACACACGACCACGCTGATGCTCCTCGCCGCCTCCGGGCTGGCGCTGTCGTCGGGCTGCGCCCGCCGGCAGACCGACAAGATGAACTCCGGCGAGCAGGAGCTCTACGACAAGTATCAGAGCTCCAGCTACGAGAAGGACATGGTCACCCACGAGGTGACCCGTGACTACGCGGATCAGGGACAGGGCGTGTCGCCGAAGGTGCTCAAGTCGATCCAGGACACGGTCGAGAACGTGTACGAGCGTGACTTCGGCCGCTGTCTGCAGAAGGACATGGAGGAGTTCGAGAACCGCTGGATCGCCGGCACCTTCTCGATCGAGTTCACGATCGACACCACGGGCAAGGTCACCGCCGCTCGCCTCACGCAGGAGGACATCAAGGAGCGCAAGCCGCCCAAGGGCAAGAAGGAGAACCAAAACCGGACCGCGAAGCTGTTCGGACCCTGCGTGGTCGACTCGGCTGGCAAGTGGGAGTTCGACCCGCCGCCCGAGGTCGAGTACGTCTATACCTACTCCGGTAAGGTCGGCGAGCAGTTCTAGCCGTGTTCGACCTGTCCCTCGATGACGGCCAGCAGATGGTCGTCGATACGGCGCGGCAATTCGCCGCGCGGGTCCTGGCGCCGCGGGCCGCTCAGCTCGACATCGACGGCGGATTCCCGCGGGCGAGCCTGGCCGAAGCTGCGGAGCTCGGGCTGCTCGGCATCAACGTCCCGGAGGCGCTCGGCGGGGTCGAGGCCGGCGCTGTCGCGTATGCGGCCGCGGTGATCGAGCTGGCTCGTGCTTGCGCGAGTACGACCGTGGCGCTGACGGTGAGCAACATGGTCGCCGAGGTGGTGACGAAGTTCGGGACGCCGGCCCAGCGTGAACAACACGTGCCGGCGCTGTGCAGCGGGGCCTATGTCGTCGGCGGCTTCGCGCTGTCCGAGGCCGGGGCCGGCAGCGACCCCGGAGGCATGCGGACCCGGGCCCGCCGCACGGATCGCGGCTGGGTGCTGACGGGCCAGAAGCTGTGGATCACCAGTGGCACGGACGCCGGTTTGTTTGTGGTGTGGGCGCGCAGCGATGACGGCACCGGCAAGGGCACGGCGGGCATCTCGGCGTTCCTGGTCCCCGGCGACGCCCCGGGCGTGGTGCGTGGGAAGCCGGAGCACAAGCTGGGGCAGCACGGGAGCACCACGACGCCGCTGGACTTCAACGAGGTCGAGCTGGGCGAGGATGCGTTGCTGGGTGAGGAGGGTCGGGGCTTTCGCGTGGCGATGATGGCCCTCGACGGCGGGCGCATCGGCATCGCCTCGCTGGCGCTCGGCTGCGGGTTCGCAGCCACCGAGTTTGCGGCGGACTACGCTCTGCAGCGCTCGCAGTTCGGTCAGGCGATCGCCGGCTATCAGGCGATCCAGTGGATGTTGGCGGACAGCGCGACGGAGCTCGACGCGGCGCGCCTGTTGGTGCTGCGGGCCGCCTGGCTCAAGGAGCAAGGCAAGCCGTTCACCACGGAGGCCTCGATGGCCAAGCTGATGGCGAGCGAACGGGCCCACGCGGCGTGCGACCGGGCGGTCCAGATCCTCGGCGGCTACGGCTACGTGCGCGACTTCCCGGTCGAGCGTTACCTCCGCGACGTGCGGGTCACCCGTATCTTCGAGGGTACCAGCGAGATCCAGCGCATCATCCTCAGCCGCGAAGTCATGCGACGCCACTCCCGCGGTT
>JBGAUO010000178.1:0-8927 GCA_044228605.1 Nannocystis sp. | reverse complement strand
GGAAGGATCGGGCAAACTGACCCGGCCCGGGCTGTAACAGCCCGGCTGCCTTGCCGTTGAAGCCCACTCATGCGCGTCGCAACCCTTCTCCTCCCCATGTACCTGCTCCTCGCCTGCGGCGGCGAACCTGTCAAGCTGGCGGAGCAGGCCGAGAAGCTCACCATCGAGGCCCCGAAGTCCGGCGGCGCGCGTCGCTTCGCGATCGAGCCCGCGAGCAGCAAGCTCGGCTTCGCCATGGAGGCCCCGATCGAGAAGATCCGCGGCCGGGTGCCCGCGCCCGCGATGACCGGTGAGATCTTCGTCGACCCCACCGACCTCGCGCGCACCACCGGGCTGGTCCACGTCGACCTCCGGGAGCTCGAGCTGTTTCAGCAGACGAGCACCGACGACGGCAAGACCTTCGGCGCAGAGACTCGCAACGACACGCAGAACCAGCACGCCCGCGACTGGCTCGAGATCGGCGCCGACGCGCCGCCCGACCAGCTGCAGAAGAACGCCCTGATCGAGTTCTCGCTGCTGTCGATCAAGGACCTCTCCGCCACCGACCTCACCAAGATGAGCGGCACGGAGCGCAAGGTGACCTTCACCGCGGTCGGCGACTTCCTGCTCCACCAGCGCAAGGCCAGCAAGTCGGTCGCGCTCGAGGCCACCTTCACCTGGGAGGGCGACCACCCGACCAGCGTCACCGTCAAGAGCCGCGAGCCGCTGTCGATCGGCCTCGACGAGTACGATGTCCGCCCGCGCACCGGCTTCAGCAAGCTCGCCGCCAAGACCCTCGAGGCGCTGGCACCCAAGGTCGCCAAGTCGGCCGAGGTCGACCTCGAGTTCACCGCGAAGCTCGCTCCGGGCTCCACCTGATCCATCCCCCCTTCCCTGACGTATTCGCAGACCAGGAAACCACCGACACCATGGATATCAAGACCATCTCCGCGACCCTGGCCCTCCTCGGGAGCGGCCTCACCCTCTCGGCCTGCAACAAGGCCTCCACCCAGGCGACCGAGGTGCCCGCGTCCCAGCCGGCCGCCGAGGCCTCCTGCGGCGCCGACAAGGGCCACGGCCACGCCGGCTGCGGCGGCGAGAAGGGCGAGAAGTCCTGCGGCGCCAAGGGCGACGGCTCCTGCGGCGGCGACAAGGCCGGCGGCGAGAAGCCCGAGGGCTCCTGCGGCGGCGCCAAGGGTGAGGGCTCCTGCGGCGGCGACAAGGCGGCGACCCCGGCCGGCGCGGCCGCCCCGGCTGCCGACGCCAGCGCCAGCACCAGCGCCACGGCCGTCGCCGCGGACAGCAGCACGCCGGCCGCGACCTCGACCGCCAGCCCCAAGAAGAAGACCGGCAAGAAGACCAAGAAGTCCGGCGAGGCCGCCTGCGGCGAGGGCACCTGCGCCTGACGGCCCCCGCGCCCCACGCATGACCACGATCGCCGGGCCCGTGCCCGGCGATTCCATTTCAAGAACCGCTCACACCCCGATCTTCGGGCACACGTCCTGCAACGGGCAGGTGGCGCAGGCCGGCTTCTTGGCGGTGCACACGTAGCGCCCGAACAGCACCATCGCCGGCCCGAACCAGGTCCACTGATCCTCGGGCACGATCGCCATCAAGTCCTGCTCGATGCGGTCCGGGTCGCGCTGACGACTGAGGCCCATGCGCGGGGCGATCCGCGCGACGTGGGTGTCGACGATGATCCCCGAGGGAATATCGAAGCAGGTAGCGAGCACGACATTCGCGGTCTTGCGGGCCACGCCCGGCAGCGTGATCAGCTCCGCGATGGTCTGCGGCACCTGGCCGCCGAAGCGGTCCAGCAGCGCCTGGCAGCACTCCTGCACCGACTTCGCCTTCTGCTTGTAGAACCCGGTCTGGCGGATCGCCTCCTCGAGCTCGCCGCGATCGGCGGCCGCGAACGCCTCCGCGTCCGGGTAGGTGACGAACAGCGTCTCGGTGACCGCGTTGACGCGCTCATCGGTGCACTGCGCCGCGAGGATCGTCGCCACCAGCATCTGCACCGGCGTCGACCAGTTGAGCTCGTAGCGCGCGGTGGGATGCAGCTCGCGCAGCCGCGACAAAAGCACGTCGATCTCGATCGACTGACCCGTCATGGTCGGCGAGCCTATCACGTGTCGCGGGCGCAGCGCCCACCATCGCGCCCCGTTCATGCCCCTCGCCGCCGTGTCGCGCCTGCGCTAAAACCGCCCGGTGACCACCCCGACCGGCCTGCAGCGCTACCAGATCATGGAGGCCCTCGGCGCCGGCTCGCAGGGCCAGACCTTCCGCGGCATCGACCGGGTCACCGGTCAGAGCGTGGCGATCAAGGTCCTTCAGCTCAAGAACCTCGGCGGCGACTGGAAGCCCTTCGACCTGTTCGAGCGCGAGTGTCAGGTCCTGCGCGATCTCCAGCACCCGGCGATCCCCCGCTACCTCGACCAGTTCGCCAGCGACACCACCGGCGAGCTCTTCCTCGTGATGGAGCTCGTCGACGGCGAGCCGTTCAGCGCGCTCGCCCAGCGCCGGCATGACCGAGCCCGAGCTCCGGGCCCTCCTGTTGCAGGCGCTCGACATCCTCGAGTACCTGCACGCCCGCCACCCGCCGGTGGTCCACCGCGACATCAAGCCCTCCAACTTGATCGCCCGCCCGCAGCGCCCGGACAGCCCGCTGGCCCTGATCGACTTCGGCGGCGTGCGCGTGGCCCTGGCCCAGGACGGCGGCTCGACCATGATCGGCACCTTCGGCTACATGGCCCCCGAGCAGCTCCACGGCGAGGTCACACCCGCGACCGACATCTACGCGCTCGGAGCCACGATCGCCGCCCTCGCCGCAGGCACACCCGCCGACCGGCTCCCCCGTCGCGGCCTCACCATCGATCTTGGCGGCGTGCTCCCCGAGGGGCCGCTGCGCGCCGTCCTGAGCCAGATGTTGGCGCCCGAACCAGCCCAGCGTCTGCAGGATGCCGCCGCCGTCCGCCGCGCTCTGGCGACCGCACACCTGTCCCCTCGGACAGGTGCTTCGGCGCCAGCCACACCGAGCGCGACGGCTGGCGATCTGGCCACCCGCCCCGGCACCTCCATCGCCCGCAGCGATCCGCCACGTCTGCTCGGATGGATCGTGTGGTTGTGGAGCCTCATGGCCGCCGGGCTCTTTTGGTTCATCGAGCTGGCGATCCTCCCGGTCTTCTTCGCCGTCGTTGGCCAGCGGCGCCGCTACGCCAAGCCAAATCGCCGCCGCCGCCTCGCCGCGCGCCAGCTGCGGGCGATCGCGGCGGTACGGGGGGTCCGCGGCCGCATCGAGGCCATCTCGGCGCGCTTCGATCCCAGCCGCCGCGCCCTGCCTCCCGCGGACGACGATCGCTGATCGCGGGAGCTGCCCGCAACGCTTCGTCAGGGGCAGTTCCCTGACTTCGCCGAGCTCCCCTTCGCCAGCTTGGGCGCGTCCGAGAACTTCACGGGCACCGAGCTGCAAAACCAGATCCCGCAGTCGTTCTGCAGCTGAAAGTGCAGGTGCGGCCCCGAGGTGTAGCCGGTGTTGCCCGACAGCGCGATCAACTGGCCCTGCGTCACCGTGGCGCCGAGCTTCACCTTCATCTCCCGCAGATGCATGTACAGCGCCACCGTGCCGTCGTTGTGCCGGATGCCGATGAAGTTGGCCTTGTTGTGGCACTGCTCGAGCAAACCCGGCGGGTCGTAGCAGGCCGAGCCGGGCGGCGAACGGACCTCGAGGTACGCGATCTTTCCGCCTCGCGCCGCGTGCACCGGCGTGCCCTTCGGCATGGCAAAGTCCCACGCATAGGCCTGGCTGCCCTGGTGGCTCGATCCGAAGTTGCCCTGGCTGCAGGTCTGCGAGCTGCCACACGCGTAGGGCAAGCGATACGCCGAGTCGTCGTTGCAGCTGTCCGGGACCCCCACCATCTCCTCGTGGCAGCCCTTCGCGCAGCTCTGCTTGACGACCCACTTCTCGCCGTCACAGCCGAGGATGTCGTCGTTGTGCTGCGGCACCAGCGGCACGCGGCAAGGCGGATCCAGGCCGAGCCCGTACTTCGCCGCTCCGCTGCCACACCACGCTTCCTTCACGAAACATTCGCAGTCCGGCAAGGTGCAGACGTCGGACTCGCCCGGCGCGGTCGCCTCGCAGCCCGCCACGCACATCTCCTTGACCTCCCACACCCCGTCCTTGCAGCCCAGGATGTCCCCCGTGTGGCCCTGCAACGCCGCGACCTCGCACCCAAGCGCCTCGGCGTGCGCGGCCACGTCGTGCCCGCAGTACGGCCCGTCACCCGCGTAGCAGTCGCACGCCAGGGGCTCGCTGCTGCCGCTTGAAGCATCACCACTCGCACCAGTGGCGCCAGTGCTCGTCTCGCTCGCCGCCAAACCTGTCCCTTCGGACAGAGAGCCCGTCGTCGTCCCCCCGCCCCCGCCGCTGGTCGGCGCGCCGCCGCTGCTGGCCAGTCCGCTCGAGCTCGCCGCGACCTCGCCCGTCGACCCGGTCGCGGTCCCAACACTCGAGGCGACCAACTCGCTGCCGCCGTAGCAGGCCGTGAGGGAGGCGCAG
Organism: Nannocystis sp.; assembly: GCA_044228605.1. GTDB lineage: Bacteria > Myxococcota_A > Polyangia > Nannocystales > Nannocystaceae > Nannocystis. The sequence goes on along the minus strand of JBGAUO010000178.1, from coordinate 4,393 downwards.
AGGACCAGGCAGGGGGCGCGCTGCATCGCCCTCTGATACCAGGATCGGCGGCGGCGCGCGATGCCGCGCGCCACTCAGGTGATCGAGAAACGCAGGGTGGCCCCGTCGCTGCTCACGGCAAACGCCGTCAACGGCTGCTTCGCCGGCCCCTTCTTCACCGTTCCGTCGATCTCGAAGCGCGAACCGTGGCACGGGCAGTCGAAGGTCCGTGCCTCGCCGTTCCACCCCACGGTGCAGCCGAGGTGGGTGCACTTGAGCAGGAACGCCGAGACCTGTTCGCCCTCGCCGCGCACCAGCATCACCGGCTTCTTCGACCCCGCGGGTCGGATCGCCAGCACACCGCCCGCTGCTTGCAGCTCGGGATAGTCGGCCAGAGCGAGGCTCACGGCGCCGTCCTGGCTCGGCACGTCGCGCACGGGCGGCAGATGAGCGCAGCCGAGGACGGCCAGGCTGATCGCTCCCACGCCCGCACCCAGCGCTTCGCGGCGGGTCCAAGGCCTCGCTGGAGATTCATCACACTCTGGCGAGGCCTGGCTGGACTTCACGTCGTCGCGCTGTGTCATCGTGGCCACCACTATGGGACAGCTCGCGCGCGGACGGAAGCTGCTCGGTGCCCTCGCCCTGGTCGGCCTCCTCGCCTGTGAGCGCCCGCCCGCGAGCCCGACGCCGGCGCCCACGAGCCCCGGGGAGCCCTTCTCCGGGGAGCGAGCCCGCGAGCGCCTGGGCCAGCTGCTGACGCTGCCGCGGGCGCTCGGCGACCCGCGCCGCGGGTCCGCGATCTCCGAGCTCGCCACGCTCCTGCGGGCAGCCGGCGCTGACACGGTCGAGCGTCTCGAGCACAGCGGCGAAGATCCCTGGACCCACACCCGCTTCACCATGACGACGCTGATCGCCAGCGTGCGCCCACAGGCCCCGCACCAGTTCGTGCTCGCCAGCCACTTCGACACCCGTCCCTGGGCCGAGTCGGACCCTGACCCGGCGCGCCGCGAGCAGGCGATCCCCGGGGCCAACGACGGCACCAGCGGCCTCGCCGTGCTGCTCGAGCTGGCCCCGCTGCTCGCCGTGCAGCTCGCGCCCGAGGTCGGCTTCACCGTGATCTTCTTCGACGGCGAGGAGCTCGGCAGGCCCGGCGCAGGCCCCTACTGCGCTGGTTCGCGGGCGCTCGGCCAGGCGCTCTCCGCCGGTCGTTTCCCCACCGTCCGCGCGGCCCGCTTCGGCATCGTGCTCGACATGGTCGGCGACCGTGATCTCGAGCTCCTTCAGGACCCGCGCTCACGCGCCGCCGCCCCTGCGCTCGTCGATACGATCTGGTCGCTCGGCCAGGCCGCAGGCTTCCCGCAATTCGTGGCCGAGCCCGGTCCGGACCTCATCGACGATCACGTCCCGCTGACCGCGGCCGGCGTCCCCTCGCTGCTCCTCATCGACTACAGCTACCCGGCCTGGCACACGCACGCGGACGACCTCTCGCACATCTCGGCGGCCAGCCTCGGGGCCGTCGGCGAGACGCTGCGCCTCGCCATGCGCGCGCAGCGGTGGTGATCAGCGGCCACGCTGGTTGTTCACGCAGGTGGCGTTGTCCGTGAGGCAATCGCCCTGGCAAACCTCCAGATCCGTGCCGCAGCCCAGCTTGCAGGTCTCACGGTCAGTCTCCGATGCGTGCTTGCGCCCGCAGGCCTTGCGGCAGCTCAGCTCGGCCTTCTCACACCTCGTGTTGCAGCGCGTGAGCGCGGCAGCGCAGGTGTCGGGATCAGGCTCCGACGACGGCGTTCGCACCGGCGTCGCGGGTGTCGTCGCTGGCCGCGTATCGACCACCGGCTTCGCGGTGACCGTCGTCGCCGTCGACGCCGGCACCGGTGTCGGGTCGCGTGTGGCGATCGGCCGTGGCACCTCGAGCCAGGCGTCAGGCACAAAACCAGACGCCACGTCGAGCACGCTGGCCATCATGTCGCAGTCCAGCTTGCAGGTCTCGAAGTCGGTCACCTCGCGCGGGCTCGGGCCCGATTTGCAGGTCGCGTGGCACCTGGCCAAAAAGCCAGCTTGTGACGGGGCCGCGGCGGTGATGGGTTGCGCGGAGCTCCAGGTGAGGCCGGCAGTACGCGTGGGCGTGGGCGCGGGCCCTGGCGTCGCGGGTGTCGCGGGCCCTGGCGTCGTGGGCCCTGGCGCGAGCCTGGGCGGCCGCATGGGCGGTGGCGTGCCGGTGGGCATCGGCGCCGGCTCGAGGTCGCACTCGAGCGTGCAGGTCGCGCGGTCGTCCACCGACAGCGAGCTGTCGGCTGCGCACGCCGCCTTGCATCCCGCTCCATTCGCTGGCCCGGGGCTCGCGGCCGTCGTCGGCACAGTCGGCCGAGGCGGCGCGGTCGGCCGCGGCGGCGCCGGCTCCATCCTCGCCCGGATCTGCTCCGGATCGCTGGCAGCATCGACCTCGCAGTCGAGCCGACAGGTCGCCCGGTTGGTCACCGACAGCTGAGATCGCTTGCACTCCGCGAGGCAGGCCTCGAGGCTCGGGCTGGCCGCGGCCAGCCCGGCAAAACCAGCGAGGCCAGCGAGGCCGGCGAGGACCGTCAAAATCTGCGTACGTGGCCTGGACATGATGATCTCCGCGCAGCGAGGATCCCCGATCCCATCCAGGTTAACAAAACTTCGCTGAAATCGTGCGCCCGGGTGGGAAACACAACCAGCCGCGACCCGAAGGGTACGCGGCTGGTCCTCGGGGTGAGCCCGGTCGGGATCGAACCGACGACCCACGGATTAAAAGTCCGTTGCTCTACCGACTGAGCTACGAGCCCCGACCGCCCCCTCAACGAGGGGGCGGTAAACGGCGATGAGAGCGACCCTGACGGGATTCGAACCCGTGTTCGTGGCGTGAAAGGCCACTGTCCTAGGCCTCTAGACGACAGGGTCAAACGGTCGCCAACGAATTGGACTGGCCTTGTACTCGACTGCCTCGCGCACCGCAAGCGGTGTCACGCAAGTTCTGTTGTTCCGGCGCTTATTTCGCCGTGACTGTGCCGGCAGCCTTCGGCTTCTTGGGCTTGGGCTTGGGCTTGGGCTCCTCGGGCTTGGGCGCGACCACATCGGGGGCCTGGAGCGCCCGCGGCTTCACCAGCAGGTTTCGCCCCGCCTCCTGAAACATCGCCGACAACCCGGGCCACGAGGCCTCGTCGGTCTCCAGCACCGCGAAGTACGCGTACTTGTCGTTTGGAGCCTCACGCAGCACCAGCCAGCCGCGGCTCGCCGGCGCCGAGGTCTTCGGGTCCGGCGCCGCCGCATAGGCCCCGGTGTAGTTGCGCCCGCGGCTGCCCTCCTCGGACCAGGTCACCGTCGCCGCCGAGATGCCACGCAGCTCCAGCAGTTGATCGCGCACCTTCATCAAGTCGACCGCCGGCTGCTGAAAGAAGCCGACCGCCAGGTACTTGACCGGCGCGCCACAGCTGGTGCTCTGCTGCGACGCGGCCATGGTCGCGTAAAAGCCGTTCTGCTCGACCAGATCGACCCCCTTGGGCAGCCGCATGAGCACGCGGCCACCAAAGAGCGACGTATAGAGGTCGTTCAGCGCCGGTACACAGACCGGAGCTGCCGGCGCGGTCGGTGCCGGTCCTGCCCCGGCGCCGCCCGACGCGGCAACCGGAGCGCCGGTTTGCCCGTCGGTCTGCAGCGCCGGTTTCCCCGGGCCCTGGGCGGGCGCAGGTTGCCCCCCCGCTGCAGGCTGCCCGGTCTGCGACGACGCCGACGCCGACACGGCGCAAGCGAGGCCCGACAGCACAGCGAGGACAACAGCAGCGACGGGGACGCGGGCAGCAGTCATGGCGGACTCACTTCTTGGTGATGAGCATCCGGCGCGCCGACTCCTGGAAGCTCTTGCCGACGGCGTTCCAGGCGTTCGGGTGGGTCTCGTAGGCAACCCAGAAGGTCGTGCCGGCCTTCTCCTTGAACGCGATCCAGCCCTTGAGCGGCGGCTCGCCCTTCGGACCCTCGGGCAGCTCGTACGAGGCCGAGTAGTCGCGGTTCTTGGTCGTCTCGTCGCCCCACTTGATGTCGCCGTCGAGGCCGCGGGCCTTCAGCGTCTCGTCGCGGATCTGGATCACCGGCTTGCTGGCGTCGGTCGCGAAGTAGCCGATCGCAGCGAAGCTGACGATCGCGTCGCAGGTCGACTGCGTCGTGCTGCTGGTGATCTGCGCGAAGAACTCGTTGCGCTCGACCACCTCGACGCCCTTCGGCAGGCGAATGAGCACGTTGTCGCCGAACAGCGCCTTGGGCGTCTCGGAGACCTCGGCGTCACAGACCTTGTTGGGATCGGGACCATCGGCGGGGGGCTTCTCGCCGCCGCCGTCGCCGCCAGCATCGCCGCCGGCATCGCCACCGCCGGCATCACCACCACCACCGGCATCGCCAC
>JBGAUO010000177.1:0-8964 GCA_044228605.1 Nannocystis sp. | reverse complement strand
ATTCCTCTCGAGCCCTGTTCGTGGCCATGACCCTGGCGATCTCCGGCTGTGAGCGCGGCCAGACCCAGACCCCGGACCCCAAGCCCGTGATCGCCGACGCCGGTCCGACGCCGGCGCAGAAGGCCGCCGCGCGCGACCAGAAGGCCGAGGAGGCCGCGGCCAAGCGGGCCCAGCTGGCCGCCCTGCCGCCGCTGCCGGGCACCTCGGCGCCGCGTCCGGTCAAGTTCCCCGAGCCGCAGGTCCAAACCCTGCCAAACGGTCTCGAGCTGGTGGTGCTCGAGGATCACGAGGTCCCGCGCGTGCGCGTCAGCGTGATCGTCAAGGCCGGTGAGATCTACGCGCCCGCCGAGGCGCCGAGCCTCGCGGAGTTCACGGTGCTGCTGCTGGCCGAGGGCACCACGAAGCGCGACAAGGCGAGCTTCGACGCCCAGGTCGACGCGACCGGCGGCGCCGTCATGAACTCGCTCAACGACGAGTCCGCGAGCATCACCGCCGACGTGCTCACGCGCGACGCGGCGTTCGCCTTCACGGCGGTCGCCGAGCAGATCCTCGCGCCGGCGCTGCCCGAGAGCTCGCTGAAGAAGATCAAGGACCAGCTGCTGCAGGGCGTCGACGTCGAGAAGGCCTCGCCCTTCGGGCTGTCGTCGCGGATGGCCGCGCGCGCGATCTACGGCGAGGAGAGCCCGTACGCGCGGCCCTTCCCGAGCCCCGCGCAGATCGAGGGCATGACCCGCGAGCAGGCGCTGGCCTTCCACGCGCGCCACTACCTGCCGGGCAACGCGATGCTGGTGGTGGCCGGGGACATCAAGCCGGCGCAGGCGCGCAAGCTCGCGGACCGGGCGTTTGGCGGGTGGAAGGGCGGCGCCGCGGTGCCGGTGCCGAGGACCAAGCGCCCCGCACCCGCGGCGGGTCCGGTGGTCTACATCGTCGACCGCAAGGCCAGCGCGCAGGCGACGGTGCTGGCGCTGGTGCCGGCGCCGGGGATCGGTGAGCCGGGTTGGTTGCAGATCCGCGTGCTCGAGCAGCTGCTCGGCGGGGGGCTCTCGGGTCGGCTCAATCAGGTGCTGCGCGAGCAGCTGGGGCTCACCTACGGGGCCGGCGCGTTCCACAACTTCGGCTACGACGGCGGGGCGTTCTACGCCGGGGGCAGCACCAAGACCAAGAGCGCGGCGGAGTTCACCGAGGCGCTGCTGGACCTGCTGCGCCAGCCGGGCAAGGAGGCGGCCCCGGCCGCGGAGCTGCGCCGCCTGCTCAGCAAGATCTCGGGCCAGTTCGCGCTCGAGGTCGAGGGCATCGACACGATCGCCGGCAAGACCGTGCAGCAGCGCCTGTTCGGCCTGGCGCCGGACTTCTGGGAGCGCTACCGCAGCGAGGTCGAGTCGATCTCCGCCGAGTCGCTGCAGCAGACCAGCCGCAGCCTGCTGGTCGATCAGGCGGTGCACGTCGTGGTGGTCGGGCGGGCCGACAAGCTCAAGAAGGAGCTCGCGGGTTTTGGCGAGGTCCGGGTGTTCGATCAGGACCTCAAGCGGATCGAGTAGGGCCGTGCGGCGCGGGCTCGCCATTCTCCTCCTGATCGCCGGGTGCGGGGCGCCGCCGCGGGTCTACTCGTTTGTGCACATGGAGACGACCGGGCTGACCACGGCGGTGCTCGTCGACGGCGAGCGGGTGACGATCGCGTGGGATCCCGCGTCCGACGCCCGCGCCCTCGCCTCGCTGGACGCGCTGCGGTCCGAGACCTTCCTCGATGTTGCGACCCGCGGGAGCGCGCTGCGGGTCGTCGGTGTGCTCGCGCCGGAGGTGCGGCAGACGACCGCGGCGGCGCAGGGTGCTGCGAGCGAGCCGTATCGGTCGTTTGTGCTGCACGACTGGTACGTGGTGGTGCCGTTTGTCCGCTTCGTGCCCGCGAGCGAGGATCCGCTCGCGGGGATGGTCGCAGGGCCGCTGGCCGAGCACCTCGAGGCCGGGGACTTCGAGCCCTCACCGGGCGGAGCGCGGCCCGACCCGCGGCGTCACGAGCGAGCGCGCTGAGGGTCGCTCACTGCGGGCCTTGCAGGGCGCGGTCATGCGGGGAGCTGTTCGCGGAGGAAGGCGAGGGTGCGGTCGAGGGCGGCGCGGGTCGGCTGGCCCTGTTCGTCGATGAGGTGGGTGGTGAGCACGCTGTGGGGCGGGCGCGGGCCTTTGGGGTTGGCGAAGCGGTCGGCGATCTCGATGGTCTCGACGGCGTCGCCGAACTCGCGGCGCAGCTGCTCGAAGCGGGCGGCGGGGCACATCGGGTCGCTGGCGAAGCGCAGCGCGAGGATGCGGGCGCCGTGGTGGTCGATCTGCTCGTGCGCCGCGGCGAGCTCGGCGGGCGAGGCGTGGAGGGCGGCGCGCTGACGCCGGGTGATCGCCACCGGCAACGAGGGCTGGGAGAGCACCGGAGCGATCACCGGGGCCCCGAGCATCATGGCGAGGGCGAAGTTGCCGGTGACGCACATACCGACGGCGCCGACGCCGGGGCCGCCACATTCGCCGTGGGCGTGGCGGGCCAGGGCCCGCAGCCAGTCGACCAGCGGGCTCGAGGCGTCGGCGGCGAGCAGGTGAAACTCGCGGCTGATGCACACCTGCGCGAAGGTGCGGAGGACGGCGCCCGGGGACAGGCGGCGCATCGGTGTGCCGAACAGCTGCGGCATGTAGACGCGGAAGCCGGCGTCCGCGACTCGGTGGGCGAAGCGGGCGACCGACGGTGTGATGCCCGGGACCTCGGACATGACGATCACCGCCGGGCCCTCGCCGCGGAGGTAGACGTCGCGGCGGGTGTCCAGGAAGGTGAGGGCGGTGGTGGTGAAGCCCGGGACCTCGATGCTCATCGCGGCAGTGTAGCAATCATTGCGGGCGTCCCAGGGGGTGATGGTAGCGAAGATGCAAAGCGTCCGGGCCCTGGTCTACATGGCCTTTGGGTCAGGCTCGAGGGGACAGCTCCAGCCGCGCAGCACCAGCGCTTCGCCGTCGCGGACCAGCGGGGTGCGGAGCCGCTTGCTGCGGGCCTGCATGTGTTTGTGGATCTGCGTCGCCTGCGCGGTGGCGGCGGGGGCGGGGATGAAGCCGGGGGCCTCGCCGAGCCACACGGGGTGGAAGCTGGCGCTCTCGGGGCAGCGCTGGCCGGGCAGGTAGCGCACGCGCAGGACGCCGCTCTCGCGCGAGCGCTCGTCGGTGTTGGCGAACAGGAAGTTGCCGAGCGAGTAGGCGACGAGGCCGTGCTCGTGGCGCTCGAGGCCCTGGAGGACGTGCGGGTGGTGGCCGATGACGAGGTCGGCGCCGCTGGCGAGGAGTCGTTTGGCGGCGGCGCGCTGGCCGTGGTCGGGGCCCTCGCTGTACTCCTGACCCCAGTGCAGGAGCACGATCACGAGGTCGTGGTCGGTGCGTGCGGCGGTGACGGCGGGTCGCAGGCGGCGGGGCATGTCGCCGGTCTTGAAGACGGCGAGTGTGGGGTCGCCCGCGGCGGGGGAGCGGTTGACCCACGTGGTCGCGGCGAGCAGGGCGAGGCGCCAGCCGCCGCGCTCGAGGGTGGCGGTCTGCACCGGGTCGCCGGTCTCGCGGGCCTCGCCGACGGGGACGATGCCGAGCTCGCGCAGGACCTCGGGGGTCTGCAAGAGGCCGTCGGTGAGGAGGTCGAGGGCGTGGTTGTTGGCGACGCCGAGCGCGGCGAAGTAGGGGATCAGGGCGCGGGCGGCCTGCTTGTCGGCGCCGAAGCGCGAGCCGATGTAGATCGGGCTGCGCTCGGGGCGGGTGTGCATGAGCGGGGTCTCGAGGTTGGCGATCGCGGCGTCGGACTTGAGCAGCGGGGCGACGGCGGCGAAGGGGTCGGCGTCGCCGGTGAACAGCGGCGCGTACGCGTCGAGGCGGTACTTGCCGAGGATGATGTCGCCGACGAAGGTAAGCTCGAGCGGGGTCGTGGGTGGCGGTCGCGTGGCAGGGGTGGCGGCTGTCCCGGGGGACAGGTTGGTGGAGGCTGGCTTTGGAGACAGGTCGGACGGTGGCGCGGGCGTGCCTGGCTTTGGGGACAGGTCGTGCGACGGGGCGGGCGTGCCTGGCTTTGAGGACAGGTCGTGCGGCGGGGCTGGCGTGGAGGCTGGCTTTGGGGACAGGTCGGGCGGCGCCGTGGGGGCCGGGTCGGGGGTTGCGGGGGCGCTGTGGGGGGCGCTGTGGTTCACCTGTGAGCTGACGCGGGGGGGCGGGACCGGGCTCGCGGGGCCCGGGCAGGCGGTGAGCAGAACGAGGCAGGCGGCGGACGCGAGGCTGCGAGGAGCGCCTCGCCAGGGGGGGCCCTTGTGGCTGGGACGCGGGCCGGCGGACATCGTGCCCGGAGGGTCGCATGGTCGGGGGCGTGGGTGGTAGCGTCGCGCGCGATGGAGGGACCTTCGATGCGCAGGACGGGCATGCAATTCCTCGTGGTGCTGGCGCTGGGCTGCGGAGGCGGCACCGCGGGCGAGACGGGCGGGACTGGCAGCGGCGGGACGACGACGACGACGGGTCCGGTGGTGACGGGCAGCTCGGGGAGCACGAGCGAAGTCGCGCCGACCACTGGCGGCGACCCGAGCACGGGCGAGAGCAGCGGCGGCGAGCCAGCGGCGTGTGGCGAGGGCTTGCCGGCCGATCCGCCGATCGGATGGGACCCGGGGCAGCCGGCGATCACCGGGTGCAGCGTGCGTGGGCAGCGAGAGTACCGGGCGATCTTGCATCTGCACTCGCACCACTCGCACGACGCCTGTGACGGTGATCCGCAGCCGAACGGGGTGCCCGACGAGGCGTGTCTGCAGGACCTGCGCGACGCGCTGTGCGTGACCCGCATCGACCTCGCCATGCTCACCGATCATCCGGTGCACGCGAGCGAGTGGACGATCGAGGAGCTGCTGCTGATCCGCGGGGCGGACGTGCCGGTGATGGGGCCGGGGGGCACGCCGATCGCCAGCTGGATGGCCTGTGACAGCGGCCACCGGGTCCTGGTGATGGCGGGGATCGAGAGCTCCGAGATGATGCCGATGGGGCTCGAGGAGCACGTGATCGACGCGTACGGGGTGTCGTCGCCGGCGGCGTTCCAGCAGATCAAGGACGCGGGGGCGCTGGCCTGGGTGGCGCACACGGAGAGCCGCGATGTCGGCGAGCTGGCGACGCTCGGGCTCGACGGGCTCGAGTTCTACCAGCTGCACGCCAACCTCGATCCGGACATCCGCGAGGACTACCTCGGGCTCTCGCCGGACGGCTTCGTGACCGGGACGGCGCCGTTCTTCTTCGGGGCGCAGAAGACCCCGGTGCCGGATCTGGCGTCGCTCGGGTTTTTGGCGCCGAACGAGCCGTCGATCGTGGCGCTGGAGACGTTGGGGCAGACGCTGCGCCTGACGATCTCGGCGGGGACGGACGCGCATCAAAACGTGCTGCCGAACAAGGCCTCGGACGGGGAGCGCATCGACTCGTACCGGCGGATGATCCGGTGGTTTAATAATCGGGTGCGCTTGGACGGCGAGCTGACGCCGGAGAGCGCCAAGGCGGCGCTGCGGGCGGGGCACAACCACATCGTGTTCGAGGCGTTTGGCAACCCGCTGGGCTTCGACTTCGTGGCGTACAAGGGCGAGGTGACCACCGAGATGGGGGCCGAGGTGACGCTGGGCGAGGGGATCGAGATCTCGGCCAGCTTGCCGCGGCTCGACCCACGCAGCCCGCAGGGTCCGCTGGCGCCGGGGCTCGAGGGGCGGCTCTACCGGGCGACGAAGGACGGGCGTGAGCTGCTCAAGTCGTGGACCGACGGGACGATCACGGTCGGGGCGCCCGGGCCCGGGGTGTACCGCGTGGAGGTGTGGATGACGCCGCGGCAGCTGGCGCCGTACCTGGGGGCGGTGGCGGGTGACTACACCGAGACGCCGGTGCCGTGGATCTACAGTGGGGCGATCTTCGTGCGCTGAGGGTGCGCAGCCGGAGCGGGTGACAAAAAAACAGCGGGCCGGGTCGTCGCCGACCGGGCCCGCTCGCTGTCCTTTCGGACAGTCCGCTCAGAAGTTGTAGTCGGGGTTCTCGGGGTCGAAGTCCGCGTCGCCGAGGCCGACGTTGAGGCGGACATCGGCGAAGCCGTACTGCTCGATCAGCTCGTCCTCGCGGTCCCAGACGCTGATCTGGGTCGGCATCTTGGTCTGCACGTTGAAGCAGATCTTGGCGCGCGGGGCGTAGTAGGGCGAGAAGTGGAGGACCGGGGTGATGGCCTCGATGCAGCGGCTGCGGGCGCCGTGCACGGTGGACTCGCCGTGGTCGATGTACTGCACGCCGTCCTGCGGGCGCACGGCGCTGAGGCGGGCGTCGCGGACCATCAGCCGGATGACCTCGCCGAAGCCGGCGTTGGTGATCGGGTGCCGGTTGCCGCGCATGGCGAGGCTGGCGTCCGGGCGCAGGTTGACCGTGACATCGGGGAACGAGCCCTGATGCGCGCGGATCTTGTCGTCGTTCCAGCCGCGGACGTAGAGCACCTCGCGACCGTCGAAGTCGCCGCCGACCCAGCGCAGGTACACGCCGAAGGGCTTGCGGAACTTGAGCTGCATCGTCTCCTGGTCGAGGAGGCGGCCCTTGACGCGCTCTTGCTTGTAGAAGGTCGCGGTGTAGTCCTGGACCGACGCGTAGGCGCGCTCCATCGCGTAGACGTGCTCGCGGAGCTCGTCGCCGTCGGCGACGTCTTGCGCCGCGACCGGTGTCGCGGCGAGGGCCGACACGAGGAAAAGCGGAGCCCACCGCGTGGCGCGGAGTGAAGTAAGAAACATGGCGCGGAGCTTGTGCATAAACCCTCCGGGAGTCAAACGAGGCATGACAGCGACAGGCGTGCTTCTGCATCGGGGGGTGACGCAGACACGCGACGTTCTCGAGCTCATGTCAGGGTGAGCACGAGGGGCCCCAAAGACGGGGCGTGGCGGGCCGTATTCACGGCCTTCGCTGCATCAACGCAGCGCGCGGAGAATAGCTCCACAGCCTGCTCTGAAGCAGAGCACGCGCGTCCTGGCGGCAGCTATGTTCGAGTGCGCGGCCGCGTGCCCACTGTCAGTTTGTGATCTTTTTGTAATCTGGGCGCGATGAAAACCACCCGGCTGGCGTGATGAGTGGTTTGTGTCGCGATCGCGACGAACGACGTCGTGGCGTGAGATCTGGACGGGCTCGTGAGCCTGACGTTGTTCGCCATGTGGAGGTGGTCGTGGCGTGAGATCAGGACGGGCTTGTGAGCCTGACGTTGTTCTCCATGCATGCCGTGTGAGGAGGTCATCGCACGGTGAGGCGAGCGCCTGCGCTGCGACCGTAGACCTCGGGCATGTACATCGCCTCGGCGAGCGCGGGTGGGAAGCTGAAGGCGCCGCGGCTGGTGGAGCGGAGGTCGACGGTGTGGTGGTGGGTGCCGGGCGGGAGGTCGTCGGCGAAGACGACGACGCGGTCGGGGCGCTGCTCCTCGTGCGAGACCCACCAGCCGCGTGAGCCGCCGAGCACGGCGGCGCCGCGGCCCTTGCCGAGGGTGCGAGAGACGCCCTCGAGGCCGGCGGGGAGCGGGAGGTCGAGGACGACGTAGCGGACGCGGGTGTGGCTGGTGAGGGTGATGTCCATGGCGATCGGCTCACCGGCGGCGACGCTGGTGGTGGCCGCGCCGCCGGTGGTGCGGAGGGTGCGAGAGATCGAGAAGCCTTGCTCGCGCGCGGGGAGGTCGGCCTGGCTGGGGGCCCACTCGGCGCCGAGGCGGTAGTAGAGGCGGCCCTGGCCCTGGCGCTGGAGGATGACGGGGAGCAGCTGCTCGCCGGGGGTCCGCGGGAGGTTCAAGATCTTGGCCATCGAGATCTCGCCGGACCTGGTGGCGAGCTCGCGACCCTTGAAGCTGGCGTCGAGGATGTTGGCGCCGGCGACCCAGGCGCGGGCCTGGAAGTCGGGGAGCTCGGCCTCGTAGATGCGGGCGTAGTCGGCGAGGGCGACCAGGGCGTAGGCGTTCTCCTGGGTGTTGCGCCACACGCCGCCGAGGCGGCGCTCGAGCAGGCCGGCGGCCAGCTTGGGGACGATCGCGTGCTGCGGCAGCACGCGCAGGAGGGCCATGAGGACGATCGCGTCGCTGCGGCCGTCGGAGGTGAAGAACTCGTCGAGCTCGTAGAGGCCGTCCTCGCCGGTGTGGGCGGTGAGCTGCAGCTCGCGGATGTTGGCGAGCAGCTCGGAGCTGAGGCTGCGGACGGCGGGGCCCTGCGGGTCGCTGCGGTGGAGGGCCATCAGCAGGAAGGCGCGGGCGAACAGCGGGAGGCGCTGGCGCAGGGGGAAGAGGGCCGCGGCTTGCTGGCTGGTGTCGCGGCCGGCGTCGGCGAGGGTGTGGAGGGCGATGGCGACGCGGACGCCGTCGGAGTAGCCCCAGTCGACGGGGATCGCGGAGAGCTCGAGCTTGCCGATGCGGCGCTCGAGGTCGTCGAGGGCGCGGCCGAGGGCGAGCTCGGGGACGGGGTGGCCGTTCTTCTTGGCGAGCTGGAGCACCCAGGTGGCGTAGGCGGAGGCGTAGACGTGGACCTCCTTGCCGCCGGGCCAGTAGGCGAAGCCGCCGCTGTCGGTCTGCATGGCGAGGATGCGTTCGATGCCGACCTTCATGAATTCGGTGGTGTCGGGGATGCCGAGCGGGTAGTCGCGGCCGAGCGGGCCCAGGACGGTGAGCGGGAGCAGGCGCGACGAGGTCTGTTCGATGCAGCCGTAGGGGTACTGGACGAGGGCGTGCACGGCGTCCTCGAGGCCGCCGAGGAGGGTGGAGGTGGTGGCGACGGTGACGCCGCCGTGGCCGGGCAGGACGCCGGCGGGGAGGCGGATCGGGATCGCCACGGCCTGGTGGTCGCTGATCGTGCCGTAGGCGGCGACGCGCTCGGTGAGGGTGCGCTCGGCCTCGACGGGGAGCGGGAGGCGCAGGCCGTCGCGGGTCGGGGCGCCGCCGCCGTCGGGGCT
>JBGAUO010000176.1:0-9201 GCA_044228605.1 Nannocystis sp. | reverse complement strand
CCGTGCGCGCCCTGCTCTCGCGGCTCCGGGCGTTTACGATCTACGACCCGCAGACGCCGGTGCTCCGCGGCATCGCGTCAGAGCCCGGCCCACTATCCCCCGTAGGGCCCAGGGGGGGGCGCTTAGCCGAGGCCGTCGGCGAGCTGCTGGAGGCACACGAGCGCGTCGCCCGCGGAGAGCCGCCCCTGCGCGCGCAAGCGGTCGCCGAGCTCCTCGCCCTCGAGCAGCTCGACCCCGAGGGTGTCATCTACCTCCCCGAGATCGACCGCCTCGCCCGCGACCGCAAGAGCCACCGCATCGCCCGCACCGCCGAGCTCATGCTGCAAAAGCGCCGCGCCGCCGAGAAGGCCGGCAAGCCCGCCAGGGCCCCCGTGAGCGCCAGCGCGGCCGCGCCAGCGCCCGCCTCCCCGGCGCCCGCCAGCCACTGAGAACCCGCCCAGCACCGCGGCGACGACGAGTGGACAGGCCTCTCGGCCGCGTGGGACGCTCGCCGCATGCACTCGCCCGAGCAGGTCACCGCCAGGCTGACCGCGTACCCCGGCGAGCACTTCCTCTTCGCGCAGTACAACCACCTGCCGCAGCAAGAGCTCAGCTTCGAGGCCCACCGTGACGCCGTCATCGCCGCGATGACACGGCAGCTCGGTCGGACCCAGCAGAGCCTGCGAACACCGCCCGATCCCGCGCTGCTGCGCATCCAATCGTGGCAGTATGGATTCACCGACGCGCCCGACGACGACGGCGCGACCCGCAGCTTCCGCGACGGAGTCTTCCTCGGGCTGCAAGGTTATCGCGGCGATCACCTGTCCTCGCAGCGCTGGCGCGACTACCTCGCCGCCTTCGACCGCCCCGAGCTGTGGCTCCTTCGCGGCCGGGAGCGCGAGGAGGAGGGCTGGCTCATCGAGGCCAACGCCTGTTTTGCCGCCGCTCGCTGGCTCGATCCCGCGGTCGAGCCCGAGATCGCCGAGATCCTCGGCGCCCGCGATCCCCGGCTCCCACAACGCCTGCTCGCGCAGCCCGACCGGACCTTCCCGACCCTCCCGTTTCACAAGCGCCACTGGTGCGCCTGGGACATGAAAAACTACGGCCGCCTCGATCTGCCGACGCTGCTGCGCTGGGCCTGCGACCGCAACTTCTCGGTCCGCACCCGCATCTACCGCTCCCTCGGGCAGCGGCCGCACCCCGCGGCTATCCAGGCCCTGCACGAGGGCACCCACGACCCGCACCCCTTCGCGCGCGCGCAGGCCGTCCGCTCGCTCGGATGGTGCGCCGACCCGACCCATCTCGCCGGGTTACGCCACCTCGCCGCCGACGACCCGCACCCCGATGTCCGCCGCAGCGCCGCCAAGGCCGTCGAGCGCATCCTCGGTTTTTGGACCTTCTACGGCGAATGGAACGCCATCACCGCATCGAGTCAACGCATCCTCGCGGCCGCCCGCGAGCTCGCCGACCTCGGACTACGCACATTCGCCTGGGAGCTCACCGTGCGCTTCGGCAACGCCGGCGCCGGCCAGCACCCCGAGATCGACGCCCTCTCCGACGAGCTCGAGGCCTCCTTCCCGGAGCACGACGCCCAGCCCGACTACCCCGCATGGTTCGCCGAGGCGCAGGCCCTCGAAGCCACCAGCGCCAACGGCGAGGCCCCCGAGCCCGGCTTCGAAGCCCGACGGCACCTCCGCTGGCTCGGCCTCCCAGCCCGCCCCCCTGACCAGCGCTGAACCGAACAAGCCGCGCTCACTCCCCCTGTCCGAAGCCGATCCCCACGCCGATCAACAACACGTGCACGACCCGCGTCTCCTGCCCCGCAGACAGCCATCCGTTGTCCGGCGCCGGGTCGCCCGCGATCCGGTCGCCCTCGTAGATCGCCACGAAATTGACGCTGCGGATCTTCCCGGGCCCCGCGCGTGCGAGCGCCAGATCCAGCGTCGTCCGCCAGCGGTCGCGCACCCCGGCGCGGCGATCGAAGAACCCATGCTGTGCGCGCAGCGTCCACGCGAATTGCAGGCCGCGAGCCGGCCGCGTGAACAGCCCGAGGTCCGCGCCCACGATCACGTTGCCGAAGTTCACGAGCCGCCCCACATCGTGCACCCCACCGATCCCCGCCACGATCGGCCCGACCTGCAGCACCCCCCGGCCCGGCCAGTGTAGCCGCAGCCCTCCGCCCACCCCCGAACCTCCGTCGTAGTGCCCACCCTCCACCCGGCCGCGGTGCACCGCGAAGCGCTGCTCGAGCAGCGACTTCACGTACCACGTCACCCGCCGCTCCCCGGCCCACCCGAGCTGCATCGCCGTCGTCCCCGAGGTCCCGAGCGAGACCCCCGACTGGGGCGACGACGCCTCCCGCGCCACCGTCGCCCCGAGGTCGAGCGTCTGCGACACATCGACCGCGATGAACTTCACCAGCCCGGCCCGCACGCTCGTGTGATCGTACGCGGCCAGGCGCCCATACACCTGCCCGAGCCCCGTGGTCGCCTCGCTCCTGGCCGGAGGTTGCCGCTCCGCGCGACTGGCAAAGCGCAGCGCCGCCCCGAGCCCGAGCGAGCCGCTCCACACAAACAGCGCCCCGGCTCCCTCCTCCTCCAAGCTCTCGCTCGCCGTTGGATCCGCGGCCGCACCCGCCGGTGCGACGCCGAACGCCGCCAGGGCGACACAACAGGCGACGACGACCCTCACCCTCTACTTGTTCTCCACGCACGCGATCGGCACCCACGGCGCCGCCAGGTTGTCGCAGTGCGCCAGCTTGTTCTCCAGCAGCATCGGCCCCACCACCGTGACAGCGCCGTCCTTCTGCGCGACGTGCAGCAGCTCCGCCGGGTTTGAGCACGCGAAGATCTCGTGCACCTTCGGGTGCCACTCCACCCCCACGCTGCCGAAGTTGTAGTTGGTCTGCACGAAGAAGGTCGCCTTCCCGGTGATGTGGTCGATCGTATACAGCCGATCGTCCGTCCCGTTGATCGCGAAGGTGTCCTTCAGGTCATCCGACCAGGTCAGCCCGCCCGTCCCCCAGTCGATCCCCAGCGCCCCCACCGGCGTCGCGTTGCCCGTCATCGTGTTGAGCGTCATCAGCTTGTCGACCGAGGTCTCCAGCCCGTAGAGCCCGAGCCCCTGGTCCGCCGTGATGCCCGGCAGCTGCACCACGTTGGTCGGCCCGATCACCGTCCGCGCGCACGTGCACGGGTCGATCGACTCGAGGTTCTTGGTGTTCGCGTTGGCCGAGTAGAGCGTCCCATCGCGCCCGAAGGTGCTCGTGTTGTAATCGTCGCTGGTGTTGAGCGAGCACAGCAGCGTCGCGTGCCCGTCCAGCAGGTCGATCTTGTAGAGCCGCGTCGGGCTCGAGGTGTCCTCGATCATGATCAGCCACAGGCCCTCCACCGGCGCCATCTCGGTGTCCGTGTCCACGCCCGTGCTCGACGAGCCCGTGTCCACGCCCGTGCTCGACGAGCCCGTGTCCACCGCGCCCGTGCTCGAGCTCGTGCTCCCCGCGCCCGTCGAGCTGTCCACCCCGCCCGTGCTCGAATCAGCGCCGCTGCTCCCCGTCACGCTCGCGTCGCTGGTCGGCCCGGGCCCCATGCTCGTCGGCGCCGTGCTCTCCTCGGCCCCCTGCGTCGCCCCGCTGGTCGCCTCGCTGGTGCCTGTGCCCGGCCCGCTCGTCGGTCCCGTCGTCACGCCAGACGTCGTCCCCGTCGCCATGCCGCTGCTGCTGCCCGCGCTGTCTGTGCCTCCGCCGGTCCCACCGCCGCCACACCCCGCCAACGCACCCGCCACCACCCACCCGATCCACCGTGCATTCATCGTCCCACGATACACACCAGGCGCCTCGCAGCGCCACGCGCAGGCCCGCTCCCGCGGCCACCACGCGCAGCGCGCGAGCGCCCACATCCGCACACCGATCTTTCCTCCCGGCGAAATTCGTCCAGCCATTTCGCCGCGACCCCGCCATCATGGCAGCCATGCCAGCGATGCGTCGACGAAGCCTCTTGCAGGGTCTGGGGATCGGTCTGGTCGCCGCCCCCTTCATCAACCTCCTGTCCGCCCCAAAGACCCGCGCCGCAGGACCCGCCGGCCGGCGCCTGATCGTGTTTTTTAGCCCCAACGGCACCATCCCGCAGCACTGGAACCCCGAGGGCAGCGAGACCAACTTCAGCTTCCCCGCCGGCTCGATCTTGGAGCCCCTCACCGAGATCCAGGACAAGCTCATCGTCGTCGAGGGCCTCGACTTCTTCGGCGCCGACAACCACGAGGGCGGCATGCGGGCCATGCTCACCGCCAGCGGCGGCGCCAGCGACGAGTCCGGCGGCATGTCGATCGACCAATACGTCGCCTCCCAGATCGGCGCCGACTCGCGCTTCGCCTCGCTCGAGTTCGGCGTCCAGACCAGCGCCTGGGGGGCCGGCATCCAGACCCGCATGTCCTACGCCGCCCCCGACGTGATGGTCAGCCCCGACGACGACCCCGTCCACGTCTACAACCGCCTGTTCGCCGACTTCATGGGCGGCGACCAGGCCGCGCTGGCCCTGCGCACCCGCCGGCAGCGTGTCGTCGACCTGCTCGTCGACGAGGCCAGCGCCCTGCGCACCCGCCTCGGCAGCGAGGAGCGGCCCAAGCTCGACGCTCACTTGGAGGCCCTCGCCAAGGTCGAGAAGGGCCTCTCCGGCGGAGCCGGCTGCGCCCCGCCCGTGGCCCCCGACCCGCTCGCCACCGGCGACAACGCCAACTTCCCCGCCATCACCAGCGCCCAGATCGACCTGCTCGTCACCGCCCTCGCCTGCGACATGACCCGCGTCGCCTCGCTGCAGTGCTCACACACCGTCAGCCCCACCGTCCCCACCTGGCTCAGCATCGCCGACGGCCACCACTCGCTCTCCCACATCGACGACTCCAACGTCGCCGGCGTCCAGCAGTTCGTCCAGGCCGAGCGCTGGTTCGCCGAGCAGTTCAAGGCCCTGGTCCAGCGCCTCGCCGACACCGACGAGGCCGACGGCACCGGCACCATGCTCGACAACTCCGTCGTCGTCTGGGCCAAGGAGATGGGCGACTCCCGGGCCCACACCTGCAAGGGTGTCCCCTTTGTCCTCGCCGGCGGCGCCGGCGGCCACTGGAAGACCGGCCGCTACCTCAAGACCGGCGGCGAGTCGCACGGCAAGCTGTGGGTCTCGATCTGCCACGCCCTCGGTCTCACCACCAAGACCTTCGGCAACCCCATGGTCGGCAACGGCCCGCTCGCCGGCATCGCCTGAGCCACGGAGACAAGCCATGCACACCCGCACCTTCTCCCTGCCTCTCGCCCTCCTCACCCTCACCGCCCTCACCGCCTGCAACAACGGCAACACCGGCGACAGCGACAGCGACAGCGACGGCAACGGCAACGGCACCTGTCCCAGCGACGCCGACTTCTTCGAGCAGCAGATCTGGACCCCGATCCTCTCGAAGACCTGCATCACCTGTCACAGCGCCACCGGCCTGGCCAAGGACACCCGCATGGTCCTGCTCCCCGGCGACGCCGACGGCGCGCTGGACCACAACCTCGCCGAGGCCCGCGAGGTCGCCCTGGTCGACGTCGACGGCACCTCCCTCCTCCTCCTCAAGCCCACCAACAAGGCCGCCGACATGCACAAGGGCGGCGAGCTCGTCGCCACCGGCAGCCCCGAGGAGCAAGCCCTCACCGAGTTCGTCCAGCGCAGCCTCGGCACCTTCACCTGCGAGGACCCCGAGGGTGAAGCGGCCGCCGCCTGCGACAAGGGCGGCGCCGGCGTCCGCCGCGTCCGTCGCCTCAGCCACGTCGAGTACAACCGCAGCCTCGCCGCGATCCTCGGCGCCCCCACCGAGCTCGGCCTCAAGTTCGCCCCCGACACCGTCGTCCAGGGCTTTAGCAACAACGCCGACGCCCTCGTCGTCTCCGGCCTGCTCGCCGACCAGTACCGCGAGGCCGCCGAGACCGTCGCCGACACCCTCGCCGCCGACCTGGGCAAGCGCCTCGGCTGCGACCCGATCGCCGACGGCGAGGCCGCCTGCGCCAGCACCTTCATCACCAACTTCGGCAAGCAGGTGTTTCGTCGCCCGCTCACCGCCACCGAGGCCGCCCGCTACAACACCCTGTGGAAGGAGGCCGCCGCCGCCGAGGACTTCGCCGGCGGCGTGCGCTGGGTGATCGCCGCCATGCTGCAATCTCCCGGCTTCCTCTACCGCAGCGAGCTCGGCGACCACACCGGCGACGGCATCTACCAGCTCACCCCCCACGAGCTCGCCAGCGAGCTCTCCTACCTCATCGTCGGCGGCCCGCCCGACGCCGACCTCATCGCCGCCGCCGACGACGGCACCCTCGCCGAGCCCGAGACCCTGAAGAAACACGCCGCCCGCCTGCTCGCCAGCAGCGACAGCGACCCGACCCTGCACCGCTTCGTCGACGAATGGTTGCACCTCGACCGCCTGGCGATCGTCCCGCGCGACGCGATGCTCTACCCCGAGCTCACCCCCGACATCCGCGCCGGCATGCTCGGCGAGACCCATCGCTTCGTCAGCGCCGTCTACCGCGACGGCGGCACCATGAGCGACCTGCTCACCGCCTCCTACTCCTACATGACCGACGCCCTCGCCGGTTACTACAACATCCCCGCCGGCAGCGGCGAGGCCGACAGCGCCGGCTACAAGCAGGTCAAGACCCCCGGCAGCGCCGCCGGCATCCTCACCCACGGCGGCCTGCTCACCACCCACGCCCTGCCCACCAGCTCCTCGCCGATCCACCGCGGCAAGCTCGTCCGCGAGCGCCTGCTGTGCCAGGACATGCCCCCGCCCCCGCCCTCCCTCGACACCTCCCCGCCGCCCGTCGACCCGAGCCTCAGCACCCGCGAGCGCTACACCCAGCACTCGTCCGACCCCACCTGCGCCGGCTGCCACACCCGCATCGACCCGATCGGCTTCGGCTTCGAGCACTACGACGCCGTCGGCCGCTACCGCACCAAGGACGGCACCCACAGCATCGACAGCACCGGCGAGATCCTCCTCACCGACCAGACCAACGGCAGCTACGACGGCGTCGACGAGCTCGCCCAGCTGCTCGCCGGCAGCCCCGAGGTCGAGGCCTGTTACACGCTCCAGTGGTCGCGCCACGCCATCGGCTCCGCCGACAACCGCGAGCTCCAGTGCGTCCAGGACGAGCTCACCCTCGCCTTCACCGAGGCCGAGGGCCGCCTCGACAGCCTCGTGCTCGCCCTCGTCGGCACCCGCTTCTTCCGCGAGCGCGGCGGCGCCGTCACCGACGACCCCGGCACCGGCACCGGCACCGGCACCGACACCGGCACCGACACCAGCGCCGGCAGCGACGACACCGGCACCACCAGCACCACCGGCGAGCCCCCGCCCGACGAGACCACCACCCCCGGCATCGACGCCATGGTGGTCCAGGACAGCAAGTGGGACGCCGGCGAGTGCAACACCGTCACCGTCACCAACACCACCGACGCCCCGATCACCTGGACCGTCGTGCTCGCCCTTCAAGGCACCCTGCAAAACGCCTGGAACGCGACGGCCACCCCGATCCCCGGCGGCCTCAAGTTCGTCGGCGCCGACTACAACGCCAAGCTCGAGGCCAAGGCCGCCACCAGCTTCGGCTTCTGCCTGAACTACTGACAATCGTAGGACCTGCCCCCAGGGACAGGTCCTACCCCGAGCGATCGCCCGCATGCACCTGACCCTTCGGACAGCCCCCGCCCTCGCCCTCACCCTCGCCCTCGCCTGCGGCGCCGAGCCGGGCACCCAGACCACCGACCTGACCACCACCGCCAGCAGCGCCACGAGCAGCCCCGGCACCACCTCCGCGCCCACCACGACCGACCCCACCACGACCGAAGCAGCCACCACCACCACCACCGACCCAACCACCGCGACCACCACCACCGGTCCGCCCGCGACCGGCTGCGCCGACCTCCCGCTGTGCGACGACTTCGAGTCCGTCGCCCCGGACGGCCCGCCCGACCCCGCGCTGTGGACGATCACGAGCCCCAACTGCGCCGGCGTCGGAACCCTCGCCGTGCGCGCCGACCAGGCCCACAGCGGCGCCCAATCTCTGCGCGTCGACGGCGGCGGCGGCTACTGCGATCACGTCTTCATCTCCCACAGCGCCACCCTCAAGGCCCTCGGCCCGCAGGTCCACGGCCGCTTCTGGCTCCGCCTCGAGACCCCGCTCGGCCAGGGCCACGTCACCTTCCTGGCCCTGCGCGACAGCGCCGACGCCGGCGGCAAGGACCTCCGCATGGGCGGCCAGGCCCAGATCCTCATGTGGAACCGCGAGTCCGACGACGCCACCCTCCCGAGCCTCAGCCCGGCCGGCATCGCCCTCTCGCTCGCCCCTGCCGCGCAGCAATGGACCTGCGTCGAGTTCATGATCGACCAGGACACCGCCCAGCTGCGCACCTTCGTCGACGGCGCCGAGGTCCCCGGCCTCGTCGTCGACGCCGAGCCCACCCCCGACATCGACCAGCAATGGCACAACAAGCCCGACTGGAAGCCTGTCCTCGAGGACATCAAGCTCGGCTGGGAGAGCTACGCCGGCCAGACCATGGTCCTGCACCTCGACGACGTCGCGCTCGCCAGCGAGCCCATCGGCTGCGACTGACCCGCGCCAGCGAGGCCAGCGAGGCGGCAGCGAGGCCAGCCACCGCGGCAACGCCAGCAAGGACCCCAGCGGCTACGGCCCCGGCGACATCGGCGTCGCCACCGTCCCGCCCTTCCTCGCCCTCAACTTCATCATCGCCCTCCAGGGCATCTGGCCCTCGCGCGATTGATCTTCTGTTAGCGTCGCCTGGCTTGCCCGGCGCCCGCAGCCCCGCCGCCCTCGCCCTCGCGGCCATGGCGGCCCTGTGCGCCGCGAGCCTCCCCGGACGCGCCCGCGCCGATGCCTGCCCCGTGATCGCGGGCGCCGAGCCAGCCCTCGCCGCCCACGACGTCGAGGCCCGCCTCGCCGTCATCCGCGCCCGCCTCCAGCACGACGCCTGGCGCTCGCGCCAGTGGAGCCTCGCCTTCGGCACCGGCTACGCCACCATCACCGCCGCCTCCGCCGTCGCCGCGCCGCCCCCTCGAACCTCTCCGTCATTGCCGAACATGGTGATTCCTCCTCGTGTCGCCTGTGCGTGCGCTCTCGCGTGCACGCGTGTGTGCGTTCGTACCCAAGAGCCGCGGTCCGAAGGCCGCGCGGCTCTCACTGCGCCG
>JBGAUO010000175.1:253-9217 GCA_044228605.1 Nannocystis sp. | reverse complement strand
GATTCTCGCGTGGCCCCACTTGACAAGGGGCCCACGCTCGAGTGACACTGTTCGCCTGCCAAAGAGGTGAGCCATGCTTCCCGTCCACGACATGCCAATTCGCGCCCAGCTCAAGTTCGCCGCCCTCGTGCCGGCGACGGGTCTGTCGGCCGCGAATGCGTCGGGACGGGGTTGCGGGCACAGCACCTTCCCAGCGGCCTCCACAGGCCAACAGCGCATCCGCGGCGAATGAACCCGAAGCGGCCCCCGGCCGTTTCTCTCGCCCGCTGATCGCCGTCCTCGTGTGTCCACGATCGCCGATCGTGACGCCGGGCGCGGACCCACCCGCCTGACGCGGCCCTGACCACGGCCTCCGTCCGCGAACCTCGTATCGCCGAAGTACCCACATTTCCCAATGTGGGCACTCGCCCGGCGCCCCTTTGCCTCGCGTGCAAAGTGTTGTGGTCGCACGCCTCCCTGCCTAGGAGGAAGCGAGGGTTCGATTCCCTCTGCGCGCTTCGTTGTCTGTTGTTTCACCCGTCGCCGTCACCGCGAAGGAGGCCGTCATGCGCACGATCCACGCCGATATCACGGTCCGCACCGAGGACCACTGCATCCCCCTCTCTCCGGCCCGCATGCGCGAGCTGTGCATCCGCAGCGGCGACCTCGTCCGCCTCGCTGGCGGCGACATGGAGGTCGAGGCCCGCGTCGAGCTGCGGCGCGAGGGCCCCGTCGCCGTCCCCCGCTGGAACACCCTCACTTACCGCGACTAACACCACCGAGAGCACGCAGGAGGAAGCCGCCATGTACGCCAAGCTCAAACATCAATACGACACCCTCACTAGCCGCCCGGAGCGCGGCCCCGAGTTCTACCTGGCCCGCCATCTTCGCAAGATCGGCGTACGCCAGGGCAAGGGCGACGGGCGTCTGGGCCGGCTCCGGGAGACAGCGCGCCACAAGAAGACGTCCGTCGCCGACGTCATCCATGACCGCCTCGATGTCTGCTTCACCAGCGAGTTTCGCTACTACCAGTGGCACGTGGCCACGCTCTGCACCTACTGCGGCGCCCGCCTGTGCAAGCGCAGCGTGACACGCGACCACGTGGTCCCGCGCTCGCGCGGCGGCAGCGGCCACCCGGACAACCTGGTGCCGAGCTGCGGCCCGTGTAACCGGGCCAAGAGCGACAAACCGCTGTGGCGCTTCATGCTCGAGCGCGGCCGCCCGGAGCTCCGGGTCGCCCGCCCGCGCCGCGCCGCCTGAAAAGCACCTCGAGGTGATCGCCCCCGCGGGTGGCGCACGCATGGCCCCCACATCCATGCGTCGCGCCCCCGCGGGCGAGCTTCGTTCGCCGTCCCATCGTGACCCGCAAAGCCCCACACGCCGCCGTGGCGCGGCAAAAAGCCTTTGACAAGCGCACGGGGCTCCTATAAACACCCTCCTCCTCGGGGCGTAGCGCAGTCTGGTAGCGCACCTGGTTCGGGACCAGGGGGTCGGAGGTTCGAATCCTCTCGCCCCGACAGCATGAAGATCGTCGACCGGCCTGAAGCTGCCTCCGCGCTTCGGGCCGCGACCTTTTAATCCACCCAGAACCGCGACCGCTCGCCGCCGCTCGTGCTGGCCGCCACCGTTGCAGTTCGCTGCGCGCTGCCCGCATACTGCAGCTCGATGTCCCGCCGCACGCAGCTCCTGCTCGCACTCCCCCTGCTCGCGCTCGCTGCCTGCGACCAGGGCCCCCGCGGCTACGGCACCAGCACCCCGAGCAAACCCGGCCCGACAAACCCAACCCCCGGCACCGGCACCGGCACCACCCCCGGCCCCAAACCCGGCCCCGCCGCGCAGGTCGACCCCGCCGGCCCCCCCGTCGAGATCGCCGCCGGCGGCGATCATGCATGTGCACGCGTCGAAAACGGCGGCGTCAACTGCTGGGGCCGCGGCAGCAGCGGCGAGCTCGGCGACGGCAACCTCCGTGACAGCCCCAAACCCGTCGCCGTCCGCGGCCTCGCCGACGCCGTCCAGCTCGCCCTCGGCAGCAACCACAGCTGCGCCCGCACCGGGGCTGGCACCGTCCTGTGCTGGGGCAGCAACGTGCACGGCCAGCTCGGCGACGGCCAGGGCCGACCCGGCTCGCGCAGCGCCTCGCCGGTGCCCGTCCGCGGCCTCAACGACGCCACCGAGCTGCGCGCCGGTGACGATCACACCTGCGCCCTGCGCCGCAGCGGCGGCGTCGTCTGCTGGGGCGACAACCGCGGCGGACAGCTCGGCAACGAGGTCCGCACCACCTGGGTCACCCCGACCCAGATCCCCGGCCTCAGCGACGCCGTCGAGCTCGCCCCCGGCGCCCAGCACACCTGCGCCCGCACCCGGCCCGGCAAGGTCGTCTGCTGGGGCACCGGCCCCGAGGGCCAGCTCGGCGACGGCAGCAGCCGCCACACCGCCCCCGCCCCGGTCGCCAACCTCGCCGACGCGATCCTCCTCGTCTCCGGCGGCGACCACAGCTGCGCCCTGCGCCGCGCCGGCACCGTGATGTGCTGGGGCCGCGACTTCGGCAAGACCCCCGTCCAGGTCGCCGGCGTCAGCAAGGTCGCCGAGCTCACCGCCGGCGGGTCCCACACCTGCGCCCGCAGCAACGGCGACCTCATGTGCTGGGGTCACAACGAACGCGGCCAGCTCGGCGACGGCACCCGCGACAACCGCAACACCGGCGCCCCCGTGCGCGCCCTCCCCGACGCCAAGGGCCTCGCCGCCGGCGCCCGCCACACCTGCGCGCTCACCCGCAGCGGCGGCGTCCAGTGCTGGGGCAGCAACGACGCCGGCGCGCTCGGGGCCGGACTCCTCCCCGGCGGCGGCGACGACGGCCAGGCCGGCACCGTCCGCAACCTCACCGACGCCACCGACCTCAGCAGCGGCAACGCCTTCTCCTGCGCCGTCACCAACGGCGCCGTCCAGTGCTGGGGCGCCGGCGGCCTCGGCCAGCTCGGCGACGGCACCCTCGCCGACCGCTCCCTCGCCCAGCCCGTCCCCGGCCTCAGCGACGCCGTCCAGGTCAGCGCCGGCGACGGCCACGCCTGCGCCCGCCGCAGCAACGGCCAGGTCTCCTGCTGGGGGCAAAACGGCAGCGGCCAGCTCGGCGACGGCAGCAAGGTCATGCGCAACAAACCCACCCCCGTCGACGGCCTCGCCGACGCCGTGGCGATCGGCGCCGGCGGCGAGCACACCTGCGCGGCCCGCCGCGCCGGCCCCGTCGTCTGCTGGGGAAAAAACGCCACCGGCCAGCTCGGCAACAACAAACACGACGACAGCCCGCGCCCCGTCGGCGTCGGCAACCTCAGCAACGTCTCGCAGCTCTCCCTCGGCACCACCCACAGCTGCGCCCTCGCGGCCGGGCGACGGATCTTCTGCTGGGGCGGCAACTTCTTCGGCCAGGTCGGCAGCGGCCACACCGTCGGCTACGCCGAGATGCCAAGCCCCACCGGCGTCCTCAAGGTCGACGACGCCGTCGAGGTCGCCGCCGGTGACGACCACACCTGCGCCCGCCGGGCCACCGGCGCGATCGCCTGCTGGGGAAAAGGCGACCTCGGCCAGCTCGGCGCCAACATCACCAGCAACTGGTCGACCCGCGTCCCCGTCAAGGACCTCAGCGGCGCCACCGCCCTCAGCTCCGGCCGCGCCTTCAGCTGCGCCGCCGGCCCCGGCCGCGTCATGTGTTGGGGCAACAACACCAGCGGTCAGCTCGGCAACGGCTCGCGCGCCGCCGCCAAGATCCCCGTCCCCGGCCAGGCCATCGCCGACGTGCTCCGCCTCGCCGCCGGCGTCGACCACACCTGCGCCCTGCGCAGCGGCGGCCGCGTCATGTGCTGGGGCAGCAACCAGCGCGGCCAGCTCGGCGACGGCACCACCGCCGAGTCCCTCGCCCCCATGGCCGTGCTCGGCATGCCCTGAGCTGCCCCAAAGGACAGCTCACCCGCAGGGCGGGCTCAGGTCGCAATACGGCCCGGTAAACCCGCCCTCGCGCACG
Organism: Nannocystis sp.; assembly: GCA_044228605.1. GTDB lineage: Bacteria > Myxococcota_A > Polyangia > Nannocystales > Nannocystaceae > Nannocystis. The sequence goes on along the minus strand of JBGAUO010000175.1, from coordinate 5,223 downwards.
CTCGCGTCGGCGAAGGTCACGGTGTAGTCACCGACCACCCCGGCATCATCCCACGACACGATCGTGACGCTGCCCATGTTCCCCGAGATGAAGTCCGGATCGTTCACCCCCTGCCGCGTCGCAAAGCCAAAGCCACCGTCCAGCGGATACACCCCCGGCGCCAGCGGAGCCCCCGTGAACAGCACGATCCGCAGCTGCTCGTCGCTCCACTTGGAGTCACACAACGGCTCGATCAACCCCAGCCGCAGCTCCACCGCCGGCCCATCGTCCGGCGCACACGCGTCGACCACCGCCGCATCGACCACCACCACCCCGCCCGTCTCCCCCGTCGTGCTCCCCATCCCGCTCGCGTCGCCCACGGAGCTCTCGCTGCTGCCCGTGCTCGTCTGCGGCCCGGTCGGGTCGGCCGTGTCCGTCGCGCTCCCGGACGTGCCCACCGTCACGCTCCCCGTCGGCGTATCCGTGCTGCTCGCATCCGTGCTCGTGCCCGAGGCGCTCGTGCCCGAGCCCGTGCTGTCATCGCTGGTCTCCTGGGTCGCCTTCTCACCGCAGGAGAACACCGTCATGCCAAGGATTAAACAAAGGTTCTTCATGCGGGCATTCTACGCCCGCCGCAGCCTCCGCGCACCTGCCCCAAAGACCAGGTCCTAACAACCCTCGGGGCGCAGGTCGACCTTCGGCGTGCCCTCGGCCGCCAGCACCTGCGAGCTCGTCACCGTGGCCCCGCACGCCCAGCCGACCACCGCGTTCTTGCAGCGCGCGCAGGTCACCCCGGTGAGCTTCGCGTCGGCCCCCGCGGCGACGTCGATCCCGACCTCCGCGCTCACCCCCCACAGCACCAGGTTCGTCAGCGAGCTCCCGCGCGACTTGCCGGCCAGCGTGATGCCCAGCCAGGTCCCGCTCGCCGAGTCCGCCGGCCCGATGTTCACCGGCGCCTGCAGCAGCCCCTTCACGATCAGCGCCGCCGTCTCGTAGTACCCGATCGTCAGGTGCGCGTCGGGCTGCGCCACCATCGAAACCCCCGGATCGAGCGTCAACTCGCCGTCGATGAAAAGGTCGCCCGCCCACTCGTAGGGCACCCCCTGCGCGCGCCACACCGCCTTCCCCTTGACCGTCCCGCCCGTGATCTTGATCCGGCTGTCGCGGTCGAAGCCATTGCCCTCCGTCAGCGCCGCCACCTGGTTCGCCGCCAGCATCGCCGCCACCGGCGTCGCCACGAACTTGTTGTCCGTGAAGCCCGTCACCCGGGCCGCCTCATCGACGCTCACCCCCGCCTTGTTGCTGCGAAACGTGCTCGCCTTGAGCCCGAGCGCCCCGCCCTGCACCGCCAGCACCCCGGCCGCCTCGTCGCGCCCGCCGAACTCGAACACCCCCTGCTCGATCGTCGCCTCCCCCTTCGCGTGCACACGCAGCCCGCCCCAGCCTCCGGCCTCGCGCTTCTCGTGCGCCGTGAAGGTCACCGGCGCCTCCGCCGTGCCCTGCACCACCAGCGCCCCCGGATTGTAGTATCCGACCACCAGCGCCCCTGCCTCGGCGAAGCGCAGCTCCAGCCCCGCCGCCAGCACCACCTTGGCCGTCTGCCCGGCGTCGCCGTCGATGTACACCTCGCCGCTGATCAGCAGCGGCGCCCCGGCCGGCGTCCACGTCGCCGACTTGTTCACCCCGACGCCGCGCACCAGGATGTGCGCCTCCGGGTCGAAACGATTGCCCGCGCCGAGCCCCCCGATCGCCGTCGCCGGCCCCGCGATCGCCGTCTTGTTGCCCAGCTTCTTCAGCTCGTTGTCGGTGAACGCCGCCAGGCTCCCGCTGTCCGCGATGTGCAGCCCCGTCCCCCTCGCCTCGCGGATCTTGCTGCCCGTCACGCTCACGTCCGCCGCCGCCACCAACAGCGCGCTCTCATCATTGCCCGCGTACTCGATCACCAGCCCCGCGATCGTCGACCGCGCCGCGTGCTCGTTGAGCGCCACCCCACGCCACACCCCCGCCGCCTTGTCGCCGGCCGCCGTCAACACCACCGGCGCCTCCGCGGTCCCCTGCACCACCAGCTTGGCCGTCTCGTAGGTCCCGACATAAAGCCCCGCCCCGTCCTTGAAGCTCAGCGAGCTCCCGGCCTCGAGCGTCAGGCTCCCGCCATCGACGTAGTAGTCCTCCGTCACCGGCACCACGCCGCAGTCCTTCGAGATCACCCGGTGCACCTTGTCCGACCCACCGAGCGACTGCGGACACGCCGTCACCTTCGCCGTGGGATCCACCGCACCACCCGCGGCGTTGGCCGGCCCCGCCTTGCCCGCCGCGTCCCCGGCCGCCCCGGCCGCCCCGGTCTTCCCGTCCTTCGCCGCCTTGTCATCGGCGGGCTTCTGGCAGGCGAGGGCAGCGAGGGCGAGCAACACGAGTGGGCGGACGGTCATGGCCGCCGGTTGTAGAACGCCCCCGGACGGCCCCGCAAGCCCACGTGGCCGCGCGTCCAGCCCCTGCGTGATTTCGCCCGCACCCCTGCCGCGCCCAGGTGACATACACTGCGACCATCGGCGCCCGGGCCATGGACGATCCAGCCACCTCCGCTCCTTCTCCCCCCGACCCCGCGACCACCGGCGCCGGTCGGCTCAGCGACGTCCAGATCCCCGAGCTGCTGTGGCGCCTGCACGAGGCCCGCCGCACCGGCTGCCTCAAGGTCCAGTCCGGCGACGTCACCAAGCAGCTGTGGCTCACCGCCGGTCAGCCGGTGTTCGCCCGCAGCAACGAGAGCACCGACCGCCTCACCGACCGCCTGCTCGCGCGCGGCCTCCTCAGCCGGGCCCAGTACGACGCCGCCCAGACGCTGATCGCCGTCAAGGCCGGCAAGCGCATCGGCGAGATCCTGATCGAGGCCGGCCTCATCCGCCCCCAGGACCTCGACGAGGCCCTGTGTGAGCACCTGCTGCGCATGCTCGACTCGATGTTCTTGTGGCAAGACGGCCGCTGGCAGTTCGACCCCAACGCCGTCTGCGCCGAGCCTGTCACCCTCAACACGCCGACCGCCGCGATCATCATGGGCGGCGCCCGCCACCGCATCCCGCAGAAGCGCCTGTGGGAGTCGGTCGGCCCCCGCGACCAGCGGCCGCTGCTGCGCGAGGCCAGCGATCCGGCCGCCCGCGACGCCCTCGCCGCCGAGCTTCAGTTAGAGCCCAGCGAGGCGATCTGGCTGTCCCAGCTCGACGGCAGCCGCGACCTCGCCGGCATGCTCAACGACTTCGACGCCGACGAGCACGAGCTGCTCTCCCTCATCTACACCCTCAAGATGATCCGCCGCCTCGAGCTCGTCAGCCCTGAGCCGCGACCCTTCTCCCGCCGCTGATCCTGCACGGGCACTTCGCGGCGCGGGCACTCGGCCATCGACCTCCTCGCACCCCTGCGAGGCAACTCCGGCAAACCGCAAGTGCGGCTCAGCGCGCCAGCACGAGCCCGCGCTCGACCTCGGCCGCGCGCGGCTCCCCGACCACTCGCCGCACGATCGCCAGCGCGAACAGGAACGAGGTCCCCGGCCCCTGGCTCGTGATCAGGTTGCCGTCCTCGACCACGTTGGCCCGCTCGAGCTTGCCGTACGCCGCGATGCGCGAGGCGACCGTCGGGTGGCAGGTCATCGAGCGCCCGGCGAACACCTGGTGCGCCTGGAAGGCCAGCGGCGCCGCGCAGATCGCCGCGACGATCCGGCCGTCGCGGCTGTGCGTCCGCAGGCGCTCGCCGACCAGCTCCGACGCGCACAGTCGGCGCGCCCCCTCGGCCCCGCCTGGCAGCACCAGCGCCTCGAAGTTGCCGGTCACCGCCGCCAGCGTGACATCGGCGACGATGCGGACCTTGCGGCTGAGCTGCACCACCGTGTCGTTGCCCAGCGACGCGAGGGTCGTGTCGATGCCGGCCCGCCTCAGCACATCGACGATGATCACCGCCTCGGCCTCCTCGGCGCCCTCCGCGAGGACCACCAGGGCGCGTGGGAGGGCCGGCTCGAGGTCCTCGATCTCCTCGATCATGTCGTCGGTCGTCATAGAGATCCTGCGCTCCTCCTCATCATCGATCGCGAAGGCTACGGGTAAACGTTGGCCCGACCAAGAAAGCGGGGCGCCCAGCCTATCGCAGGCCCCGGGGGCGGGGGCGCACATCCTCCGAAACCCCGCCAATCGCCAAAATACAATGTTCTACGGGCTCGAGGCCGGCCGGACCCGGGTCGTCCGGAACTCGATGATGTCCGCGTGCTCGGGCACGTGGACCACGCGCTGCACGAAGATCCCCGGCAGGTGGATCTCGTCCGGGTCCAGCGCCCCGACCGGCACCAGCACGTCGACCTCGGCGATCGTCACCCGCCCGGCCATCGCCACCAGCGGGTTGAAGTTGCGGGCCGTGCGATAAAACTGCAGGGTGCCGAGCACGTCGCCGCGGGCCGCGCGAACGATCGCAAAGTCCGTCTGCAGCGCCGTCTCGAGCACGCAGGGTCGGCCCGCGAACTCCCGCACGTCCTTGCCCTCGGCCACCACCGTGCCCGCCCCGGTCGGCGTGTAGAAGGCCGGGATCCCGGCGCCCCCCGCCCGCAGGCGCTCCGCCAGGGTGCCCTGCGGATTGAGCTCGACCGCCACCTCGCCCGCCAGCATCTGCTGCTCGAGATCCGGGTTGCCGCCGACGAAGCTGCACACCACCCGCGCCACCTGCCGCTGTTGCAGCAGGATCGCCAGGCCCTGGCCCTGGTTGCCGCAGTTGTTCGACACGATCGTCAGCCCCCGCACGCCGCGCGCCGCGATCGCACGGATGCAGGCCTCCGGGTTGCCGCACAGCCCGAAGCCGCCGACCGCGATCGAGGCGCCGTCGCCGAGGTCGTGCAGCGCCGCCGCCACGCTGGAGAAAGCGATGACTCTGCGGGTGAAATCAAATCCATATTGAGATGCAAAAGTTGGAATCCGCGCGACTTGATAGTCATCGAAGTAACGCATTGAAAAAGTCAG
>JBGAUO010000175.1:0-243 GCA_044228605.1 Nannocystis sp. | reverse complement strand
GAACTGCGTGCCGGCCTCAGCTCGTGGGGTGATCGGGACCGTCATCGCCGGGCGTTGTAGCGGATCTTCTCGCCGCCCGCACCCTCGGCTATGGTGCCCCGCGAGACCATGCTCCGCCCCACCCCGCTCGCCCTGCTCCTGCTCGCCGCCTGCGCGCCCCCCCCCGGCGGCGGCGCCACGCACACCAGCGGCGAAGCTGGCAGCAGCAGCGAGCCTGGCAGCAGCGGCGAGCCCGACACGGCC
>JBGAUO010000174.1:0-9563 GCA_044228605.1 Nannocystis sp. | reverse complement strand
TCTCGCATGCGGACATCGAGCAGGCTGATTTTCGTGGAGCCGCGCTCTTCCGCACGCGCCTGCACCAGGTGAAGGACGAGGGTGCGCGCTTCAGCTCGCGGGCGCAGGCGCTCGGTGACGATCGCGACCTCGCCCCGGGCCACGGGCAGCGGGCGGGATGGTGTCAGGGTGGCGGGCACGAGGGTTCGCTGGTAGCTCTCGGCGCCGCGGACGGCGAGGGCGTCGGCGGCCGGGGCGGCGAGCCACGGGAGCCACACCGACGCGGGGCAGCCTGGCTCGAGGTCGATCGAGAAGGCGCGGATCTGCGGGTGTTCGCCGCGGACCACCGTGGCGACGGCGGCGATCAGCGACGGCTCGGGGTGCGGGCGCTCGCCCGCGTGGACCAGGCGAGCGCGGATCGTGGCGAAGCACCAGACGAAGCTGCGGAGCTCGTGACGAAGCGCCGCGCGCAGCCAGGCGAGCGGCGCGGCGACGAAGTCGCTGAGGGCGGTGTCGAGGTCCCACTCGTCGGTGGCGAGCGCGGCGGTGGTGTCGACGATGCCCGTCAAGGGCATGACCTGCGCGAGCAGCTGATCGAGGTCGGTGTCGGATTCGACGTTGACCCGGAAGGAGGTCGGGGAGCGCCGGGAGAAGCGCGGACCGGCGGTGACGCGGATCGCGGTGGCCCCGGCCGCTTCGAGGGCCCGCGCGGCGCCCGGTTCATCGTCGCCGAGCACGAGCCAGCGCCCCTCGGGGCGGAGCCCGGCGGGGAGCTCGCGGCGCTGCCACGATTGCACCCACACCGGCGATCGGGCGGCGAGGCTGCGCAGCGGCACGCGCTTGAGCATCAGGCCGCGGACCACGATCGCGATCCGGCCGCGGTTGTCGGCGATCTGGACCTCGCCCTGCACGACCTCCATGCCGGCGCGGAGCGGGGTCTTGAGGAACGAATAGGCCGCGATGTCGCGGGTGAGCGGCGCGCAGAGGGCGACCTCCTCGACAAACATCGGCAGGAACGCGGCGTCGCTGGCGGCGTCGCCCTCGATCTGCAGGCGGAACGCCGCCCAGGTCTGGAGCGCGCCGTCCAGCAGGCCCGCGTGCAGTCGCCAGCCGTCCAGGTCGGCGACCGAGAGGCGCGCGAGGACCTCGGTCGGGCTGGCGCGCAGCTCGGTGAGCGTGCGAAAAAACCGGCCGTAATGGACCCCCGAGGTCTCCATGTAGTGCTCGGTGTAGGTGGCGTTGCGGGCGAACTCGACGGGGCAGCGGGCCGCGATGGCGTCGTGGTCGAAGGTGGCGGGCGCCTGTCGCTCGCCGAACACCACGATCGCGGTGACGTGTTTTTGTCGCTGCACGAGGGCGGGCGGGGTGTCATCGAGCGTGCGGCCGTGGACCGTGACCTCGCAGCGATCGTCGCCGTCGTTCCAGGTGACCTCGATCTCGAGCACGTGCGGGAGCTCGGTGACGATCAGGGGGCGGTGGATAGCGATCTCACGCAGCGCGGAGACCGGCCTGGCGCAGGCGTGTTCGGCCGCGGCGAGCATCGGCTCCCAGTAGCCGACGGCGGGCAGGATCGTGTGCCCGAGTACGTGGTGCTCGCCGATCACCGGCATCTCGGCGCGGACCAGGGTCTTCTCGTAGATGACCCGGTGGTCGGCGATCGAGACGCAGCGGTCGAGCATCGGCGACAGCCGGGTCGGCGCCGGGGCGAGGCTGCGGCTGCGTGGCGCGCCGGTGGTGACTGGCCAGAAGCGGGTCCGCTCGCGCGGTGTGGCCGGGAGGGCGATCCGCCGCGCGTGGTGATCGTGCCCGCAGACCTCGGTCCAGGCGATCGGCGCGCCGGCTTCGTACAGCCGGGCCAGCGTCTCCAGCAGGCTCGCGCGCTCGGGGACGTCCTTGCGCAGGGTGGGGAGGCAGACGCCGCCTTGCGACTCGATGAAGCGGGTGTTGACGATGCCCGGCCCCATCTCGACGAACAGGTCGACCTGCGGGAGCAGTGAGCGGATCACCCCCGCGAACTGGACGGGGCTGCGGGCGTGACGCGACCAGTGGTCGCGGGCGAGGACCGTGACGCGCTCGCCGGTGACGGTCGACCACAGCGGGACGGCGGGCGCACGAGTGGCGACACGCTCGCTGCAGCGGGTCAGCGCCGGCAAGATCGGGTCGAGGGTCGGCGAGTGCACCGCGTGGCTGACCCGCAGCTTGGCCCACACGATCTCGCGGCGGTCGAGCTCGCGGGCCAGCGTGTCGACGGAGCGGGTCACGCCGGCCAACACCGTCGAGCCCGGGCCGTTGAAGGCGGCGATGACGACGTCGGGTGGCAAGAGCGGGGTGAGGACCTGCGCCTCGGCCATGACCGCGATCATCGCGCCGCGCTCGCCGAGAGCGTCGAAGAGGTCGGCCCGCTCGGCGACCAGCCCGAGCGCAGCGTCGACCGAGAGGGCCCCGGCGAAGGCGCTCGCGGCGTACTCCCCGAGGCTGTGACCGACGACGAGGTCGGGGGAGACGCCGTAGGTCTGCCAGCACTGGGCGATGGCCAGCTCGATGCCGACCCAGGCGAGGTGCGACTGGCGGGTCGACTGCGGCGGCACGCGGCCGAGGATGACGTCGAGGATCGGCGTGCTTGCGACCCGGCGCGCGGCCTGGTCGACGGCGTCGAGCGCCCGCGCGAAGGCGGGCTCCGAGCTCGCGATCTCCTGCCCGGCGCCGTAACGCGGCGAGCCCTGGCCGGGGAAGACAAAGCCGATGCGCGGCCCGGTCGATCGCGCGGGCGAGCGGAGGCCGCCGTTCAGGCGTGCGAGCAGCGCGGCGGCCAGCGCGTGGCGGGTCTCGCCGACGACGGCGAGGCGCGCCCGGTGGCGGTGGTTGCGGCCCAGGTTGGCGCTGACGGCGATGTCGTCGGGCCGGGCCTCGTGGCGCTGCAGGTGCAGCGCGGTGGCGCTGGCGAGGGTCGTCAGCGCGGCGTCGGTGGCGGCGCAGAGCGCCACGATCTGCGGCGTGCGGACCGGCGCCGGGCGTGGTGCGAGGGTCGCCTCCTCGAGCACGAGGTGGGCGTTGGTGCCGCCGAGGCCGAGGGCCGAGACCGCGGCGCGCCGCGGGCCACCGCCCGCGGGGGCGGCGAAGTCGGCGGCACGATCGACGATCCACAGCGGCGAGCGCTCGATGTCAAAGCGGGGGTTCGGCGTGTTGCACTCGAGGGTCGGATAGAGGCGCCGATGCCAGAGCGAGAGCACGACCTTGATCAGGCCGGCGACCCCCGCGGCGGTGTCGAGGTGGCCGATCGCGGACTTGACGGAGCCCAGGCCCGTGATCCCGGAGCGCCCGGTCGAACGCCGCAGCATGGTCGCCAGGGCCTTGAACTCGATCGGGTCGCCGAGCGCGGTGCCGGTGCCGTGGGCCTCGACGTAGCCGAGCGTGCTCGGGTCCTGGCCCTGCCAGGCGGCCGTGAGCAGCTCCAGCTGGCCCGCCAGCGAGGGGGTGGTCAGGCCCATGGTCCGGCCGTCGTTGTTGCAGGCGGACGCGACGATCACCGCGTAGATGGTCGCGCCGCGGGCCTGCGCCAGGTCGAGGCGCTCGAGCAGGACGGCGCCGGCGCCCTCGCCCGGGATGAAGCCGGAGGCCTCGGCGTCGAAGACCCGCGACTTGCCGTCGGTCGCGAGGGCACGCATTTTGCTCAGCAACAATTGCGACGCGCCGGTCAGCTTGAGGTCGACGCCGCCGGCGATCGCCCGCTCGCACTGCCCGCTGGCGATCGCCTCGGCGGCGAGGTGGGCGGCGACCAGCGAGGAGCTGCACGCCGTCTCGACGGTGAGGCTCGGGCCGCGCAGATCGAAGGTCTTGGCGACGTGCGCGGCGATGTAGTTGGTCAGGGTGCCGACCACCGCGGCCCGCTGGGTCGCGAGGTCCTGGTGCTGGTCGGCGACGGCGCTCAGCTCGTCCATGAAGCGCGACCAGTAGTGGCTGGTGCGCGCGCCGACAAACACGCCGGTGCGGGTGTGGGCGTCGCCGACGACGGCGGCGTGCTCGAGGGTCTCGGCGGCGATCTCGAGGAACAGGCGCTGCTGGGGGTCCATGAGCAGGGCGCTGCGCTCGTCGATGCCGAAGGAGGGGGCGTCAAAGCCGAGGGCGTCCTCGTCGGCGAGGAATCCACCGACGGCGCAGACACTCGGGTCCTCGGGGGCGGCCATGCCGAAGCGGGCCCACGGCGCGGGCCCGATCGCGGAGACACCCTGCTCGAGCGCGACCCGGTAGGCCTCGAGCGAGGGCGCGCCCGGGAAGCGGCAGGCCATGCCGACGACGGCGATCTGGACCTGGCCGAGCGACGCGGGCGTCGGCGAGGGCAGGGGAGGGGGCTCGGCGTGCGGCTCGGTTGTCGTCGCGGGCGGGGGTGGCTCGAGCACGGCGCTCGCCGTGGCGGCGCTCGTCGTGGCAGCGGTCGCGGTCGCGGGCGGGGGTGGCTCGAGCACGGTGCTGGCCGTGGCGGCGCTCGTCGTGGCAGCGGGCGCGGTGCTTCGCCGCACCTTGGTGGCAGCGAGGTGCTGGGCCAGCGCGGCGAGGGTCGGATGTTCGAGCACCGTCGACGGGTGGATCTTCTCGCCGTACACCTGCGCCAGATCGTCGACGATCTCGGTGATGAGGAACGAGTCGACGCCGAGCTCCGAGAGCGGCGCTGCGCGGTCGATCTGCTGCGGGCCGAGCTTGAGGCGCGCGGCCAGGAGCGTGCGCAGCAGGGCCTCGACCGCGTCACGCTCCTCGGAGGTGGCGGCGGAGGTGGTGGCAGCAGCGTCGGTCGCGGGTCGCGGTGCTTCGCCCACGTCGGCGGCGAACATGGCGTTGACGGCCGCGAGGCCCTCGACGCTGATGTCGGCCACCACGACCTGCGCGGGGCCCCGGGACGTGAGCAGGCTGGCGAAGGCCGCGACCGCGGCCGCCGGTGCGAGGGGCTCGAGGCCGCGGCTGTGGAGGGCGGCGCGCACCTCGGGGGGGACGCCGTGGCCGGTGTCGGCCCACAGCGACCAGTCGAGCGCCAGCGTCCGGCCGGGTCCGACCCGCTGGGCCGCGAAGTGATCTTGCCAGCTGTTGGCGGCGCCGTAGTCGGTCTGGCCGGGGTTGCCGGTGACGCCGGTCATCGACGCGAGCACGACGAAAAATTGCAGCGGATCGTCGCGGGTGAGGCGATCGAGGAGCTGGGTCCCGAGCACCTTGGGTCGCAGCACCGCGTCCCACTGGGCGTCGGTCTTGCGGTACAGGAAGGCGTCGGCCAGCTTCGCCGCGCCGACGACGATGCCCGCGAGGGGGCCGAGTCGGTCGCGCACGCGGGCCAGCGCGTTGGCGACGGCGGTCGCGTCGGCGACGTCGGCGGCGACGTATTCGACGGCGACCCCGAGCGCGCGCAGGGCGTCGAGCGTCGCCCGCTTCTCCTGCGCCGCGGGGTCGCCCGGGCCGGTCTCCGGGAGCGGCTGCTCGCCGAGGATCGCCAGGTTGGCGCCGCGGCTGGCGAACCAGTGGGCGAGCCGGGCTCCGACGCCGCGGGCGCCGCCGACGACGAGCACGGTGGCGCCGCGCAGGCTCAGCGGGCTCGCTGCCTCCGGGGACCAGGGGACGAGCTTGCGGACGAGGCGCTGGCCGGCGCACCAGCGGACCTCGGCGGGGCCGCGGGCGCTCGCCTCGAGGGCGAGGATGTCGGCGGTGTCGCCGTCGAGGATGTCGACCTGACGCAGCGTCGGCCCGCCAAACAGGCGCGACTCGAGGACCGCGCTGCGCATGAGGCCGGCGATCAGCGCGGCCTCGTGGTCGCCGCCGGTGACGACGAGCACGGTCGTGTCAGCGGCGCCGCGATCGGCGAGCCGGGCCCGCAGCAGGTCCCTGACCTGCGCCACGCTCGGTCGCAGCAAGAGGAGGTTTTGGCTCGTGGGGTCGATGAGCCCGCGCGGGGCGAGCCCTGTGAGCGGCGTGTCTCCAATAGCGAAGCGAAGCGGCGGCGCCGGGACCCGCGCGAGGGGCTCCCACGCGACTGCATACATACCGGCCGCTGCGATCACGGGCTCCTCCTTCACCGTGGGCGGGCTGGTCTCGGGGGCGAGCCCGAAGTTGGCGGCGAACCAATAGCGTTGATCGGCGAAGGGGTAGGTCGGCAGCGGGACCCGCTGGCGCCGTCGCCCGGCGAACAGCTCGCCGAGCGCGACCGGGACCCCCGCCGTCCACAGGCGTCCGAGCGTGGCCAGGAGCCGCTCCGGGGCCAGGTCGGCGGCGGCGATCACCAGGTCGCCCGCGTCGCTCGCAGTCACGCCAAAGGCCTCCAGGAGCGCCCGCTCGGCCGCGCTCGCGCCCGCGACGGAGACCGTGAGGGGGCGGGCAGGGGCGGGCGTGGGGGCGAATGCTGCGGTGAGCTGGGCGCGCAGGTCCTCGAGATCGACGGCGACCAGCGCCCGGCGGCAGGCGAAGGTGCCGCGGCCGACCGCGAGGGTGTAGGCGATGTCGACGAGCGGGACGCTTTGCGCGTGATCGAGGTATTCGCGGAGCCGCCGGGTGACGCGGGCGAGCGCCTCGGGATCGCGGGCGGACAGCGCGATCAGGCAAGGCCCACGATCGTCGATTGTTGTGGGGCGCGCGGGGGCCTCGGCGACGACGATGTGGGCATTGGCGCCGCCGATGCCAAACGAGCTCACGCCCGCCAGCTTCGGGCCAGACGGCCAGGCCATGGGTCGGTCGGCGACCACAAAAGGCGAGCTCACAAACGGGATGTGGGGATTGGGGCGCTCACAATGCAGGGACGGTGGGAGCTCCCCGTGCTGCATGGCGAGCACGACCTTGGTGAGGCCCGCCATGCCGGCCGCCGGCTCGAGGTGGCCGAGGTTGCTCTTCACCGAGCCGATCGCGCAAAACTGCCGCCGCTCGGTCGCGGCTCGCATCGCCTCGCAGAGCCCGGCGATCTCGACCGGGTCGCCGAGCTGGGTGCCGGTGCCGTGGGCTTCGATGTAGCCGAGCTGCTCCGGGTCGACCTCGGCGTCGGCCCAGGCGGCCCGGTACAGGCGGGCCTGCGCGCGCGGGTTCGGGGCGGTGAGGCTCTGCGACTTGCCGTCGTGGTTGACCGCGCCGCCGCGGATCACCGCGTGGATGACGTCGCCGTCGGCGAGCGCCCGGGCCAGCGGCTTGAGGAGCAGCGCGCCGAGGCCCTCGCCGAGCACATAACCGTCGGCCGAGGCGTCGAAGGGGCGGCACTTGCCGCGCGGCGACATCGTCGCCATGCGGGCCAGGATCTTGTAGTAACTGGTGGTATTGACGACGTTGACCGCGCCCGCGAGCGCGACCGGGCAATCGCCGCGCAGCAGGCTGTCACACGCGGTCTTGATGGCGACCAGCGCCGAGCTGCACAGCGTATCGACCATCAGCGACGGGCCGTGCCAGTCGAGGAAGTACGACACGCGGTTCGGGAGGATCGCCCGGGTGTTGCCCAGCGACGCATAACCCGAGAACTCGGCGCCGGCCTGCAGCATCTCCTGCAGATAATTTTGATAGGTGATCCCGACAAACACCCCGCCGTTCCCGCCGGCGAGGGCCTTGCCCGCGTAGCCACCGTCCTCGAGCGCCTCGTAGGCGACCTCGAGGAACAGGCGCTGCTGCGGGTCCATGACCTGGGCCTCGCGCGGGCTGATCTGGAAGAACAGCGGATCGAATTTGTCGACGTCGGCGAGGAAGCCGCCCCACTTGCTGTAGGTGGTGTCCGCTCGCCGTGGGTCGGGGTCGAAGGCCCGGTGGTCCCAGCGCTCCCTCGGCGCCACGTCGACCGAGTCGACGCCGGCGATCAGGTTGGCCCAGAAGGCCGCGAGCGACGCGGCGCCCGGGAAGCGCCCGGACATGCCGATGATCGCCACGTCCTTCGCGCGGGCGCCCGGGGGCGGGGGGGGGGACGTGCCGCGATTGTCGTCGGCGTGGGCGGATGAAGTGCCACGATTTTGGTCGGCGTGGGCGGGAAGAGTGCCACGATTGTCGTCGGCGTCGGCGGGTGAAGTGCCACGATTATCGTAGCCGTGGGCGGGCGAAGTGCCACGATTGTCGTCGGCGTGGGTCGGTGAAGTGCCACGATTGTCGTCGGCGGTGGGGACCGGCGGTGGCGCCAGGGCGAACGCGTCCGGGTGGGCCTCGGCGAAGTGGGCCGCGAGCGCGGCGATCGTCGGGTGCTCGAAGAGCAGGGTCGGGTACAGCTGTAACCCGGAGCGGAGCTCGAGCTTCTGGACCAGTTGTACGAGCGCGGCCGAGTCGAGGCCGAGCTCGAGCAGGGTCCGCTCCGGGTCGAGCGCGTGGGCGGGGATCCCGGCCACCGCCGCGATCTCGGCCGTCAAGGTCGCCTCGAGCGCCCGCAGCTGCGCGCCCCGGCTCGTCGCGGTCGGCGGCACACGGGGGAGCCCGGGTACGGCGAATACACGCTCCGGATCGAGGTCGCCGACGACCACCTGCGCGGGCGCGGACACGAGCAGCTGGTCGAGCGCGGCCATCGCCGCGGCGGTGGCCAGCGGGCGCACACCCTCGCGCTCGGCGGCCGCCCGCAGCGTCGCGCCAGCGCCGGCGCCGAGCTCGCCCCACAGGGACCAGTCGACGCTGATCACGGTCCGGCCGGCGGCCTGGGCCCGGTGGGCCACCCCGTCGAGGTAGGCGTTGCCGGCGGCGTAGTCGGCCTGGCGCAGGTTGCCGCGCACACCCGCCAGCGACGCGAACAGGACGATGCGGGCCCGCTCGTCGGCGGTCGCGGCCACCAGGGTCGCGGCGGCCAGCTTGGGCGCGAGCACCCTGGCGATCGCGGCCGGTGAGCGCTCGCGCAGCCAGCCGTCGTCGGTCGTGCCGGCGAGGTGGAAGACGTCGGAGATCGGGCCCCAGGTCCGACGCAGCCCCGCGAGCGCGGCGGTGAGGGCCGCCGGGTCGCTGATGTCCACGCTGATCGGGGCTACCGCGGCGCCGGCTGCCTGAAGCGCGGCGAGGGTCGTGTCCGCGGGCGGGCGTCGGCTCAGGAGGGCGATCCGCCGCCAACCTCGGCGCGCCAGGTGGAGCGCGAGGGCCGGGCCGAGAGCCCCGGCGGCCCCGGTGATCACGGCGAGCGACGTCGGCGCGGCGGCCGTGGGCCGCGGGTCGCCGGTGAGGGTGAGCGGATCGAGGCCACGCACCAGCCAGCGACCGCCACGATGGGCCAGCTCACCGGCGTGCAGGCGCGGGTGCTCCGCGAGGGCCGGGCTCGCGACGTCGGCCTCGAGATCGACGGCGCACAGGGCCCAGCCGCGCTGCTCGCGGACCCACGCGCGCGCGAGCCCGAGGGCGGCGGCGCGGGCCGGTTCGCTGGCCACGCCGCCCGCGGGCTGCGCCGCGGAGCTGAGCAGCCACAACACGCCAGGGCCGCGTGCGAGCGGCTCCGCGAGCCCACGTGCCAGCGCGGCGAGCGTGTACACGCCGCGCTCGAGCTCGTGCGCCTCGGCCTTGACCTGTCCCATGAGCCAGGTGTGGGCGATGCCCGCCAGCGGCCCCGGCCCGAGCGCGGTCGCCAGCGCGGCCCAGTCCTCAGCCGCCGCGGGTCGCACGACAAAACCCTCGCCCGTGCG
>JBGAUO010000173.1:0-9748 GCA_044228605.1 Nannocystis sp. | reverse complement strand
GGCGGCGTGACCCGCATCCGCTACTTCGACGGGGCCGGCAACCTCGTGCGCACCCAGACGCGTGAGGGCTGGACCAAGTTCGAGGACACCCTGATCCCGACCAAGATCCGCATGTTGAACGAGAAGACCAAGGACGAGACCGTCATCAACTTGACCGGTATCGACGTCAAGACCGCGGTGGCCGACGATCTGTTCTCGCGTCGGACCCTGATGCGCGGGTAGACTGCGCCGCGTGGTGTGGACCGCTGCAGTTCTGATCCATCCGTTCTCCCTGTGGGCGCAGTCCGCTGCGCCCGCACCGCGTGAGTACGAAGGACCCGTATTCGTCGAGGCTCAGCCGGTCGCGCGCCAGCCCGTGACCGGCGGCACTGGCACAAGCGGCGCCGCCTCGCCGCCCCCGAACACCGACCTGTCGATGGACGACGTGTTCGGCGGCCCGGCAGCGCCCGCCGAGGGCCCCGATACTGGGCCCGCGCCCGCGGTCAACACGGCGACGGCGGCTGGCGCTGGTGGCGACAAGAAGCCCGGTGAGCTGGGCATGGACGACGTCTTCGGTGGGCCAACGGCCGACCCGCCGCAGAAGATGTTGCCCCGCGAGGCTGCGAATCCGACGATCGCGCCGACCAAGGGCCTGGTCGACCTGCAGAATCCGGGGGCAGACAAGGGCGGGCCGGCGCCGACCTCCAGCTACAACGGCAAGCTCAAGACCCGCTTCCGCCTGCTCAGCAGCCTCTACTACGACGTCGACCGCGCCAACCCGCGACGGATCAGCCGCAACGAGAACCGGCTCGAGCTCTACGTCGCGTACACGCCGAACAAGCACGTGCAGATCGTCGCCGACGCCGAGCCGGTGTTGATGGGCGTCAACCAGTCGCGTGAGCTCGATGACCTCGCCTCGCAGGTGTACATCCAGCGCTTCCACATGGAGAGCGACGCGGCCTACGTCGCGCTCACCGACCTCGCCCCTGGCCTCGACATCAAGGTCGGGCGCCAGATCGTCGTGTGGGGCACCGCCGACAAGTTCAACCCGACCAACAACATCAACGCCGACGACGTCGAGGACCGCCCGCTGTTCACCGAGCCGATCGCCAACCAGATGGCGGTCATCGACTACGCGCCGCTCGGCGACAAGCTGTACCTGCAGGGCGTGTACGTGCCGCTGTTCTTCCCGGCCCTGCTGCCGCCCTCGGCCGCGTACGGCCTGAAGGACCCCTTCGCCGAGGTGCCCTTCGCCAACCAGACGGAGAAGGACAAGATGTCCTACCTGCAGGAGACCTACCTGCCGAAAAACCCGAAGTTCACGCCGGATGTCTACGGGCACGTGGTGCCGCCGGAGAACGCGTTCAAGAACGGGCAGTTCGCGTTCAAGCTCGGCTCGCAGCTCGGCTCGGTCGACCTGTCGGCCTCGTACTACTACGGGCGCCACGACTTCCCGCTGCCGCGGCTGTCGCAGACGACGATGACGAACCCGGTGAGCGCGGACTACCCCGCGGACAAGCAGGTGGGCTGCTGCTTCCGTTCGGACGTCGACCTCATCTACCCGAAGATGCAGGTGATCGGCCTCGACTTCGCGACCCAGCTGCCCTTCCTCGGCAACATGGGGCTGTGGGGCGAGGGGGCGCTGATCATCCCTAAGCAGCACAGCTTCACCTTCGACATCCCGGTGCCGGGCGGCATCGACGTGACCCCCGACAACGGCGTGGAGGACCGCGAGACCGAGGTCACCGGCGTGACCGTGAAGGCCCAGCCCTTCATCAAGGCCACCGCGGGCCTCGACTACACCTTCGGCAAGCACGTGTACGTGCAGGCGCAGTACCTCCGCGGCTTCATCAACGAGTTCGGCGCCGGGCACATGGGCAACTACCTGGTCGGCGGCGGTGATCTGATCTTCTTCGGGCGCAAGCTGGTGTTCCGCGTGTTCGGGCTGGTCGACTTCCCGAGCAACAACCCGAGCAAGCTGCGCAACGCCGAGGGCACGCTGATCCGCGGCGGGCCCTCCGGGGTGCTCGCGCCGGCGCTGCTGTTCGCGCCGCCGTGGGGCTACGTGAACTTCGAGCTCGGCGGCTTCGCGCTGTTCGGCGCCAACAAGACCTACTTCGGTCAGTCGGCGGCGGGCTCCTCGATCGCCTACTTCAAGGTCATCGGCTCGTTCTGAGCGAGCCGGCGCAGCCGTGCCAGGCGCCGTTCAATACGGCCGTAGACGGTATGCGCGCCGTAGTGGAAGGCGGGCGCGTCGTCGTCGGTGTCTGGCGTCTGGGCGCCAGCAGGCTGGCCGAGCAGCAGCTCGACGCCCTCTTCGACAGTCGAGATCGGCCAGATGAAGAAGCGGCCTGCGTCCATCGCTGCCAGCACGTCGTCGCGTAGCACGAGGTTGCGGACGTTGCTCTCCGGGATGATGACACCCTGCGAGCCGGTGAGGCCGTGGGCGCTGCAGACGTCGAAGAAGCCCTCGACCTTCTCGTTGACGCCGCCGACTGGGAGCACGCGGCCGCGCTGATCGACGCTGCCGGTGACGCCGAGGTCCTGGCGCGCGGGGAGACGCGAGAGGCTGGAGAGCAGGGCGAAGAGCTCGGCCGTGGAGGCGCTGTCACCCTCGATCGGCAGGTAGGTCTGCTCGAACACCACCGAGGCGTCGAAGCCGAGGCGGTATTCGCGGGCGAATCGGTCGTGCAAGTAGCCGGCAAGGATGAGCACACCCTTGCTGTGGATCGGGCCCGACATCTCGACCTCGCGCTCGATGTTCAGGGGGCCCTGCTCGCCAGCGTAGGTGACCGCGGTGACGCGGCATGGACGACCCACCGACTGGAAGCCGTCGGAGACGACGGCGAGACCGTTGATCTGACCGATGTGCGCGCCGCTCAGCTCGACCCGGATCTGACCGTAGCGGTGCATATCGAGCAGCCGGTCGCGCAGCTGGCCCTGGCGGTCACGCATCAGCTTGACCGCGGCCTTCAGGTGATCGTCAGTGAGCTCTTCGCTCCCGAGCGCGAGCGAGGTGGCCTCGGTGATGAGATCGCTGAGCAGGCCGAGGTTGGTGGTGAGGCGGTTCTGGTCCTCGGCCAGGCGCGCGCCGTAGTGCATCAAGAAGGCGACGGCGCTGCGGGAGCAGCGGGGCAAGCCGCGGTTGGCGGCGAGCCATGAGGTGACCCCCGGGTAGACCTGCAGGCCTTCCTCGATCGACATGTCGTCGGCGAAGTCGGCGCGGATCTTGAAGAGGCGGCCGAACTCGGGGTCGAGCTCTTGCAACTGGATGATGAGGTCGGCGTCCGCGACCAGCACGACCTTGATGTCGAGCGGGGCAGGTTGTACCCGCAGCAGCGGCGGGCCCTCGCCGTCTTCGTACGGCTGGATCGAGCGAGCCAAGAGGCAGGCCTTGAGGTGCTCGTAGACCCGCTCGCGCTTGACCAGGGCCTCGGCGTCGAGGATCAAGAAGCCGCCGTTGGCGCGGTGGATGTCGCCCGCGAGGATCGTGCCGGGCTCAGGGTAGCGCCCCTCGCCGGAGCCGGCGACGACGCGCCCGAACAGGCCCGAGAGCGTGACGTTCTGGGCGTGCACGATCGGCGCCGGTTCGCCCTCGCTGTTGGTGATCAGCAGGGTGGGGATCACGAGGCCGGGAGGCAGCGGCGCGGCCGTCAGCGGCAGATGATGGCCCTCCTCGAGGTGGTAGATCTCGCGGAGGTGGGTGTGCAGCTCGTCGATGTACTGCCGCAGCTGTGAGGTGGGCAGGACGGGGGGGATCGCCGCGAAGCAGGCCTCGATGTCGCGGCGCAGGGCCGCTCGCTGGCGCTGCAGGAGGTTGGCGCTGCTCTCGGCCTCGATCAGCGCGAGCTGGCGCTGGGTCTCCTCGACGTGCGGGCGCAAGGCTTCGATCGCGTCGAGGTACTGGCGGCTGATGCCGCCGGCGCGCTCGTCGTCCTCGAGCGGAAGTTCGTTGTCTTCGCTGTCTTCGGTCTTTTCGGACGCCTCGGGCTTCTCGTTTTCTTGCTCATCGAGCGGTACGAAGTCGAAGCCGTCGTCGTTGGCGACCAGGCCCATGCCATGGGTCGCGGCGATCTTGCTGAGGGCATCGTGGAGCTTGCGCTCGGCGGCGCTCTGCTCGCGGTGGACCTCGAGCTGCAGGCGACTGCGTACGCCGCCCTCGAAGACCTCATGGATCGCGGCCTCGAGGCGGGCGTGGAGCTCGGCCATCGCGCGGACGAAGCCGGGTCCTGTCCCCGGGGCCAGGAACGCCGGGACAGGTTCGAGCGGCCAGCGCGGGTTGGTTAGGAGGACGAGATCTCGCGGTGCGGGGCGGCGTATGGCCTCGGCGCGGGCCAGGGCGATCGCTGTGAAGGTGCGACCGGTGCCGCGTTTACCGACCACCGCGACGTTGAAGCCGGGCGCCCGCTCGGCGAGGCCGCGGCGCAAGGCCTCGACGGCGCGGCCTTGGGGAGCGATGCGCGCGCTGAGCTCACCCTCGGCCGTGGCCTGGGCGAGCGCGTTCTCCGGGATGTCTTCGGCGCGAACCTGGGTGGTGCAGCGGGCCGCGTCGAGCGGGAGGGTTGCTGCCATGGGATCAGTCGGAGGCGGGCGGAGCATCTCCGCTGGCGTTGCCGCCGATGGCAGTGATCGTGCGGGCGATATTCTGCTTCTGATCCTGGTCGGTGTCGGGATCCGCGGAGAGCTCGCGCAGCACCTTCAGCACCAGGATGCGGGTCTCGTTGCTGCCGTCGTTGAGGAGGCGCTCGAAGGCCGCGGTGCAGTCGTCCTCGTCGCCGCGGGTGTTGAGGATCCGGATGATGCAGGTGTACGCCCACTGCGGCGCCCGGGCGTGCAGGGCCTCGATGCTGCCGAGCAGCGCCTTGAGGTAGTCGTCGTCGAATTTCTCGAGGACGTAGAGGACGTTCCAGTAGATGCCGTAGGGGTCGTTGTCCTCGAGGAGGCCGAGCAGGCGCGGCATGACGGCCGGGTCGTCGATCTGTTCGAGCTGCTCGATGAGCCGCGGCAGGTCCTCGAGGGCATCGCCTCCGTACTGCGCGGCCTTCTTGAGGCGGTCGAGCAGGCCGTGCACGTCGTCCGCTGTGGGGAGCGGGGGATCCTCCTCGAAGTCTTCATCCTCTTCGGCGACCTCGAGCACGCTCTTCTTTCGCGGTGCCGGGGGCGCTTCGGGCTCGAGGCGGATCACGTCGGCTGGGTCGATGACGTTGCGGCTGCTCACGGTGGGGGCCTCGCGGACGTCGTCGTCGTCGTCGTCGTCGTCCTCGTCATCGTCGGCCGAGCGCACCGGCTTGCGTGCCGCGGGTTTGGCCGGCAGGAGCGGTTTGGCGGCGGGCTTGGCCGCAGCAGGCTTGCTGGCCTTGGTCTCTGGCTTGGCCACGGGCTTCGCGGCGGGCTTGGCAGCTGCGGGCTCGGGTTTCACCGGCTCGGGCTTGGCCTTCACCTCGGGCTTGGCGGGCTCGGGCTTGGCGGGCTTGGCCGCCGCCTTGCTGACCTTGGGTTCGGGTTTTGCGGCCTTGGCGGTGACCTTGGCCGGCTTCTCGGGTTTTGCGGTGGCCTTGGTCGCCTTGGCGGCCGGCTTTTCCGCCTTCGCAGCGGCCTTGGCCGGCTTGGCCGCGGCCTTGGCTACGGTTTTGGCCGCGGGTTTCGCCGCAGGTTTGGCCGCAGCCTTGCTGGCGGTTTTCTTGGCGGCTGGTTTGGATCGCGTCGACGATGCTGCCACGCGGGTTTTCTACGCGATCGGCTGTACCTGTGGCAAGCCCCACGGGTGGGTCGCTATGCTGCGTACCCATGGCATCACGTACAGTCGTGGATTCGGTCGAGCGTGTCGCAGGTCCGCCGCGGGAAGTCGCCGCGTTGACGGCCCAGATTGAGGCCCTCCGCCGCCGCTTTCCGGGGGCAGTCCTCGAGCGCTATCTCGACCGCGTGCCGCAGATCGGCGAGGGCGTGTACATCGCCGCGGGGGCCGCGGTGGTCGGCGATGTCTGCCTCGGCGATGCGGTCAGCGTCTGGTACGGCTGTGTGCTGCGCGGCGACGTCAACCGCATCGAGATCCGCGAGCGAAGCAACGTCCAGGACGGGAGCGTCATCCACCTGGGTGACGACCACGGCACCTTCGTCGCAGAAGAGGTGGTGATCGGGCACCGCGCGGTGATCCACGGCTGCCGGATCGGTGGCGGCACGTTGGTGGGGATCCAGGCGACGATCCTCGACGGCGCGGTGATCGGGGAGGGCTGTGTGATCGGTTCGTGTGCGCTCGTCACCGCCGGCACGGTGATCCCGCCGCACAGCCTCGTGGTCGGGGTGCCAGGCCGGGTGGTCCGGACCCTGACGGCCAGCGACGAGTCGTTTCATCGGCGACTGTCCGGAAAATATACGAGGCTGGCGCACAACTACCGCGTGGGCTGACGCAGGCCCGCGATCTGCGCTCAGCCGGTGGTGCCGGTGGTGCCGGTGTCTGTGCCGGTGTCTGTGCCGGTGCTGGTGCTGGCGCTGGTGCCGGTCGTGGTGTCGCCTGTGCCGGTCGTGGTGTCGCCGGTCGTACCGGTGGTGGTCTCGCCGAGGCCCCGGGGCTCACAGGTCCCGTCCGCAGGGTGGCAGCGGAGGTTCTCGCAGCAGCTGCGGTGATCGAAGCACCACCGGGCGAGGTCGAGCGCTGTGATGCATGCGGTCTTCTCCACGCACTCGGCCGCCTCGCGCATGCCGGAGGGTGGGTCGGTGGCGACCGCCTCGTAGTTGGCGACGCAGATGCCCTCGCTGTCGCAGTCGCCGCTGCCGAGGCAGGCGTCCGTGGTGCCGCTGGTGGGCTGTTCGCCGGTGGTGCCCGCGGTGGGTCCGGTGCTGGTACCGGTGGAGCCGTTGTTGCCCGCGCCGGGGCAGGCGGACAGCACGAGCAGGACGAGCAGACAACGACGCACGCGGGGGACCATATCACTCAGGGTTCGAACACGCAGCGGATCGTGAAGGGCTTGCGGGTGCGGGGGATGGTCGTCTCCTGACCGGTCTTCCCGTCGACGATCCAGGCCTGCGCGGGGTCCTCGGCGAAGGGCGTGCGGGTCCAGTGGAAGCCCTCGAGCTGCGCGAGGCCAGCGGTCGCGGCGAAGCGCTTGACCTCCTCGCGGTCGGGCAGGCGCCAGTGGGCGATGCCCCCGAGCGTGAAATCCCGGCAGTGGGTCTCGCCGGCCGGCTGCAGGAGCGAGGGGCAAGGGTGCGCCGCGTCGCAGCTCTGGGCGTAGAGGGGTGGATCGAGCAACACGGCGCCAGCGGGGGCGGGCGGGGGTTTGGCCTTGGGCGTGGCGAACCGGGCCCCGGCCTCGACCGCGGGGGCGGCCTTGGCCGGCGTGGCAGGCTTGCCTTCCGTCGGCGTCGGGGCCGACGGTGGGGCACAGGCGGGCGACAGGCACAGGAGCAGCAACAAAGAGCGCGTCACGCGGGCGATCCTATCAGAGCCGGAACGAGGTAGCCTGACCGCCATGCTGCGGGCGCTGATCTTCTTTTGGGTCGCGAGCACACCGCCATTACCGGTGTACTCGCAGCTCGCGGGCGTGGAGATCCCCGCTGCCGTCGAGCCCAGCCTGGAAGCGCTGGCCGCCGCGTTCTTCCGGGAGACCGGCAAACCGCTGACCATCACCGATGGTACCCGACGCCCCGCGACCCAGGCCTCGTTGATGCTGCGTAACCTCGAGCGTGGGGATGATATCGTGCGAGGATATGCGAACAAGCGCGCCGCTGCCGCCGTGAAAGCGGCCTGGGAAGCGGCGCGGCGCGAGGGCCTGGACGAGGCGGGCACGCTGGAGCGCCTGACAGCATTGATCGCCGGGCAGGTCGCAAACGGAGATTATGTGTCCAAGCACCTGCGCGAGGGCGCGGTCGATGTGCGTTGCTCCGATATGTCGACAGCAGAGCGGGCCGCGTTCAAGAAAATTGCGCGCCAGCTGCGGATCGCCGTGGTGGACGAGAGCCGTACCGCGACGCCCCACTTTCATCTCAATTTTGTGTAGGGCGGCTAACGCCTTGGATTCTTTCGGGAATCCGAGATGTTCGGTTGCGAACCGTGCTGTGGTGCCAGTATGGTGCCAGTTGCGGGTTCGAGCGCGTCGATCGCGCGGCGTTCCGCGCCGCGGATCAGGTGCAGGTAGGTCAGCGTGGTTTTGATGTCGCGGTGACCCATGAGCTGCTGCACGGTCCGCACGTCGACACCCCGGCTGAGCAGCCGCGTGGCGAAGGTGTGGCGGAGCACGTGCGCGTGGACATGACCGAGGGACGCGAGCCGGGCCGCGCGCTCGATCAGGTTGGTGATGGCGTCGGGCGTGCACTGGCCCTGGCCGTGGGGGCTGTCCCTGTTGATGAGGTCCGGGCGGGTCAGGTCGAGGCCTTGCAGGGCCGCGAGCAGGCGGTAGGACATCGGCAGCGTGCGTGGCTCGCCGCCCTTCGGCAGCGTGCGCTGTCCGTGCCACACGGTGGTGTTGACGTGGACGACGCGGTTGCGGAAGTCGAGGTCCTTCGGGCGCAGCGCGACGACCTCGCCGAGGCGAAGGCCGGCATCACCGGCGAGCAGCACGATCGCTAGGCTGGTCGGGCTGACCTGCGCCGCTGCGTCGACGAGTCTTTCAAAATCGTCGGGCTCGAGGTGTTTGATCTTGCGGGTCGCGGGGACCTTGACCAGCTCGATCTTCGGCTGCTCGGCGATGAGGCCGAGCTTGCGCGCGGTGGTGAGGACGCTCGAGAGCACGAGCAGCACCTGGTTGGTCGAGCTCGAGGCGAGCTCGGAGAGCCTGGCCTTGAGCTTGAGGATCTCCACCGCGCCGATCTGATCGAGCCGGTACGTGCCCAGCACCGGGGACAGGTACACGCGGAAGGTGATGCTCTTGTTGTCGAGGGTGCTCGGCTTCTGCCGGTTGGCGCGACCGTAGTCGAGCCAGGCTTCGCCGAACTCGGCGAACGTGGGGCAGGGCTTGTCGGCGGTCTGCGGGGTCGGGATGGGTTCGGGCTTGGGGGTGTTTGCCTCGTTTCGTCGCAGGTCGCCGTGTGCGATCAGCTCCGCCTGCATGGTCTCCGCCCAGCGCTTCGCGCCCCGCTCCGAGGTGATGCCCTCGGGTTGGAAGCGAATGCGCCGGCGCTGGGTCTCACCAGCGGGGATGCAGTGGATGTCGACTTGCCACACGGTACGGCCTGAGTTGGGGTAGGTCCTCTGTCGGACTTCGTAGCTCACGTCAGCCTCACTTGGCTGCCGCGACGCCCTTCATGGTGGTCGTAGCGCGTTCGCGCGCGGGGCTCAAGCTCGGATCAAGATAAGCCTCGGTGCTCAGCGAGTCGCCGCGAGGAGGGCAGGTCTCTCCCGGGTCGCGCTGCCCGCCGCTCGGGCTCAGTTGCCGTCGGACACGCCCCACTGGAAACCGGCCGCGTCGAGCTGCGTGAGCGCTTCCTCGAGCGTCGCCTCGCCCATCGCGTCGAGGCGCGCCAGGGCGTCACGGCAGGGACGGGCACCGGCCTCATCGAAGGTGTGGAACACTAGGCGGTCGAGGCCGGCGGCCCGAGCCGCCAGGAATTGCAGCATCGCCATCAGCACCCGATCGCCCCCGTACGCGCCCGTGCCCCAGTGGCCGGTGTGGACGATGACCGAGACGTCGGCGCCGGCGGCGTGGACCGACTCGCAGCGGGTGGCGACGAAACCGGTGTACGCGGTCGTGAGGATGTCGAAGATCTGCTCGAGGGTGTAGCGGCCGTACGCGCCGGCGGGCGCCTCCATCGCCAGGATGTTGCTTGTCGTCGG
>JBGAUO010000172.1:0-9796 GCA_044228605.1 Nannocystis sp. | reverse complement strand
GGCTGCCGCCCGATCGCCGAAGCCTGGGCCAACCTCAGTAACGTCGACAGCGAGGCTCTGCGCGCCAAGGCCCTCGAGGACTTCTACTTCGGCGACGGCGCCGGCGCCGGCCCGGTCGTCCACGCCGACAACTACGGCCCCCGCGGCGGCCAGATCCGGACCAACGGCTTCATGCCGGAGCCGAACCTCTGGCAGCTCCACCAGTTCAAGTTCTCCCACGACTGCGGCTTTGGCCCCTGCATCAAGCCCGCCCTCGTCAAGGACAACCCGTTCCCGCAGCTGTTCACCGACCCCTCCCCCGGCCCCGGCGGCGAGACCTTCAAGAAGTGGTTCCTCAAGCAGGTCCCCAACCTCGAGGTCGCCGACGTCAACCGCTTCTTCCTCACCGACGTCGGCACCTACAACGCCGGCCAGAGCAGCTCCGAAGGTCAGTTCGACATCTATCGCCTGCAGTCCGGCGACAGCTCGCCGTTTCGCACCGCGATCCAGGCCGCCATCAAGAAGCCCGGCCTCACCACCGATCAGATCTTGAACCGCACCCTCACGCTGTCGTGCGCCGGTTGCCACGAGCACGCCAACAGCCCGGAGAACAGCGACCTCGGCGGCGGCCTCAAGTGGGCCGCCAGCCTCGGCTTCGTCCAGACCAGCGAGGAGTTCACCGAGGACGGCGAGTTTGGCCCCCGCTTCCCCCTCTCGGATCAGCTCAATCAGATCTTCCTGCCCCACCGCAAGCAGGTGCTGGAGAGCTTCCTGACCACCGCCGCCTGCAGTAATTGCGACGCCCTCAAGATCAAGCTGTTCGGCAAGAAGATCGTCAACCCCCACAAGTTCGACCCGCCGGGCCCCAAGGCCCCCGGCCTGACTCTCGGCGGCCCCCCACGGACCCACTGAGCGGCTCCTGAGACCCGCCACATCGCCCGCGCCGACGACCCGCAGGCGCGGCACTTTCCTCGCCGCCGCGTGTTAGACTCCGCCGACTTTTTGCCGGAGCAACGTCGTGGTTCAAGCATACATTTCGGGGACCGGCTTCTACGTCCCCCCGCGGGTCGTCACCAACGACGACCTCATCCGCACCTACGGCGTCGAAACCACCAACGAGTGGATCGTCCAGCGCACCGGCATCGAGGCCCGCCGCTTCGCCGATGAGGGCGTCGGCACCTCCGACATGGCCGTCAAGGCCGCCCGCGACGCCCTCGTCGCCGCCCAGCTCGAGCCCCACGACCTCGACCTCATCATCGTCGCCACCCTCTCGCCCGAGCACGCCTTCCCCGGCAGCGGCGTCTACGTCCAGCAGAAGCTCGGCCTGTGCGAGGGCGACGACGCCAAGTTCGTCCCGGCCCTCGACGTCCGCAACCAGTGCTCGGGCTTCCTCTACGCGCTGTCCACCGCGGTCGCCCACGTGCGCGCCGGCATGGCCCGCCACGTCCTGGTCTGCGGCGCCGAGACCCACTCCGCGGCCCTCGACCTCTCGACCGACGGCCGCACCGTGTCCTCCCTCTTCGGCGACGGAGCCGGCGCCGTGATCGTATCTGCCACCGACAAGCCCGAACGCGGCGTCCGTGGCGTCTACCTCGGCGCCGACGGCCGCTTCGCCGAGGTCCTCTGCCAGAAGATCTGGGACATCCGCAAGCGCCCCTTCATCCCGAAGAACCCCGACCGCTCCGGCACCGTCGCCCCCGAGATGCTGTGGGCCAGCATGGACGGCAAGCTGGTGTTCAAGCACGCGGTCGGCACCATGCTCGCCGCCCTCATGCGCGCCTGCAGCCAGAACAACATCGGCATCGAGGACATCGACCTGTTCCTCTTCCACCAGGCCAACATGCGGATCAACCAGTTCATCGCCCAGCAGCTGCACGTGCCGGACGAGAAGATCCCGCACAACATCCAGCGCTACGGCAACACCACCGCGGCGACCATCCCGATCCTGCTCGCCGAGTGCGTCCGCGACGGCCGCCTGCGCCCCGGCATGAAGGTCGCCATGGCCGCGTTTGGCTCGGGCTTCACGTGGGGCTCCGCCATCATCGACTGGTAGGCTTCAACCATGGTCCGCCGCACCGCGCTCGCCCTCCTGCTCCTCACCGCCTGCGCCAGCACCGGCAGCAAGGCCGGCGGCACTGGCAGCCAGGCTCCCCCGCCGGAGCTCGCCGCGGTCTACTACGAGCCGGGGTCGAAGAAGCTCGACTTCGCCGATCGCCCGGCCGTCGCCCAGGCCGCCGCCGAGCTCGAGCGAAACCCGGAGCTGCACCTCCTCCTCATCGGCCGCACCGACTCCACCGGCAACGCCAACCGCAACATGCAGCTCGGGCTCCAACGCGCGCACGAGTTTCGCACCGCCCTGCTCAACAAGGGCGCCGGCAAGATCGATCACAGCCGGGTCCACATCGGCTCGCGCGGCCAGGCCGAGCCGACCGCCAGCAACGAGGACGAGAGCGGCCGCAAACTCAATCGCCGCGTCGAGTTCTACTTCTACTACCCGGACGGCACCTCGCTCAAGTCGCGCTTCGCCAACCCGGTGATCATCGAGGGCGAGTAGTCGCGAGCAGGCGCAGGTACGCTGGCGCCACCTCGTCGACCAGCCACACCCCGTTGTCGCTGCGATAGAACACGATCCCCGCGGCGTGCATCGCCGCCGCGTCGATCACCAGCAGCACCGCCGCTCCGCGCCGCCCCCCGACCTTGAGCGCGGTCGCTTCGTCCGCCGACAGATGCACGTGATGCCGCTGCATCCGCTGGAGCCCCTCGCGCAAGATCGCGGGCAGGCTGGCGCCCGTCGTCCCGTGAAACAGGCGCGCTGGCGGCTCCTGCGGGATCAACTGCAGGTCGACCGCCACGCTATGCCCCTGGTTGGCACGGATCCGCAGCCCCTCCGCGTCCAGCGCGAAGCGCTGCTTGTCGCTGCCAGCCACCACCTGCAACAGCACCGCCCGCGAGATCGGCATGCCCCGGCGAGCGCACGCCGCCAGCAGCACCTCCACCGCCACCCACCCTCCGGCCTCGAGCGTCAGCCCCAGCCCCGCGGGGTCGTGCCGCAGATGTTTGCTGAGAAACTTGCTGATGCGCACGAGGTCGGCCACCGCTCGAGCTTCGCCGATCACCCCCATGACAGCGACGTCAGAGTGCCCGCGAGGCCGCCGGGGCAAGGATGTCCGGTCCATCCTCCACAAGTCAAAAAACACAGCAATTTCAGCCGCCTGCTCAGTGGACCACCGCATGCAAAGTATTCAGCGTGGGCGCGAACGATACCGCCTCCACAACTTTCCTTGGCTTATTTGCCCGCGCCGCTGACTTGGCTTACTCCGCTTACCACTTGGCTTTGACTCCTTAGCTTCGCCTTACGCTTATCCTTACGCTTAGAACTTACGCCTCCTGAGACACTGCCACCTGCCCCGTCGGGCCTGGGTCCCCCCCAGGCCCGACATGTTTTTAACCGCCTCCCGCGGTACCCTCGCCCGGTGACGCGCCCAAGCCTCGCGCTCCTCCTGCTCGCCGCCTGCGACGACACGCCGGCCGAGCCCGCCGACGAGACACCCACCGTCCCCAGCAGCGAGCTGTGTGCCCCGGTCGCCGACTGGCCTGACAGCCGCGCCGAGGCGGCCCTGCTCGCGGAGATCAACACCCTGCGCGCCCAGGGCGGCCGCTGCGGCGACCTCAACTACCTCCCCGCACCCGCGCTGCGCTTCGCCCCCGCGCTGCGCTGCGCCGCGCGCCTCCACAGCCAGGACATGGACACCCGGCAATACCTCGGCCAGGTCGACCCCGACGGCCTCGGCACCGGCGCTCGCCTCGACGCCGTCCTCTACAACGCCAGCACCTTCGGCGAAAACGACGGCTTCTCCGCCCTCGATCCCCGCGACAACATCGACCGTGTCCAGGCAGCCGCCGCCGACATCGCCGCGAGCTGGGCCGACAACCCCGGCACCTGCTGGAAGCTCCGCGCCGGCGAGCTCGAGGAGATCGGCATCGGCGCCTTTGTCGGCGCCTTCGCCCCGAAGGACATGACGCCCGTCCAGGGCTACTACTGGACCGCGATCTTCACCGCTCCCTGATACGCTCAAGCCCATGCACGTGCGCCACCTCGCCCTGCTCCCGCTGCTGCTCGCCGCCGGATGCCCTGGCGACCCCGGCACCTCCAGCGACAGCTCCGGCACCACCGTCCACACCACCGACGAGGACCCCACCAGCGCCGCCACGACCGCCACGACCGCCAGCGAAAGTGACAGCGGCACCAGCGGCGACGCCCCGGACCCCATCTGGGACACCCCCTACTGTCACCCGGTCAAGGACGGCCCCGCCTGGCCGCCCGCGTTCCAGAACTGGGAAGAGGAGGTCTTGCAGCTCGTCAACGCCGCGCGCGCCGTCGGCCACGATTGTGACACCAAGGGCAACTTCGGCCCCGCCCCGCCCCTGACCATGAACGCCAGCCTGCGCTGCGCCGCCCGCAAGCACGCCGCCGACATGGCCACCCGCAACTTTTTCGACCACACCAACCCCGACGGCGAGACCTTCGATCAGCGCATCGCGAAGGCCGGCTACGGCAGCTACAGCCAGGTCGGTGAGAACATCGCCGGCGGCTCCGACATCGACAACGCAAAGACCGCCGTCGACGGCTGGCTCGCCAGCGACGGCCACTGCGCCAACATCATGAACGCCAACTACACCGAGTTCGGCGCCGGCGCCTACGAGGGCAGCGGCGACCTCACCTTCTACTGGACGCAAGAGTTCGGCCGCCCCAACTAGCGGCCTCGTCGCCGCCACGGCCCACGCCGCCCCGCTGCCCCGAGAGCGACAGCAGCCATGCATTCGCGCCCGCGACGCTGCCCCGCACCGCGCCGCTTCGGTTATGCTGCCGCCGCGATGCTCACCCGCAGGCACTGGCTCGGCGGCGCACTCGGAGCTCTCGGCTCCGCGCCCCTCCTCGCGCGCGCGGCCCCGCCGGACGACGACCCCTTCGCCGCGTTCCGCCTCGACAGCGCCGACTGGAACGAGCCCGAGACCCTCCTCCACGTCGACCTCCCGCAGCTGCAATACGCCGGCCGCTGGGACCCGCGCCCCGGCGCCATGCGCGAGCTGGCCAGCGAGCTGCGCCTGCGCACCCGCCTCGAGCCCCTGCGCGAGCCCAGCACCGTCAACGCCAGCGCCCCCGCCCTGTTCGCCACCCCGTTCCTCTACGTCGCCGGTGAGCAGCAACTCCCCCCGCTCGGCGATCGCGGCGAGGCCCAGCTCGGCCGCTTCATCGATCTCGGCGGCATGATCGTCTTCGACGCCGCCGACGGCGGCACCGACCCGGGCTTCGAGCGCGACGTGCAGGCCCTGCTCGCCCGCATCATCCCCGGCTCCGCCCTCACCCGCGTCGCCCGCGACCACGTCCTCTACCGCTCCTTCTACGTCATCGACGAGCCGGTCGGCCGCACCCGCGCCTACGACCACGCGCTCGGCATTCAAGAAGAGGGTCGCCTCAAGGTCCTCCTCCTCCGCAACGACCTCGGCGGCGCCCTCGCCCGCGGCCCCGACGGCCTCCACAGCCACCCCTGCACCCCCGGCGGCCCGCAGCAGCGCGAGTGGGCCATCCGCTTCGCCGTCAACATCCTGCTCTACGCCACCTGCACCGACTACAAGGCCGACCGCGCCCACGTCGAGACCCTCCTCCGCACCCGCCGCTGGCGCTGACATGCCCGCATCGACCTGTCCCTTCCGCCATGTCGCAGCCGCCCGCATGACCTGTCCCTTCCGCCATGTCGCAGCCGCCCGCATGACCTGTCCCTTCCGCCATGTGACGTCCCCCGGAGCCCAGCCCTAGTCATGGAGCGCTGGCGCCTGATCGCCGGCCACGTGCCGGGCCCGCTCGCGCTCACCATCCTGCTGGTGTGCCTCGCCGCCGCGGTGGTCGAGGCGGTGCTCGCCCTGCGCGCCCGCGGCCTCCCGCGGCGCACCCGCGCCGGCCTGTTCGCGCTGCGCCTGCTCGGCCTGCTCGCCCTGCTCGCCGTCGGCCTCGAGCTCACCCTCGCCAGGGAGACGGTGCGCCCGGTCGGCCCCCGCATCGCCGTGCTCGTCGACACCAGCGCCAGCATGGCGATCGCCGACGCCGACCGCGACGGCGCGCCCACCACCCCCCGCATCGACCGCCTGCGCAGCTTCTGGGCCGCCGGCGCACAGGCCCGCGCGACCTGGCGCGAGCAGGGCCTCGCCGTCACCCTGCGCAGCTTCGCCGATCGCACCCACGCGGTCGCCGAGGCCGACGCGGACACCCTCGCCCTCCGCATCGACGGCCCCGCCTCCGACCTCGCCGCCGCCCTCGCCGAGCTGGCCCAACCCGCCGCCCAGGGCGCCGACGACGACCCCCGCCCCCTCGCCGCCGTCCTGGTCCTCTCGGACGGCCTGTTCCCAGGGACAGGTCCGCAAGGACAGCCTGCTCAAGATCCGCTCCTGCTGGCCGCCCGCGCCCTCGGCGTCCCGATCTCCACCGTCAGCGCCGGCGCCCCGGCCCTGCGCGACGTCGCCGTCGCCGAGCTCCACGCCGGCGAGTTCGCCTTCGTCGAGAACGTCGCCGAGTTCGCCGCCGACCTCGTCGCCCACGGCCTCTCCGGTGCATCCGTCGACGTCGACCTGCGCCGCGACGGCGCCGTCATCGCGACCACCCGCGTCACCCTCGGCGCGGACGGTGTCGCCGTCCCCGTCCGCTTCGAGGTCGCCCCCGACCGTGTCGGCCAGTTCGTCCACGAGATCGCCGTCCGCCCGCTCCCCGGCGAGGCCACCCTCGCCAACAACCGCCGCGCCTTCGTCGTCAAGGTCCTGCGCGACAAGGTCCGCGTCCTCCACGTCGCCGGCCGCCCCGACTGGGACGTCCGCGCCCTGCGGACCCTCCTCGGCCGCGACCCCAACGTCGAGCTGCTCAGCTACTACATCCTGCGCAGCGTCGAGGACGCCGACCGCGAGGACCCCTCCGCCGATCTCAGCCTCATCGCCTTCCCCACCGACGAGCTCTTCCAGGAGCAGCTCGGCTCCTTCGACCTCGTCGTCCTCCACAACTTCGACGCCATCAATCATCAGGTCGGCGAGTACCTCGGCGACATCGCCCGCTACGTCCAGGACGGCGGCGCCCTCGTCGTCATCGGCGGCGACATGGGCCTCGCCACCGGCGACTACCCCGGCGTGCTCGCCCAGACCCTCCCGGTCGACACCCGTCGCCCCACCGGCACGCTCACCGACAGCTACCGCCCCGCCCTCACCGACGCCGGCCGCCGCCACCCGATCACCGCCTGGCTCGCGGGTCTCCCCGCCGACGGCTCGGCCCTCCCGAGCTTCGACAGCTACAACCCCGTCCGCCTCGCCCCCCACGCCGAGAGCATCGCCAGCGCCGTGCTGCTCACCGCCAAGGACGGCGCGCCCCTCCTGGCGATCGCCGAGCCCGGCAAGGGCCGCAGCCTCGTCCTCGCCACCGGCGCCACCTGGCGCCTCGGCTTCGCCGCCGACCTCCCCCTCATCGACGGCGCCCGCCCCTACGACCTCCTGTGGCTCGGCGCCGTCCGCTGGCTCCTGCGCGACGCCACCGCCGAGCGCCTGACCCTCGACACCGACCGCCCCAGCTACCTGCGCGGCCAGCCCGTCACCCTGCGAGCCACCGCCCTCACCCCCAGCTACGCCCCCGAGCCCGCGGTCCCGCTCGCCTGGGAGGTCCGCCCCCTCGGCGAAGCCACCCCCAGCGAACCCGCCCCCGGCGAGCCCGCCCCCACCACCTTCCTCCTCTCCGAAGGCACCTGGACCACCGACGCCCTCGGCCGCGCCAGCGACATCCTCCCCGGTCGCCTGCCCGTCGGCGCCTACGAGGCCATGGCCTGGAGGACAGGTCCTTCGGGACAGGTCGGCGACGACCCCCCGGCCCGCGCGCGCCGCGTCTTCCTGGTCCATGAGCCCGGCCACGAGCTCGCGCGCATCGACGCCGACCCCGGCGAGCTGCGCCTGCGTGCCCTCGCCGAGGCCACCGGCGGTGCTTTCCTGCGCGCCCGCGACGGCGACGCCCTCCCCGCCGCCCTGCCGCTCGCCGAGCTCGGCGACGAGGGCCCCGGCCTGCGGATCGACAGCCGCCGCAGCGTCCCGCTGTGGGACGGCCCCTGGGCCCTCCTGCTCGCGCTGATCGGCCTCGGCGGCGAGGCCCTCCTGCGCCGCCGCGCCGGCCTGCGCTGACCCCTCCAGGACCGCCGCGCCCCGCCCGAGTTGCGGTACATTCGCGGCCGATGTCGAACAAGCCGCGCAAGCGCCCCGAGGACGGGCCCGAGATCGTCGTCACCGACGCCATCACCACCCCGGACCGCCCGCGCAAGGTCTCGCGCCACATCCAGCCGCTCGGTCCCCGCGTCCTGGTCCGCCTCGTCAAGACCCCCGACCGCAGCGAGTCCGGCCTCTACCTCCCCGCCGGCGCCAAGGAGAGCCACAGCGAGGCCCTCCTCGCCGAGGTCGTCGAGGTCGCCCGCACCCAGCCCAAGGCCGCCTACATCGCCGCCGACGACGACGACGACGACGACGACGATCGCGGCCTCGGCGAGAACGTCAGCGGCATCCCCGTCGGCGCGCAGGTCCTGTTCGCCAAGGACCAGGGCATCACCGTCCCCTGGGACGACACCCTGCGCCTGCTCTCCGTCCGCCACGTCCTCGCCATCGTCGACATCATCCCCGAAGACAACCTGCAATGAGCGCCATGTCCCGTAAGACAGGTCCCAAAGGCCAGCTCACTCGCATCGCCGCCGCCCTCGCCGCCCTCGCCCTCAGCCCGCCCGCCGCCGCCCAGGATCCCGTGGCGATCGACCGCGCCGCGAGCGACGGCGTCGACCGACCGATCCACGACTACTCCGGCGAGGGCGACGCCAGCAGCCTCGAGCTCAACCCCGCCCTGCTCTCGGCCATGAAGGGCCTGGACGCCGTCATCATGGGCTACCGCTCGACCTCCGCGTTCACCCGCGGCACCGGCTTCGGCGGCTTTTTCGGGCTCAACCTCGGCCTCGGCTTCGCCGCCGCTTTTGGCGTCCAGCGCCTGCGCCCCGGCTTCGGCGCGAGCTACGTCGATCCACGCGCCGCGCAAAACCCCGACTTCACCAAGCTCTCCTTCGGCCTCAGCGGCGGCGACGGCAAGTTCGCCGCCGTCGGCCTCGGCGTCCACTGGATGCTCGACCGCGGACAGACCCTGCGCCGCCCCGACCTCGACCTCGGCCTCCTCCTGCGGCTCCGCAACTACGCCTCCTTCGGCGCCGTCGCCCGGCTCGGCCCCGCCGACCTCAGCGCCACGACCTTCCCCGGCGGCGACCTCCCGGCCGAGTTCAGCCTCACCGGCGAGTTCGCCGTGCGCCCGCTCGGCACCCGCATGCTCGAGCTCGCCGGCGGCGTGCGCACGCGCTGGCGCGGCAACCCGGACATCGTCACCCCGCAGTTCGGCGAGTACCTCGGCGTCCTCCCGCGCGGCCGCGTCGCCTTCCGCTACCAGGGCATCGAGCTCGCCGGCGAGGTCGAGCAGGTCCGGGCCCACATCCTCGACCGCAACACCTACGCCGTCGTCGCCGACGCCAAGGCCGTGCGCGGCTCGGTCGCCCTCGCCGTCTCGTGGGACCTCATGACCGTCCGCGCCGGCATGCACGCCGGCCTGTCCGGCGGCGTCGACGGCTTCGGCCTCGCCGCCCGCTTCAGCAGCGCCCGCCAGGGCCGCGTGTTCTGGCCGCGCCTGGTCGACGCCGAACGCATCGACCTCTCCGCAGTGAAAGGCGAGCGCGCCCTCATCCGCCTGCTCGAACGCCTCGCGCGCGCCGAGCAG
>JBGAUO010000171.1:0-9858 GCA_044228605.1 Nannocystis sp. | reverse complement strand
GCTGGCGAGCACCTGCATCATCAGGCGGACGGTGAAGTAGAAGACGGTGCCGGGGAGGAAGGTGGCCCAGGCCCAGGGCTTCCAGCCGCGGCCGGTGGCGATGGTCAGGATGCCGCCGATGAGCGGGACCGTGACGATGAGGACGGGGAGGTGGGCTTGCACGTCAACCATGGTGGTGGGCCCCGTGGGTGTGTGGCGTGGTCGGCAGCGTCGTCGACGGGGTCGGCGGCGGCGCCGGCGTGGAACTCGGCGAGGCGGTCGGCGATGTCCATGGCCTCGATCTCGTCAGCCTCGATGGTGCCGTAGCGGCGCTTGATGTTGATGATCAGCGCGAGGGCGACGGCGAGCACCGAGACGGAGACGACGATCGCGGTGAGGATGAGGACGTGCGGGAGCGGGTTGTCGTAGGGGCCCTGGAACTTCTGGGCGCCGTCTTGCACGGTGGTCCAGATCGGGGCGGTGCCGCCGTCGATGACGGCCATCGAGATGTAGTAGAGGAAGATGCCGGTCTGGAACAGGCCGAGGGCGATGGCCTGCTTGATGAGGTTCGGCTTGGCGATGACGCCGTAGAGCCCGATCATCATCAGGACGACGTAGATCCAGTAGTTGTAGATGCCGAGGATGCCGGTCATCGTGACTCTTCCTCCGCGAGCTGATTGAAGATGTTGAGCATGACCATGCTGACGGTGATGCCGACGCCGTACTCGACGAGGGTCATGCCGAGCGCCTCGCCATCACCAGGGCTGACGGTGTCGAGGATCGAGTAGTCGAGGAACTGGCCGCCGAGCAGGAGGCAGGCGGCGCCGGTGCCGGAGTACATGAGGACGCCGAGGCCGGTGAGGAGGTCGATGACGGGCGGCGGGAGCACGCGGTAGAGGGCGGGCCGGCCGAAGATGAGCGCGTAGAGGATGAAGGCGCAGGCGATGACGACGCCGCCCTGGAAGCCGCCGCCGGGGCCGAGCTCGCCGTGGGTGATGACGTAGAGGCCAAACAGCAGGATGAAGGGGATCGACATCTTGCTGACGACGCGGAGGATCGCCTGGTCGACCAGGGGGGCGCTCTTCTGGGCGTGACCCTCGCGTCGCGGGCGACGCAGGAGCATGATCAGGGAGACGCCGGCGGTGAAGATGACGGTCGTCTCGAACATGGTGTCGTAGCCGCGGTAGGCCGCGAGCAGCGAGGTGACCGAGTTGGGGACGTGGCCGTTGAAGTCGTCGGGCGGGTGGAGGTGGTGGCCGGCCTCGGCGTGCTGTGGGTGCGTGCCGAGGACCTCGGGGACGATGATGCCGTGCTGAGCGATGACCGAGGTCTCGCGCCAGGCGGTGTCTTTGGGGTCGTCGGGGACCTTGGTGACGGCGCCGTTGAACGAGCGGTAGGCGCGGGCGTCGAAGCCCTCAGGCGGGGCCTGCTTGCCCTTGGTGCCGTTCACGAAGCCGACGGTCTGGGCCATCATCTCGGGGACGCGGTAGTGGTGGATCGGCGCCTTGGGGTCGCCGAAGCGCGGCATGTCGAAGGTGCCGTAGATGAGGGCGGCGCCGGTGAGGGCGGTGACGACGGCGGCCTTCCAGTGGATGCGGACCTTGAGGAGCTTCTCCTCGCGGGCGGTGTGGACGAGGGTGCCGATCAGGAGGATCGTCGAGATGCCGCCGCCGACGGCCGCCTCGGTGAAGGCGACGTCCATCGAGTGCATGTTGACCCACACGAGGGCCATGAGCAGCGAGTAGACGGAGGTGAGCATCGCCGAGGCATAGAGGTTGCGGACCTCGATGATGGCGACGGCGGTGATCGTGACGAGGAGGAGGAGGATGGTGTCGATGATGACGACGCTGGTCACGGCTCACCTCCGGGGTCGCTCCGGGTCCAGGGGCGCAGGTCGTGCAGGTGGGCTGCCTTGGTGATCGCGTGGGTGGCGGTCGGGGCGGCGATCATGAGGATCATGCCGACCGAGACGACCTTGATGCAGGTGAGTACATCAGGGGTGACGAAGGCCAGACCGATGAGGATCAGGAACTGGCCGAGCGAGTCGGTTTTGCCGGCGGTGTGCAGCCGGGTGTAGAAGTCCGGCATGCGGATGAGGCCGAGGGAGCCGGTCAGCGAGACCACGCAGCCGAGGGCGAGGAGGACAGTGGTGACGATCTCGTTCCAGTGCATGGGCTAGTCCAGGCGGCCCTTCTCGGCGAATTTGAGGATCGCGACCGTGGTGATGAAGGAGATCAACGCGTAGATGATCGCCATGTCGATGAACTCGGGTCGGCCGCTGATGTAGCCGAGCAGGGTGACGAACACGATCGTCTTGGTGCCGAGCGCGTTGGTGGCGAGGATCCGGTCGTAGACGGTGGGACCGACGACGGCGCGGATCAGGATGATGAAGAGGCCGATCAGCAGGGCGATGGCGGTGAAGAGATAGACCCACTGCACGCGGCTAGTCCTCCAGCGTCTTGACGTGACGCTCCATGTCGCCCTCTTTGAGGCCACCCTCGGCGTCGGCCGTGAGGCAGTGGATGAGCATGCGGCGCTCCTCCACGATCACGGTCACGGTGCCGGGGGTGAGGGTGATCGAATTGGCGTAGGTGGTGGTGACGAAGGGGTGGCGGGTGCTGTAGTCGATCCACGCCATGCGGGGGTCGATCGGCAGGGGATTGGGGGCCCAGATCCGCTTGAACACGTCCCAGTTGGACAGGATCACCTGCCAGGTGAGGTAGGGCAGGTAGAGGAGCGTCCGCGGGTAGAAGCGCGCAGGCACGCCTTCATCGTCGAGCACGCCCATGCGGCGGCTCATCCACACGATAAAGGTGATGCAAAGCACGCCTGCGGCGATGAGGAAGCTGTTGTGGAACTGCCCCGACAAGAGCGCCCAAAACACGCCCAGCAGCAGGAACAAGGACAAGGCGGGCATCATCGGCAACATGACGCTATCTGTTTGCGCCAGACGTGCCTATGGAAAAGATCGCGCTCACGGGTGAAGGAGCGAGCGCCCGTGGGTGCACCTTGGCCGACGATCACGGCATCATGCGCGGCCCATGAGCTCCTCAATGCACGGATCGCTGCTGCACCTCGGCTGGCCGCTGCTGTGCGTGCGCCTCGGCGAAGGACTGCGCTCGCCGATGGCGCTGGCGCGATTGGAGGCGGAGCTCGACGGGGCCGATGCCGGCGGTGGGGGGCTGCTGACCGCGGAGGGATATGCGAGCAGCGTTGCGGGCCGATGCGCCGACACGGACGCTGTTTCGCTGCGACTGCGGGAGCAGGACGGGCTGGCGGCGATGCTGGCGGTGCAGGCGATGCGGGAGGGGGGATCTCCGGGGCTGGCGGAGGCGCTGGGGTTGACGAGCGATCTCCTCGAGGTCGCGCTGCGGGCCGGGCGGGCGCTGATGCTCGAGGCGGCGGAGCTGTACGCGGTGTTGCAGCAGCTGCGGGCGGCGGCGGTGTGTGTCGATCTGTACGCGGCGGCGCGCGAGGAGCGGGGCTACGCGGGCGACCCGGGGGTGGCGGCGATCGGGCTGCGGGTCAGCGAGTTGCGGGTGCATCGCGAGCTGATGATGACGCTGGGGCGCTCGCTGGGGCCGGAGGGGCCGGACGGGGCGCCGGCGGTGGTGGACGGGGCGAGCCCGGGGCTGGCGCGGGCGCGCGGGCGGGTGCGAGAGCTGCGGGTCGGGCTGACCAAGCTGGCGCAGCGCTTGATCAAGCAGCCGGGGATCGCGGAGGCGCTGCAGGACAACTTCTATACCGAGCGCGAGGGGCGGCTGGTGCTGCCGGTGCGGGCGGACGCGTTCTCGCGGCGCGGGGCGGTGGCGGGGATCATCCACGACTCGAGCGCGTCGGGGCAGACGCTGTATGTCGAGCCGGCGGCGCTGATGGAGGAGAACAACGCGCTGCGCGAGGCCCAGCTGGCGGCGGCGGCGGAGGAGCGCAAGGTGTTGGAGCAGCTGAGCCGGCTGGTGCACGCGGCGGCGGGGTCGCTGCGGGACAATCAGGAGCAGCTGATCGCGATCGACGCGGTGCAGGCGCGGCTGCGGCTGGCGGAGCGCTACGCCGGGGTGGCGCCGCTGATCGGGGAGGCTGTCCCGGAGGACAGGCGCGGGACATTCAGGCTGCCGGCGGCGCGGCACCCGTTGATGTTGCTGGCGGGCGTGGAGGTGGTGGCCAACGATCTGCTGCTCGACGTGGGGGCGGCGCTGGTGATCAGCGGGCCGAACGCGGGCGGCAAGACGGTCGCGCTGAAGACCCTGGGGATCTGTTGTTTGATGGCGCAGGCGGGGCTGCGGCTGCCGACGAGGGGGCCCGGGTGGGTGCCGCTGGTGCGCCGGATCGTGACGGATGTTGGGGATGACCAGTCGATCGCGGCGAACCTGAGCACGTTCTCGGCGCACATGCGGCACGTGATCGAGGCGCTTGGCTCGGCGGCCGAGGACGGGGCAGGGACGCTGGTGCTGCTCGACGAGGTGGCGGTGGGGACGGAGCCGGAGCAGGGGGCGGCGCTGGCGGAGTCGATCTTGCTGGACCTGACGCAGCACGGGGCGACGGTGGTGACGACGACCCACTACGAGCGCCTGAAGCTGCTGGCGGTGGCGCATCCGGGGCGCTTCGTGAACGCGTCGGTGGGCTTTGACATCGCGGCGATGCGGCCGACCTTTCGCCTGCTGCTGGGGGTGCCGGGGCCGTCGAGCGCGCTGACGGTGGCGCGGCGGCTGGGCCTGCCAGAGCGGGTGCTGGTGCACGCGGCGTCGCTGCTGGACGACGAGCGGCTGCAGGTGGACGCGCTGCTGCAGCAGGTGGTGAGCGAGCGCGATGCGTTGATCACGGCGCGGGCGGATGTGGAGCGGGAGCGGGCGAGCCTGGCGGAGCGCGGGCGCGAGGTGGCGCGGCGCGAGGCGGCGCTGCTCGAGCAGAGCAAGAGCCGCAAGCAGAAGGCGTACGACCAGGCCGCGGGCGAGCTGCGGGCGCTGCACGGGGAATTGACGGAGCAGCGCAAGGTGCTGCGCAAGGCGCAGAAGGCGGGCGAGCTGCCGGCGGTGGCGAACACGGCGGAGCAGTTGACGGCGCGGGTGAGCGAGGCGCGGGCGCAGCTGGCGGAGCAGCGCGAGCCGGTGGCGCCGGTGCCGGGGCGACCGCCGACGCAGCTGCAGCCGGGGGACCGGGTGCGGCTGGCGACGCTGGGCAGCGAGGGCGAGGTGGTGTCGGTGAAGGGGGAGAAGGTGGTGGTGCAGCTCGGGACGGTGCGCACGACCGTGGCGCTGGCGGACCTGCGGGCGACGAAGGAGCCGGAGCGGTCGCGGGTGAAGGTGAAGTCGCAGGCGGCGGCGCCGATGAAACAATGGGACAGCTCGGAGGCGGCGCGGCACTTCGGGGCGGAGGCGGTGGCGGTGACGCCGGGGATCGACAACAGCGTGGATGTCCGCGGCGAGCGGGCCGAGGACGCGCTGCGGATGATGGAGATGCTGCTCGACGAGGCGATGCGGCGCGATCGCGAGGTTGTCGTGATCATCCACGGGCACGGGTCGGGGGCGCTGAAGAAGGCGGTGCGCGAGCAGCTGGGCGTGCTGGGTTTTGTCCGCAAGCTGCGTCCGGGGCTGCCGGCGGAGGGCGGCGACGGGGTGACGGTGGCGTGGCTGGGGTTGTGAGGGGCCTTGTGGGGGCGCGCGGGGACGGTGGGGCGAGGTGACGGTGATGTGGTGGCGAGGGTAGGATGCGCCGATGTCCCGAGGCTTTGCATGGGCGGCGCTGGGTGTGCTGGCGCTGGCGAGTCGGGTGGAGGCTGCGCCGCCGTTGCAGCCGGGGGACGCGATGGGGGAGAGCCGGTCGCTGCTGCGGGACGTCGATCGCACGCGCACGAACGTGGCCGGTGAGGCCGACGCGGCGGCGGTGGTGGCGAACCCGGCGAACCTGGGCTTCTTGAAGGCGGTCGGCGGGGTCCTCGAGGGGTCGTGGACCCGCGCGGCGGCGCAGCGGCGCGGCAGCGGGGTGGGGGCGTACGTGGCGTTGCCGCTGTCGCTGCGGCTGTTTGGGCGCAGCGTGGCCGATAATTTCTTGGCGCTGGGGATCGGGTATCAGCACCTGCGCCCGACCAATGTGTTCGTGCCGGCGCGGCCCTCAGGGGCGGATTACAGTGGGCGAGCGGCGGCTGACATGCCGTTTCACAAGCTGTCGCTGTCGCTGTCGCTGCCGCTGATGCGGTGGGCGCCGGGGCTCGCGGTGGGCCTGTCGTACAGTCGGTTGTGGTCGGCGCGGAACCTGGCGGCGGACGATGTGAATCAGGTCGATCTGGCGCTCGGGTATCGGCCGCATCGGGTGGTTGCGGTGGGGCTGGTGGCGCGAGCGATCAACATGCCGCGGGCGCACGCGGATGTCGGGCTGATGACGTCGATCCCGGCGGCGATGCAGCCGTTTGTGCTCGACCCGGAGCTGGCGCTGCGGCCGATCCGGGGGACGCGGGCGCTCGAGCTGGCGGTGGGGGCGAGGATCGTGCCAGTGCAGCCGGAGCTCGATCCGCGCTACGCGGTGCCGGTGGTGTCGCCGCGGGCGCGGGTGGAGGCGGGCGGGCGCGGGGTGCGGGTGTTCGCGGAGGGTGAGCGCTACTGGAGCGTGACGTCGACGGGGCCGATCGAGGGGCTGCGCTTCATGAGCGGGGTGGAGCTCGACCTGGCGAACGTGGGGCTGGCGGTCGCGCCCTCGTTCGGGAGCGGGGGCGGAGGGGCGGCGGGGCTACAGGGCTTCGCGGGCAAGCTGCGGGTGTCGGCGGAGCGTTATGCGAGCCTGAGCGATCGGACAGGTGCGGCGCTGCAGCTGAAGATCGGCAAGTACCGGGGGGACCGCGGGATGGCGCGGCTGGTCGAGCAGATCGATCGCCTGGCGGAGCGACGGGGGGCGGTGTTGTTGCTCGAGCTCGAGGATCTGGGGCTGGGCTACGCGCAGCTCGAGGAGGTGCGCGAGGCGCTGCTGCGGCTGCGTGCGCAGGGCGGACGGGTGGCGGTGTACCTGCGCGGGGGAGGGATCAAGGAGTACTTCCTGGCGAGCGCGGCGGAGCGGATCTTCAGCCACCCGAGCTCGCGGCTCTCGATCGTCGGGCTGCGGGTCGAGGTGTTCTTCTTCGCCGAGCTGCTGGCGAAGCTGGGGGCGCGGGCGGAGTTCGTGCGGATCGCGGAGTACAAGTCGCGGCCGGAGCAGTTCGAGCGGAGCACCAGCACGGAGCCGTCGGCGGCGCAGCGGAAGCTGTTGCTGACGGACACGTGGAACCATCTGGCGCGGCTGATCGCGCAGGGGCGCGGGGCGACGGTGGAGCAGGTGGCGGACTGGGTCGACGCGGCGCCGCACGACCCGGAGTCGGCGCGGTCGCTGCGGCTGGTCGACGAGCTGGCGTTTGCTGACGAGCTCGAGGGGCGGCTAGCGAGCTGGCTGGGCCACAAGGTGAAGCTGACGACGCCGAGCAAGCGGCCGGAGCACGCGACCTTGTTCGGGCCGGGGCCGGTGGTGGCGGTGCTGCACGTGGAGGGGACGATGAGCGACGGGGACAGCCTCGAGATCCCGCTGGTCGGCAGCAAGCTGGCGGGCAGCACGACGCTGGTGAAGCAGATCGACAGGTTGCGGGAGGATCGCCGGGTGAAGGCGGTGGTGGTGCGCATCGACAGCCCGGGCGGGTCGGTGGCGGCGGCGGAGGCGATGACGCGGGCGCTCGAGCGGACGGCGAAGGTGAAGCCGGTGGTGGTGTCGATGGGCAACGTGGCGGCGTCGGGCGGGTACTACGTGGCGACCGCGGGGCAGTACATCTTCAGCGACGCGCTGACGCGGACGGGGAGCATCGGGATCTTTCGGCCGAAGGTGGACCTGTCGGGGACGCTCAAGTTGTTCGGGGTCGGGGTCGACGAGATCAGCGTGGGGGCGAAGGCGGGGATGTACTCGTGGTGGAAGCCGTACTCGCCGGAGGAGCGAGCGGCGGCGCAGGCCGGCATCGAGGCGTCGTATCGGGTGTTCGTGCAGCGGGTGGCGCGGGCGCGGGCGATGGCGCCAGCCGACGTCGACCGCGTGGCGCGGGGGCGGATCTGGAGCGGGGTGCGGGCGCAGGAGATCGGCCTGGTCGATGCGTACGGCGGGCTGCGCGAGGCGGTTTTGCACGCGCGGGGGCTGGCCGGGATGGGGCCGCGCGACGGCGAGGTGCAGCACTTTCCGCCGCCGCCGAGCCTGGTCGATCAGATCGAGGCGCTGTTCGGACTGCGTCTACCGTCGCCTCTGGGGCTTCACGGCGGGTCGGCGGCCGGGGTGGAGCTCGTCGACGGCGCGCTGTTGTGGGTGCTGCGTCGGCTGCCGGCGAGCATGTGGCTCATGTCTGGGCCGGAACCGCTGGCGCTTTCGGAGGAGGTCGTGACGCTGGAGTGAGCGACCCCCCGCGCCCGGTTTTTGGGTACCCTCCAGCGACGCGGAGGATTTCATGGCGCTCACGCCCGAACAGGAGTGGACCTTGGTGGGATGCGGGCTGATCGCCCATGCCGATGAGATCCTCGATATCGGCGAGTGGGATGAGGTCTTGCGCTACGTCGGGTCGACGCTGAGCGAGGCCGATCAGCAAGTGTGGATGGAGATTTTGTCGGACC
Organism: Nannocystis sp.; assembly: GCA_044228605.1. GTDB lineage: Bacteria > Myxococcota_A > Polyangia > Nannocystales > Nannocystaceae > Nannocystis. The sequence continues at coordinate 1,276 of JBGAUO010000171.1, read as the reverse complement.
AGGATCAGCTGGAGCAGCGCTTTGGCGAGCTGCGTCCGCTGCCCGAGGGAGGCGGGGAGGAGCTGCTGCGCCGCTGCTGGCAGATGGCGTTGGCGGACGGGGTGGGCACGGACATCGAGGCGAGCGTGCACGATCGCATCGCTCGCAGGGTCGGCGTGGACCTCGAGCAGGTGGCGCGCTGGCGCGAGACGTGGACCCGGCAGGCGCACGCGCGCGCAGAGCTGACCGTGAGCCTGGCCGCGATGTTCGTGAACCTCGACGGGCACCTCGACTTCCACGAGGCGATTCACTTCGACAACTTGCTCGAGCGCTTGCCGATCCCGGTGGGTCGGCGGGTCGAGCTGTCGGAGCTGTTGCACTCGCCGCCGACCTTCGAGGCGCTGGTCGAGCGCCTGATGACGCTCGACACGGCGGAGCGGGTACGCGCGCTGCACTCGCTGGTGCCGCTGCTGCGGGCGAGCCGGCGCGGCGGACGGGAGCGGGAGCTGTTCTTCTCGCTGTCGCGGCGGGTGCTGGGCAGCCAGCCGGAGGTCGAGCGCTTGCTCGACCCCGATGCGAACAACCATTGAGGCGAGCGGCCTGAGGCGAGCCGCGCCGCGGCCAGGTCCGCGGCGCGTCGTGGCTCAGGGGCAGTCGGTGTCGACGTCGCGCTTGAAGGAGCGTCCGGTGGCGAAGACCATGAGGCGCTGGTAGGCGGCGTAGGGGCCGTAGGCGTAGAGATTGCCGCCGTTGATGAGGGTGGCGCCGGCCGGCTGGGGGCAGCCGTTGAGGCAGGTCCAGTTGCCGCTCTCGAAGATGGTGGGGCCGCCGATCGGCGGGTCGACGGCATAAAAGACCTGGTCGTGGACGACGATGCCGGTGCTCTCGGGGTTGATGCCTGGCTCGATGTCGAGGGTGGAGATGAAGCGCTCGCGGACGAGGACCTTGGCGAGCATGTCGCCCTTGACCACGGCGGTGAGCTCGGCCTCGCCGGTCCACTTGCCGGCGATGTAGATGCCCTGGCTCGATTCCTGGACCTGGGCGCGGCCGGTGTAGGGGTCGGTGGTGAGGCGATCGGGGCCGGCGAGACCGAGGTTGGGGCCGAGCAGGGCGTAGGTCATGCGCAGGCGGAAGGGGGCGGGGAACTCCTCGCCGAGGACGCCGAGGGTGTCCCACGGGAGCTGGCGCTCCCAGGTGTCGATGTGCATGACGACCGAGCCGGGCTCGACCCACAGGAAGCCGGTGGCGAGGGTGTCGACGCTGCAGTCGGCGGAGGTCTCGCGCCAGGTGAAGTTGC
>JBGAUO010000170.1:0-9933 GCA_044228605.1 Nannocystis sp. | reverse complement strand
CAGGACAGGCAGACCCTTGGGATGGTTCTTGAACATCAGCGATCCTCGGCCTCGCGCTGCCGGCCCGACCGGCGCGAGCGCCCACGATACGGCCCTTTTCCCCGCATGGGAAGCCGACTCACCGACCCCGCGGAGCCGGCAATAGCTTCACGGCGCCTCCCCCTTTTTAGGGTGACTCACGACCCGCCGAGCCGGGCGTCGAGCGCACGGATCCTGCTCTGCACATCCGCGTGCTCGGCCGACCCGGCCCACGACGTCACCAGCGCCGCCATCTGCTCATCGAACTGGCGATACATCACCCGCGCCCGCCGCAGCCGCTCCGGGTCGGGCGTCACGTCGAAGCTGCGCTCGTACACCACGGCGAGGTTGTAGAGGATGTTGCCGAGGATCTCCGGCGCCTTCGGGTCCTTGCTGCCGTGGATGAGGTCGTAGGCCGCCTTGAACTTCGCGATCGCCTCGTCGTAGTCGGTCAGCTCGTAGGCCTTCTGCCCCGCCTCGGTCAGCGCCCGCGCCTGCGCCATCAGATCGCCCTGCGGAGCGCTCACCGGCACCGTCGGCACCGGCAACGCGACCGGCGGCGGCACACCCGGGGCCGCCACCCCCAGCGCCCGCCCGCCGACCACCTGCGTCGGGTCGCCGTCCTTGCGCAGGAGCACCTTCATGTCGCGGTCGATCATCAGCGCCGTCGCCAGCCGCTGACCATCCGGCCAGGTCGCAACGATCTCCGCCGCCGACTCCTGCGCCACCGACCAGCGATCGCCTCGCCCCGGACTGCCATTCAAGGTCACCCGGGCCCCCGGCGTCGCCTCCACCTGCACCACGTAACGAGCACAACCCGCCAACACCACCAGCAGCAGCAGACTCGGGCCGCGCATCGTCGCTTCAGGATACACTCCTGCCCGCATGTCTGCCCAGGGTCCGGGCCCCGCCCCCGAGCACGTCCAGGCGCTCCACGACCGCTACCTGCTCGAGGTCGTCGAGGCCCTCGCCCTGTGCCCCTTCGCCCGCCGCTGCCGCGAACAGGGCCGGGTCGCCCGCCCGCTCTTCTACGCGTCCGACTCGCCCACGCCCGACCACCCCGGCATCGACCCCGCCATCGTCGCCGCCGAGCTCGACCGCTGCACCCGGGCGAACCCCGAGCTCGAGGTCATCCTCCTCACCTTCGTCCTCCCGCCCGCCGAAGACCACCCCTGGCACGACCTCGACGTCTTCGAGACCCTCGTGCGCGGCGTACGTGACGCCTACGAGGCCCGCGTCCCCGCCGGTCTGCGCTTCTACATGGTCGGCTTCCACCCGCGCCTGCAGGGCCCCGACCCGCGCCGACCCGCGACCCCCGACGGCCTGGTCCCGTGGCTGCGCCGCACCCCCGACCCCGTCATTCAGTGCATCCGCGCCGACCTCCTCGACCAGGTCCGACGCCAGGCCCAGGCCGCCGCCAACGCCCGCTTCCTCGAGGAGATGGGCCGCCTCGGCCCCGAGTACCGCGCCCTCGCGGCCACCGCGATCCAGTCCGACCCTGAGCTCTCCGCGGACATCGCCCGCCACAACTTCGCCAGCGTCGGCACCGGCCCCGGCCGCGTCGACCTCGAGCAACGCATCGCCGCCCTGCTCGCCGCCCGCGTCGAGCTCTGACAAGACCCCACGACCTGTCCCATCAGACAGCCCGCGGCGATCGCCCTCGCGGCGCCGCCTCGTGATATCGTCGCCGACGATGGCCGAAACACCCAGGCTCTCTCGTCGCAGCCTCTTTCGCGGCGTCGGCACCACGGCCCTCGCGGCCGGCTGCGCCACCGCCCCAAAGCCCGAACCGGCCCCCGCACCCGGCCTCAACCCCGCCGCCAACCCGCTGGATGGCGTCGCCCTCGGACCCGGCCCCGCCCCGCTGCGCTTCACCCTCAACGGCGCCCCGCAGACCCTCGAGGTCGCCCCGAGCAGCACCCTGCTCGAGCTCCTGCGCCACCAGCTCAGCGCCACCGGCAGCAAGCTCGTCTGCGACCGCGGGGCCTGCGGCGCCTGCACCGTCCACGTCGACGGCGTCCCGCGCCCCAGCTGCATGACCCTCGCCCACGACGTCGACGGCCGCCAGGTCACCACCGTCGAGGGCCTCGCCAGCGGCGGCCAGCTCTCGCCCCTGCAGCGCGCCTTCATCGCCCACGACGCCCTGCAGTGCGGCTACTGCACCTCCGGCATGCTCATGTCCTGCCAGGCCCTCCTCAACCGCAACGGGGCCACCGACGCCGGCGCCGTCGAACACGCCATCTCCGGCAACCTGTGCCGCTGCGGCACCTACCCCAACATCGTCGCCGCCGTCCTCTCGGTCGCCAACAACAAAGGAGCCGCGTGATGGCCGACGGCACCCACAAGATCAAGGTCGGCTTCGCCGACCAGCAGCGCGACATCGACGTCGCCCTCCCGCCCGGCGAGCCCAAGCCCTGGGACGCCACCAGCAAGCTCGACGTCGTCGGCAAGCCCCACCCGCGCATCGAGGCCGCCGCCAAGGTCACCGGCGCCGCCCGCTACACCCACGACCAGCGCCCCGCCGGCCTGGTGCACGCCGCCGTCCTGCGCAGCCCGCATCCCTGCGCCATCCTCGAGTCCCTCGACCTCGAGCCCGCCCGCAGCGCCCCCGGCGTGGTCGCCGTGCTCGCGGTCGCCAAGGTCGGCGACCGCCTCCTCTTCGCCGGCCAGGACGTCGCCGCCGTGGCCGCCAGCACCCCGCAGCAGGCCCACGCCGCCCTCGCCGCGATCGCCGTCCGCTACCGCCCGCAGCCCTTTGTCGTCGACACCCTCGCCGCCGTCGCCGACGGCGCCCCCGTGGTCCACCCCGGCCAGGTCAGCGAGCGCAGCACCGAGGGCGACGAACCCGGCACCGCCGCCGCCGCCAGCCAGCGCGGCAACCTCCGCACCAGCCCCTCGCAGAAGAAGGGCGACGCCGACAAGGGCATGCGCCAGGCCAAGGTCACCCACGAGGCCACCTACACCACGCAGACCCACACCCACAGCGCCCTCGAGACCCACAGCATCGTCCTGCGCTGGGACTCCCCCAAGTCCCTCACCGCCTGGTGCTCCACCCAGGGCATCTTCTCCGTGCGCGACGAGCTCGCCGAGGTCTTCTCCCTCAAGCCGCAAGACGTCCACGTCATCACCGACTTCATGGGCGGCGGCTTCGGGGCCAAGTTCGGCGCCTCCGCCCCCGGCTCGCGCCTCGGCTTCATCGCCGGCGAGCTCGCCCGCCAGGCCAGGGCCCCCGTCGCCCTCCTGCTCGACCGCCGTGAAGAGCACCTGTGCACCGGCAACCGCCCCGACTCGATCCAGAAGGTCACCCTCGGCGCCACCGCCTCCGGCGACCTCACCGCGATCAAGGTCCTCGCCCACGGCAGCGGCGGCGTCGCCACCGGCGCCGGCGTCGGTCGCAACGCCTTCGCCGTCTACTCGAAGTGCCCCAACATCCGCGTCGAGTCGCACGACGTCTTCACCCACGCCGGCCCCGCCACCGCCTTCCGCGCCCCCGGCCACCCGCAAGGCGCCTTCGCCATCGAGCTCGCCCTCGACGAGCTCGCCAGCAAGCTCGGCAAGGACCCGCTCGACCTCCGCCTCGCCCACAACGAGCACCCCGTCCGCCGCCACCAGTTCGAGCTCGGCCGCAAACAGTTCGACTGGGACAAGAAGCGCCAGCGCGCCGCCGACGAGCGCAAACGCGGCACCAGGCTCCGCCACGGCGTCGGCGTGGCCGCCTCGATCTGGGGCGACTTCGGCCGCGGCAAGGCCGTCGTCGCCACCCTCAGCGTCGGCCGCGACGGCAGCATCGAGCTCAAGAACGGCCTGCAAGACATCGGCGGCGGCATCACCACCGTCGTCGCCCAGGTCGTCGCCGAGGTGCTCGCCCGCCCCGTCGCCGACATCCGCGTCCGCATCGGCACCAGCGAGCTCGGCCCCTCCGTCGGCAGCGGCGGCAGCAACACCACCGCCTCGGTCACCCCCGCCGTGCGCGCCGCCGCCGAGGCCGTCAAGCAGCAGCTCCGCGAGCTCGCCGGCAAGCAGCTCGGCGCGCGCAAGCCCGAGGATGTCCTTTGGGACAGCAAGGGCATCCGCACCGGCAACAAGTCGATCAGCTTCACCGACCTCTGCAAGCAGATCCCCGGCGAGGCGATCGTCGCCACCGGCACCCGCCCCGACACCTACGGCGCCTACCCCAGCCGCTTCATGGGCGGCAACAGCGTGGCGATCGCCGGCGTCCAGTTCGCCGAGATCGAGCTCGACACCTGGACCGGCATCGTCCGCGCCACCCACGTGCTCGCCCTCCACGACTGCGGCCGCGTCATGAACCCCCTCACCTGCCGCTCGCAGATCTCCGGCGGCATCATCCTCGGCACCAGCTACGCGCTCAGCGAGCAGCGCATCATGGACCGGGTCCGCGGCGTCATGCTCAACCCCAACCTCGACAGCTACAAGATCGCCGGCGCCCGCGACGTCCCCGCGATCGACGTCGTCTTCACCGAGGTCCACACCGGCAACAACAACACCGGCGCCGTCGGCATCGGCGAGCCCGCCACGATCCCCACCGCCGCCGCGATCGCCTGCGCCGTCTACAGCGCCATCGGCACCCCAGTCCGCAGCCTCCCCCTCACCCCCGACCGCGTCCTCGCGGCCCTCGGCGCCATCCCCGGATGATCGGATGACCATGCAACCCTTCGCCCTCATCCGCCCCCAGACCCTGCTCTCCGCCCGCGAGCGTGTGCTCGAGCAACCACAAACCCGGGTCTTGCGCGCCGGCGGCGTCGACCTCCTCGACCGCATGAAGGAGGGCCTCGACGCCCCCGCCGAGCTCGTCGAGCTGCGATCGATCACCGAGCCCGGCCTGCGTCAGCTCACCGTCGACCCCGACGGCCGCACGCAGCTCGGCGCCCTCGTCACCCTCGCCGAGCTCGCACAACCCGACCTCGACGCCGTGCTCCGCGAGGCCGCCGCCTCGGCCGCCACCCCCGGCATCCGCAACCTCGCCACCCTCGGCGGCAACCTCCTGCAGCGCCCGCGCTGCTGGTACTACCGCAGCGCCGACCTCGTCTGCCTCAAGAAGGGCGGCGAGACCTGCCTCGCCGTCACCGGCGAAAACAAGTACCACGCGATCCTCGGCGGCGGCCCCAGCTTCATCGTCCACCCCAGCACCCTCGCCGCCGCCCTGCTCGCCCTCGACGCCCGCGTCGACATCGCCGGCGACACCCCCCGCAGCGTCCCGATCGCCGACCTGTTTGTCGGCCCCAAACCAGACCCCACCCGCGAGCACAGCCTCGCCCCCGGCGAGGTCTTGCTGCGCGTCACCCTCCCCGCCAACACCCCGGCCCGCAGCTCCGCCTACGCCGTCGCCAAGGAGAAACAGTCCCACGACTGGCCGCTCGCCGAGGCCGCCGTCTGCATGTCTCTCGGGACAGGTGTGATGAAGAATGTCCGCGTCGTCCTCGGCCACGTCGCCCCGATCCCCTGGCGCAGCCGCGAGGCCGAGGCCGTCCTCGAGGACCAAAAACCCTCCCCCGAAATTTTCCTCAAGGCCGCCGCCGCCGCCCTCGCCCCGGCCCGCCCGCTGCGCCACAACGCCTACAAGATCCCGCTCGCCCAGGGCCTGCTGCGCGAGGCCCTCCACCGCGCCACCAACATCCCGCTCCCGGAGTGACCCGCCATGCCCACCTTCCTCCGCGTCCACGACACCTCCCAGCCGGTCTGCAAGAACCTCCGCACCAAGGCCCTCCACGTCTACGGCCGCGACACCCCCGACGCCTTCGCCACCTCCCGCTCGAGCCACTACCACTGCCTGCGCACCCAGTTTGTCACCGGCCCCGACGGCGACCTCACCGTCCCCGAGACCTGCAAACCATCACGCGCCTGCTTCGAGCCCCGCTGACCCGCCCAAGCCCGCTGTCATGCAGACACACGCCCTCCCCTGCTACCAGGTCGACGCCTTCACCCGCACCCGCTTCGCCGGCAACCCGGCCGCCGTCTGCCTGCCCGGCCGCTGGCTCCCCGACGCGGTCCTCCAGTCGATCGCCGCCGAGAACGCCCTCCCCGAGACCGCCTTCCTCGTCCCCGACCCCGACCAACCCGACGACTTCCAGCTGCGCTGGTTCACACCCACCGTCGAGGTCGACCTCTGCGGCCACGCGACCCTCGCCGCCGCGTTTGTCCTCCTCACCGAACTCCACCGCCAGCGCGAGGTCGTCCGCTTTCACACCCAGTCCGGACCCCTCACCGTCCACCGCACCGGCGCCCGCTTCACCCTCGATCTCCCCGCGCGCCCACCTGTCCCTTCGGCCATCCCCGCCGGCCTCGCCGAGGCCATGCGCTGCCAGCCGCTCGCCGCCCTCAAAGCCCGCGACTGGCTGCTCCTGCTGCCCACCGCCGCCGCCGTCCGCGAGCTCGAGCCCGACCTCGCCGCCCTCGCCCGCATCCCCGACGTCTTCGGCGTCATCGTCACCGCCCAGGCCGACGCCCACGACCCCGACGACCTCGACTTCGTCTCCCGCTTCTTCGCCCCCGCCCAGGGCATCCCCGAGGACCCGGTCACCGGCTCCGCCCACTGCACCCTCGCCCCCTACTGGTCCGCCCGCCTCGGCAAACACGCCCTGCGCGCCCACCAGCTGAGCCCCCGCGGCGGCGAGCTCACCTGCACCCTCATCGCCGACCGCGTCCACCTCACCGGCCACGCGGTCCTCACCCGCACCGGCCACATCCTCGTCGACGCCTGAGCGGCCTCGTATCACAGCGGCCCTGGGGTTGTCCGACCTCGTCCGACGCTCTCCGCCAACCGGACACCAAAACCCCCGAAGACGCCACCCCAGCCAGGTTCTGCGCCCTGGCACGCTTCTTTCATACCTGTCTACCGCATGGTGGATTCGATGGTGGCGCGGCTGGTGGTCGGACACTTCAGACCCGAGAGCGAGCTGACCTGCGACGTCCGCGGCCTCGCCTACCACGCCGCCCTGCTCGCCACCTTCGCGACCCTGTGCGCGGGCCTGCTGTCGGCGTGGGTCTTCGTCCCGCTCGCGGTCTGCCTCTACATCCGCAACTTCAACGCCATCCACGAGGCCGTGCACGCCCGACCCGATCCCCAAAACCCGCTGCGCCGCCTCCGGCAGCTGGCGATGATCGTCCACGGCCCGCTGCAGCTCGGTCGCGACGAGCTCGCCAGCGACCACCGCCGCCACCACGCCCACCCCGGAGATCCGCTGCGCGACCCGCATATCGCCGTCCACAGCGACACCCGCCTGTCCGGCCTGGCCAGCGCACTCTTCCACTCCGAGCTCGCCGCCCTCCAGCACATCCGTGCCCACGGCCTGCGCCCCGGCATGCGCCGCGCCCTCGCCTACAACACGGCCGTCAGCGCCACCCTGCTCGCCCTCGCCGGCGCCGACATCGTCTGGTGGTTCGTCGCCACCCGCCTCGCCTCGACCGCCTGCTGGTTCATCTTCGACTACATGCTCCACTCCGAGGCCCTGTGGGGCCGCATGGACGCCCTGCCCCTCCCGCGCCCGGTGCAGTGGCTGTGGATCGCCCTGCTCGGCCGCGACAACCTCAACGCCACCCGCTATCACACCCTGCACCACAGCTTCGCCGCCGTCCGCGACCTCGACCTGCCCGCGCTCGCACAGTTCCTGACCGCCCGCAGCCGCGACCTCGCCAGCGCCCCGAAGCAGCCCGGACGCAGCACCCTCGCGCACGCCTGACGCCTCGCGCCGCCGATGCCGCCCCGACCGCCACCCTCGCGTCGCCGCTCACCCGACCGTGAGCGCGGACGCGCCCTCGCGACCACCACGGCATCGCAGCCGCAATCCTCGCCCTTGTGCGAGACTCCGCCGAGCCTCGTGCCGCCGCCTGCACTCGCCACCCCGGGCCACATGATCGGGGAGGTCCTGCACACCTCCTCGACCTGGCAGCTCGTCCGCGCCACACGTCACGACGACGGCCGACCCGTGCTGCTGCGCCGCCCCCGGGTCGCCGGTCCCCTGCGCCGCGCCGAGCTCCATCACGAGCTCACCCTCGCCGCCCGCCTCGTCGGCGTCGACCTCCTGCGGCCCCTCGCCGTCGAGCGCGACGGCGACAACAGCGTCCTCGTCTACGAGTTCTTCGCCGGCCGGCCCCTGTCCCTCGGGACAGGTCCAAGCCGCAGCCCCGGCGAGCTGCGCGCCCTCGCCGTCCGCCTGTGCCGCGCCCTCGACGGCATGCACCGCGCCGGCGTGGTCCACAAGAACCTCCACCCCGGCGCCGTGCTCGTCGACGACGCCGGCCAGCTGCAGCTCACCGACCTCGCGCTCGCCTCCTCCCTCTCGCGCGAGGAGGCCACCGTCGACCCCCCGAGCCGCGTCCGCGGCGAGCTCCCCTACCTCGCCCCCGAACAGAGCGGCCGCATGAACCGGGCGATCGACGCCCGCAGCGACCTCTACTCCCTCGGGATCATTCTCTACGAACAGCTCGCCGGCGCCCTGCCCTTCCAACAGCAAGACCCGCTCGAGCTGATCCACGCCCACATGACCGCCCTGCCCGCGGCCTTGCCCGCGCACGTGCCCGCCGACCTCGCCGCCATCGTCCTGCGCCTGCTCGCCAAGAACCCCGAGGACCGCCCCCAGGACGCGCAAGAGCTGCTCCACCTGCTCGCGGACAACAGCGGCCTCGTCCAGACCACCCAGCCGTTTCGCCTCCCGCAGAAGCTCTACGGCCGCGACACCGCCAGCGCCGCCCTCACCACCGGATTTCGCCGCGCCGCCGCCGGCGCCTGCGTGTTCGCCCTCGTCTCCGGCTACGCCGGCATCGGCAAGAGCTCGCTGGTCCAGGAGCTGCACCGCCCGCTCACCGCCAGCCGCGGCTTCTTCGCCGCCGGCAAGTTCGACCAATACAACCGCGGCGTCCCCTTCGCCGCCGTCATCGCCGCCGCGACGACCCTCCTGCAGCACGTCCTCACCCTCGGCCCGCGCGAGATCTCGAGCTGGCAGCTGCGCATCAACCAGGCCGTCGGCACCGCCCTCCCCGTGCTCGCCGAGATCATCCCCGACGTGCAGGCGATCGTCGGCCCGCAACCACCCGCCTCCCCCTTACCCACCACGGAAGCCCAGCAGCGCCTGCAGATCACCCTGCAGCGCTTCCTCGGCGTGTTCACGGCCGAGGCCCACCCGCTGGTCCTCTTCCTCGACGACCTCCAGTGGGCGGACGGCGCCACCCTCCGCCTGATCGACGCCCTCGTCAGCGATCCCTCGGCCCACCACCTCCTCCTGCTCGGCGCCTACCGCGACCACGAACTCGGCCCCGACGACCGCCTCACCGCCCTGCTGGCCGAACACCGCGCCGGCCCCACCCCACCCCTCGAGATCCACCTCGCCCCGCTCGACATCCCCGACGTCGCCGCCCTCCTCCGCGACACCCTCACCGACGACAACGTCACCGAACTCGCCCGCGAACTCGTCCTCCGCACCCACGGCAACCCGCTCTTCATCCGCGAGTTCCTGCGCTTCCTCCACCGCGAACGCCTGCTCCACCACGACCCCGCCCGCGGCGCCTGGACCTGGGACCTCGCCTCCGTCGACGCCGCCCGCGTCCCCGCCTCCATCGCCGATCTCCTCGCCGACGCCCTGCGCCGCCAGCCCGCCGAGGTCCAACACATCCTGCAACTCGCCGCCTGCCTCGGCACCCGCTTCGACGCCACCACCCTCGCCCAGGTCCACGGCACCGAGCTCTCCGAGGTCGCGCGCCTCCTGCAACCCGCCGTCGAACAGGGCCACGTCGTCCCCCTCCACCCCAGCTTCCGCCTCCTCGCCCACGCCCACGCCGACGAGCTCGGCCTAGACGTCCCGCTGCGCTTCCTCCACGACCGCGTCCGTCAGGCCGCCTACGCCCTCATCCCCGAGGCCGAGCGCCCCGGCTTCCACGCCCAGGTCGGCCGCCGCCTCCTCG
>JBGAUO010000016.1:0-55380 GCA_044228605.1 Nannocystis sp. | reverse complement strand
GCTCGTGATCTCCGGGTTCACCTCGCGCGCGCAGGCGGGGCGGGGCGCGGTGCAGGAGACCAGCATTCACACGATGCCGGCCGACCTGACCCGCCCGGGCAGCATCTTCCACGAGGTCGCGCTGCCCGAGAGCGAGGAGGAGCTGGCCCACGCGCTCGGACGGATCCGCCGCGGCTTCGCCGGGGCGGGCGGCTTCGTGGCCCACCTCGGGCTGCCGCTCGCGCTGCAGACCCGCATGTTGTCCCGACCGCTCGCGGTCGTGTCGGCCGCGGCCTGGTCGATCGACCGACCGGCGCCGACGAGCGAGGCCCTCGACGCGTGCCTCGAATCGCTCGTCGATCCGAGCGCGGCGATCTGGATCGGCCACGGGGCGCGGGGCGCCAGCGCGGCCCTGCGGCGCTTCGCCGAGCAGGCGTCGCTGCCGGTGATCTCGTCGCCGCGGGCCAAGGGCATCTTCCCGGAGTCGCACCCGCTGTTTGTCGGGGTCAGCGGCGCCGGCGGCAATCCAGCCGTGCAGGCGTGGTTCGAGCGGGAGCGGCCCGCTCACCTGCTGATCGTCGGCACGCGGCTCGGCGAGGTCACCTCGTTCTTCGCGTCGACGCACACACCGAGCGGCGGCTGGACCCACGTCGACCTCGACACGGCCGCCTTCGGCGCCGCGTTCCCGCAGGTCCCCGGCCGCGGCATCGTCGCCGACGCCGGGCGCTTCTTCACGGCCCTGCTCGCGCGCGCCGCGGCGACCGGGTGGTTCTCCCGCCGCGCCGCCGCGGCCCCGTGCGAGCGCCGTGTCCCCGAGTCCCTCGCCGCGCGCGACGGCGACGTCCGGCCGCCCTTCCTGATGCAGCAGCTGCAGGCGAGGGTCGTCAAGGCGACCGACGCGGTGGTGATGAGCGAGGCCGGCACCTCGTTCACGTGGTGTAACGCGGGCCTGCGCTTCGACGCGCCCGGGCGCTACCGGACCAGCGCGGCGTGGGGCTCGATGGGTCACTTCACGACGGGCTGCATCGGCGCCGCGCTGGCCGGAGAGCGGCGGGTGGTCACGGTCGTCGGCGACGGCGCGATGCTGATGAACAACGAGCTCAACACCGCCGCGCAGTACCGGGCCCGCGTCGTCTGGGTGGTCCTCAACGACGCCCAGTTCGGGCTCAACGAGCAGGGCATGACGGCGCTCGGGATGCGGCCGGTCGAGACGCAGATGCCACGCACTGACTTCGTCGCCTTCGCCCGCAGTCAGGGCGCCGACGGCCTCGCGGTCGAGCGGGAGGACGAGCTCGACGAAGCGCTCGCCCGCGCGCTGGCCCACGACGGGCCCTTTGTGCTCGACATCCGGATCGACCGCACGATCACCTCGCCCGTGATCGCCGACCGGATCCGCAGCCTTCGCCGGCAATCCGGCGCCGGGGAGGCCACGTGAGGACCTACGAGGGGCTCCTCGATCGCGTCGTGTTCCCGCCGCGGCTGACCGCCCACGTCGTCGAGCCGACCGCAGATCCGCGGATCCACGGCTACGCGGTGGAGGCCGACCTCGCGCGAAATGTCGGTCTCGTCGACGTCGGCTGGCTGGCGCTGACCGGCGAGCTGCCCGACGCCGGTGAGCGCGAGGCGCTGACGATGGCGCTGATCCTGCTGGCGCCGCTGCATGTCGGCGAGGCGCCGGCGCACGCCGGGGTCCTCGCGCGGGTCGCCGGGGCGCCCGACGAAGTGGTGCCCGCGATCGCCGTCATCGCGCTCGGCCAGCGGATCGCCGCCGAGATGCTGTCGCTCGCGCCGCTGTTCCAGTGGCTGCGCGAGCCCGTGGGGCCGCTGCCCGCGGTCGCGGTCCTCACGGAGCCGACGGACGATCAGCGCGAGCGCCAGGGCGTCGTCGCGGCCGCGTCCGCGCGGTGGTTCGGCCCCGAGCGCGCGCTGCCAAGCTCCCCGGTGTTGACCCGCGAGGCGACCGCCTACGCGCTGCTGCACCGCCTCGGCGTCGCGGACCCGCCGCGTCTGCAGGCGTTCGCCACCTGGGCGCGCCTGCCCGTCATCCTCGCCGAGGCCGCGTGCATGGCCTCCGGCGCGATCAACGACTATCCGGGCGACCTGCCCCCCTACCGCTACGTGGAGGATCCGTGATGCAAGCGATCGATACCCGCGTCGGCTTGATCGTCGACGGCGACAACCGCTTCTTCGGCCGCAGCGCCTACGGCGAGTGGTGCGAGGTCATGACCTCGGCGTGTGATGGCGTGCTGGTCGCGCTCGGCGTGCGCGAGCCGTCGCCGACCAGCCGCGAGGCGCTGCGCCTCATGATGCTCGGCACGATGTCACCCGACGCCCGGGTCTGGCCGCTCAAGCTGACCCGTCTGCTCGCCAGCCACGGCGATCCGCTGGTCGGCTACTTCGGCGCTCAGCTGGTCTCTGCCGGCACGGTGATGGGCCCGGGCGCGGCCCTGCACGCCGCGCGCGCGCTGCACTTCATCGGCGCGCACGCGGGCGAGGCCGCGTCCGACACCCAGGTCGCCGAGGCCGTCGCGGCCTGGAAGGCGCGCGCGGGCGGCAAGGTCGGCGGCTTCGGCGTGCCGTTTCGTGCCGTCGACGAGCGTCGTGTGCACGTGCTGCGACTCGCCGCCGGCACGCCGGTCGCCGCGGGTCGATACTTTCGCCTGCACGAGCGGGTCGCCGCCGCGATGCACCCGCTGCAGCCGAACGTCGCGCTCACTGTCGCGGCGATGTTGCTCGACATCGGCGTCGCGGCGGAGCATGCCGGCGTCGCGCTCGCGGTGATGATGTCGCACGTGTTCCTCGCCCACGCGCTCGAGGCCGCCGCCCAGGACGGCCCGCGTCTCCACAGCATCGCCGCGGACGCGGTCGACTACCGCGGCGCGGCGCGGCGCCACAGCCAGACCGCCACGCCGAGTGATCCGCCGCGCGCGCTCCGGCGCGCTCGCTGACGCCGCGCCGTGGTCGCCGCCGCTTGCACGGACCGTGGCGGTCGTCGCCTTCAGCGGTCGATCGTCGAGTGAGCGGCGCTCCCTTCGGTGAAGGTGAGGGCGCCGCGGGCGGCGGCGTCGTCGACGATCGCCGGGAGGTCGCGCAGAGTGTCGTGGTCGCGGGCGAGGACGAAGGTCTACGAGGCCCGGTGATGTCCGCGGCCCGGGACAGCGCGCCGCGAGTCCGTGTGATACGGTCCCGGCCACATGATCGAGGGACGTTCACTGGTCATTCGCGACAAACGCCTGAGCCTGGCTGCGGCGCAGCAGCTCGTCAGCGAACCCGCCTACGCCCAGCTCGAGGTCCTGGACCTGTGGAACAACAAGCTGTCGGCCAAGACCCTCGCCGTCCTGTTGAAACAGCCCCCGCCGGGCTTACGCGAGCTCCAGATCGTCGAGAACGGCCTCGGTCTCGCGGGCGCTGAGCGCCTGGCCGAGGTGTTGCCGGCGCTGACCAGGCTCGAGCGCCTCAACCTGCTCCACAACGATCTCGGAGCCGCCGGGCTCGCGCAGATCCTCGGCGCCGGGCTCGGCAACCTGCGCTGGCTCGGCGTGCGCGAGAACCAGCTCGGCGCCGAGGGTGCCGCGGTGCTGGCTGCGAGCTCGCTGCCGTCGCTCGCGGCCCTCGAGATCGGCAACAACAAGCTCGGTGACGCGGGCCTGGCAGCGCTCGCTCCGCTGCTGGGTCGCCTCGTCGAGCTTCACAGCGGGGACAACAGCCTGGGCGCCGACGCGATGGCGGTGATCGCCGACGCGGAGCGGCTCGAGGTCCTCGACCTCGAGCGCAACTGGTGCGGGCCCGAGGGCGCACGGGCCCTCGTCGGCATTCGTGCGCCGCTGCGCAACTTCGACCTGTATTGGAACAACATCGGACCGGAAGGCGCCCAGGCTCTGTTCGGCGAGCGCGAGCATCCCGAACTGCGGCGGCTCCACTTGCGAGCCAACGAGCTCGGTGACGCCGGTGCCATCGCGCTCGCGCGCGGGTCCCTGCCCAGGCTCGAGAACCTGAGCGTCGAGGACAACAACATCGGTCCCGCGGGAGCCGAAGCACTCGCGTGCTCGCCGATCCTGGCCAGGCTCACGGGGCTGCACCTGCACAGCAACCGCTTCGGCCTCGCCGGCGTGCGGGCGTTGCTCACCTCGTCGTCGCTGCCCCGCTCGACTCGCAACGAAGCGGCGAAGATCCTGCAGCACTACGTCAACAACGAACAGATCGCCGGGCTCGCGGCGGACAGCGGCGTCGAACTCCGGCGCGACAAGCTCGAGACCCTGCTCGCGGTCGCCGACGCGGTCGTGCATCGCTGACGAGCCCGAGATCGATGGGTCCGCGCCCCTGGCGCGCTCGTTGACTCACTGCCTCGGTGAGGATCGTGCCGCCGCGATCGTGGGCGTCAGCGGTCGATCGTCGAGTGGGCGGCGCTCCCGGGGGTGAAGGTGAGGGCGCCGCGGGCCGCGGCGTCTTCGACGATCGCCGGGAGGTCGCGCAGGGTGTCGCGGTCGCGGGCGAGGAGGGCCGCGAGGTGATGGCTCTGGTAGCTCCACAGGTCGGCGGCGGGCCAGTCGGGGCGGTGGAGGGTGCGCAGGACGAGCGCGTCCGGGTCGCGTGGGAGGGCGGCGAGGTTGTCGTCGAGCGGGCCCCGGTCGCTGAGGGTCTCCTCGACGTTGCTGAGATAGACGACGGTGAAGCGCAGGCCGGCGTGGGCGGCGTGGGCGGCGATCGTGGGCATGGCCCGGGCGCCGCCGAGATCGCCGAGCACGGTCTGCACGGCCCCGGTCTGCCACAGGCGGTGGGCGCGGGTGTAGAGCTCGGGGTCGGAGAGCCAGGTGCGCGGGCGGGCGGCGACGCGGCGGAGGTGGGCGGCGATCGTGGGCCAGGCGGCGGCGAGCTCGGGGCCCGGAGGGGTGGCGAGGGCGGCGAGGAATTGCCCGGGGTCGGCGGCGGCGGCGATGCGGGGCCCGAGGGTGCGGTGGAGGGCGACGACCTGCGGGTCGTGGTCGAGGAGGTAGGCGCGCTCGCTGTGTGCGAGGGCCATCAGGGTGTAACAGGCGTCGCCGCCGACGCCGAGGAAGGCGCCGCGGCGGCTGGCGAGCTCGCTGGCGAACAGCGCGTGGGCGGTCTCGTTGCCGATCAGGAAGCGGCGGGTGGGGGCGGGGAGGGCCTCATCGACGAGGGCGGGCGCCGCCGGGGTGCACGCGAGGAGGGCGGCGAGGAGGGCGGTGAGCTGGCGCGATGGACATGTCTTGAGAGACATGGTCATGAGGCCATGTCCGATCAATCGCCGTCGCGCAGGTGGGCGGCGAGGGCGGCGCGGCCGGCCGCGGTGTAGCGGTCGCGCCAGCGCTCGAGGGCGGGGCGGTCGAGGCCGAGCTCGCGCAGGTGGGTGGCGAGCGCCGGCTCGTCGCCGGCGAGCAGGGCGTGGATCGCCGACTCGAGGGCGGGCAAGGTGAGCGGCGTGGCGGCAGCGGGTGCGCTGGTGGTCGCGGGCACATGCGCTGTCGCGGGCGCGGCGAGGTCGGCCGGGCGCACCGGGTTGTGGGGCTCGCCGCGTGGCAGCTGCGCGGCGGGGTCACCGAGCAGGATGTAGCCGGCGAGGTCCTGGCGCAGCATCCACAGGTGGCCGAGGCGCGGGTCGGGGGGGCTGGGCTGGCCGCTGCTGCGCTGGGCCTCGGCGGCGTCGTGCAGCTCGGCGAGCTCGTCGTTGGCGTCGGTGTAGAAGCGGACGAGCTCGCGGGCGGCGATGCCGGCCCGGTCGCCGCGGACCAGCGAGCGCAGGACGTTGTAGAACTTGGCCGGGCGTTTGGCCTTGCTGTCCTCCATCTCCATGAACGCGTAGGACCAGGCGAGGTCGAGGTGGCCGATGAAGGCGAGCGGGCCCTCGGGGTTGGCGAGCAGGGTGCGCGGGAGGTCGGCGACAAAGGGGCGCTCGTCGCCGCGGGGCAGGCTGGCGAGCACGGCGTCGATGTTGCCGCGGAACTTGCCGAGGGCGGCGAGGTGGGCGAGCCAGTGGTGGAAGCGGCTGCGGTCGGGGGTGCCGGCGCCGTAGCAGGCGAACATGAACCACACGCCGCCGGGCATGAAGGGGCGGGTGGCCAGGTCGGCGCCGCGCAGCGAGCCGGCGCGGCCGAAGCACATCGCGCCCTGGCCGCTGCGGCGCTCCTGGTCGCTGCGCCAGCCCTGGCGCGGGGCGCCGTCGCCGTGGCTGAGGGAGAAGAGCAGGCCGCCGGGGGCGTCGACGCGGGCGAGCAGGTCGTCGGGGCTCGGGTCGGTGGTGTCGCCGAGCTCGTGGAGGTCGGCGGGGAAGCGGCCGCGGCTGCGCGCGTCCTGGGCGAGCGAGAGCACGGGGGCGACGAGGCTGCGGTGGCCGAGGCTGGTCGCGGCGGAGCCGTCGTGCACGGTGTGGAGGAGGGCAGGGGCGGGGCCGAGCAGCGGGGGGCCGAGCTCCCAGCGCAGGACCTTGGCGGCGTAGGACTCGTAGTCGGCGAGGTCGGTGAAGGCGAGGCGACCGACGCAGCCGCCGAGGCCCTGGACCTGCTGCAGCTCCATGGAGAGCTCGTCGAGGTCGCCGAGCAGCAATTGGTAGTAGGGGATATCCTCGGGCTCGTCGATGTTGAAGACCTGCTTGCGCCAACGTGCGGCCTCGCTGGCGCTCATGCGCGCGGGGACGCGGTAGACGCGGACGGCGCGGCCTTGCTGGGCGGCGCGGTGGGCGATGAGCGGGGCGATCGCGGCGAGCATCGCGTCGCCGCGCTCGCCGTGCGGCGCCAGCACGCCCCAGCCCTGCTGCGAGAGGTCGTTGCCGGCGCCGCCGCCGTCGTAAAACGACAGCGGCGCCTGCTCCTCGGCCTCGACGACGGGCTCGCTGATGGCGTCGCCCGGGAGGCCGTCCTCGAGGGTGGGGCGGTGATCGTCGGCGTGGCTTTGCAGGAGCTGGAGCGTCGATGTGTCGTCGGCGTGCATGGGCGCGGCCTCACTGGTGGTAACAAACGGCGTTGCACTGATACTCGAGGGCGCAAAGCGCCAGCCCGCGGCAGTCCTTCTCGATCTCGTCGGGCGGGCACTCGTCGCCGGGGACCTTGCCGTCCAGCACGCAGGCCTTCCACTTGCTGCTCTTGCAGGCCTGGAGCTGGCTGCAGCACGAGCTGCGGGCACACTGCGCGCAGGCGCCGTCCCCGGGCCTGGCGGGGCAGGTCTTGGCCTTGGCCGCTTCGGGGGTCGGCGGGGGCTCGCTGGGTGGCTTGCTGGGGGGGGCCGCGCCGGCCGGGGGCCCGCGGGGGGGGGCCCCGCCGGCCGGGGGCGGGATGTCCTTGGGGACAGGTGCGAGGATTGTCGGCTGTACTTCGGGACAGGTGATGGCGGGGGCGGCGTGACAGGCGGCGAGCTGCTCGCGGGCGGTGTCGGCGGCGCCGCGCTGAAGCAGGCCGAAGGCGAGGCCCGCGAGGCCGAGAGCGGCGCCGGCGAGGGCGGCGAGCAGGGGGCCGCGGCCGGCGACAGCGACCGCGGCCGCGCCAGGGATCGGGAGCGGCAGGGGGAGCGGCATGCGACCGTCGTCGCTGTGGAGGCGCAGGTCGTTGGCGAGCAGGCGCCAGTGGCCGCGCAGGAGGTGGCGGAAGGCGCCGAGGTCGTGCTCGGCGACGGTCATGACGAGCTGGAGGCCGTGGATCGGCAGCTCGACGGCGGCGGCGAGGGCGTCGAGCAGGCGGTGGTCGGCGGCGCGCTCGCGGTGGTCGTCGAGCAGGCGGCCGAGGTCGTGGAGGACGATGACCAGCGGGCGGTCGGAGGAGCGATGGGCGCGCGCGAGGACCTGGCGCAGGCCGGCGGGTTCGCCGGGCTCGCCGGCGGGTTCGAGGCCGAGCTGGCGCAGCAGCTCGGCGACGACGTGGGCGAGCGAGGGGCCGCCCTCGGGCCAGGTCGCGACGATCACGCTGCGCACGTCGTGCTGCTGCACGAGCAGCGGGAGGGCGTGGGTCTCGACGACCTCGCGCACGAGCGCGGCGCTCGGGCCGTAGACGGTGCTGCAGCGGAAGGCGAGCAGCTGGCTGGCGAGCAGGGCGCCGAGGGCCGCGGGGTCGCGGGTGCGGTAGGCGGCGCGGAGCCTTTGTGCTTCGACCTGGCTCATGGGTCAGCCTCCTCGCAGAGCGCGCCGAGAGCGTCGAGGTCGAGGTCGAAGGCTCGCAGGGCGCCGCGCCCGAACAGGCCGCCGGCGCCCTGATCCCAGATCGCGGCCTCGCTGCGGCCGGGGCGGGTGACGACCACGCTGACGCGCGAGGGCGGGCGGGCGTCGAGCAGCCAGGTGAGCAGCATGCGGTGGCGCCACTCGTGGATCGAGAGGCCGACGCCGAGGAAGGGGTGCATGCGCAGCCAGCCCATGAAGTGGGCCTCCCAGGCGGGCGGGAACAGGCCCTGCAGGGCGACGAGGCCGCGGACGTGGTCGTCCTCGGTGAGCTGCGGGGTGGTGAGGATCGGCTGGGCCTCGGGCGAGTAGCCGCCGTAGATCCGGAGGATGAGGATGTCGCGGCGCAGGTCGAGGTCCTCGGGCGGGGCCTCCTCCTCGTGCCACTCGCGGGCGCCGGCGGGGCGGACCATGACGAGGCGGCTCTCGAGGCCGTCGGGGGCGCCGGGCATGAGTGTGTAGATATTGCGCTCGGGGTGTCGCTCGGCGAGGGCCCACTCGAGCAGCGGGAGCCACAGCAGGGTGGTGTGGGCGCCGGGGCCGACGCGGCTGACCAGGCTGCGCAGGAACTTCGGCACGGCGATCTTCACGGCCGCGCCGATGTCCTTCTGGAACAGGCGCTGCAGCTTGCCGCGGCCGCTGTGGAGGTAGTAGCGCTCGGCGAGGGTGGAGAGGTCCTGGCTGGGGACGATCGCCTCGCCGCGCTCGGCGAGGCCGGCCTCGAGGTCGGCGCGCAGGGCATCGGCGCCGGCGAAGCGCTCGCCGACGTCGCCGAGGACGAGCGAGAAGGGGGCGTCGAGGACCGCGTGCAGCGGGCGCAGCTGGGCTCCGCTCGCGGCGGTCGGGGCCGGGGGGGTGGTCGGGGCGAGCAGGCGGCGGCGGCGGAGGTCGAAGACGCAGGCCGAGGTGCCGCGCAGGTAGAGCACCGGCGAGAAGACCTCGGCGCCGCGCCCTCGCGGGCGAGGGTGAGGGCGCGGTAGAGCTCGACGGCGCAGTCGCGGGCGAGCTCGGCGCGGACCGGCCAGAGGTGGGCGAGGACCGCCTCGGCGCCGCTGCGGGCGAGGGTCTCGGCGGCGCTGGCGAAGACGCCTGGTTTGGCGCCGGAGCAGGCCTCGAGGACGACGAGGCGGAGCGACTCGCCGGCGACGCTGCGCAGCTCCTGGGCGAGGGTCTCGGCGAGCAGCCAGGACTCGTCGCCGCTGCCGTCGTCGGCGAGCTGGAGGCGCGGGTTGCCGCGCTCGTCGAGCCCGCCGTGGCCGATCCAGTGGAGGATGTGCGGGGCCTCGGCGCGGCGCATGAGCTCGAGCAGGCGGCTGCGCGTGGCCTGGGCGCCGGCGATCGGGGGCAACCACTCGATCGCGCCGGCGGCGATCGGCTCGGCGAGGGCGCGCTGCAGCGCGAGCAAGCGGTCGGCCTCGCCGATCGGGACGATCGCCTGCAGAC
The DNA here is from genome assembly GCA_044228605.1 of Nannocystis sp. GTDB lineage: Bacteria > Myxococcota_A > Polyangia > Nannocystales > Nannocystaceae > Nannocystis. The sequence goes on along the minus strand of JBGAUO010000016.1, from coordinate 45,800 downwards.
GCATGGCCCGGCGGACCTCGCGTGGCTCGAAGGGGTCGCCCGAGCTGACGCTGCGCACGAGCAGGAGCTCGGGGCTGACGCCGACAAATTCGCGGGCGGTGCCGGGTCGGCACATCGCCTCCCAGGGGACACGCTGCAGCTCGGGGTCGAAGGCGCTGAGGCGGACGAGCAGGCGGCCGCCGTCCGGACGCGAGGCCTCGAGCAGGCGGGCGGCGAGCTCGGCGATCGCCCCGTGGAACACGGCGGCGTGCAGCTCATGGGCCTCGGCGAGCACGTGCTCGGGGAGCTGCTGACCGGCGGCGACGGCCCGACGCACGCCGCTGGTGAAGCCGGTGACGCGGCCGAGGTTGACGCCGCCGGCGAGTGGTTGCGGGGGCAACGATTCGCCGCGCGAGCCGCGGGCGCGCAGCAGCAGCTCCTGATCGTTGCGGTGGAGCTCGAGCTCGAGCCAGGCCATCACGGACCTCCTGGGGTGGGCGCCGGGTCGTGGCTGTTGATGAGGATCAGCTCGATGCGGCGGTTCTTGGCCTTGCCGGCGGCGCTGCGGTTGTCGGCGATCGGCCTGGCGCCGCCGAGGCCGACGGCGCGCAGCTGCTCGGGCGGCACACCGGCGGTGATCAGGTACTGGCGCACGGACTCGGCGCGGCGGCGCGAGACCTGCTCGTTGACCGCCGCTTCGCCCTCGCTGTCGGTGTGGCCCTGGACCTCAATGCGGATCGACGGGTAGGTGCGCATCACGGTCGCGGCGTGGTCGAGGGAGGGGCGCGAGCTGGGGGTGATGCGGTCGCTCATGAAGGCGAAGTTGATGCCGCGCAGGGTGCCGACGAGCGCGGCGAGGTCGACGGGGAGCTCGTCGGGGCAGCCGTCGTCGTCCTGGAAGCCGTTCCAGGTCTCGGGCTTGTCGGCGCACTGGTCGGTCGCGTCGAGGGCACCGACCGGGTCGAGGTCGGGCGGCGGGCAGCCGATGTGCTCGGGATCGCCGGGGGTCGCGGGGCAGCGGTCGCCGCCGGGCGGGGGGATGTCGACCTGGCCGGGGTCGAAGACGCCGTCGGCGTCGCGGTCGCGCAGGCGCGGGCAGCCGCGGCGTTCGCCGGGGCCGGGCTCGGCGGGGCAGCGGTCGTCAGGGTCGGGGGTGTGATCGTCGTCGCGGTCGGGGCAGCCGCGGAGCTGCACGCGGCCGGGCTGCTGGGGGCAGGCGTCGGTGGGGCGGGCGCGCTGGCCCGGGTCGTAGAGGCCGTCGTCGTCGCTGTCGCGGCCGCGCAGGCTCAGCGGGACGCTGACGCCGAGCAAGACCTCGGGGTAGACGACGCGGCGGGTCTCGGTGCCGCGGCCGGAGCCGATCGTGCCGCGCAGGTCGAGGCGGAGGGCGACATTTCGGTGCACGTGGATCTTGAGGCCGCCGCCGAAGTGGCCGACGAGGTCGAGGTCCTGGCCGAGGGTGTCGCCGCGGGTGCCGAGCAGTCCGCCGCCGACGAGGACAAAGGGGACGACGCTGGCGAGCGGGAGCTGGGCGATCAGGTGGCCGCGGGCGGCGAAGAGGAGGGCGCGTGTGCTGGCGACGGTGGTCGGGGCGAGCGCGCCCTCGATCTCGGCGCCGAGGAGGCGCAGCGGGAAGTATGCGAGGCGCAGGCCGAAGCTCGGGGCGGCGCGGGCGTAGGGCCGCCACGTGCGGTCGTATTGATAGAGCTCGTGATTGGCGGCCGGGAGGATCGTGCCAGCAAAGGCGCCGGGCTCGAGGCGCTGCGCTTGCGGCCGGAGGCGGCGGATCCACGGGGTCGTGGGCTCGCCCGGGGTCGGCGGGGCGGCGTGCGTGGTGGCGGCGGCGACGAGCGCCAGCGCGGCGGGCAAAACGCGGCCGCGATCGACGATACAAGCCCAGCGCGGCCTCATCCGCTCGTCCCAACCATCGCGGGGATTATCGGGCGGTGCGCGGCGGCTGACAAGCCGCGGGTCGGATCAGGAAGGATCGCGCGGGCGCTGATCCGCGGATCGCTTTGCGCGGATTGATCGTACACATACACGCGGATTCGAGCGTTGCGAGCGAGGCGGGGGAGCGCTGTACCATGGGGCGCATGGTGGGTGGCGCGAGGTCGTGGTGGGTGGTCGCGATGGGCTGCGCGTGGCTGATCGCGTGCGCGCCGCCCTGCGTCGATGACGGGCTGCACGCCAAGCAGGGCGGGGCAGGCTGCACGGCGGCGACGACTGGCAGCACGGGCACGAGCACCGGCACGACGACGACGACGACGAGCGCCGACACGACCGGAACGACGACCGGAACCACGACCGATGGGTCGGCGACCAGCACGGGCGAACCGACGAGCGGCAGCACGAGCAGCACGAGCAGCACGAGCGGCACGAGCAGCACGGGCGCTCCGGGCTGCGCCGACGGGCAGATGAACGGCGACGAGAGCGACACGGACTGCGGCGGGAGCTGCCCGCAATGTGCGGACTTTCAGCGGTGCGTGGCCCCGGATGATTGCGCGTCGCAGCACTGTCACAAGGCCGGCCTGTGCGTGCCGGACTTCTGCGACGACGGCCTATACACCGAGGCCAGCGAGCTGCACATCGATTGTGGAGCGATGTGCGGGGCGACCTGCGGGCTCGGCTTCCCGTGCGCGGACAAGGGCGACTGCGCGGAGGGGGACTGCATCAACAACACCTGCGAGCTGCAGCCGCACTGCGCGAACGAGATGTTCGACGTCGGGGTCGAGGTGAATCTCGACTGCGGGGCGGAGTGCGGCAAGACCTGCAAGACGGGGAGCAGCTGCACCTCGGACGACGATTGTTACGGTATATGTGATGCTAATAGTGTGTGCGTTACGGACTCTTGCATCAACCAGATGCCAGACCCGGGCGAGACGGACGTCGACTGCGGGGGGCTGTGCGGCACCTGTCCGTTCGGGGCCGCGTGCATCGTCGACGGTGACTGTGGCGGCGGCATCCCGTGTGTCGGGAAGAAGTGTGGGGGCTGATGGGTCCCGCGGGCGAGTCGCCGATCGATCTCCTGCTCTCGGACGCGGAGGCGCGGATGCCGGTGCTCGAGCGCGGGCTGCCGGCGTCGACGCTGGCGGCCGCGGCCGCGCCGACGGAGCCACGTGGGGCCGGTTCGCTGTTCCTCGACGCGCCGGACCGCGACCCCAACCTCCTCGACCTGCAGCGCTGGGGGGTGATCGCGCCGGAGGGGCCGGCGGGGGACCGGTTGCTCGGGGCGATCGCGGCCTTGATCGAGCACCGCCGGGTTGAGCAGGGGACCCGGCCGCGGATCTACCGGGTGCCGGCGGGGCAGGGTTCGGCGGCGGCGATCCGCTGGCGCGATGAGGTGCTGCGGGCCGAGCAGGTCGCGGAGCACGAGCGGCCGCGCTACCTGCTGCTGCTCGGCGAGCCGACGCAGGTGTCGCTCGAGCTGCAGCAGACGCTCGCGCACGGGTGCTTCGTCGGCCGGCTGGCGCTGGGCGAGGAGGCGGCCTACGCGGCCTACGCGGACAAGGTGATCGGGTGGGAGCGCAGCGCTCGCGAGCTGCCGCGGGCGCTGTACTACACGGCGCAGGACGGCACGGCGGCGACCAGCGCGGGCTATCGCCATCTCATGCAGCCGTGTGTCGAGATGGCGGAGCGCTGGCGCGGCGCAGGGAAGCTCGAGCTGGCCGAGGCGCTCACGATCCCGTACGTGGACGACGGCCCGGGCTCGCTGATCGAGGCGGCCGGGTCGCGCGAGGCGAGCGTGCTGCTGTCGCTGTCGCACGGGCTCGGCGCGCCGCGTCGCGGGTGGCGCAGCGCGGAGCAGCAGCGGCGCACGCAGGGCGCGCTGTGCCTCGGCCTCGACGGGGAGCCGCTCTCGGCCGAGTCGCTGGGCTCGGCGGCGTTCCTCCCCGGGGGCGTGTGGCTGATGATCGCGTGTTTCGGGGCGGGCACGCCGACGGACAGCGCGTACTTGCCGTGGTTGCGGGCGCTGGCGGCGAAGGGGGGCGAGGGTCACGGGGCGGCGGAGGTGCTGCGGAGCCTGCCCGGCGCCGGCGAGCCGCCGTTCCTCGCGGCCCTGCCGCGGGCGGCGCTGGGCAACCCGAAGGGTCCGCTGGCGGTGATCGGGCACGTGGATCTGGCGTGGAACTTCGCGTTCATGGACGGCGCGCGCGGCAGCCGGGCGTCGCGGATCTTCGGGGCCCTGCGCGCGCTGCTGTCGGGCAGCCGCACGGGGGTGGCGCTCGACTCGTTGATGCAGGCCTACCGCGAGGCCAACGACGACCTCGGCGCGGGTTATCAGCTGCAGCGCGAGGCGGAGGCGCGCGGGCAGGAGTACGAGGGCGACGCGCGCAAGCTGGCGCAGCTGTGGATGCGTCGCAACGACCTGCGCGGCTATCTCCTGCTCGGCGACCCGGCGGCGCACCTGCCCCTGGCGCACGCGCGCGCCCGGGTGGGCGAGCCGGGGATGCCGAGCGTGCTCATCGACCTGCGCGACCCGCTGCGGGCGGCGTCGCCCGAGCGGCGGGCGGCCCCGGCGGACGATGCTGTCTCAAAGGACAGGCCGGATGGCGTGGATGTGGAAGCTGTCTTGGAGGACAGACCTGCGGCAGCGACGGCCGCCGAGGCGGTGGTTGCGGGCGGGTCGACGAGCCTTTCGCGGCCAGCCGATGTGGCTGTCCCTTGGGACAGATCGCCGGACGTCCGGGTCGCGGTCCCGCAGCGGTCGATCGTCGCGGAGGTGGCTGCGCTGCCGGGCGCCCAGGTTGGTGGGCCCGCACAGGCCCGGGCGGAGGCGCCGGCTGGCCCGGGGGACAGGTCGGTTGATGCGGGCGGCAGAGCGCGCGACATGGGGCCCGCGGCGTCGCGGGTCGACAGCGCGCGTCGGCGCGAGCGGGCCGTGTTGGCGCTGCTGCGCGGGGCCGAGGCGCCGCAGGCGATCGCCGCGCGCTGCGAGGTGACGCTCGATGAGCTGTTCGAGTGGCTCGAGCGCTACCGCGAGGGTGGCCGGCGCGAGCTCTCGGGTTGAACGGTCGGTGCGGCGGACCCACGCTGCGACGGCGCGGTCGCGGCCCTGCAGGCCAGGCGACGCAATTTAGGTGCCCGGGGCGCGCCGCTCTATGCTCGGCGGCCCGCATGGCCAACTTTCGTGTTCACGTCCTCGGCGCGGCGATACCGTCGGCGCTCGCCGCCGGTCTCGCGTTTGCTGGTGGGCTGGTCACGCCCGCGGTCGGCGGCGTCTGCTTCGGCCTCGGCGTGCTCGGGGGGATGCTGCCGGACATCGACGCCGAGAGCTCGGTGCCGACGCGGATCATCTTCGGCGCGCTCGCGGCGGTCGCGGCCGCGGTGGTCGGCCTGGCGCTGCGCGAACAGCTCGCGCCCGGGCTGGTGGTGCTGGCGGCGCTGGCCGCATTTGTGTGCGTCCGCGTCGGCCTGCGGGGCTTCACCGCCTGGCTGTGTGTCCACCGTGGCCTCGTGCACTCGCTCCCGTTCGCCGTGCTGGTTGGCGCGCTGGCGGTGCAGGTCGCGTCGCGGGTCTTCCACCTCGCGCCGACGCCGGCCTGGCTCGCCGGGGTGTTTCTCTCCGGCGGCTTTGTCGTTCACCTCGCGCTCGACGAGCTCTTCAGCGTCGACCTCCTGGGCGCGCGCATGAAGCGGTCGTTTGGCACGGCGCTCAAGCTCGGCAGTCGCCGCCAGCTGCTCGCCACGGCGGCGCTGTACGCCGCCGCGATCGCCCTGCTGACGATCGCTCCGCCGGCCGATCGCTTCTTGCGCTTTCACAGGTCGCGGCCCACCGGGTACATGGTCGCCGCGACCTTCGCCTGGCTGCGGTGACGGGCACCGCCGCCGGCTCACCGGGATGTCAGCCCTCGGCCTTCCCGGACTGCACGCAGTAGGCGATGCCGATCGCGGTCTGGGCGACGATGAGTGTGCTGGCGACCGCGACCTTGGCGATCTTCAGCTGCTTGGGCTCATCGGGGATGATCGGCATCGCCGACACCAGGCCGCCGATGATGTTCCCCGAGGCCCCCAGCCACACGAGGCCCACGTCCCGGTCCGCGGCCGGCTTGTTCTTCTCGCGGACCGTGTCCACCGCGCCCGCGGCGATCGCCAGCGCCAGTTGGAGGAGGCCGATGCCGCCCGACACGTAGCTAATGGCGTCCTCGATCGCCTCGTTCTCCTCCTTCTTGATCGTCTGGTAGAGGCCAACGCCGGCGTCGGCGATGCCGACGGCGGCGCCGACCAGACCCACGGTCCAGTTGGTGACGGCCAGGCCGTAGGCGTTCGGGTCCGAGTTGTCCGTCGGGAAGCCGGTGACCCCGCAGATGACCAGCCCGGCCGCGGAGCTGACCACCTTGAGGATCCGCGGCGCGGCCATCTTGTCGTCGGCGAGGTCGACGACCGTCACCACGACGCCGATGACGCAGGAGCAGGCCACGTTGATGTACGCGGCCACCGTGTCGTTGAAGCGCTTGACCTTCTTCTCGTCCTCGCCGCCCGCGAACGATACGGGCCCGCCGAAGGGCCCGTGCTCGACGCCGTGGGCGAGCTTGTGGGCGATGGTGAACGGGACCGCCGCGAGCACCGACAGCAAGGTCAGCAGCGTCAGCTTGCGCCCGCCGAGGATCGACTCCTCGATGAAGTCGGTCAGGAACGGGATCTCGAGGTGCAGGTTGAGCGCCTTGACGGCCACGTCGAGCAGCACGTCGATGAAGCGCAGGACCAGGTCACCGGCGACGGTCAGCACGCGGACCAGCAGCTTGACGAAGGCCCGAAGCCCGACGAGCAGCGCGCTCGCCCCGTCGCGGAAGAACTCCTGCATGCTGGTGAACATGTCGCCGAGCTCGAGCGCGCTCAGGCTGTCCTTGAACTCCTTCCAGATGGCCGGGGCGTCGATCCCCTTCAGGGCGCCATTCAGGTCGAGGGCCTTCTCGATCTCGGCGATGATGTCTGCGCCCGGCGTCCAGCTGGCGAACTGCTTCCCCGCGTGCTCGAGGTTGTTCTCGACCTTGGTGAAGAGGAACGAGGTGCGCTCGTCCGGGGCGGAGCTCGGCGACGACGAACGAGGTGGCTGCGCCGCGCCGCCCTGCAACGACGCGACGGCGCCGTCGATCGCCTTGACCAGCGCGGCCTCCAGCGAACCGGTCAGCCCGGCCCACCGCTCGCGCGCCGTCTTGATGTAGCCCGGCAGCCGCTTGAGGCCGTTCTGCTGCGCCGCGAGCAACCCGTCGGCGGTCTCGAGCACGTCCCCCCAGTCGAACAGCGCCGCGAGGAACTGGATCATCTCCTCGCACTTCGCCCCGAGCCGCTCACAAAACCCGGCCATGAGACCGAGGGCCGAATCGACGCTGTCGACGACGGCGCGCACGACCTTGTTCCCGTAGTCGACGACGATCTGCCAGGTCCGGAGGAGCACGCCCTTGGGGTCGATGGTGTCGACCACGACCAGCATGGAGTCCTTGGCCCGGGTGAAGAGATCGTCGACCAGGCCCGCGAGCGGCTGGAGCAGCGCGCCCTTGAGGAATTCCTTGAGCTCGTTGGCAAACTGCCTCGCCTTGTCGGCGCGCTGCTTCCTGCGCGCCTCGCGTTCCTCCTGCTTGGCCTCGCGGAGCTCGCTGTCCATGCGCAGCAGCTCACGCCGTTGCTCACGCGCGCGGGCCATCCGCGACGCCGGCTCGGCCGTGCCGAACGACTGCGCCTCGTCGCCGTCGCTCGCAAGCTCGTGCGCAGCGAGCATGTCGACCTCGTAGATCGTGTCGCCGTCGGCCTCACCGGCGGCGAAGCTGACGGCCTCGCCGTCCGGCATCGGCAGCTCGAGCGGCGCGATCGTCCGCTGCAGCGGCGCGTCGGCGGCGTTGACCCGGCCGACCAGGTCCGGACCCGACGCGGCCTCGATCGCTACCGGAGCGTCGCCGCTGGCGAATGCGACGGGCCCGCTGCTGTCGAGCTCGAGCTTGCTCGCCCCGGTCGCGCCCATGAGGCCGCGGATCGTGGCCGCGAGATCGTCGGCGTCGGCCCGGGACACCCCCGCCTTGAGCGGCGACTTCGTCGCTTGCCGGCCGTTGCGCGCCGGGCGGCCGGAGAGCAGGGCCTGGCCGGTCACATCACCGAGCTCCGTGTGCGCCTGGCGGTCGGGCGCGACGACCTCCCATTGATCGGCGGGCATGTCGCCCGTGCGCACCTTGAGCAGCGGGCAGCGCAGCACCGTCCGCCCGCCCGTCCGAAAGCCGAGCGCGTCGATGGTGAGACGCACCACGCCCGTCGCCCCGGCCCTGAGCTCCGCCGGCTTACCAGGCATGATCATGAGGTCCTGGCCGTCGCCGCGATCGAGGCGCAGTCGCACCGGCTCGTCCGCGGCGACCTGCAGCGTGGCCCTGGGGGCCGTCCCGCCGCCCGCCGTCCTCGCGGTCAGGACGACCTCATAGACGGGCACATGGGTGATCTTCCGCCCCGCCCCGGACCGCAAGATCCGTGGATCCTGCATCATCTTGCATGCCGCCTCGACGCGTGCACCTCTGGCTTGCTGATTCATCGCTGTAACCTCGACTCCCAGTGCGACTGTTGGGTGTGACAGCGCTAAGTCGCTGGCACGATCGACACCCGCAGGCTATCGAGGATCAATCCTCCCTGTCCATCGGCCGGCCAGGGGCTGCGATCGCCCGGTGCGAAATCACCGAAATGTGGCGCCGTCCTGGGCATCGCCGCGGCCGCGGACGCGACGGGTTAGAGTCGGCCAACCATGGCCGCGACCAGGTCGAAGCAGCCGCGCGACTACCCCTTTGTGTTCTTGCGGCACGGCCCCTGGGGCTACCCCGACGAGATCGAGCGCGTGCAGGTCCTGCTCGTATTTGCCGCGGATGTGCCGACCGAGCAGTGCGCGCGCATCGAAGCGTCGGCGCCGGACCCGGTGGGCAGCTTCCGTTGGCCGCTGGCGAGCCTGATGACCTTCGGGCCAGCGACCGCGGAGCACTTCTCGGCCCAGGTGCTTCAGGCATTTCGAGCGAGGGATGCTGCTGACAGTCGAGCGTATGTGCGGCGCTTCTGCGACGCGCTGGATGTGTGGTTGATCGCCGCCCACGCGCTCGCGCCGTTGACGATCGTGCTCGGTTGGTTCGGCGAGGCGCAGGACGACCCGTGGGCCCAGTGGAGCGCCCGGGTCGCGCTGGAGCGTGCACTACCACGCCTGGTCGGCTTGCAGCGAGACGCCCGCACGCGGGGTGACACGGCCCTGGGCCGCCAGCTCGCCCGCCGCACCTTGGAGGTCGTGGCGGCCCGCTGCGAGGGTCAGGCGTTTGCCGAGATCCCGTCCGCCGAGCAGGCGCTCGTGCGGGACACGCTGACCTCGATGCTCGGCATCGACGAGCGGGCCGACCACGACGCCCGCTGCCTCCACCGCCGCCTGACCGGCGAGGAGCTCCCGCGGGCGCCTCCTGGCTGAGGCTCCATCCGCAGTTTTCGCAGAGCGCCACGCTGTCACAATCTTCGCGCTGTCGCTGGTCCGGGGGCGGCTTGGCGACGGCGGTTGCGGGTACACTGCGGGAGCGTGCGCATCTCGACCTCGCTGCGTCTGGGGCTGCTGTTCGGCGCGCTGTACTTCTTGCAGGGGCTGGTCGAGCCGAGCGACGGCTTGATCGCGCAGCCGATGCGGGCCCGCTTCGAGCGCTGGGGCTGGGACGCGGCGGCGATCGGCGGGGCGACCTTCTTCGCGGCGCTGCCGTGGGTGCTCAAGCCCTTGTACGGCCTGCTGAGCGACGCGGTGCCGATCTTCGGGTCGCGGCGGCGCAGCTATCTGGTGCTGGTCAGCGGGCTCGGGGCGGCGGCGATGATCATGCTCGCGTGGAGCCCGGCGGACCGCGGCGGGGTGGGGCTGGTGATCGGGTTGACGGTGGCGACGGTCGCGGTGGCCTTCGCCGATGTCGTGGTCGACGCGCACATGGTCGAGGTGGCCCAGCCGCGCGGGCTCACCGGGACCCTGCAGGCGGTGCAGTGGGCGGCGATGTACACGGCGACCGCGCTGGCCGGGGTGCTCGGCGGGCGGCTGAGCGCGCCCTACTACGATCAAATGGCGCTGGCGCTGGCGGCCGGGGCGTCGCTGTCGATGCTGACACTCGCGCTCCTGGTCGTGCGTGACCAGCCCCCGGGGACAGGTCCGATCGCACCTGTCCTGGAGGTCAGGTCGGTCGGCGAGCTGCGGCTGCGCGAGCGCAAGGCGAAGACGGGGCCGCCCGCGACGCCGCGGAGCGAGGCGCCGAAGGCGGCCGGCGAGCGCATGCGCGTGGCGCTGCGCGATCTGGCGGCGGCGAGCCGGGACCCGGGGCTGCGATCGGTGCTCGCGTTTCTCGCGCTGTGGAGCTTCAGCCCGGGCTACGGGGCGGTCCACGACTTTCACCTGACACGCGGACTGGGGCTGCCCGAGACGCTCTACGGGGACGCGTCGGCGGTGCACGCGGTGGCCTGCGCCGCGGCGAGCGTGCTTTATGGGCTGTACTGTCGGCAGGTGGCGATGCCGACGCTGCTGCACGCGGCGATCGCTCTCGGCGCGCTCAGCTCGCTGGTGGGGGCCCTCGCGCGCGACCCGGGCTCGCTGATGTGGACCAGCGCGGTCGGAGGCGCGGCGTACATGAGCGCGACGCTGGCGCAGCTCGATCTGGCGGCCCGCGTGTGCCCGCCGCGGATCGCCGGGACCGTGTTTGCGCTGATGATGGCGGCCCAGAACTTGAGCCTGGGCCTGGCGGGCTGGCTCGGCGGTCTGGTGTATGCGTGGCTGTTGCCGACGCTCGGGCCGATGCCGGCCTACGCGGTGCTGGCGGTGGCCGGGGCGCTGTTCACCTGCGCCTGCTGGGCGCTGCTGCCGGCGCTGCGGCGCAACAGCGCCTCGGCGCTGCAATAGCCGAAGCGCCGACGCCTGCGCTTCGACGCACGGCGAGACGGACGCTTTCTATGCACGAGCTGGCGGCGATTGTGTGTACATGGCGAGCTACGCCCGCGCGGCTGGTGAAGGCGCGTCGGCCACGACGGCGGCGAGCCTGCGGCTGGACCCGGCCACCTCGGCGACAAACAGCTCCATCGGGCCCTTGCCCTTGATATCGACGGTGCCGATGCTCGTCGTCCGAAACCGGGCCGACAGCTTGGCCCGCGCCGTGGGGCTCACACAAACCTTGCCGACCACCCCGTGCTGTTCGACGCGCTGGGCTGTGTTCACCGTGTCGCCCCAGATGTCGTAGAGGAACTGGCGCTGTCCGACCAGGCCGCTGACCACCGGGCCGAAGTGTACGCCCACGCGGAGGGTCCAGCCCGCGGGGTGGTGGCGAACGGCCTCGAGGATGGCGAGCCCGAGGTCGACGCAGCGGGCCACCGGCGCGGCCTCGGGCTCGAGCAGCCCGGCGCACGCCATCATCGCGTCGCCGACGGTCTTGATCTTCAGGACCTTGTGCCGCTCGCACAGCGCCTCGATGGTGGTGAACAGCGCCTGGAGCTGCATCAGGACGTCCTCGGCCGGGTGCGTCTCGCAGTACGCGGTGAAGCCGACGATGTCCGTGAACAGGACGGCGACGTCGTCGTGGCGCCGCGCGGCCACGCTGTTGTTGAGCAGCAGCTCCTCGGCGATCGGGTCCGGGAGGATCACCCGCAGCAGGGCATCGGAGCGCCGCATCTCGGTCGCCAGCCGTGCCATCTGCTGCTCTCGCTGGTCGCCGAGCCGCTTCTTCTCGTAGATGCCGGCGAGTCGGGCGCGCAGCACCGTCGGGTTGATCGGCTTGGTGATGTAGTCCTGCGCGCCCTGGTCGAAGCAGGCCGCGATGCTGCTCGTCTCCTCGATCGCGGAGATCATGATGACGGCCAGATCACCGGCCAGTTTCTCCTCGCGCAGCGCCGCCAGCACCTCGAGGCCGTTGATGTCGGGCAGCAGCATGTCGAGCAAGATCACGTCGAAGCGAGTCTTGCGGACGGCCTCCAGGCAGTCGGCGCCGGTCTCGGCGACCTCCGTGGTGTAGCCCCAGCGCGTGAGGTGATGGACCAGCGCCTCGCGGGTCTGCGGGCTGTCGTCGACCACCAGGACCGTCCCCTTGCCGTCCTCGGGGCCGTGCGCCGCCGCCTGATAGCGACTCGCGGTGGCGGCGAGCCACATCAGCGGCGTCTGTCCGGCGGCGGCCGTGAGCTGCTTCGAGTTGGCATCGGCGGCCACCGGGCGCTCGATCGGCACCGTGAAGGCGATCCGATTGGCCGCGTCGTGGTCCGTCTGCCACAGCTTGCCGCCGGTGGCGTTGACCAGCAGCCGCGCGCTCGCCAGCGCGAGGTGACTGTCAGGCCCGCGGCTCGCGGACATCGACGCGGCCGCGCTCGTGTCGTGTTCGGCGCTCGCTGTGGCCGTGAAGAGCAGGCGGTCGTCCTGACCAGGCACCCGCTCGACCGCGAAGTCGAGCTCCTCGGGGTGACCGACGCTCAGCAGATATCGCCCGAGGTGCGTCAGGACCTCGTACACGATGGACTCGCGGCCGTGGTACTGGACCGGCACCCCGGGGTCGACGTGCCAGCGCAGCCGGACCTCGGCGGCGGCGGGCCGCAGCGCCTCGCACACCCGCACCAGCACGACGGCGGGCTCGACGATGTGGGCGGCTTGCCCGAGCGTGTCGACGCCGTGGACCCGCTCGAGCAGCCCCTGGAGGACCCGCTCGAGCCCGTCGAGGCCGTCGTCGATGGCGCGCACGGAGGCCATCTGCGGGCCCGTGAGCGCCTCGGCGGCGAGCCCTTCGGTCAGGTTGCGGAGCTGGGTGATCGGCGGGAGCCCTTCGTCGACGAGGATCGCGGAGACCTGGTTGCGGGCCCGCAGCGCCGACTCGGCGACGAGCACGGCTTGTTCGAGCTGGCGCTCGTTGCGGCGAGCGTCGCGTCGGTCGCTCAGCACGCAGATCGTCGCCGCGCTCACGCCGTCGGGTCCGCGAGCCGCCGCGAAGAACGAGACGACGGGGATCCGCTTGCCGCCCTTGAGGAACATGTCCTGCTCGCGCAAGCGGCTGCCCGCCGCGACGTTGGTCGATTCGGGCAGCACCGTGAGCAGGTCCGAGAGCAGCCGGCCGGTCAGCTCCTCGGCGGTGAAGCCGGTCAGCGCGCAGGCCTGGCGGTTGCCCGTGATGATCACACCGCGGGCGTCGACGACGAGGACCACGTCGCGCAGCGCGTCGAGCAGGTTGACGACGTAGCTGCGCGCGAGGCTCTGCTCGAGCAGCCGCGCGAGGCTCATCTGGCTGATGCGGACGACGAGATAGACGAAGGTCGCGCCGCCGAGGAAGATCAGGCCCGTCAAGGTGGCGAGTAGCTCGGCCTCGCCGAGGTAGACGACCACCATCGTGGCGATGTAACCAGCGGCGAACAGGACGATCAGGGCCCGCAACAGCCGCCAGACCCGCTCGAAGGGCATCTCCCGGCGCAGCCGCAACATGCGGGTGGTCTGCTTCGCGGCCAGCAGCAACAAGACCGCACCGATCGCGATCGCCGCGAGGATAGTGACAGTCGCCGCGGAGAGCATCGCCGGGATGCTAGCCGTTTCGCAGCGCGGGATACAGGCGCGCCAGCTCCGCGCGCAGCGTCGCCAGCTGGGTTTTGGCCATGCTCAGGTCGCCCGCGCGGCCGCTGTGTTCGAGCGCGAGGGTCGCGGCCTCGGCCGGGCCCGCGGCGATGCACATGAGCGAGCCCTTCAGTCGATGCGCGGTACGAGAGACCCTCGGCGCGTCTCCCTGAGCGATCGCATCGTCGAGCTCGGCGGTCTGTGTGACCCCCTCGTGCTCGAGGCTGGCGAGGATCTTCTCGAGCAGCTCGGCGCTCCCGTCGCAGCGCTGGAGGGCCTCCGTACGGTCGAAGGGAGGCGAGGCAGAGACCACCACGGGCGGCGGCGCTGCGCGGACTCGGGCCGACCAGAGCAGCGCGACGAACACAGCCAGGAGGGCAGACAACGCCGCCAACGCGATCGGGTGCAGCGGGCCGAGCACGGCCATGGCTGCTGCCGCGAGCCCGGCGAGCACGGCGAGGGCGCTGCGGACCGCGACGTCGCGTCGGTGTTGGGGGGACTGTGGCTCGCGCCCGCCGTTCATCGTCGCGAGCCTATCGCAGGTGCTGACCCAACGCGACGCGCGTGGGGCATGGCGCGGCCGCGAGCGAGCAGCGGATTGGCGCTCCGCTGATATGGATCAGCCGAGCGCTCACTGTTCCACGCAGTAGAGCGCGGCCTTCCAGGCGCAGCTTGCGGCCTGGCCCTCGCAGAACTTGGCCCACGTGAAGTTGGTCGCCTTGGCGTGGCCGAGGCGGGCGACGCCGGTGGTGGCGCTCCAGTCGTCGCAGCCGTTGAGGCCCCAGGCGGTGCCGGCCGGGAGGGTGTTGGTCCACACGGTCGGTTTGGTGCCGCCACCACAGCCGACCTGGGCGATCGGTGCGGCGCCCTTGGTCTCGGTGGTGTCGATGGCGTGTTGCAGGGTGCCGTCGGTGAGGTCTTGCCAGCTCTTGGCGACCTGGGTCCCGCTGGTCAGCACATACGGGACGCTCGACTTGAGGAAGCGGCTGTCGGGGTTTTGCGTGCTGTCGCTGAGCCAGGCGAAGAAGGTGCCGGGCAGCGCGGCGTCCTCGGCGAGCTGCTGACAGAGCGCGTCGGCGCCGGCGAGGCCGCCGAGCTTGCCGGTGTAGAGCTGGCTGGTGACGAAGATCGTGCGGCGCAGCTTCTTGCACTCGCTCGAGCAGTCGTCGAAGTCGCTGAGGTTGCCGTCGTCACACTCCTCGCCGGCCAGGGGGTTGATGGTGCCGTCGCCGCACTCGGCGACGCTGCAGTCCGCGTCGCAGGTCGCGCTCGCCTCGCCGTCGTCGCAGTCCTCGCCGGCGGCGACGTTGACGGTCTTGTCGCTGCAGGCGGCGGCGCTGCAGTCGTCGTCGCAGGTGGCGCTCGCCCCGGCGTCGTCGCAGGTCTCGACGCCGAGCTGGACGAAGCCGTCGCCGCAGGTGGCCGACTGACAGGTCGAGGGGCAGGCGTCCTTGTCGCTGGCGTTGCCGTCGTCGCAGGTCTCGCCGGCCTGGAGCTGGCCGTCGCCGCAGGTGGCGAGCGTGCAGTCGTTGCTGCAGCCGTCGTCGTCGATGTTGTTGCCGTCGTCGCAGGCCTCGATCCCGGCGCGAAGGTGGCCGTCGCCGCAGCTGGCGGCGGCGCAGGCGATGCAGGCGTCGTCGTCCTGCGCGTTGCCGTCGTCGCAGTCCTCGCCGGGATCTTGGTGGCCATCGCCGCACGCGGGCGCGGGGCCGGTGGAGGTGGTCGCGGGGCCGGTGCTGGTGTCCCCGGAGCTCGAGTCGCTGTCGACCGCGCTGGTGCTGGAGGTCGAGGGGCCGGGCGTGGTGGTGCTCGGGTCGCCCGTGGTGCTCGTGGTGCTGCCAGCGAGCGAGGTGGAGCTGTCGGCGTCGGCGTCGGTGGTCATGCCAGGCGGGGTGGCGCAGGCGGCGAGCGACATGGCCGCGAGGACAGGTCGCCAGCGGGCCCGCGGGGACGGCTGGGGATGCGCGAGGCCGCTGAAACTGGGCTGCGCGGGCGAGTCGATGGCCGCCGTGGCGCTGGCGATGTGACGTTCGCCGTTCGCAGCGAATTGCATAGAAGCGCGAGCGTATGGGGCGGGCTGCGAGCTGACAAGCATCCGCTTCGGCGCGGATCTGCGAGCTGCTCGCGCGATGATGCGCGCACTTGCGCATTGCTCGGTGAGCACGTCGGTCGCCGGGTTGCACGAGCGCGAGGCATCACCCCCGACCGCTCGCGGCTGCGAGCGGTCGGGCGGACCGTCCCTCATCACGGGCCGGCGCGCCGCCGAGCGGTCGGCGTGGTCGGGTCTTGGCCGAGGGGGGCGGTTTCTCGGTTCCGGACGCAAAAAGCGGCGGAGGGCGCGGGTGCGCGCGGCCGAGATTTCGGGTATATGGCGCGCCATGCTGTTCCGCGCGCCTATTGCGCTTTCCACCCTCCTGGGCGTCGAGCTCGTGCTCGCCGCCGCATGTACGCCGACCCAGCCGGAGGTCGAGAAGAAGGCGGAGCCCGTCGAGGTCGCCAAGCAGGTCGAGCCTCCGGCCAAGGCTGCTCCGCCGCCGGTCCCGACGCTGCCGCTCGAGCCGAGCCCGGACATCAAGTTCGACGCGCCCTTCGATGGGACGCCGGTGGCGACGAGCAAGACCGCCGGGGAGATCGCGGTGTCCGACTACGTGCTCGGCGAGGGCGCCGAGGCGGTCAAGGGCGGCGACGTCGAGGTGCACTACACCGGGTTTTTGACCGACGGGACCGTGTTCGACTCGTCGCGGCCGCGCAATCGGCCCTTCAGCTTCGAGCTCGGCGCGGGTCGGGTGATCAAGGGCTGGGACGAGGGTGTCGCGGGCATGAAGGTCGGCGGCAAGCGCAAGCTGGTGATCCCTGCGAAGCTCGGCTACGCGGAGCGCCGCGCCGGGAAGATCCCGCCGAACTCGACGCTGATCTTCACCATCGAGCTGCTGAGCTTCACGCCGCCGCTGCCGCCGCCGCAGCCGCTGACCGCGTTCGAGGGCAAGCCGCTGGCGACCAAGAAGCTCGACAAGGGCCTGGTCGTCGCCGACTACAAGCTCGGCGAGGGCGCCGAGGCGAAGGCGGGCGACAAGGTATCGGTGCACTACCGCGGCACGCTGAAGGACGGCACCGAGTTCGACTCGTCGCTGACCCGGCCCAAGCCGCTGGTGTTCCCACTCGGGATGGGGCGTGTGATCAAGGGCTGGGACCTCGGCATCGAGGGGATGAAGGTCGGCGGCCTGCGCCAGCTGACCATCCCGGCCGAGCTCGCCTACGGCGAGAAGGCGCGCGGGAAGATCCCCGCCGACGCGGACCTGATCTTCACGGTCGAGCTCATGGCGGTGAAGCCGGGTGAGCCGGCCGCGGTGCCGGCGGTGCCGGGTGAGCCCGCGAAGGCGGGTGATGTGAAGGGGGGCGACGTGAAGGCTGGCGACGTGAAGGCTGGCGACGCGAGCAAGGCTGGCGACGCGAGCAAGGCGGGCGACGCGAGCAAGGCGGGCGACGCGAGCAAGAAGGGCGACGCGAGCAAGGCGAAGGGCGACGCGGCGGCGAAGGTCGACGCGGCTGGGCGGGACGCGACCGGGGCCACCGCGAAGGCGGGCTGAGCTCGATGCGGCCGCTCGTCCTCCTCGTGCTCGCGGCGGGCGCTTGTGCCAGCCCGGCGCCCGCGCGGGGGCCCGAGCGCGGCGCGGCCGGACCCGCCGCGTCGGTCCCTGCGGACAGCGTGGCGGGTGCGGCCGGACAACCTGGCTCTGAGGACAGGCAAGGCGCTGCGGGCGGGGCCGAGGGTGCTGTCTCTGGGGACAGGCTTGCGGGCGTCGGGGCGGGAGCTGTCTCTGGGGACAGGCCTGCGGGCGTCGGGGCGGGAGCTGACTCTGGGGACAGGCCTGCCAGCGGCGGGACGGGAGCTGTCTCTGGGGACAGGTCACCAGGTGTCGCGGAGTACCCGGGCGCACCGGCGCCGATCGCCTGCGCGACGGCGCCGAAGGGGATGGCCTGCGTGCCGGCGGGGCCGTTCTTGCGCGGCTCGGACGACGGCCCGGAGAACACGCGGCCCGCGGCGCGTGTGTGGCTGCAGACCTACTACATGGACCTCAACGAGGTCACGTACGCCGAGTACAAGGCGTGCGTGAAGGCGCGGCGCTGCGACCCGTCGGGGCCGGGTTACACCGACTTCGACCGTCCGCGGCAGCCGATCAACGGGATCCGCTGGTTCGACGCCGACAAGTACTGCCGGGCGCAGGGCAAGCGGCTGCCGAGCGAGGCCCAGTGGGAGAAGGCGGCGCGCGGGCCCGACGGGGCGATGCATCCCTGGGGCGACGAGCCGGCGACCTGCGAGCGGGCGATCATCAAGGACGAGACGGGGCGCAGCTGCGGCGTGAAGAAGCTGTACAGCAAGCCCGAGACCGGGCGGCCCTTCGAGGTCGGATCGCGGCCGGCGTACCGCTACGGGCTGTTCGACATGGCCGGCAACTCGTGGGAGTGGGTCGCCGACTGGTATTCGCGCGATTACGCCGAGTGTGGTGCGGACTGTGTGGGCGTCGAGCCGCGCGGGCCGTGCCAGGGGGCGGAGACCTGCGTGGGCTTCAAGCGCAAGCTGGTGCGCGGCGGCTCGTGGTATTGGGACGCCGCCCACGCGACGGCGATCTACCGCCGGCCGCACTGGCCCGAGAACCAGCCTTTTCATCACTTCGGGTTTCGTTGCGCGGCCAGCCCCGACGAGGCGGCAGCGCTCGCCGGCGAGGGGGCCGCGCTCGGCCCGACCGGTGGTTGACAAGGCGGGCGACCCGCGATCATAAGCGGGGCGATGAAGTTCATCCTGCGACACCCCTACTCGATCGAGCCCGAGGCGTTCTGGCGCGACGTGTTCTTTGATGCGGCCTACAACGAGGCGCTCTACCGCAAGGCGCTGCAGTTCGAGCAGTTCAAGGTGGTGGAGGAGACCAAGGGCCCCGACGGTCGGCACACCCGCAAGATGTCGGTGACGCCGAAGATCGACGCGCCCGGGCCGATCAAGGCGATGTTGGGCGATTCGGTGAGCTACATCGAGGACGGCCACCTCGATCTGGCCAAGCCGAGCTGGGTCGTCAAGGTGCTGCCGTCGAAGCTGGGGGACAAGGCGTCGATCCGCAGCACGATGTGGCTCGAGCGCACCGGTCCGGGTCAGTCGGACCGGGTCGCGGAGTTCGAGATCGAGGTCAAGATCTTCGGCATCGGCGGGATGTTCGAGAAGTTCCTCGAGAAGACGATGCGCGAGAGCTACCAGAAGGCCGCCGACTTCACGAACGTGTGGCTGCGCGAGCAGGGGCTGGCCGGCAAGTAGGCCTCAGCCGTTGGCGGGCAGTCCGGCGGCCTCGCGGGCGAGGCGTCGCTGCTCGCGGCGGCGCAGCGCGGCGGGGTCTGGCAGCTCGCGGGTCTCGAAGAAGCCGCGCTCGTCGACGACGATCTGGTCGCGGCGGATGACGTCGTAGATCGATCGGAGGTCGGGGACAGCGAGCCAGGCCCGGTAGTTGCGCGCGGGCTGGGCGTTGTAGCGGTAGTCGCGGTTGGTCTCCCACGTGAGGAGGGTGCGCAGCACCAGCGAGCGGTCGTCGACGGGGAGGGCGCGCAGGTTGTCGCGGAAGGGCTGCGGCAGGCGCTCCCAGTACTCCTCGGCGTTGGACAGGTAGAGCACGCGCAGGTGGACGCCGAGGCGCCGCGCGGACGCGCCGATGTCCGCGACGGCGCCGTGGCGGGTGAGGTCGGCGCACAGCGGCCGCACACGGCCGGCGAGCACGAGTTCGCGGACGTGGGCATAGTCGTCGGCATCGGTGAGGTAGTTCGGCGTGGCGGCGGCCTGCAGATCGCGGCGCAGCGCTTCGAGGCGTTTGCTGATGCGGGCGCGGTGGTCGCGGTAGAGCTCGATCAGGGCGACGCCGGTGGGCCCGGGGTGGGCCGCGCGCAGGGCCGCGATCGCGTCGCGGCGTCCGCCGGGTTGCCACAGCGCGAGGTAGGCGTCGGGGCCTGGCGCGGCGGCGAGGAAGGTCTGGTGCAGGCGATGGATCTCGACGACGGCGGGGTCGTAGTCGATGAGCCAGGCGAGCTCGGAGCGCGACCAGCCGATCAGGAGGTAGCCCTGTTCGGCGCCGACGCCGAGGTAGCCGCCGCCGAGGCCGCGGATCCGCGGGTAGAAGGCGTGCAGGGCGTGCTCGTTGCCGGTGAGGTAGTGGCGATCGTGGCGGGCCGGGGTGACGCCGCCGAGGCTCTCCGGGGGCGGGTCGGGTGCGGCGGCCAGGAAGGCGGCGCGCTGCGGCGGGGTGAGCGGAGCCAGTCCTGGCGGATCGTTCCCGCGCGTCGGTGGATCTTCAGCCTGTCCCATCGGACAGGTTGCTGCGTCGGCGCACGGGGGTTCGTCGACGGTCTCTTGAGACAGGTCGCTCGGGACATGTCCTGAAGGACTGGCGGCGAGAGGTCCCGGGCAGGCGAGGCTGACGAGGTTGCTGAGGCTGGCGAGTGCGAGGCCGTACGCGAGGGCGGCGGACCGCGCGGGCGTGCGGGTGACCATGGCGATGAGAACGCGAGGGGGGAGGCGAGCTGTTCCGGCGCGCCGCAAAATTGTCGGGCGTGGGCCTTGCGAGGTGCGAGACCCTGCCTATACTCCGCCGCCATGACGCACCGCCCCTTGCTCGCCGAAACTGCCCGTACGCCCCAAGTTGCCGAGAAGGCTGCGGCTTTCCACGCTGACGTGATCGCCAAGGTGCAGTCGGCGGTCGGCAGCGACGCGGTGGTGGTGGTGGGCATGGCCCAAAACCCGTTCGTCAAGAAGGCGCGGCAGGCGTTGACCGAGGCGGAGGTGCCGTTCACGTACCTCGAGTTCGGCAGCTACCTGAAGGCGTGGAAGGAGCGGCTGGCGATCAAGATGTGGAGCGGGTGGCCGACCTTCCCGCAGGTCTACGTGCGCGGCACGCTGATCGGCGGCAACGACGAGACCCGCGCCGCGATCGCCGACGGCTCGCTCAAGAAGCTGCTCGGCTGAGCGCGCGGTGGCTCAGAGCGCGGCGAGGTAGAGCCCGCTGCTGTCGTCGATGAGGACGCCGCCGAGGCCGGGGCGCCAGGTCGCGGGGCTGCGGTCTGGCTCTGCCGCGGTGAAGCGGGTGAGCTCGGGGCGCGGTCGTGGTGATTCGGTGCGGAAGCTGTCCCAGTCGACATGCGCCTGCTCGACGGTGCGGCCGCCGTCGCGGCTGTACAGCACCTGGTCGCCGGGCAGGCGGGTGTAGACCTGCCAGCGCGGGCCGGGAACGACGACGGTGCGGCCGTCGCCGTGCACGAGGCGTTGGCCGAGGTGGGTCTGGCCGTCCTTGCTCGTGACGTCGACGAGGATGGTGTCTGCGTTGACCCAGCGAGGGTCGCGGAGGTCCTGCTCGGGCTCCTCGAGGGTCACCCCGAGGACGGCGCCGGTGGCGAGGTGGAAGCGCTCGAGGCCGACACCGCGGCTATCGGCGAAGTGGTTGGCGACGAGGTCACCCAGGGGGTCTCGACCCGTGGAGACGAAGCGGTACGGGAGGTCGCCGCCGCGGCCGTCGACGAGGTCGAGCCAGGGCATCGAGACCAGGAAGGTGTCGGGTCGCTCGGGGTGGAGCATGACCGGTCGTCCGCGGCGGTCGGGCTCGCAGGCGACGGTCCAGTCGCCGATCAGGCGCCGGCTGTCGTGCGCCCAGTAGAAGGGCGGCGGGTCGTCGCTCGGGATGCCGATGCCGATGCAGCGCGGCTCGCTGCCGTCGCTGCGCGAGACGACGATCGCCACCAGCTCACCGCGGTGGTCGGGCGGGAGGGTGCGCGCGGCGAACGAATGGGCGACGGCGACACGCTGACCGTCGGAGCTGACCTCGTAGCCGATGGGGCCGGCCTCGCTGTCGCGACGGAGGCGCCATCCGGCGGCCTCGGGGGTCCAGGGCTGCGACCACGGGGCCACCGCGCCGGTGCTGAGGTCGAGGCGCGCGACCTCGGCGTCGGCCTCGTCGTCGCTCGGCCAGGGCCAGATCAGGAGGGTGTCGTCGGCCAGCGGGGCATAGGCCTGGAGGTTCGGGTGCAGCAGGCGAAGGCGGGTCTCGCTGGCCCCGGCGACGGGTGCACCGAGTCCGGTGATGGCGCGGTGCGGGGTCGGCTCGCTGGCCCCGGCGACGGGTGCACCGAGTCCGGTGATGGCGCGGTGCGGGGTCGGCTCGCTGGGGTCGTCTCTCGCGGTCGCGAGCGAGCTGTCTTTGGGGACAGGCGTCGCGGCGACGTCGGCGGGCGCGACCTCGACGTGGAGCTCCGGGGTGCAGGTGGCGAGGCAGAGCAGCGCGGCGCGGCGGAGAGGCACCTGGGTGGGGTAGGGGAGCGCGCTGATGCTGTCCAGTTTTCGCAGCGTCAGGCGAGCAGGCGACGGTGTTCGGCGAGGGTGCAGCGGTCCTCGATCACGCGGATGCCGGCGGCGCGGAGGGTGCGGGCGAACTCGCCGTGGCGGATGCCGAGCTGCAGCCACACGAGCTTCGGGAGCGGGCGCATGGCGAGGATCTCCGGGACGTGCGGCATGAGCGCGTTGGGGCGGCGGAACACGTCGACGAGGTCGATCGGCGGCTCGAGCTCATCAAGGGTGGCGACGCAGGTGTGGCCCCAGAGGTTGCGGCCGACGAAGCCGGGGTTGACGGGGTAGACCGCGAAGCCGTGGGCGGCCAGGTAGTCGGGCACATAGCAGGCGGGCTTGCCCGGCTCCGTGTTGGCGCCGAGGACGGCGATCGTTCGTGTCGCGGCGAATAGATCGCGCAGCTCTGTGTCCGTGGGCGATTGCACGCCTGCGAGTTTGGCCCCGGGGCGCGGGCGAGGGCAAGGCGAGTCCGTGACGGGGGCGCGCAAGGCGAGCGAGATGGCCTTCGTACGCTGTTCATGCTCGGGGCGCACGGGCGGGGGAGGGCGAGATTGGAGCCGGCGGGAGCGGCCGGACGGCTCGTTCGCGGGCCCACGCCGGGGGGACAGCGCTGTACCCTGTGGGTCGATGGCCATGGCACGCATTGCTCGAAGCTCCCCCTGGTACACCCTCGCTGCCCTGTTCGCCTGGTCTGTCGCAGGGACCGTGGAGGCGGCGCCGATGACCGTCGCCGAGGTGCCAGAGGCGCTCAAGCCGTGGGTGTCCTGGGTCTTGCACGATGCTCGCGGGGCGGCCTGCCCGTACGTGCATGCGTCCACGGACCAGAAGCGCTGTACGTGGCCGTCGCGGCTCGAGCTGGCGTTGACCGACACGCGCGGCGACTTCGTCCAGGAGTGGCTGGTGCTCGAGCGCGGCTGGGTGCCGCTGCCCGGAGATGACGAGCGCTGGCCGCAGGAGGTGACGGTCGCGGACGTGCTGGCGGTGGTGCAGGTGCGGGACGGCAAGCCGGGGATTGAGCTCGAGCCGGGGCTCTATCGCGTGCAGGGGTCGTTCCTGTGGGACAGCTTGCCGGAGAAGTTGTGTGTGCCGGCGGAGACCGGGCTGTTGTCGCTGAAGATCCGCGGCGATGATGTGGGCTTCCCGCAGCGCGACAACACGGGCGTGTTGTGGCTGCAAAAGCGCGAGGCCGAGGGCGGGGAGGAGAACCTGCTCGACGTGACGGTGCACCGCAAGATCGCCGACAGCATCCCGCTGGTGGTGACGACGCAGGTGGAGATCCAGGCGTCGGGCAAGAACCGGGAGGTGCTGCTGGGCAAGGCGCTGCTCGACGGCTTCGTGCCGATGGCGGTGCGCAGCGATCTGCCGGCGCGGATCGAGGCCGACGGTCGCTTGCGGGTCCAGATCCGTCCGGGGCGGTGGACGATCTCGATCGACGCGCGCGGACCGGGCTCGCTGCCGGAGCTCAAGTTGAACGCGAGTGAGGGGCCGTGGGCGCCGGAGGAGATCTGGACCTTCGCGGCCGCGCCGGAGCTGCGGCGGGTCGAGATCGCGGGGGTGACCGCGGTCGACCCGCAACAGACGCTGCTGCCGGAGGAGTGGAAGCGCCTGCCCGCCTACCGCGTGCGCCCGGGTGAGACAATGACGCTCGGCGAGATGCACCGCGGCGAGGTCGATCGCGGGCCCGATCAGCTGGCGCTGACACGCAGCTGGTGGCTCGACTTCGACGGCCGCGGGTTCACGGTGCGCGACCGGCTGAGCGGCGACGCGTTTGGTACGCGGCGCCTCGAGGTGCGCACGCCGGCGCAGCTGGGCTTCGCGTCGGCCAGCGGGAGCCCGCAGTTCATCACGGCGCTGACCGAGGGCGGGCAGCCGGGGGTCGAGCTGCGCAGCACCAAGCTGGCCTTGAGCGCGGACATGCGGGTGCCTGCCGGCGGGCTGGAGATGGCGCTGTCGGCGGTCGACTGGGATCAGGACTTCGCCAGCGTGCGCGGGCAGCTGAATCTGCCGCCGGGGTGGCGACTGCTGCACACGATGGGGGTCGATGAGGTCGACGACACGTGGCTGCAGCGGTGGACGCTGCTCGACATCTTCCTGGTCCTGGTGATCTCGATCGCGATCGCGCGGCTGTACGGGTGGGCCTGGGGCACGCTCGCGCTGGTGACGCTGACGCTGTCGTTCCCGGAGTGGATGGCGCCGCGGACGGTGTGGATCTTCGTGCTGGTCGGGGAGGCGCTGGCGCGGGCGCTGCCCGAGGGCAGGTTGCGCCAGCTGGCCCGGGTGTACCGCCTGGCCGCTCTGGTGACGCTGACGGGGATCGTGATCGCGTTCACGGTGCAGCAGGTGCGCGGCGGGCTCTACCCGGCGCTGGCGGTGCGCAGTGACGACGACGGCTTCGGGTTGTCGCTCGGCAAGCGCAGCGCGCCGACGGCGGCGATGGCGGAGGTGGAGGCGCCGCAGATGGAGCAGCGCTACAAGGGTGAAGAGGGCGAGATGAATGGGCCCGATGTCTACGGCGGGCAGGCTGGCGAGGTCGCCAACGACATGATCCAGGTCGACGGCGCGTACGCGCGGGCCGAGCCGGAGCCGGAGCTTGCGGACAAGGAGAAGGCAGGCGCGTACGGGGTCAGCAGCAAGAGCGGGGAGTGGCGGCAGCAGCAGCAGCGCAAGCGCCAGAAGCTGCGCGAGTACGACGCGAACACGGTGGTGCAGACGGGCTCGGGTGTGCCCGACTGGCAGTGGCGCTCGGTCGCGCTGGCGTGGAACGGGCCGGTGGCGCGCGACCAGCAGCTGCGGCTGTGGCTGCTGCCGCCGCACCTGAACCTGGCGCTGGCGTTCATCCGCGTGCTGTTCCTGGTGACCCTGGTGCTGGCGGTGTTCGGGGCCTTCGGCCGCCGGCGCCCGCGCGAGCCCGCCGGGATGAAGATCGGGGCCGTGCTGGCGCTCTCCCTGGTCTTTGGGGCAGGTGCGCTGGCGCCGACGAGCGCGCGGGCTGATACGCCGGGCGCGGAGCTCCTGGGCGAGTTACGGACGCGCTTGACGGAGGCGCCGGAGTGCCTGCCGGGCTGCGTGACGAGCCCGCGGATGCGCATCGAGGCGAGCGAGAAGGGGCTGCGCATCGTGCAGGAGCTGCACGTGGCGGCGCCGGTCGGGGTGCCGCTGCCAGGTTCGGCGGAGCAGTGGTTGCCGACTTCGGTGATCGTGGACGCGGCGCCGACGAGCTCGGGGCTGGCGCGGGCGGCCGATGGGACGCTGGTGCTGCAGCTGACGCCGGGGCGCCACGAAGTGGTGCTCGAGGGCCCGCTGCCGGTGCGCGAGACGGTCCAGATCGCGCTGCCCTTGAAGCCGCACCGCATCGAGGCCAAGGCCAAGGGCTGGACGGTCGACGGTCTGCACGAGGACGGGCTGGCGGACGACAACCTGCAGCTGACGCGGCAGAGCCCGCAGGACGCGACGGCGGCGGCGACCGAGCTCGAGGTCGGCACCTTGCCGCCCTTCGTGCGGCTCGAGCGGATGCTGACGCTGGGGCTCTCGTGGGAGGTGACGACCCGGGTCGTGCGCTTGACCCCGAACGGCTCGGCGGTGGTCCTGGCGGTGCCGCTGCTGCCGGGCGAGTCGGTGACGACGGCCGAGCAGCGGGTCGAGGGCGGCAAGGTGCTGGTCAACATGGGGCCCGACCAGGGCGAGCTGGCGTGGAGCTCGGTGCTGCCGATCAGCGAGCAGGTGACCTTCGCGGCGAGCACTGGCGAGCCCTGGACGGAGATGTGGCAGGTCGAGGTCGGGCCGGTGTGGCACGTGGAGTACGCGGGCGCGCCGACGGTGCGTCAGGGCGAGGGCGGGCTGCGGGAGTGGCGGCCGTGGCCGGGCGAGCAGGTCGCGTTGACCGTGACACGGCCGAAGGGCGTGCCCGGGCAGACGCTGACGATCGACAGCGCACGCCTGAGCCTCGAGCCCGGGCTGCGGGCGGTCGACGCCAAGCTCGAGCTGGGGCTGCGCAGCAGCCGGGGTGGACACCATGTGCTGACGATCCCCCCGGACGCGCTGCTGCAACAGGTGATGATCAACGGGACCCGGCAGACGATCGGGCAGGAGGGTCAGCTGGTGCGCGTGCCGGTCGAGCCGGGGTCGCAGCGCATCGAGTTGAGCTGGCGTGAGACCCACGAGCTCGGCCGGCGCTACGCGGCGCCAGCGGTCGATCTCGGGGCGCCGGCGGTGAACGTGACCGTGCAGATGCAGTTCCCGCAGAGCCGGTGGATCTTGCTGGTCGGCGGGCCGCGGCTGGGGCCGGCGGTGCTGTTCTGGTCGTTCGTGATCATGCTGCTGATCGGGGCCGCGGTGCTGAGTCGGCTGTCCTGGTCGCCGCTGCGTGGGCACCAGTGGTTCTTGCTCGGGCTCGGCCTGTCGCCGATCGAGGTGCCGATGGCGATGATCGTGCTCGGCTGGTTCCTGGCGCTGGCGTGGCGCCGCGACCACACCGGCGCGCCGGCGTGGTGGTTCGACCTGCGCCAGTTGATGCTGGTGAGCTGGACCTTGATCGCGTGCATGTGCCTGGTCGAGGCGATCCACAAGGGTCTGCTCGGGCAGCCCGACATGCAGATCGAGGGCAACGGGTCGTACGGGAACAGCCTCGGGTGGTATCAGGACCGGGTCGACACGAGCGAGCTGGGCGCGGGGATCGTGCCGCAGCCGTGGGTGCTGTCGGTGTCGATGTGGTGGTACCGCGGGCTGATGCTGGCGTGGGCGCTGTGGTTGGCGTGGTCGCTGGTTCGCTGGTTGCCGTGGGCGTGGAAGAGCTTCGGCGCGGGCGGGCTGTGGCGCCCGTTGACGCCGACCTTGCCGCCGCTGCCGCCGCACGGGTACGACCCGCCGCAGTCGCTGCGCATGAACGGGCCGAACAGCGCCTCGGCGGTGAATCGTTCGGTGTCGCATAGCTCGGTGGTCGGCTCGGTGGTCGGCTCGGGGCCGGTGCAGGCGCACACATCGTCGGCGTCGGAGGCGATCTATTCGCCCACCAGCGGGCACTCGCTCAGCGACGTCGAGCCGGGCGCGCCGGTGCGGATGACGGGCCCGACGAGCCCGTCGGACACGATGCCGTCCGCCGAGGTGCCGGCGATGACCGAGCGGCCGGTGTCGACCGCGACGGCGCGTGTGGTCCCGGCCCAGCCGGCGCCACCGGCCGATACGGTGGTCTCGCGCTCGCGCTTCACGCCGCCGCCGCCGGGATCGCGGCCGCTCGCGCGCAAGCCGAAGACCGAGCCGGTGGAGATGATGCCCGACGACGACGACGAGTCGTTGTAGCTGCGGATGCGCGTGCTTGCGCGCAGCGCCGCGCAGCGCGGCCCAGGCCCCTGTTTACACCCGCGGTTCGCGGGTGAGAAGCTGGGGCCGGAGACCGTTGTATGGACATCGCCAAGCTGCAGCACTGGGCCCAGGAAAATTTCGGCGCCGCGCTCGAACATCTACCGCTCGACTACGGGGTGGCTCGCCTGCTGATCCAGGCCGGGCAGCTCGGTGAAGCGGCGCTGCAGAAGCGGTCGGATGTCGACAAGGAGATGGCCGACGTGTTGTTCGTGCTGCTGTCGCTGGCCAACCGCTGCGGCGTCGACCTCGCGGCGGCGGCGAAGCAACTTTCGGAGCGGACGCCGGCGGAGATCGTCGGGCGCCTGAACCCGGAGCGTTAGCCGCTGCTAGCCGCGGCGAAACGGCAGGGCGCGCTGGAGGACCAGCGCCTGGCGATCGTGCATCGCGTGCAGCAGCCGGCGCCA
This sequence comes from Nannocystis sp., assembly GCA_044228605.1. Classification (GTDB taxonomy): domain Bacteria; phylum Myxococcota_A; class Polyangia; order Nannocystales; family Nannocystaceae; genus Nannocystis. The sequence goes on along the minus strand of JBGAUO010000016.1, from coordinate 18,148 downwards.
GCGCGACTCGTGCTCGGCCGCGTTGTGGACCTGGTCGAGGATCGCCGAGCGGGTCGCCTCGATCGCGTCGAGCTGAAACGAGGCGCGTGCGCCGAGCAGCCAGGCCACGGCCGGGGCCATCATGATCATGAAGCTCATCCACAAGGTGAGCCGGAAGTAGCCGCCGAGGCCGGAGGCGGTGAGCGTGGAGATCAGGGCGAACACCAGGGCGCTGCCGACGATGAGCAGCAGCGCCGGCTTGGCGATCTCGACGAGGCGCGCGCCGGGTAGCTGCGGCGCGGGCAGGCGGTGCACCGCAGCGACCTGACGGAGCGCCACCTCGCGGCTGCTGCCGCTGACGGGCTCGAGGTAACACTGCGTGCTGACCACGGCCGAGAACTCGCCCTTCGAGACGCAGACTCGCACGCCGTCGAGCATCCCGTGGAGCACCGTGGCGGAGGTCTGGTAGCCCTCGGAGGCCGGGAAGTGGGCCGCGGCGGCGTCACGGGCCACATCGGCGAGGGCGTGGACGAGGACGTGGGCCTGCGCCGGCGTGTAGCTGGTCCGTCGCATGGCCCACGTGAAGCGCAGATCGGCGTCGTCTCCCATCACAATCCAAGCTACCCCTGCCGCGCCAGCGAGTCCACGGCCGCGTGCCGCGCGGGCGTGCGAACGAGCGGCGGCACGCGAGCGCGGGCGTGGTCACGCGGGCGCGGTCACTCGAGCGCGAGCAGCGGGTGCACGGAGGTGGGCATGGCCTTGCCCTTGAGGTGGACGACGCGGGCCTCGCCGACGCGGGCGTGCTCGCCGAGGAGCAGGCGGGTGGCGTCGGAGATGAGGAGGTCGCAGCCGAGCTCCTTGCAGGCGGACTCGATGCGGGCGGCCGTGTTCACGACGTCGCCGATGAGCGTGTAGTCGAGGCGCTGCGGCGCGCCGATGTTGCCGGCGATCGCCTCACCGGTGTGGACGCCGATGCCGATGCGCAGGGCGGGCAGGTCCTCGGCGGTGAAGGCGATGTTGAGGCGCTCGAGCCGGCGGCGCATGCCGAGGGCGGCCCGCGCGGCGCTGAGGGCCGACTGCTCGGGGCTCTGGCGCACCGGGGCGCCGAACACGACCATGATCGCGTCGCCGATGAACTTGTCGATCATGCCGCCGTGCTCCATGCACTCCTCGACCATTTCGGTGAAGTAGCGGTTGAGCACGCGGACGACCTGGCGCGGGGGCATGCGCTCGGAGAGGCTGGTGAAGTCGCGGATGTCGGCCATCAAGATGGTGGCGGTGAGCAGCTCGCCGCCCAGCTCGAGGCCGCCCTGCAGGACCACGTCGCTGACCTGGCGGGTGACGTAGCGGCTAAAGGCGTCCTTGATGAAGTCGCGCTCCTCGAGGCCGCCGAGCATGGCGTTGACGGCGGCCATGAGCTTGCCGACCTCGTCGGAGCTCATCGGCACGCCGCGCTGGGTGTAGCGCTCGGGGTTGAGCTCGGTGACGAGGGTGGTGAGCTCGCGCAGGGGCTCGGTGGTGTGGCGGGTGACGAGCAGGCAGCCTGAGAGGCTGACGGCGAGGCCGGTCGCGGTGACGAGGACCAGGTGCAGCGCGAGCGACCCGGGCGTGCCGCTGGCGATCGCGGCCGCGGCCTCGCGGTAGGCGAGGGTGCCGGCGACGACGGAGCCGACCAGGGAGACGCCGACGATGACGATCGCCATCTTGGCGGCGAGGCCGAGGCTGATGATGCCGGCCCCGCTGACGGGCAACATGGGGTCGCGCACGGCCATCGAGCGGCGCAGCGAGCGGGTCGCCCAGTCGGTGTAGAGCCAGGCGAAGATGGCGTCGAGGATCGCCGCCAGGGTGCCGCCCACGGCGATGTGCAGGCCGAGCGCGAAGTCGCCGGAGCGGAGCGCGGTGATGCCGGCGGCGAGCAGCGAGACGACGAGCGCGGAGAGCCCGACGGTGAGCGAGAGGTGGGCGGGGTAGTTGATCGCCTGGCGCCACGCGGGCAGGACGACGCCGTCGCCGGGGCGGCGCAGCCAGGCGACGAGGGCGGCGCTGAGGCGCAGGTGGACGGCGTAGACGCCGAGGATCGAGAGCACGACGAGGCCGCCGAGGACCAGCAGGAAGGGGCCGAGGGTGCCGGGCGGGAAGCTGGCGGCGAGGGTGATGTAATAGGCGCCGACGATCGCGGCGGTGGAGCCGATGGCGATCGCGCCGGTGAAGACCTGCAGCAGGCGGCCGGGCGATGGCAGCGGGACAGCGGGTGCGTGCGCGGGGAGCGGGCGCGACAGCAGGCGCACGGGCCCGGCGGTCATGCTCGAGTCGCTGTTCACGGAGGGCCGCCCTCCGCGGGTGGCACTGGCGGCAGATCACGGAGGAGGGCGCGGTGGAACTCGGCCGCGAGGGCGAGCGGGTCGTTGGCGTCCTCGTAGAGGTTCGAGGGGGTGATGACGGTCTTGATGCCGAGCGCGTGGGCCTCGGCGGCGGAGCTGGGCGTGAACTCGTCGGAGACGACGAGGTGGAGGCCGTCGATGTTGCGCAGGGCGGCGATGAGGCGCGGGTCGATCGAGAGGGCGGGGTCCTCGTAGTCGAGGGCGAGGTAGCGGTAGCCGACCATGCGGGCGTACATGGCGTAGCCGACGATGATCTTGGCCTTCGGGACCAGGAAGGCGTCGTAGTACCAGCGGGCGGTGGAGTTGCCGAGGATGAAGTAGGCCAGCGGGATGAAGTTCAGGCCGCGGTGGCAGATGTTCATCGCGGTGGCGACGGAGCCGGAGCCGAAGGGGCGGGCGTAGTGCGAGTCGGAGTTCATGACGTCGGGGAGGAGGACGACGTCGGCGGGGGCGAGTGAGTCTGGGCCCGCAGGGTAGAGGACGACGGTGAGGCCGGTGTGCTGCTTGATGTCGCTGACGACGGCCGAGAGGTTGGAGGCCCCGGTGCCGCCGAGCAGGACCTGGCGGTAGCCGATCTTCTCGAGCTCGCGGTAGAAGGCGATGTCGGCGAAGCGTTCAGGGTCGAGGAGCGGCAGGTAAGGGTCGAACTTGAAGTTCAGGTCTTGTTGCACGGCCGATCGCCCTCCGGATGGCGCCGCCGAGCTTACACCCGAAGCCAGCGAGCGCGGTCGATGGGTGGCATGTCCCTTGGTTCACGTCGTTCGGACGCGAGGCTCCGGGGGCTCCGGGGGCCCTCGTGGGGCGGCGCTAGATCGCTCACGTGCCTCGCGCGATCTGCGTCGGGTCAGGTCAGTGGCGTTACAATCTCTGCCGTGCCGACGCCCTCGACCGCGACCCCGAGCCCGGAGCAGATGCTGCAGATCCTCGCCGACGGCGGCGAGCACCTGCGCGAGAGCCTGCTGGGGCAGCTGCAACGGACGGCGACGGACGGGGGCTCGGCGCCGCTGGCGAGCCTGCGCGAGGCGCTGGTCAAGGTGCTGTCGGCCGACTCGCACCACCGCGTCGACGATGAGGAGCACTCGGGCTCGTGGACGCGCTCGTGGCAGGTGTCTGCGCTGGTGATCGTCGCGGGCAGCGACGCGGCGGCGCTGCGCCTGATCGACCTCTACTCCGATCGCGCGCAGGAGCCCAATCGCTGGATCCGCTACTGGACGCTGGCGACCGCGTACGGGTGCAGAGAGCACGCTGGGTGGGTCCGCAAGCGGGCCGACGCGCTGGCGAGCGACGCGGGCGAACACCTGATGCTGCGCTGCCTCGGCTGGGCCATCGAGGCCGAGCTCGGCGACAGCAGCGAGGCGCTGGCGGCCCTGCAGTGGGCGCTGGATGGCGGGCAGGGGCCGTTCCCCGCGGCGCAGCGCTACACCTGCGCGCCCGGCGATGCGGCGACGGCGGTGCTGGCCCGCAGCGCAGCGCTGCGGGCGTTGCGGGTGGTGCCGCTCGCGCAGTGTTTCGAGGCGGTGGAGGCGATCGTGGACCTGGGGTCGTTCGCGTCCTTCACGTGGGACGCGTTGACGGTGCTCGGGCGCTTCGGCGGGACGGCGCGCGCGGCCGAGGCGTCGCACACGCTGGCGCGCTTCGTGGTCGCGAAGCGGCGGCAACGCGAGTTCTACGACATGGTCGGGGTGGCGGTGAAGGCGATCGGGCGCCTCGGGGTGGCCCAGACGGATCTGCTGATCGCCGAGCTGGAGAGCGCGAGCCCGGGGGTCGCGGTGGAGGCTGCGCGCGCGCTCGAGGTGCTGCTGACGACCACGCCGGCGGTCGACCGGCTGCTCGATCTGGCGACGGCGTCGAGCGAGCGCGACGACAAGCTGGCAGCGGCGCTGCGCTGCATGCAGCGGGCCTCGGTGGTGGAGCACCTCGACGCGAACCTGCGCTGCGGGCAGGTGCGCCGCGAGGACGCGGCCCGGCGCATGTTGATCGAGATGGGCGGGTCGGTGGCGGTCGACCGGGCGCAGGTGCGTCGGCAGGACCTCGAGAGTCGGCGAGCGGTGGTCGCAGAGTTCGATGTCCGCCAGCGCGACCACGTGAAGTGGATCGCGCTCGGCGATGGGGTCGCGACCTGGATCTCGGTGGGGATGTGGATCGTGGTGTTTCTGATCGGGACGGTGACGATCGTGCTCGGGATCTTGATGGGCTACCGGCAGGGCTTCGAGACCTTCTCGGCGTGGGCGATGACGGGGACCGGGGCGGTCTTTACGCTGCTCGGGAAGGGTGGCTGTCCGGGGCGGATGGTCGAGGTGGCGGGGGCCCGGGCGGCGGCTCGTCTGGCGGTGTTCAACGCGTATCAGCGGCGCTTGCAGCAGGTCGACCTGGTGCTGGCGCAGCGCTTCATCGACGGCATTCAGGTGACGCCGGAGGAGCTGACGCAGCTGAGCGCGCTGATCTCGACGGCGCAGGTCGAGACGCAGGAGTCGTTGCTGTCGCTGATGCCGAGCGAGAAGGAGCTCGACGCGTATCAGAAGCGCAAGGTGACGCTGGCCGGGAAGTAGCTTCTCGGGCTGGCTTTCGCTATCGTCGGCGGCGATGCGACATGCGCTACTGTTCCTGGCGGTGCTGGCCGGCTGCGGCGGCGGCGAAAAGACCACCGACGCGAGCGAGAGCGGCGCGAGCGACGGGACCGGTGGGACGGTCGCCACCACCGGGATGAGCTCGACCAGCGGTGGCACCACCATGGCGGGGTCGACGACGGGTGGGACGACCGAGAGCTTGCCGGATGGGAAGTGCAGGGTCTGGGAGGATTGCTCGGAGATGGGCGGCTCGTGTGCCCCGCCTGGTTCGGTGCAGTGCGGGGGCGCGACCGGTTGCACCTTCGATGGTGCCCCCTGTGTCGACGATCCTGCGTGCGGCGGGACGCCGGAGGCGCCGCAGATCTGCGCGCAAGATCCGTGTTGCGGGATGGGGCTCTGTCGGCCGGGTTGCCTCGGCGACGGCGACTGCGGGCTCGCGCAGCGCTGCGGCCCGGAGGCGCGCTGCGTCGCTGCGGCCTGCGACGCGGAGAACCCCTGCCCCGCGGACTACGCGTGCACGATGGGGACGTGCGCGGTCAAGCCGTGCAGCGTCGACTTGGAGTGCGAGGGCTACTGCGTGCTGCAGCAGTGCAGCGCGGCGCTCGGGACCTGCGAGTTGCCGGCGCCTTGACCGGTGCGGCGCGGTCGCTCAGGCCCAGACCAGGCCGGTGAGGGTCTGGTTGATGTGGCCGAGGTAGCTCTCGCCGTTGGACTGCATGCCGGCGTGGGTCATGGCGGGGGGGCGAGCACCGCGGCGGGGATGCAGCCGTGGTTTTGGTAGTCGACCTCGAGCTGGACGCAGGTGTCGCCGGGGGCGACGCCGATGAGAATGAAGCGGCGTGGGTTCTCGGTCGGCTCGACGCGGAGGATCTGGCGATCGTCGCTGCGCAGCTCGAGCTGGTCGCTCTCGTAGTAGTCGAATTGGTTGGAGCTCAACGGCTTGACGTCGATGGCGACGGCGACGCCGGCGGGCAGCTCGAACTCGTTGTCCGAGACGCGCACGGGGACCGGCGGCTCGGAGTGGAGGGTGATGTCGACGCCGTCGTAGCGGGGTCCGCAGGCGGCGAGGAGCAGGGCGAGGGGCAGGAATTTGTGGGTCACAGGGCACCTCCGGTGGAGCTGTCGGTGCCGGTGCTGGTGTCGGTGCCCGAGCCGGTGTCAGACCCGCTCGTGTCGGTCTCGCTGCCGGTGCCGCTGGTATCGCTGGTGGTGCTGTCGGGGAGGGGGTTGACGGTGACGGCGACGACGACGGTGTGATCGTCGAGGAGGAGGGTGAGGGTTGTTTCGCCTGGTTTGCCGGCCTGTACGCGGACCTGACCGGAGTCGGCGCCGGCGGTGATGGCGAGGATGTCGGGGTCGCCGGTGGACCAGGCGTAGCCGAGGACGCCGCCGAGGGTGACCGCGTCGAGGTCGAGGGCGCGAGCCTGCAGGAGGGTCTCGCTGTTTGGCTCGAGGGTGAGCTCGGTGATGGCGAGGGTGTCGCCGATGTTGCTGACCTGGAGGTGGTCGATCTCGCGGATGTGGAGGTGGCGAAGGTCGACGACCTCGCTGTTGCCGGTGACGGCGAGGACCGCGGCGTAGCCGGTGGCGATGGCCGTGAAGCCGTCGCTGGCGGGGGCGAGCAGCTTCGGCGCGGCGCTCTGGAGCTGGGGCAGCGGGTCCGCGAAGTGGTCGCTGTCGTCCTTCCAGTCGTACTGCAGGTGGATCCGGCCGCCGAGGGCGAAGGCGGAGGGGAACACGGGCGCCGGGTTGCCGTCGTCGCAGAACGAGTCGCCGCTGGTCGGACACTCGTAGAGAAAGACGCCGACGCCGAGTTCGCCGTATCCGGGGTCGGGCTCGTACTCGTAATCGTTGGTGCAGGCCGAGAGGGCCGCGAGGAGCAGCAGGTTTCGAAGTCGCATGGGGTGCCTAAGAAAAGAGAGGTAAGCCGCGGGTTACGCGTGGGGCCAGGGTAGCAAAGCTCTGCGGGGATGGCGCTAGGGGCAATTTTACTGTCGAGTGGGTCGGTGTGCGTGGATCGCATCGCTGCTGAGTCGCGATTTCGTCACATGAACGTCGCGAGGGGGGCAAGCTTGATTCTGCGATGTGACAGGACAGCGCGAGCACGCCCGGGCTACGGTGGCCAGACGATGGAAGCGCTGTTCGACGGAAGCCTCGGAACCAGCAGCCTGCTCCTGCTCGTGCTCTCGTTGCTGATCGCGTTCGGCTTCGAGTTCGTGAATGGGTTTCACGACACGGCAAACGCCGTCGCCACGGTGATCTATACCCGCTCGTTGCGGCCGTGGACGGCGGTGATCCTGTCGGGGATCTGCAACTTCCTGGGGGTGTTCATCGGCGGCATCGCGGTGGCGATGAGCATCATCAGCCTGCTGCCGCTGGAGCTGCTGGTCGCGGACGGGACCGGGGCTGGGTTGGCGATGCTGCTGGCGCTGTTGCTGTCGGCGATCCTGTGGAACCTGGGGACCTGGTACCTGGGCCTGCCGTCGTCGAGCTCGCACACCCTGATCGGGGCGATCGTCGGGGTGGGGTTGGCCAACTCGCTGCTGCCGGGGCACGAGTTTGGCGTCGGCGTGAATTGGGGGAAAGCCGGGGATGTCGGCATGGCGCTGCTGCTGTCGCCGTTGATCGGCTTCACGGTCGCGGCGCTGCTGCTGCTCGCGGCCAAGAAGCTGATCCACGATCCACGCCTGTACCGGCCGCCGGTCGGCAGCCAGCCGCCGCCGACGTGGATCCGGGCGCTCCTGATCGGGACCTGCACGGGCGTCAGCTTCGCGCACGGGTCGAACGACGGACAAAAGGGCGTGGGCCTGGTGATGCTGATCCTGATGGGCATCGTGCCTGCGGGCTTCGCCTTGAACCTGGAGGCCAGCTCGATGGAGCTGAAGAACGCGGCGCGGGCGATCGACGAGGTTTCGCGGACCGTGGCGGTCGACGCCGAGGACCCCGAGCGGGTGCAGTTGCACGCGGAGCTGGGCGAGCTCGGCGGGGTGCTGGCGGCGGCGCCGACCTTGAAGGACGTGCCGGCGGAGCAGCGCTGGCTGGTGCGCCGCGACGTGCTGCTGATCGAGGGGACGCTGAAGAAGCTCGAGGGGAAGGCGGCGGCGGCGGAGAAGGAGCAGCTCAAGCACGCGCGCGAGGACCTGCGAAAGCTGACCGACTACGCGCCGAACTGGGTGCTGCTGGGCGTGGCGCTGTCGCTCGGGATCGGGACGATGGTCGGCTGGAAGCGCATCGTGATCACGGTCGGGGAGAAGATCGGCAAGGACCACCTGACCTACGCGCAGGGGGCCTCGGCGGAGCTGGTGGCGATGAGCACGATCGGGCTCGCGGCGGGGCTCGGTCTGCCGGTGAGCACGACGCACGTGCTGTCGAGCGGGGTGGCCGGGACGATGGTGGCCAATCGCGCGGGCTTGCAGATGGCGACCGTCAGCAAGATCGCGTCGGCGTGGCTGCTGACCCTGCCAGTGACGATGCTGCTGGCGGGGCTGCTGTTCCTGGTGTTCCGGGCGATGCTGACGTGATCACCGGGGGATGACGTCGAGGTCGAGGCCGCCGTTGGTTTTTAGCTCTGGCGCATGCCGGGGGCCTCGTGGCCGGACTGGGCGACGTATTCGTTGTAGCCGCCGCCGTACTGGCGGGGCGGGCCGCTGCCGAGCTCGAGCACACGATTGGAGAGGGCGGCCAGGAATCTGCGGTCGTGGGAGACGAAGATCATGGTGCCCTCAAAGTCGCGGAGGGCCGCGACGAGCATATCTTTGGTGGCCATGTCGAGATGGTTGGTCGGCTCGTCGAGGATGAGGAGGTTTGGCGGGTCGTAGAGCATGAGGGCGAGGACGACGCGGGCCTTCTCGCCGCCGCTGAGGATGCGGACCGGCTTGTCGGCGTCCTCGCCGGAGAAGCCGAAGGCGCCGGCGAGGGCCTTGAGCTGGCCGATGGAGGCGATCGGGAAGGCGGCCATGAGGGTGTCGAGGACGGTGCCGGAGGCGTCGAGCAGGTCCATGGCGTGCTGGGCGAAGTAGCCGACCTTGACGGCGGCGCCGATCGTGATGGCGCCGCTGTCGGGCTCGGTCTGGCCGGCGATGAGCTTGAGCAGGGTGCTCTTGCCGGCCCCGTTCTCGCCCATGATGCACCAGCGCTCGTGGCGGCGGACCATCAGCTCGAAGTTGTCGTAGATGATCTTCTTGCCGTAGGCCTTGGAGACGCCGGCGATCTTGATGACGTCGTTGCCGGACCGGGGGGCGGGGCGGAAGTCGAAGGAGAGGACCTTGCGGCGGCGCGGGGGCTCTAGCTTCTCGATCTTGTCGAGCTTCTTGACCCGCGATTGGACCTGGGCGGCGCGCCCGGCCTGGGCCTTGAAGCGCTCGATGAAGCGGATCTCCTTGGCGAGCATGGCCTGCTGGCGCTCGTACTGGGCCTGGGCCTGGGCCTCGCCGAGGGCCCGCTGCTGCTCGTAGAAGTCGTAATTGCCGACGTAGGTGACGAGCTCGCCGGCCTCGATCTCGACGATCTTGGTGACCAGTCGGTTGAGGAACTCGCGGTCGTGGCTGGTCATGACGACGGCGCCCTGGAAGTCGCGCAGGTACTGCTCGAGCCACAGGATCGACTCGAGGTCGAGGTGGTTGGTGGGCTCGTCGAGGAGCAGGACGTCGGGGCGCATGAGCAGGATGCGGGCGAGGGCGACGCGCATCTTCCAGCCGCCGGAGAGCTTGCCGACGTCGTTGTCCATGACCTCCTGGGCGAAGCCGAGGCCGGCGAGGATCTCGCGGGCGCGGGCGTCGAGGCCGTAGCCGTCGAGCTCCTCGAAGCGGGCCTGGACCTCGCCGAAGCGGGTGACGAGGGTGTCGAGCTCGTCGACGCGGGCGGGGTCGGCGAGGGCCTGCTCGAGCTCGGCGAGCTCGGCGGCGACCTGGGCGATCGGTCCGGCGCCGTCCATGGTCTCGGCGACGACGCTGCGGCCGCGCATCTCGCCGACGTCCTGGCTGAAGTAGCCGAGGCTGATGTTTTTATCGACGCGCACTTGACCCTCGTCGGGGGTCTCCTGCTGCATGATCATGCGAAAGATGGTGGTCTTGCCGGCGCCGTTGGGGCCGACCAGGCCGACCTTCTCGCCGCGGAACATCGTTGCCGAGGTCTCGATGAAGAGGATCTGCTTGCCGTGCTGCTTCGAGATGGCGTCGATGTGGATCACGGGGGCGGAGAGTACAGGAGGCACCCGGGCGGGCTGGTGGCGGGTGGGGGTGGTGGTGTGAGGGGTCGCAAGCGCAGCGAGAGCGGGGCAAAAATCGAGGTTGATCGATTTCGCGCTTGGCGATACTTGAGCATCCCCCCATGAAACAGCGCTCACCGATTGCCGTGTTTTTCCTGCCGATCGTCACTCTCGGGATCTATGGTCTCGTGTGGCTCGTGAAGACCAAGGATGAGATGAACGAGGAAGGGGCCCAGATCCCGACCGCGTGGCTGCTCATCGTGCCGATCGCGAATCTGTACTGGTTTTGGAAGTACTGCGAGGGCGTGCAGAAGATCTCGCGCGGCAGCATGTCGGCACCGGTGGCGCTGCTGCTGATGTTGCTGCTGGGCAACATCGGCTGGGCGGTGCTGCAGTCGACGTACAACCAGCGCGCGCTCGGGCCAGGCGCCGCCTAGCCCTTGAAGACCTGCAGCAGGTTGCTGTAGGCGTCGGTCCACAGGGGCCAGGGGCCGGTCTGTTCCGGCTCCGGCTCCGCCGGGACCTGCAGCTCGCTGGATGCGAGGGCCGCGGGGTCGCGGGCGAGCAGCATCCAGTCGCTCGAGTAGACCATGTCGTTGCTCTCGGCGTCGTCGATGCGCAGGACGGTGAGGCCGAGGAGCTCGGCGATGCCGCGGACGACGGGGTCGAGGTCGAGGTAGCGGTTGGAGATGTGGATGGCGAGGACGCTCTCGGGGTCGCGGAGGTGGCGGAGGTAGAGCTGGACGGCCTCGACGGTGAGCAGGTGCGCGGGGATCGAGTCGCTGCTGAAGGCGTCGAGGGCGAGCACGTCGAATTTTTGCTCGGGCTCGCGCTCGAGGTTGATGCGGGCGTCGCCGATCGCCACGCTGACCTCGCCGGGGCAGTCGCGCAGGTAGGTGAAGAAGGGTTTGGCGCCGGAGGAGAGGGCGACGACCTCGGGGTTGATCTCGTAGAAGCGGACGCTGTCGGCCTGGGCGGCGTAGCTGGCGAGGGTGCCGGCGCCGAGGCCGACGAAGCCGAGGCGCAGGGGCTCGCTGCGGAGGCGGCGGGGGTGGTTTCGGATCGCCAGGCCGACGGCGCTGTTGGGGCCGTAGTAGCTGGTGGGCATGCGCGAGAGCTCGGCGTCGGCGAACTGGAAGCCGTGGATGATGCGACCGTGGCGCAGGCGGGTGCGCAGCTCGTTGTTCTCGCCGACGTCCTGGTCGACACGCAGGACCCCAAAGAAGCCGCGCGAGACGTGGATGTGGTCCTCTAACTCGTGGTGGGCGTGGTAGGCGAGCACGCCGGTGAGGGCGATCAGGTAGGCGATGCCGAGCGCGGAGCAGGCGTTGCGGAGCAGGGGGCGGCGGGGCAGGGCGCCGCGGCCGGCGAGGGCGAGGGCGAGGGCGCAGGCGGCGACGAGCGAGAGCGGGAGCTCCCACAGGTCAGGGAAGAGGTTGGGGGCGACCAGGCCGGTGAACAGGCCGCCTGCGGCGCCGCCGGCGGAGACGAGCAGGTAAAAGCCGGTGAGGTGGCGGGGGTCGGGTTTGTGGCGGACCAGCTCGCCGTGGCAGACCATGCAGGCGAAGAACATGGTGAGCAGGTAGACGGCGAGCTGGACGAGCATGGGGGCGTCGACGCCGACGCGGATAATGACCGCGGTGGCGCCGGCGCCGAGCAGGAGGAGGCTGACCCAGACGCCGCGGTGGTAGACGCGCTCGTACTCGAAGCAGAGGACGAAGCTGAGCAGGTAGAGCGAGAGGGGGAGCATCCACAGGAAGGGGATGACGGCGACCTCGAGGGAGATCTGGCTGGTGATCGCGAGCAGGAGCACCGAGGCGATCATGGCCAGGAAGAACCACAGGGCCCGGCGTCCGCGGGTCGGCGGGCGGCTGTCCTTGGGGACAGCCGAGGCGCGTGCGCTGTCCGTGAGGACAGGTGTGCGCCCGGCCAGGATCGCCGCGCCGCCGCAGCTGAGGGCGAACAGCAGGAAGCCGCCGGACCACAGCCAGCCCTGACCGGCGACCGGGAGGAGGGGCTCCAGGGCGAAGGGGTAGCTGAGCAGGCCGAGCAGGGAGCCGAGGTTGGAGAGGGCGTAGAGGCGGTAGGGGGAGGCGCCGGGGAAGACGCGGGCGTACCAGCTCTGCAGCAGGGGGCCGGTGGCGGACAGGACCAGGTAGGGCGGGCCGATCGTGAACAGCAGGAGGCCGAGGATCGCCAGCGCGGGTGACTCGCCCTCGGCGGGCTTCCAGGCGTCGGAGGGGGTGATCGGTGACGGCCAGAGGGCGACGCGGGCGAGCAGGAGGGCGAGGGCGAGCCCGAGGGCGGCGAGGTGGATGCTGCGCTGGCGGGCCGGCGGGAGGCCGCTGAGGAGGTGGGCGTAGCCGTAGCCGAGCAGGAGCAGCAGCTGGAAGAACAGCATGCAGGTGGTCCACACGGCCGGGGCGCCGCCGAACCACGGGAGGACCTGCTTGCCGAGGATGAACTGGACCTGAAACAGGAGGCAGGCGCCGACGCCGATCGTGGTGGCGAAGAGGAGGGCGGCGAACGGTCGGGGAGAGGTCGGGGGCGCCAAGGCGGGGGAGTGTAACGCGCGCCGTCTGGCGGCAAAATTGTCGACGCGCCGGGGCAGGCGCGTCGGGTGGCCCCGGTTTGTGACGGGGCAGGGCGGGGCTCAGGCGCCGGGGCAGCTCGTCTTGATCTTGGTGCAGGCGGGGCCGGTGACCGGCTCGGTCGGCTGCTTGGCGAGGTCGTCGCAGCTGAGCTCGCGGAGGGCGGCGGCGGCGGCCTCGTTGCGCTCGGTGAGGCAGGCCTCGACTTCGCTGATCGGGGCGGTGCAGGTGGTGGCGTCGAAGCTCAGCATGCAGGTGTCGGTGCCGCCGGTGTCGCTCTCGTCGGGGGCGTCGAGGCACATGGGGACGAAGCTCTCGCAGAAGGCCACGGGGTCGTCGCCGCCGCCGAAGGCGCTTGCGGCGATGCAGCCGGCGCGCTTGGCATCGCTCTCGCTGACCTGGCTGGCGAAGTTCTCGGCGGACGCGCGGCAGAGGGTCTCCTGCTCGCTGGGGGTCAGCTCGCTGACCTTCTTCTCGGCGGGCAGGCCGGAGTCGACGGCGCCCGGTTCGTCGCCGCCGCAGGCGGCGGCGAGGGAGCAGGCGAGGGAGAGGAGGAGGGTACGGGTGCGCATGGCGGGCGATGATGCGATAGGACGGCGCGGCCAGCAAGATCGCGGCCAGCGGGCCCACAGGCAGGCTGTGGCGGCGTTGGACGCGGCGATGTTGGCCGTGTTAGGAGGGCGGCGTGGCTGCGCACGCGCGCGCTGGCGCGGGTGCGCCGCATGGGCCCTTTCGTGGTGCTGCTCGGGGTGGTGCTGTTGCTGGCGACGCGGGCGTGGCATCCGATCGCAGGGCTCGGCAACGCGGACATCGCGGGGATCTTGTACGAGGCAGACATCATCCGCGACGGCGGGGTGCCGTATCGCGACACCCTCGATATCAAGTCGCCGGGGAGCTGGTTTTTGTTCGCCGGGATCTTCGCCGCGTTCGGGCGCTCGATCGCGGCGGTGCAAATGGTGTACACGGCGTGGCTGCTGCTGGCGGCGCCGGCGATCTGGCTGGCGGCGCGGGGCTTGTACGGGGCGCGGATGGCGGCCGGCGTGGCGGTCGCGCTGTATCTGCTGGCGGTCGGGTGCTTCGACCTCAACTACTCGGCGTGGATGACGACGCCGTACGCGTGGGCGTTTGCGTGTCTGATCGCGGGGCTGCGGCGGGGACGTGGGTGGCACCTGCTCGCCGGCGTGTTCGCGGCGCTGGCGTTTATGATCAAGGTGCATGCATTTGTGCTGGCGCCGTGTTTTGTGCTGGTCTGGTGGTGGGCGCGGCGCCGGGGCGAGGCGCTGGCGACATGGTCGGCGTGGCCGCTGTGGGCCGCGGGGGCGCTGCTCGGGCTGGCGCCGCTGCTGCTGTGGTATCACGGGCACGGGGCGCTCTGGCTGGTGCTGAAGGGGCTGTTCCCGGTCGAGACGGCGGGCGATTATGGGGCGGCGACGCAGGGGGCGTCGTCGTGGCTGTGGCGGGCCTACAAGCTGCCGCTGCAGCTGCTGAAGGTGTTTCCGCTGCACACGGTGCTCGGCGTGGCGGCGCTGCTCGGGGTGTGGAAGCGGCGCGAGGGGGCGGCGCCGGTGGCCCCGCAGTGTGTGTTCTTTGTGATGAGCGTGATCGGGTGTGGGGTCGGGGGGATGCGGTTTTATGTGCATTATCTGCCGCAGTACCTGCCGGCGCTGGCGCTGCTGGGGGCACATCCGCGGGCCCTGGAGTATCTGCGGCGCGGGTGGGCGCCGGGGCGGTGGCGCGAGCGCTGGCTGCCGGCCGTGTTGGCGGGGACCTGCGTGGTGATTGCGCTGACTCTGGTGATTCGGATCCCGTTCGGGCGAGCGGCGTCGATCGACACGCGCGGCGACTCGAAGGTGCGCAAGGCGGGCGAGTACATCGCGGCCCGGACGACGCCGGAGGACACCATTCAGGTGTGGGGCTGGGCGGCGTGGTCGGTGTATTTCTGGGCCGATCGCCGGGCGCCATCGCCGGTGTTCAAAGTCCTGGGGCAGGTGACGGAGTACAATCAAAACGGGCTGTTCTCGCGTTCGCGGCGGACGAACTTTCGCCCGGGGCCGGCGGCGGACATGTTGCTGGCGGCGTTCAAGACGGCCCCGCCGGCGTTCTTGGTGCGCAACGCGAGCTTCTTTCCCGGGGTCAAGGTGGACCCGCTCGAGCAGTGGCCGGCGATGAAGCAGATCTTCACCGAGCAGTATGTGCTGCGTGAGCGCTTCGGGAAGCTAAGGGTGTATGAGCTGCGCTCGCGCGTGCCGGCGGACGAGCTGCCGGCGCTGCTGGAGGCGCAGGCGGCGAAGCTGGCGGGGGACAAGCGCAAGCGACGGTGAGCTCGTCGGAGCGCGGGCGTTCGCGCCGCGGTGCGCAGATTCTCCGCCGCAGCCGCCGGAGGTGCTTCGCGCGCTGCCGCCGTTGCTGGTCGAGCACACGGCGGCGACGGTGGTGGAGCGGCACGGATTTGCCTGAGCCCGCGTCGATCCGGTCGCGGAAGGACCGGCCGGGCGCGGGTCGTGGTGGCGCGGTTGTGAGCGACGCTGCGATCGCGGGAGGGGTACCATGGCGGTGGGAGGGTCGCCCATGTCGCGCGTGTCGTTGAGCCTGGTGGTGCTGCTGTTGGCGGGATGTCCCAAGGGACAGGGGAGCACGCCGCCGACGGCGACGCCGGGGGCCAGTTATGTGGTCACGAAGGAGACGCCGTTTTTTGACGGCGGGTGCAAGCAGGAGAAGCCCAACGACGGCAAGCTGGCGAAGGGGACAACGTTTACGCTGGTCGGTGAGCGCGAGGGCTGCTGGAACGTGAAGCTCGCGGGGGAGGACGAGGTTTATATCGTGCCAGATCGGGTCGCGCCGGCGAGCTGAGACGGTTCGTGGGAACTAATTTGCTGGCGGGACGTGTCATGCAAGAGGAGCGGGCCGGGACGGTCCGTTTCATGCGGCAGGTGGAGCTGTGCGTATGCGCAGGCCCCGGGGACAGGTTCGGAGGGCGGAGAAACGGCGGGCGAGTGATCGCGGGGGGCCGCGTGGGTGCACTGTCGAGGGCGGCCGGCGACGAGCCAACAAAGGAGCGCGGTGATGCAGCGAGCGGAGCAATCTCGGAGTCGGTTTCCCTGGGCTGTGGGCGTGATCCTGGTGGTCGGTGTGGGGGCGTGGTGGTTGTGGCGCGGGGGCGAGGCGGTCGAGGTCGCGGCGGAGGACGTGGAGGGGGCGGCCGGGCGGGCGAGCGCGGCGTCGCTATCGCAAGGTCTCGACGGGCTACGGAGGCCGCTGGTGGTGATCGATCCGCGGCGTGGGGAGCGGGCGTCGATCGCGGGGACGGTGCGCGACGAGAAGGGGGCGGCGATCGCCGGGGCGACGGTGTGCGCGCGGGCGGAGTCGGACCGGCTGGGCAGCGCGGACACGCGGCGGCCGACCTGCGCGAGCAGCGAGAAGGACGGGCATTACCTGCTCGAGGGGCTGTTCGGCGTGAAGCACGGGGTCACGGCCAGCGCGCGTGGTTTCATCGCCGACGAGTACCGGCATGGTGAGGGGGCGGCGCGGCGGACCAGCGTGCACCTGAAACCGGGGCTGGCGGCCACGGGGATCGACATCGTGCTCGAGGGCGGCGGGGTGGAGCTGCGTGGGGTGGTGAAGGACCTGAGCGGCGGGCCGATCGAGGGGGCGCAGGTCGGGGCGAACCACGCGCTGGGGGCGACGGGCGAGGACGGGACCTTCAGCCTGTGGGTGCGGCCGGGTGAGGGTTGGGTCTCGGCGGACGCCGACGGTTACGCGCCGGGCTGGGAGTCGGGGGCGGTGCCGGGGCACTTCTTCGAGGTGTATCTGACGCCGGAGTCGGTGCTGGTCGGGAAGGTGGTGCGAGTCGCCGACGGGACGCCGGTGGAGGGCGCGCGGGTGACTGCGGAGAGCGGCGGCCAGGGCTGGAACCAGGCGTCGGCGATGACGGACGCGGCGGGGAACTTCCGGCTCGACGGGCTCAAGCCGGGGCCTTACAAGCCGAAGGCGGAGGCGGACGACGCGTACGGGCTGGCGGAGGAGCAGGCGATCCTCGGGCTCGGGGAGACGTCGGAGTTGATCGTCATCAAGGCGCACCCGGCGTTTTTCATCGAGGGGACGGTGGTGATCGCGGGTGAGTCGGGGTCGCAGGGGTGCGAGGACGGCTGGGTGACGCTGTCGGATCGGGCCAACGGGCGCTCGGAGTGGGGCTCGCCCGAGGGCGACGGGACGCTGCGGGTCCGCGGGTTGTTGCCGGGCGAGTTCGAGGTGGAGATCAGCTGCCAGGGTTTTGTGTCGGCGGAGCGGTATCCGAAAGTGCAGCTGGTCGACAAGAGCGTCGCCGGGCTCAAGTGGGAGGTGACCCGGGGGCAGGCGATCCGCGGGGTGGTGGTCGACGCGAGCGGGAAGCCGGTGCCGCGGGTGAACGTGAGCGCGTCGCCCAAGCCCGATCCGAGCCAGCCGCGGGCGCACCAGACGGGCGCGTGGGGCGGCGACACGGACGCGCAGGGGAAGTTCGAGCTGGCGGGGCTGCTGCCGGGTGAGTATCTGATCAGCCTGAATGTGTGGGAGCCGCCGCGGGCGACACCGGCGAAGCCGACGCCGGCGACGCTGGCGAAGGGGAAGGACCTCGAGGGGCTGCGGCTCGAGCTGCCGGCGACGGGCGAGGTGAAGGGCAGCGTGCGTGACCCGAAGGGCAATCCGGTCGGGCGGGCGAATGTGTCGATGTACGACGGGGTGCACTGGCAGAGCGCGGGGGCGGACGACCAGGGCAACTTCTCGTTCCCGTTCGCGGCCGCGGGTGAGTACCGGGTGACCGCGCGTAAGGGCTGGGGCGACGAGATGCGGGCGCCAGGGACCAGCGACGACGACGTGCAGGGCGAGAAGGTGACGGTGCGGGCGGGCGGCGTGGAGGACGTGAAGCTGGTGGTCGAGCGCAGCGACGGGCGGATCACCGGAGTGGTGCGCGACGCCGACGGCGGGCCGCTGGCGGACGCGTTCATCGAGGCGACGCGGGAGTCTGACAGCGCGACGCAGGCGAGCGGGCAGGCGATGCGCTCGGGGCGATGGGGCAGCTTCTGGCAGACGCCGGAGCTGACGGACGCCGACGGGCGCTTCGAGATCGAGGAGCTGCAGGAGGGCAAGCACACGCTGCGTGCGCATCGCAAGGGTGGCGGCGAGGCGCTGCTCGAACACGTCGAGCTGGGCGGGGACGTGGTGCTGACGATCGCGGACGCGGGGCGGATGAGCGGGACGGTGGCGCTGGTCGGCGGTGGGGCGCCGGAGGAGTTCACGGTGAACTTGCGCGACGACACCACGGGGTTCTCGCGCAGCGACCACTTCTTCCGCACCGGTGGGGTGTGGAGCCTGGCCGAGCTGCCGGCGGGGAAGTACAAGGTGCAGGTGAGCGCGGGCTCGGGCACCGCGGAGGCGGAGGTGGCGATG
>JBGAUO010000169.1:0-9980 GCA_044228605.1 Nannocystis sp. | reverse complement strand
AAGCGCTGAGCAGCTCGCCTTGCAGGTACTCCATCACCAGGTAGGCCGAGCCGTTCGCGTGGCCGTAGTCGACCATCTCGACGATGTTGGGGTGCTGCATGCTGCGCAGACGCTGGGCCTCGCGATCGAAACGAGCGCTGGTCTCGCTGTCGCCGACGAGGTTGGCGGCCAGTACCTTGACCACCACCGCCACGTTGCTGACGGACTGACGCGCGAGGTAGACAAGACCGACGCCGCCTCGCGCGATCAGGCGGACCACGGTGTAGCGGCCGCCGATCATCTGACCCGGCTGGGGGTCGATCCGCGCGGGGCTCATCCTTTGTGGTGCGGCGCGCGGCTTCGGGCTTCTGGACTCCACGGTCCGCGAGCTTAGCGCAGGCTCCCGGGGCTTGTCTGCGGTCAAGGGACGAGGTCGCGCAACCTCGTCCGCTGCCCCCTACCCTCATCCAGGAGCCTCTGCTCTGGAGAATTGGGCTCTAGAGGTCCATCCAGGTGCCCGTCGTGCTGGGCGGCGGGTCTAGCACATAGACGCGCAGCGGCGTGAGCACCGGGACGGTCGGCATGCCCATCTTCGGCATCAGGCCCCAGCCGATCACGTTGGTCCGCACCTCGCCGGTCTCGAGGTCAAAGGTCAGCTCACCGCTGACGCCTTTGAGGTCGACCGTCTTGTTGCTGACGAGGGCGTTGTGGGCTTTCTTGATGAACAACAGGTCGGTGCCGTCGACGTCATCGAAGCTGACCTTGGTGCCCTTGGCATCGACCAGCTTGGCCACGTTCGCCGCGATCGCGGCCCCCGTGACAGGGTCGCCCTGCGGGATCGCGGCCATGGCAAAGATGGTCACCAATGCCGCGTCGTAGCCGAGCGACGAGGCTGTGATCGCGTCGCTGTCGTTGAAGCGGATCTTGTAGCGGATGTTGAAGGCGGCGAAGTTCTGCGGGTCGAGCACGTCCGGCGCGACCCCCTCCACGTTGGGCATGAGCACCGTCTTGAGGCCGTCGTCCATGAGGGTCTTGACGATGTCCTCCATGCTGGGCACGGCGCCGTGCGTGACGATGAAGCGCGGCAAGGTCGGCGGCGGATTCTCGCCGCCCCACGCGAGCAGGGTGCCCTGCACGAGGTTGATGGCCTCGCTGGTCCCGGCGATGAGCACGTGGTCCGGGTGCGACCCCTTGGGGCCCCACGCGTTGGTGAGGATCTGGGCGTACGCAGCCTGGATCTCCTGCGGCGTCATGCTCACCGGATCGGGGTACTCGAAGCTCTTGAACTTTGCGCCGAGCACCGGGTTCACCACCTTGGTGACGTCGCTGATGATGCCCTTACCGTACGCGTCGGCCTTACCGAGCATCGCCACCCGCCCAGGCATGAGGGCGATGGTTCGGTCCGCGAGCGCATTGGCCTGATACACATCGCTGGCGATCGGGCGCCACACCAAGTTGTCGTCAACGAGCGTGGTGATCTGCTTGCTCGTGGCGGACGGAGTGATCAGGAAGGTACCCGCCGGGATCGTGACCTGGGTGGCGACGTCGATCACCTGCTCGCTGAAGACCGGCCCGATGATCGCGGCAACTTTGAGCGTCCCCGTCAGGTGCTGGGCCGCCGCGATCGCCTTGTCCCCCTGTCCGCCGTCGTCACAAGCCAACCAGGCCACGTGCCGCCCGCCCGGGAGGTCGGTGGTCCGGTTGTAGTCCTCGATCGCCAGTTGCACCGCGTTCTGCAGCGGCACAGTGATCGCGTCGAAGGGCGGACTCGCGGGGATGATACTGGCGAGCAGCACCACCTTGTCGTGCGACCCCTGGCTCGGCCAGATCAGCTGCTGGCATTCGTCACTGAGCGCGCTGATGCAGGTGCCCTCGATACACAAAAAGCCGTCGCCCAGGGCTGCCTCACACTCGGTGTTGAGCGCACAGGCGACGACACCCGTGTCGGTGCCGCTACTGCTGGTCTCCGTGGTGCTGCTCTCGCTGCCGCTGACGGGCCCAGTGCTGCCGGTGTCACCGGTACTCGAGGTGCCGGTGGTGGTTGAGGTGCCCGTCGTCGGGGTCACGGTCGACGCGGTGGTGCTGCTATCGGGCGTGCCTGGGTCGACACACAGCCCTTGCATGCACTGCCACTGCTCCCCGCCCTGCTTGACGAGGCAGTCGCTGTCGTCGCGACACTCCTCGAAGCTGACGGCGAGGGAGCAGGCGCCTAGCGCCGCGCCGGCGCAGGCGCCGAACAAGAGACCGAGGCCGGTGGTGCGCGTAGGGATCATGGCGGTGAGCTCCTTGGGAGAAATCGTGGCGGCCGCGCGAACACTAGAAGCGGAGAGTCCAGCTGAGGCCCGCGTGGCTGCGGCCGACGCTGGGGAGGACTGCGCTGCGGGCGGCGGCCCTCGGCTTGCGCCCGACCACAGCCAGCGCGACGCCGGTGACCAGCAACGCCGCGCCGGTGAACAGCGTGACATCCGAGATGACCGCGAAGGTCTGCCCCTGATGAGCCAGCGACTGCCGATCCGAGATCACGTGCGAGTCATCGAGGTCCTTCTTCTTGCCGAGGGTGAGCCCGCCGAACAGGCCACCCACAAGCATCGACACGCCGCCAACGGCAATCAGCGCGTAGCCACCGAGGCGCATCGTCTTCTTCGGATCGGGGCTGTCGACGCGATCGCGATCGCCGCCGGGCGTTGGCGCCGGCGCCGGTCCCGATTGCGGCTGATTCGGGGTCGCAGCGGGCGCCTCGGTCTCGTTGAGGATCGCCTTGAGCACACGCAGACGCTGGACGGCTAGCTCACGCGAACCGATGTCGACCCCTGGTTCCTTGACGAAGCGCTGGTAGTGATCGACGGCGCTGCGGATGTCACCCTTCTCCTCGTACACGCGGCCGACGTTGAACAGGTAGTTGGGGTTTGGGTCGAGCGCGTACGCCTGCTCGAAGAGGCGCACGGCGGCGTCGTAATCCTTGGCCTTGAAGCGCTCAATCGCCTGAGTACTCAGCTCGCCGGCACCACCAGGTGAGGTGGTCGGGGCTGCTGGCGTCGGGGCTGGCGAGGTCGCCGACACCGCCGTGCTCGCGGGCGCCGCCGCGAGAACACGCCCGGAAGCACTCGCCGTCAAGATCAGGGTAGCGGCCGTCAGCAACGCGATCGGTCGACGGGTGCGGGCACGGGGAGCGAAGAGAGTCTCGAAAGGCGTCACTACTTGGTCCCTCCAACGGGCAGGAAGATGCCACTGTCGTCCTTCTTGGCGACCGGCAGGAATGGATCCTCCTCCTCAGCCGGCTTCTCGGGCGGCGGAGGCTCCGGCGCCGCGGTCGTGTCGACCGGCGCAGGCCCGGGGTCGACCGGCTTGGCGTTCCCTGGCCCCCCGCGCTTGCTCGGAGTCTTGCCGGGGATTGGGGTCGGTGGCACGGGCACCGCCGGCTTGGTGGACTCGCGCAGACGGGCGACAGCACTCCGGGCGTCGACATGACCAGGGTCGATCGCCAGGATGTCCTGGTATGCGCCGAGCGCCGCGGCAGTCTTCCCCTCCTTCTCGAGGCGCTGGGCAGCCGCGAATGTGGTGGCCACGGCGATGCGGTCGCGCTGTCGGGCAGCGCGATTCTTGAGGTCGGGATCGGCCTCGATCTCGCGGGCCAAGGTGTCGAGCTTGCCACGCGCGCGGTCGAACTCGCCGGAGAGAATGTCCCCATCGACCTGGTCCAGGACCTCGGCGACACGAGCCCGCTCCGCTGGGGTGACGCCTGGGCTGCGACCGGCGACGCTCGGCACGGGCGGAGCGACATCTTTGGGGCCGCCGAGCACATACACCGCCGCCAGCAGACCACCAGCCAGGAGCGCCGCGACGGCGCCGACGATCAGGCCCCAGTTGCCGCGTGGGCTGGCGACAGTCGCGGCCTCGAGCGTGATGATCGTACTGACCGGGTCGGCGACACTGGCCACGCTCGGCGGACGCAGGCCACGTTGGGTCGGTGGCCGCAGACCACGCTGCGTCAACGGCCTCAAGCCGCGTTGCGTCGGGGAGCGACCGGCGGCCACCGCAGCGGGGCGCGCGAGGTTTGTGCTCGATGCGTCCGTCAGCTGAGAATCGCTGCTTGGGGTGCCGCTGAGCGAGCTCGATGAGCTCAACGCGCCGGTCGAGCTGTCGGCGAGTGGCAGGTGGAACATCGAGGCCTGCACACAGTCGATGAGCGACTCGACCATGGCATCGGCGTCGGCCGGTCGCTCGTCGGGGTTTTTCGCCAGGCACTGCATGATCAGCTCGATGAGGCCGGCCGGAACATCGTGGCCGCGCGGCAGCGCCTCTGCGAGCGGGCGGGGGGCTTCGTTGACGTGGCGATAGAGGATCGCAGCGTTGTTGTCGGCCTCGAAGGGGAGCCGCCCGCAAAGCAGGCCGTAGAACAGGACACCGAGGGAGTAGACGTCGACACGAGCGTCGACGGCCTCGCCCTTGATCTGCTCTGGTGAGAGGAAATTGGCGGTGCCGACGATCTGTTCACTGGTGATGTCCTGCTCACCGGCGATCAGCTTGGCCATGCCAAAGTCGAGGATCTTTACGAAGTTCGCACGGCCCTTGCGAATGCACAGCATGATGTTGCTGGGCTTGATGTCGCGGTGCATGAGCCCGCGAGAGTGCGCATAGCCGAGGCCCTTGAGGATCTGAGCGGCGATTGGGACAAACTCCTCGATGCCGAGCCGACCGCCCTTGCGTGCGACATAGTCGCCGAGCAGTTCGCCCTGTAGGTATTCCATCGCCAGGTAGGCGACACCACTCTCGTGGCCGCACTCGTAGAGGCTGACAATGTTGGCGTGCTGCACTGCGCCAAGGCGCTGACCCTCGCGCTCAAAACGGGCGACCGCCTCGCTGTTGTCGATCCAGTTCGGGGCGAGTACCTTGACCACGACTTCGCGGTCCGGGTCGCGCTGGTGAGCGAGGTAGACGAGGCCGACCCCACCGCGCGCGAGGAGTCGGAGGATCGTGTAGCGCCCCGCGAGCGTCGCACCGATGAGCGGGTCGACTGCGGAGGACCCTTCGCTCGTCGTCGCTGCGCGTGAACCCTGTCGCCGTGTGTTCATGAGCCGTCGCACCCGCGGCGGCACGTGCACGGGGCACGGCCCTCGGGGCTATCACGATGGTAACGGTCCAGGTCCCGGATGTCTCTGCCTGTTTGGCGAGCTCCACACCGGGCCTCGTGGCTTGCCACGAGGAAAAGCCGCTTGCATCTGGAGAACAGCGTTCAGGTCAGATCTGCGTCGTCCATGATGCTGACGGTCCAATACGAAGCCCCCGCAGCCGTGAGGGCGGCGGGGGCCACGTGCGATCAAGAGGCCTGGGCCGGAATTGAACCGGCGTATAGAGCTTTTGCAGAGCTCTGCCTTACCACTTGGCTACCAGGCCGTAAGCGGGGGGGGCCTTACTAACAAAGATCGAAGCGCCGGGCAAGAGGCTTGGCTCTCCTATCCGGCGCTTCCTATCTCGGCGTCCGCAGAACGCCGGAACCGGGCTCAGAGGCCGTCGAGCGGATCGTCGACGTTCTTCTTGACCACAACACCGCCCTTGGACTTCTCGGGCTTGCCGTCTCCGTCCCCCGAGGGCTTGCCAGTCTGGCCGCGCTTCTTGGTCTGCTTGTTGGCGTTCTCGGCGATCTGGGCGTCGAGTGCCGCCTTCTCAGCCAGCAAGCGCTGCTTCTCGGCCGCGTCGGTAACGTTGTTTAGCTTGGCGTCGAGGGCCTGCTTCTCCGTCTCGAGACGGTTCTGCTCGTCCTTCAGCCCCTTGAGCTCCGCCATGAGCGCCTCCATCGCGGCCTTCTGCTCGGCGTCCTTCTTGGCCTGGGCTGCCTTCTCCTGGCGGCTCTGCTCCTCCTGCTTGTTGGTGTAGTCGATGAACTGCCACACGCCGACGCCGAGGCCCACGACCAGAAGCCCGAGGACCGCATAAAGCCACACGGGCTTGGCCTTCTTCTCCGCGAGCTTCACCTGCGCGTCGAGACGCATTTGCTCTTCCTTTAGGCGCGCCTCCTGCTCAGCGCGAGCACGAAGGTCAGCCTCTTGCAGGCGTAGACGCTCTTCACGATCGCGGGCTTCTTTCTCCGCGGCGAGCTTGGCCAGACGGTCCGCCTCTTCCTTCGCTATGCGCTCGGCCTCGGCTCGCGCGCGTCGTTCGGCTTCTTCGCGGGCGCGGCGTTCGGAATCCTCCTTGGCCTTGCGCTGACTCTCGATGTCGGCCACGCGGTTGGCCTCGAGGTTCTTGAGCTCGCTGAGGGCGATGAGGGCTGAATTCTCGGTGGTGGACATGGCGGCGGTTCACTCCTGGGCTTGGCGACATGCGAACAACGCGTCGCGGCCGATCAAGGCTTGCAGGAAAGTGCAGCAGATCCTGCACATGCCAGCCTGCCGGAAAATGAAGGGGTTGCCTAGCCCCGAAGTGAGGTCCTACCGCGGCGCCGCTGGGCCGCAAAACGGCCGAAGCCGCCTCGTGGGCGGCTCCGAACAGGTTCGCCGGGGCGGTCTTCAGAACGAGACAGACACCACGGTGCCGATCTGCTCCTTTTGCACCTTCTTGAAGGTGGCCTTCTTGAGTTCGGCAGCGACGCAGCTGCCAAGGGCCGCGTTGCCTGCGTCGTCCTCGGCGGACGAGCTGAGGACCGTGCCCGCAGGGCCCGAGATGGAGAGCTTGATCTTCACCTTCTCGCCGCCCTTCGCTTTGCCGGCGCACTTCGACCTGGCCGCCGCCTTGGTCGGGTCGGTGCCGGCCTTGATGTCGGCGAGCTCGAGCTTCTCCGGCATGCTGGCGTCCGGCGGGGGCTTGCTTGCCGAGCCACTGCTACCACCCTTCTTGCACTTCGACGGATCGAGGATGCACTCGACCGAAGGCGTTGCATCGTCCTCCTTCTTGGGCTCGGCCTTGGCGGGCGTATCGCTGGTCGCAGCAGGCTTGTCACCGGGCTCGCCCTTCTTCTCGCCGGGCTTGGGCGTGCCCTTCTTCTCTCCGGGCTTGGTCGTGCCCTTCTTGTCCCCCGGCTTGACGGCAGCCTTTTCGTCGCCCGCCGCGTCGCCGGCCGCGTCGGCTTCCGCCTCTGCCGCCTCATCGTCTTTTTTCTTCTTCTCCTTGTCAGCGTCGTCGTCGTCGTCCTTCTTGTCGGGCTGGACGGGCGGGGCCACGATGCGCTCGACGATCTTCTCCTGAGGAAGCGGCGCCGGACGGGTCACGACGTAGGCCGCAAGACCACCGAGGCCGAGCACGAGGATTCCGATCAAGATGTACAGCGGCGTTTGGTTCTGGCGCTGCGGCTCAGGGGCGCTGGTCTCGGCGGCCACAGGTGGGGCCGCCGTCAGCAACGGAGCTGCAGCCAAACCGCCAAAGCCCGTTCCGCCGAAGCTCGGCAACATCGAGTCGTCACGATCGTCATCGCCGCCGCCACCGCCACCGCCACCGCCACCACCGAGCATCGCGCCCATCGAACGAATGTCGATGAGGCCCGAGCCCTCGCTATTGCCGCTGGCGGAGGGCGAGTGACCGCCACCGCCGCCACCACCACCACCGCCGCCGCCACCGCCACCAGAGAATGAGCTGGGCGCCGCCCCCCCGCCACCGCCGGCCTTGCTACCCATCGCCATCGACGAGAGGCTGTCGAGCGAGAACAGCACCGAGTTCTCGTTACGAGCCGAGGTCAAGGCGCTGACACGAGGAGAGTCGGCCACCGCAGCCTTGGACGCGCTGGGTGATGCGGCCGGGGTCACGCTCGCAGCGACCGCCACAGCGGCCGCTGCAGGGGCACGCGCGGCCGGCTCGGGCGAGCTAGCGAAGGCCCCTCCGCCGCGAGTGCTGCTGTAGTCGTCATCGCCGCCGCCCGCGAAGGGATCTGGCGCAGCGGCGCCTGCCGGAGCGGCACTGGACCGATCCGCCAGGTCGCTGAAGGCGGCCACGTCCCCGAGCGGGAGCCAGTCCTCGAAGCCTTCCTGCCAGACCGAGGTCTCACGATCAATCTCTCCGGCGGCGTGCTTCTCACGGACTTCTTGCTCCGAAAGCGGCCCGACCGTCTCGCCGCCGATCGCAAGGTGCCAGCCGGGTTCATCCGACGGAGCCTCGCTCTCGGCTGCGTCACCACCCCCCGCCTTGTCGCGGACGATGATCACGTTGCTGCACTTCTTGCAGCGGATCTTGAAGGTCTTGCCGCGGACCTTGTCGTCCGCAATCGAGTATTTGGCTCCGCACTTATCGCATTCGATCTTCATGAGCGTGATTCCTGGGAGTCGCTCGCCAGAGCGCGACGGCGCCCTGCAGAACCGACTGTGTCCGCGGGGTTGCCAGTATAGGAAATCGGGTAGGTAGGTACAACAACGGACACGGATGCTGATCTTCTTCGTGTTCGTGGGCGCCGAAAGCGTCCCGGCCTGCACTCATCTGCTCTCATCGCCTCGGCGAGACCCGGTTCACCCGCCTGGGGCGCGGGTTTGCCCCGACGCTCCGTGGCAGAACACGGGCAATCGGACCGGGGTGCGTCACCCGAACGCGGCCCGGCAAAGAATGGTCTGCGCCCGATCGGGGCCAACTGAGATCAGGGTGATCGGCACGCCGACGGCAGCTTCCATCATGTCGAGGTAGGCCCGCGCGGGTGATGGGAGATCTTCCAGGCGCCGCGCGGCAGCGATCTGGTGACGCAACGAGGGGTCGCCCCACCCGGGCACCGGCTCATACTCGGCGACGACATCGCCGAGCAAGACTTCGCCGGGCTCGGCGCCGTCGGCATAGCGACGACAGAGCTGCACGCTCGGCAAGGCGGCCAGGACATCGAGCTTGGTGACACACAGACCCGTCAGGCCGTTGAGGCGAGCCGCATGGCGAAGGGCCGGGAGGTCGAGCCAGCCGCAGTCCCGGGGGCGCCCAGTCGTGGCCCCGTACTCGTCGCCGGCGCTGCGAAGCAGGTCACCAAGCGGGCCGCGTTCACAGGTCGGGAATGGGCCGGCGCCGACACGGGTGGTGTAGGCCTTCGTGATGCCCCAGACGGCATCGATACGAGTCGGGCCGATGCCGAGGCCAGCACACGCGCCTCCGGCGAGGGTGGTCGACGACGTCACATAAGGATAGGTCCCATGGTCGAGATCGAGCAGGGCTCCCTGGGCGCCTTCGCAGAGCACGCGCCGACCGCCACGGATGGCCGTGTCGAGAAGCGCGCCGACGTCGCAGACTTTGCCCGCGAGCCAGCGCGCCCAGCCCTCGGCGGCGCGGAGGATCGCTTCGACGTCGATCGCTTCGACGCCGTGGCGCGCGAGCTCGGGATCAACCTGTTGCTTGTTGTGCTCGAGGCGAACACGAAGGCGCGCGGGATCGAGGAGGTCCCGCACTCGCACACCCCGGCGCGCCGCCTTGGCCTCGTAGGCGGGGCCGATGCCGCGACGGGTCGTGCCGATGCGTGCAGCGCCGGTGCTGGCTTGGTCCTCACGGGAGCCGTCGAGTTGGCGATGAAAAGGAAGGATGACGTGGGCATCGAGGGACACGCGGAGCTCGTCGCCCGTGAGCATGCCGGCGCGCTGCAGCTCAACCACCTCGGCCTGGAACACGTCCATGTCGATGACCATGCCGGCCCCGAGCACACAAGCCGTCCCAGGGTACGCGCAGCCCGAGGGGACCAGGTGGGTGACGATCTTGCGGGCACCGAGCACCAGCGTATGCCCGGCGTTGTTGCCTCCCGCGTAGCGCGCGACGACTTGCGCCTGACTGGCGAGAACGTCGACCACTTTGCCCTTGCCCTCGTCGCCCCACTGCGCACCCACCACGATAAGAGTCGTCATGAATCGTCCTCCTCGGCCGTCCACTCGTCGGCCGGTCCTCGCAACCAGGTCGTGACCCGGCCGCTCGCCTCGATGTGGATCAGTCGGTCGGCCTCGCCAGCGGCGATAGTGCGGTCGAAGTTATCTGGAATGCATCGACTGAGTCTGTGCTCGCTGCGTTTCTCGCGGATCCAGACCGGAAGAAGATCACGATCGACTCGAAGACTATGATGC
>JBGAUO010000168.1:0-10095 GCA_044228605.1 Nannocystis sp. | reverse complement strand
GGATCTTCGGCGTCGGCGGATCGTCGGCGTACTGCGCCGTGTCGATCCCACGATGCTTCAGCTCGGCGACAAAAAACGCCTGCATGCGCGCGATGTCCGTCGTCGGCATCCCCGTCGTCATCCGGTCAAAGCCGTTGTTCTCGGCCGCCGGATACGCCCCGAGCGGCGAGCTGTCGAGCAGCCCCGCGGAGAACGCCAGACCGTACGGCGAGAAGGTGTTGATCCAATTGCCCTCCGCCTCGATGTCCCACACCCCTGCCCCCTTCGGCGTCAGGCTGTTCTGGTGGCAGCAGACGCAGCCGCACGACTCGACCTGCGCGGTCACCCACGCCTGCTCTGCCGCGTACACCGGGTCGTCCTGCAGGCGGGTGTCGGGCTCCGCCGGCGCCGGGTAGGCCGGCACCGCCACGTAAGGTCGCTGCGTCCGCACCGGATCGCAGCTGCTGTAGTCCGCGAACTTGCGCCCCTCCTCCGTGCACCCGCCGATCATCGACCACGTGCACACCTCCCCGCCCTCGCTCATGCCCGGTGCTTCGCCCGCCAGCGGCGCCTTGCACTCGAGCGTCGGCCACTCAAACACCCCCGCGCCCGGGTCCGCCGGCGGGTTCGGATCCTCGCACAGCGGCGAGGGCGTGAATGTCCCCATCGCGAACAGCTCGCAGCCTGCCTGGGTCAGCTGACACTGGCTCGCATCGTCACCGGGGAACACGATCCGCACAAACGCGTCGGCCTCGCCTGGCAGCACACACGCCCCGAGCGTCGCCGGATAGTCGCAGGCCCCCTCGCCCAGCGCGCCCATCTGCTCCGCACAGTCAGCCGCCCGGTCTGCCTCGCTCCACCCGCCGCCGCGATACTCCCGACACTCGTCGGACTGCGAGAACGGATTGACGTAGCGGCAGCTGCCCTGCAGCTCCCCCTCGCCGCCCCCCTCCGAGCCTGCCCCGCTCGAGCTCTCATCGGCCCCGCTCGTCGGCACGCCGGTCTCGGCGTTGCCGCTCGCTCCCGTCGACCCCTCGGTCGACTCCGCGGATGAACCCGCCGACTCGCCACAGGCGCACAAGAGAATCGCAGGCAAGAACCACAGGCAGCTTCGTCCAGTCATGGCACTCCTCGGGCCCGCGCGAGCGCGGGAAACGGTGTCCGCAGTTCCTGATCGATGTTTGCCAGCCGTCAACCAAAGCGCCGCCTAGCCCCGGCGCTGCCACGAACCGAGCCTGGCCTGGACGTCACACCCGCCGCGGCCGATACCCGCGCGGCTCCGCGTGCACCGGCGTGACCCCGGTCTGCATCCCCCGCATCCCCGGCTCGAAGTAATGATACGGGTGCACCATCTCCGGCCGCCCCGCCGTCTCGAGCCGCGCCACCACGCCGGCCGGGAGCTCGAACTCCAGCGCCCGCAAGTTCGCGTCCAGCTGCTCCGGCGTGGTCGCGCCGATGATCGTCGACGTCACCCCCGGCCGTGTCGCCACCCAGTTCAACGCCACCTGCGCCATCGGCCGCCCGAGCTCGTGGGCCACCTGCGTCAGCACCTCCACGATCTCCCAGTTGCGCTCCGTGAACAGCTTCAAGAACGCCGGGTTCTTCGACTTCTGCAGCGCCCCCAGGCGCCCCTCGCCGCGCGCCCCCGCGGCCCCGTGCCGGCTGTACTTGCCCGACAACAGCCCGCTCCCGAGCGGGCTCCACGGGCACACGCCCATCCCCAGCTCGAGCGCCGCCGGGATGTGCTCACGTTCGATGTTGCGTTCGACCAGCGAGTACTCGAGCTGCAGCGCCGCCACCCGCTCGAGGTTGCGGCACTCTGCCAGCGTCTGCGCGCGAGCCACGTACCACGCCGGCACATCCGACAGCCCGATGTAGCGGATCTTGCCCGCCCGCACGAGGTCCGTCAGCGTGCCGATCACCTCCTCCACCGGCGTCAGCCCGTCCCACGCGTGCAGCCAGTACAGGTCGACGTAGTCCGTCTGCAGCCGGCGCAGCGAGCCCTCGAGCGCGCGGTAGATGTTCTTGCGGCCGTTGCCCCCCGCGTTCGGATCGCCCGGCCCCGGGCTAAACGAGAACTTGGTCGCCAGCACCACCCGGTCCCGCGACCCCGTCTCCTTCAGGAAGGCCCCGAGGATCGACTCGCTGCTCCCGTTGGTGTACCCGTCGGCCGTGTCGATGAAGTTGCCGCCCGCCTCGAGGTAACCCGCGACGATCGCCCGCGCCGTCTCCTCCGGCGCGCCCCAGCCCCATTCGGTGCCAAAGGTCATGGTCCCCAGGCACAGCGGGCTGACCCGCAGTCCGGTGCGCCCGAGGAGGCTGTAGTCGGCGAGGCTGGCGATCCTTGACGTCGTCTCGGTCATGGTCCGTGGTTATCCCCCGCGCCGCTCGCCCGCACCAGCCCCTCGCCAGCGCGCCCTGCAGCGAGCTGGCCCGCGTGCCCGCGATCCGCGGTTGACCGCCCCGCCCCCGCGCCTGTTACCGTGCGGCCGTGACCTCCGGTGCCGCGCACGCCATCACGCCCCGCTCCCTGATCGCCGGCTTTGTCCTGGCGATGCTGCTCTGCGGCATGAACTCCTACCTGACGCTCTCGTTTGGCGTCATCGAGGAGGGCCCGACGATCGCCGCCCTGTTCTTCTTCGCGCTCTTTTTCGTCTCCAAGCTCCCGATCACCATCACCGAGATGGTCATCGTCTCGACCATGGGCTCCGCGGGCGGCAGCCTCGGCTTCATCTCCAACTTCTTCGCCGCCAAGGCCATGACCGGCGAGCCCTACAGCCTGTTCGAGATGGCCGCCTTCTCGGTCGTCTCCAGCCTCGTCGGCCTCATCATGGTCATCCCCCTGCGCCAGCTCCTCATCCTCCGCGAGAACCTGCCCTGGCCCGGCTCCAAGGCGGTCGCCGGCGTCATCCGGGCCCTCGTCGAGGAGGGCGACCCACGCCAGCCCAAGATCCTCCTCGCCGTCGGCCTCGCCCTCATCTTCTGGGTCATCGGCAACCGCGACGGCGGCTACGGCTTCTTCCCCGTCGAGACCGCGCTCGGCGGCCTCGCGGCCTACGGCGGCGCGATCGCCTGGTCGCCCTTCGCCATCGGCGGCTCCTACCTCATGGGCCTTCGCACCTGCGTCGGCTTCCTCGTCGGCGCCATCGCCCTCATGGTCATGGCCCCCCACCTCCCCGAGCCCGAGGCCCCGCACCGCTACTTCTGGCCCGGCCTCGGCTTCCTCGTCGCCTCGGGCCTCGTCAGCATCGGCATCAACTGGCGCAGCTTCGCCGGCGCCTTCTCCTCCATGCTCGCGCTCGGCGAGAAGACCGACGACGACGACCCCGTCATGTCCGGCCGCACGCTCGGCATCCTCGCCCTCGTCGCCTTCGGCACCGCCACGATCGTCCTCAACCAGCTCTTCGATCTCTCGATCGTCCTCGTCTTCATCCTCATCGCCATCGGCGGCCTGATCCAGAACATCATCGCCACCCGCGCCGCCGCCCAGACCGCCTTCAACCCCGCCCGGGTCATGGGCATCCTGTTGCAGGGCGTCACCTCGGCCTTCGGCGGCAAGAGCATCGCCATGAACCTCACCGGCGCCGGCTTCGTCGCCGGCTCCGGCGCCCAGGCCGGCCTCCTCACCGGCGACATGGCCTACGGCCGATGGTTCAAGGTCCCCTCGCGCTACCAGTTCTGGGCCCAGTGCCTCACCGTCCTGCCTTGCTCGATCGTCGCCGCCTTTGTCTTCCAGCAGATCCACGCCGCCAAACCGCTGGTCCTCCAGGGCGACGGCCACCCCGCCCCCGTCGCCAAGATGTGGGCCGCCAGCGCCCAGATCTTCGACGGCAGCAAGCCGCTCCCCGACGGCGTCTGGGACGCCCTGCTCATCGGCGGCGCCATCGGCGTCGCCTACACCTTGATCGAGTGCATCAAGCCGCTCGAGCGCTGGCTCCCGCACTCGATCGGCATCGGCCTCGGCCTCGTCCTCGCCCCCAGCCTCGGCATCTCCTTCTTCCTCGGCGGCTTCGTCATGTGGGTCATCCTCGGCGGCTGGCTCAAGTGGAAGGACGTCACCCTCACCACCATCGCCGTCGGATCGATCGTCGCCGAGGGCATCGGCGGCGTCCTCAAGCCGCTGCTCACGCTGCTCGGCGTCAACCCGCAGTGAGCGCGGCGCGGCTCAGCCGCGCAGCGTCGCGTGGAACGCAGCCTTGAGCCCCGCGACCCGCGGCGCGTCCTCGAGGTCGATCGGCGGGATCGTGTCGTACGCCTCGTAGAAGATCGTCGGCTTCATCTCGTCCGGGATCTCGAGCGCCCGCCGGATCTTGCGGTTGTCGGGCACAAAACCCCGCGGCACCAGCGACTCGATGCACTGCCCGATCGTCCCCTGCAGCCCGCAGATCAAGATCTGCACCGCGCTCGGCAGGAAGCCCCCGCGCGGCAGCTTCAGCACGTCCTCGAGCCCGTCGATGCGCCCCTCCGCGAAGAAGCTCTCCGCCCGGCCGACAAACCCGCGCCAGTTCGGATCTTGCTGCGGTCGGCTCACCGTCGGCAGGTACACGAGGCCGTGGTTGCGGACCAGCGCGTCGAGCTCCTCGCGGTACCCGAGGTCCGCGCTGTAGCTCGCCCCGTGGATGATCACGTAGTCGGCCAGCGAGCGCGTCGGGTTCTGGTTGATCTCGCTGCGCACCATCGACAAAAACGGCGCCAGCCCGGTGCCCGCGGCCAGGCACAGCTTGAGTCGCTTGTCGTCCGCGCCGACCGTGTCGGGCACCGTGAACTTGCCGGTCGGATGCACACGCACGTACATGCGGTCGCCGGCCTTGCGGGTCCACAGCAGGTGCGTGAACGGGTTCTCCGACTCGGGCTTCTCGACGTAGCGGATGTAGAACTCGACCAGGTCGCGCCGCTCGGGCGCCGACGCGATCGACATCGGCCTGCGCACCCCGCCGAGCTCGACCTTCACCTCGTTGTTGAGGCCGAGGACCATGTACTGCCCGGGCACGAACCACGCGCCAGTCCCGGGCAACGCCTCATCAGGACGGATCCGGAAAACACCCAGCGCGGACGTGAGGTCCTCGCGCTCCACCAGCGTGGCGTTGTACTCGAGCGGCTTGGCCATAGGCGCCGAATCATGCCCCAGGGGCGCGGACGTGACCAGACCCCGTGAGCCAGCCCATCAGACCCCGCCACCCGATCCGGGAATACCGGCCAGCACGGCCCAAGAACCCCGCACAAACGGCGATCGGAGTTGGCTCGGCACTTGCTGGGGGCCGGCCACACCATGCCTGACTCGCCGGAAGCCCCCCGGATCCTCGCGGTCGACAAAGACGCAGACACCCTCCACCCGCTGGTCCGCGAGCTCGAGGGCAGCGGCTGCGTCGTGCTCACCGCCCGCGACGGCCACACGGCGCTCCAGCTGGCGCTCGAACAGGTCCCCGACCTCATCATCGTCGACGCCGATCTGCCCGGCATGGACGGCTGGGCCCTCGCCAAGCACGTACGCAGCCGGCCCTGCCTGACCCTCATCCCTTTCATCTTCCTCACCGACGGCGACGTCCACGAGGACCGCCTGCGCGGCTTCCAACTCGGCGCCGACGACTTCGTCCGCAAGCCACTCCGACCGGCCGAGCTCGGCGCACGTGTCCACGGCTCGCTCGGACGTCGGGCGCGCATCGTCGGCGCCCTGCAGCACCATTTGCGCAACGCCGTGACCGCCTCGCACGCCCGCGGACACATCGGCATCACCGGGACCCTCGAGCAGGTCGGCCTGCCCGCCCTGCTCACCATCCTGGAGGCCGAGCGCAAGAGCGGCGTCCTCACCCTCATCCGTCGCTACCCGGCGCGCGAGGCGAGCCTCTACGTCGTCGCGGGCCGCGTGCACGACGCCAGGCTCGGCGGTCGGACCCCGCTGCACCACGCTGCCGCCGTCTACGAGCTCCTCCGCTGGGACACCGGCCGCTTCGAGTTTGTCCCCCGCGCCCTCGAGCTGCGTGACGACATCGGCCTGCGAACCAGCGATCTCTTGCTCGAGGGTGCGCGCCGCATCGACGTCGACCTGCCACGCTAGCCTGTCCGCGAGGACAGCTGTCGCGGACGCCTGCCGGACGCGGCGCCCATGCGCCCCCTCACACGTACTCGACTTCGATGCGCACCGAGCTGCCGTCGCCCAGCGACAGCTCGCGGTCGTAGCGGGTGTTGCTGAGGTGCCAGCGGGCAAACCCGTGACACATCGTCTCCGCGGCCTCGAGCCACTGCAGCAGCGCAGCGCAGCCGGCGAACTCCATGCGCAGGAAGCACGCGGCGTTGGTGAAGCCGGTCAGCGCCGCGTCGTGCATCTGCTCGATCTCCCGGCACGCCTCGGCCAGGCTGCAGCCCCGCGCCTGGGCCACGCTAAACACCAGGTTCACGCCGCGGTCACGGGCATCCTTGGGCACCGACACCAGGTCGTTCTGGATGAACACCAGCTGCGACGCCGAGCGTTCGAGCGCCGCCATCGCCGGGTGGCTGCGCATCTCGTCCGGCAAGGCGCAGCCGCAGGCATACTCGAGCAGGTTCAGCGTCGGCAGCACGCCGATCGACCGCACCCGGCAGGCGATGTACGCCGGCGGCTCGGGGTGACGGCCCACGCTACGGAGCACCCGCAGCTGCTCCGCCTCCTCGCGGACCGCCCGCAACCATTCCCCGAAGCGCTCGCCCAGGCGCTCGCACCACGCCGGATCCATCCGCAGGCGATAGCGACACGCCGTCTCCCACCACGCACGCAGGTACGGCCCGCCAGCCTCGACGTCGAAGCAGGGCTCCCCGCGTACGGCCGCCATCGCCAACTCCTCGTGCACCTCGCCGTGCCCCTCGAGCATGTCGTCGTAGAAGATCCACAGCGTCAAGAAGCGCGTCACCGTCGCCAGCGCCTCCGCGTCGGCGTTGTAGAGCGGCCAGCCCCCGTAGCGCGCGACCCCGAGGTGGCGAAACTTCAGCACCGCCGCCTCGCTGTCGAGCAAGCGCAGCTCCGCCAGCCACTCCTGCGTCACGGCCTCCGTCGTCGCCGCCTGCGAATGCACCGGCGTGTACCACTGCACCGGATAGCGCAGGGTGATCGTCGCGGGCGTCGGCTGCAGATCGATCGCGGTCAACATCGCAGGCCCAGGGGTACTCCCTGAACCAGCGTCGCACGCCTCGCGGCACAATCCTATGGCCTTGCAAGTGCTCACAAGCGCGCAAACCAGGGACCCCGGTTCGCGCGCGCGAGCTCCCCTCAACCGCTCGCCGACGTCACCGCCTCGACCGGCCCGTCCGCCTCTCGCCGCCAGCGCTCGCCCATCGCGTTGAACACCGGCGCCAGCCCGCGCAGCCCGACCATCGCGCCGTCGCCCTCCGCGCGCGCGAGCAGGCGATCACGACACACCCGATGATCCGCGACCGGCGCGCCGCACAGCGCTTGCACCACTTCTCGCGGCCGCACCCCTTTGCCGAGGCCGTCCTCACCTGGCTCCGAGGACATGTCGAGCCGGAAGCGCAGCAGCCCCACCGCGACATCGACCTCGGCCGACACGATCCGTGGGCGCACGTCGACCGCCGTCGCCTCGCGCTTCGCCTCCGGCCGCGGGCCGCCCGCGAGCCGCTTGCGGCCCTGCTTCGCCGCTCGCTCGATCCACAGCGGGCCTGCCAGCCGCTCCGGCAGCGCCGCCGCCACCGTCGCCGCCTCTTCGGCGCTGAGCGTCACCGAGTAATCCGCGCCGACGATGAGCTCACCGATCCGCCGCTCGCCCGGCGCCAACATGCGCAGCCCGACGATCGCCACCCCCGGCGGGGCCACGGCCGCCAGCCGCTCGTGCAGCGCCGTCGCCTCGGCCGCGCGCCGCTCCTCGCTCCAAAGCCCCGCCATATCTTCGGCCGCGCCCGGCAGCAGCAGGTCGAGCTCGACCACCTCCTCGCGCGCCGCGACACCCAGCGCCAGCGCTGGCCCGAACGACATGCGCGGCGTCGGCGTGAAGCCGCGCGAGAACGCGACCTCCACCCCGGCTCGCCGCAACATCCGCGGGATCACCCGCATCAGGTCGAGGTGCCCCATGAAACACATCGGCCCCGACTTGCTAAAGAACAGCCGCACCCGGCAGTACGGCGACTCCGCGGCCGCCTTGAACGCGCTGTCGTCCGCGTGCTGGCTCGGGTTCAGGCGCCCGCGCAGGCGCTCGGCCGGGACGATGTTCGAAGCCCCGCTCGCCGCCCGCTCCGCCGTGTCCTCCGTCTCCAGCCGCTCACGCCCGTGGCGCTGCCCCTTCATCTCCCCGAGCCCGCGCAGCGCGACCAGCCGCTCCTGTCGCATCTCGGACATGTCGCAGGCGATGCCGCAGTCGTAACAGACCAGCCGGCGCGCGTCGGTCTCTGCCGCCTCCACCGAGGTCGCGTGCACCTTGGCCCCGAAGGGCTTGCCACACGGCGGCGAGACCCGGCTCTTGAGCGCCTTGCGGTACTCCTCGGCGAGAAAGCCCGGCTCGAGCCCGATGTCGATGTGATCCCACGGCAGCCGCGCGTCGAGCGGGATGGTCCGGGTGTAGCGGTTCGGATCGACCCCCGCGTCCGCCAGCGCCTGCAGCCAGCGCTCGAACGAGAAACACTCGCGCCAGCCCTCGAAGCGCGACCCGGCGAGGTACGCCCGCTCGAGCACCTCGGCCATGTCCCGATCGCCGCGGGCGAACAGGCACTCGAGCCAGCTCTCCTGTTGATTGTGCGTCTTCAGCTCCAGGCGGTACCGCTTGGCCAGCTCGCGCAGCAACTTCACCTTCCCGTACAGGTCCTGCAGCCCCTCCATCGCCGCCCACTGGAACGGCGTGTGCGGCTTGGGCACGTGCTGCGACACCGACACCGTCACCGAGGGCATGCGCGCGTGCAGGCCCAGGCCCTTGGCCACCTCACGCACGCGCCGGCCGGTCTCCGCGATGCCGACCACATCGGCCTCCGTCTCGGTCGGCAGGCCCATGATGAAGTACATCTTGATGCGGTCGTAGCCCCGCTCGAAGATCCGCCGCGCCGAGTCGAGGATGTCCTCGTCGCTCACGTTCTTGTTGATCACGTCGCGCATGCGCTGGGTCCCGGCCTCCGGCGCGAAGGTCAGGCCGTTGATGCCCACGCTCTTGATCTCGTCGAGCAGCGAGTCGTTGAGCCCGTACGCCCGCAGGCTCGCCACCCCGAGCTTGACCTTGCGCCGCTTGAGCTCGGGCACCAGCTCCTTGATCAGCGGGTCGATGCACGACACGTCCGCGGTGCTCAGCGCCGTCAGGCTCGTCTCGGAGAAGCCCGCCGCGTCGATCCCCTTGAGCACCGCCTCGACGATCGCCTTCGGGTCGCGCTCGCGGACCGGGCGATAGATGATGCCCGCCTGGCAGAAGCGACAGCCCTCCGTGCAACCGCGGGTGATCTCAACCGCAGCCCGATCGAAGATCGCCTCCGCGTACGGCACCGGGAACTCGGTCGGGAACGGATACTCGTCGAGATCGCGGACCCACACCCGGGCCACCCGCTCCGGCGCCCCCGCGGCGATGCCCGCCGGCGTGCGCCCGGCCACCACCAGCAGCTCCGAGCGCTCGTCGCGCTCCACAACGTAGAAGCTCGGCACGTACACCCCGGGGATCCGGCACACCGCCGCCAGGATCTCCGCCCGCGACGCGCCCGCCCGACGCATTTTGCCGATCGTCCGCAGCAGCCCCGGCAGCACCTCCTCGGCCTCGCCGATCAGGCACAGATCAACAAACGGCGTGAGCGGCTCCGGATGGGTCGCCGTCGGCCCGCCGGCGATCACGATCGGATCGCGATCGCCACGATCTGCCGAGCGCAGCGGGATCCCGCCGAGATCGAGGTTGAGCAGCACGTTCGTGTAACAGAGCTCGTACTGCAGGCTGACCCCGACCACGTCGAAGTCGCGCAGCGGCGTCTGCGTCTCCAGGCTCACCAACGGCAACCCACGCGCCCGCAGCTCCGCCTCGAGGTCGATCCACGGGCTAAACGCCCGCTCGCACACCAGGTCGTCCGCGTTGTTGATCAAGTTGTACAAGATCCGCGTCCCGAGGTGGCTCATCCCGACCTCGTACAGATCGGGGAAGGCCAGCACGAAGCGGCAGCACAGCCCCTCAC
>JBGAUO010000167.1:0-10101 GCA_044228605.1 Nannocystis sp. | reverse complement strand
TGGTGAGGTTGGCCTGGGCGCCGAAGGTGGCGCCAAACGAGGCGTAGCGCGCCACCTGCTCCGAGACGATGAGGGTGGAGACCTTGTCGAGGTCCACCCCGCCGTAGGCCTCGGGGACCTCGACGTTCATCAGGCCGATCTCGAAGGCCGCCTTGAAGATGTCGACCGGGAACTTCTCGCTCTCGTCGTACTCGTGCGCCTGCGGGATGATCACGTCGCGCGTGAACTGCCGCGCGGTTGCGATGAGGGCGTGCTGCTCTTCGGTGTAGCTCGGGTCGAACACGTACCGCGAAATATCATGGGGCTGGCGGCTTGTCAGCGGGATCCGCGGGGAGGGTCGCAGACGCCGTGTCGGCCTCGCGGGCGGCGCGTCGGGCGGCGCGTCGACGGGCGTCAGCCTCGCGATCGGCGCTGGCAACCTCGGAGGCCCGACCGCCGAGGATGTAGCCGATCAGGAGACCGAGGCAGAGGACACCCGGGATGTAGAGGAAGTGGCCGAGAGTCACGGGATGCTCACGAAGCCCTCTTGTCGAGGCGCTGGCGCAGGTCATTCATGTCGGCGCGGAGCCGCGCGGAGCGACGCCACAGGAAGATGCCGTAGCCGGCGAACAGCGCCCACAGCACACCGTAGGCCAGGATCACGTGCTGGTAGTCGCGGGCCGACTTGGCCGAGGCAGCGCCCTCGAGCTCGCGCAGCTTCTCCTTGTCGGCGAGGCTGCGCCCGACGGCGGGGCCGTAGGCGGGGTCGGAGGCGGGCGGGGCGGGGACAGCCGTGGCGCTCGGGGGGGGCGGCGGTGGGATGACTTCTTCCATAAATTCCTTGTCGACGGACGCGGCAACGAAGACCTAGTCGTTGTCCTCGACGCGGACCCAGGCTGCGTCGAGCTCGTCCGCGAGGACCAATTGGCGGGTGCGAAGGCCGAAGAGGCCAAGCGAGCAGAGGGCCAGCGCGATGAGACCCGGCCAGAAGCTGGCCCACATCTCCGGTGGTAGCGAGGCGACCACGCCGGTGCTCGGGTGGGTGGTCTTCCACAGCTTCACCGCGTAGTAGATGATCGGCACGTTGACGGCGCCGAAGATCGCCAGCGCCGCGGCGAGGCGAGCGGAGCTCCGTGGGCCGTAGTGACGTAGCAGCAGGTAAGCAACGATCACCAGCCACAGCAGCGCGGTGGTCACCTGGCGGGCGTCCCCGGTCCACGGCGTGCCCCAGGTGGCGCTGCCCCAGATCGGCCCGGTGAGCAGGACCCCGAGACCGGTGACAAAACCCATCTCGGCGGAAGCGAGGGCGACGGCGCTGGCGAGGACCGAGCGGCGGCGCAGCTCAACGCCGGCCGCGATGCCGCAGATGACGGCCATGAGCATACACAGCCAGCCCATCGGCACGTGAAAGAAGAAGATCTTGAAGGCCGTGCCCATCTGCCGCTCGATCGGGGTCTCGAGGAACACACGGTTCACGCTGTAGACGAGCAGCGGCATGGCGGCGAGCAGGCAGATGTCGGGCAAGATCTTGCGCATGGCGGGCCTTGGTCGTTAGCGACGCTGTGGTCGGGCTGGCTTTCGGGACAGGCTTGGACCGGCGCCGACCAGCACCGTCTCAAACAGGAGAGCGGCGAGGGAAAACAGGATGAGGTCGAGCGCCGCCATCTGCCCGAGGAACGCGGGCAAGTCGGGGTGACGATCGAGCAGCGCGCGGGTGGTGGCCAGCGCGTACATCAGAATCGGCGTGGTGAGCGGGTAGAGGATGATGAACAACAGCGTGTTCTTGCCGGCACCCGTGGCCAGGCCCGCCGCGAACAGGGTGCCGATCGCCACGTAACCACCGCAGCCCAGCAGCACGAGGAGTGCGGTCTGGCCGGGTTGCTCGGCGAACGCGGCCCCGGCCGGAAACATGAGCCACAGGCCGGGCACGAGCACCAGGCAACAGAGCATGAGCACCATGAGGCACAGGGCGGCCTTGGCGAGGTAGATCGCCAGGCGCTCGACCGGCGCGGCGAGCAGAGCTCGCAGGGTGTCGGCTTCACGCTCGCGGTCGAACGCGCGGGTCAGGGTGAGCACGCCGACGAAGGCGATCGTCAGCCACAGCATCGCCGGGACAGCGGGCAGGCTGTGCTTGACCGGGAGCGAGGCGAAGGACAGGTAAAACATCGCCAGCAAGACGAGCGTGAAGAAGCCAGCGGTGAGCAGCAACTCGAAGTCGCGGAGCTCCTGGCGCAGCTCGCTGCGCAGCAGGAGGACGGCCTGGCGGACGACTCGCATGCGGGGCCTTCGGTGTATCAAAGGTCGAGCGCAGGCGACACGGGGCCCGCCTCCGCGGGTGCGTGCCAGATGGCGGCCGCGCTGCGACGAAACGCCGCCCGGTCGCCACCGTGGGCGGCGCTTCGCTCGAGGGCGCCGCGCTCGAGCAGGACCACGCGGTCGCAGATCTCGAGCAGCGTGTCAAAGTCGTGCGAGCTGAGGAGGATCGCCGCGCCGCGGGCGCGCTCGCTGAGCAGGATCTGGGCCAGCTGCTCCCGCCCGCGAGCGTCGAGGGCGGTGAAGGGCTCGTCGAGCAGCAGGAGATCCGGGCGACCGGCGAGGGCCCGCGCCAGCGCGACGCGCTGGGCCATGCCGCGCGAATGGGTGGCGACTGGGCGATCGAAGGCGGCCGGCGGGAGCCCGAGCTCGGTCAAGACCTCATCGGTGGGACGCGTGTGCAGGCCAGCCACGCGGCGCAGATCTGCGTACAGGGCCAGGTTCTCTCGCGCGCTGAGGCCAGCATACAGCTGCGGTGCGTGGGCGACGTACGCGAGGCGAGCCCGGGCGACGGCGTCGACCTCGTCGGCCGTTGAGCCAAACAGCTGGCGCGAGCCCGCGTCGGGCTGCAACAGCCCGGAGAGGATCGAGAACAACGTGGTCTTGCCGGCGCCATTGGCCCCGACGAGGCCGACGATCGTGCCTGCGGGCAGCTCGAGGTCCACGCTGCGCAGCACGACCTGCCGGCCGAAGCGCTGGGCCACGCCGTGCAAAGCAGCGACGGGCCCGCTGTTCATGCCTTGCGATCCCAGGCGGCGCCAACATCGACGCGGGCGCCGGCGCCCGGCGTCGGGGCAAGTACGTCGAGCTGACGATAGACCTGATCGAGGGCCGTGATGACACGCTGACGCTCGCTGCGGGCCTTGTCAGCCGACTTATCAGCATCCATGCGATCGAGCTGGCGCAACAATGCGTCGCGACGGCTGCGCAAACGCTGCACCAGGCTCGCGCGAGGTGACAGCAAGGCCGCGAGACCCGTGCCGAGGAGGATCAGGAGGCCAAGCGCGAGGCCGAGGTGGCGGAAGGTCCGCGGTGTGGTGACGAGGCCCTCGATCGTGAGGTCGTAGCGAGCGCCAGCAGCAAGCGGGCCGAGCTCGTAGAGGTCGAACTCCACGGGCCCCTGCCCCTCCTGATGCGGCGGACGTACCGGGCCGCTCTGCGCCCCCTTCTTCACCTTGAGCTCCGGCGTGAGCACGACGCGGCCGTTCGCCACCGGAAACGGCGAGCTCCACTGCAGCGCCAGAGTCCCACGGTGCGGCATGAGGTACGCGATCGAGATGTCGATCATCTCACCGGGAGGCAGCGGCTCGCTGAGCGTGGCGAAGGGCGCCCCCTCCTTGTGATCGAGCTCGACCGTGGCGCGGTCGAGAACGACCATGCCGGCGGCGTCAGCGGGGCCGCTGATGCGCAGCGGGCTGGTCGGCCAGAACGCCTTGTCTCCCTCGACCAGCGCCTGATGCAGCTGGACGACACGAGCCTGGTCGTTCTCCAGGGCCTCGACGCCAAACTGCACGGCGCTGCGGATCTTGCTTGTGTCGCTGGTCGTGGGGAAGACGCGCAGCTCGAGCATCACGCCCATGCGCTCGTCCATCCGAAAAAGGCGCGAGCGGAACGGCGCGCCGCTGTACGGCACCTCGACCTGGTAGAGGCTGTCATCGACGAGACCGATCTCATCGACGCGCGCGACGCCATCAGATCCCGTCGCGCCCGCAAAGGTCGAACGTGTTCCGGTGACGTCGAGGCGAACCACCACGACGTCCGTGTCCGCGACAGGGCGATCGTCTGGCCCAAAGACGGTCACGCGCACGGTGCCCGCCGGTAACGTGGGTACGGCGCGAGGCGTTTGCAGCGGGCGGCGTTCGGCGATCTCCGGGCCACTGCTGCTCCCCGCGCCCATCACCGCGAGGACCACCGCGAGCCCGTGCTCCTGGCCTGCGAGGCTGAAGGGCTCCGAGCGCTTCTTCTCGCCGTTCAAGGTCGCCTCGGCGACTAGCTTGGTGTCCGCCGGCAGATCGACCAGGTCGGCGAAGCGGGCCGCACCGCGGGCGTCGCTCTGTGCCGTGCGCCGCTCGAGCGGAGCGCCCGGCTTGGCCACCTCGAGGGTGACCTCGACGCCGACAAAGGGCCGGCCTCCGGTGAGATCGAGGGTCCCCACCACCACCGATCCCGGTGCCTGGCCTGGATTCGGAAACGCGGTGCCCGGCATCGGTACGGAACCAGGCGCCGGCGCGGTCGCTGGCGACGGCGTCGCCGACGCGGCTGCCCCCTGGACCAGCAACATACGCACGCCGACGTTTGGGTCGAGCTTAACCTCCTGGGAGCGCACTACCTCACCATCGAATTCGACGCTCGCTACCGCGGTCCCGCCGGCGTACGCGCCGAGATCGGCGAAGCTGGCCCGCCCCTGCTCAACGCTGACGGTCGTGCGGGTTTCGTGCTTGCTACCATCGAGGCTGCGCAGCTCGAGGCTGACCGTGAGGCCAACCCCCGGGTTCTGGAACGAGCCACGCAGGACTCGCACCACGAGCGTGCCAGCCTCGGTCTGCGCGTCGACGCGGGGGATCCCCGACATCGCCCGCGGGTCCATCGGCGGCTGGCCTGGGCCCTGGGCCGCGCCCGGGCCCCCCAACAAGAGGACCAGCGCCGCGCCAAGCAGCGCGACACCACGAGCTACACCACGGTCTGGTCTTCGGGACAGCATCACGCCCCTCCCCCGATCTCACCGGAGCGCGGGGCCTGAACCTCGCGGGACGCGGGCTCGTCCTTCTTGATCACCGCTCCGCAGTACTTGCAGAAGCGGGCGTCGGTGTCATTGCTGCGCCCGCAAACGCCACACATCTTGGTGGTGCGGTCGAGCGGACCGAGGAGTTCACGATGCGGCTCGTCGAGTCGTGGGGCGTCTGACTCGGTGGGTTCGCTCGGCGCGCTCGCGGCCGGCAGTGGGGCCTCATGGACCTTCTCTCGCTCCACCAGCAGCGTGGCGAGATCGGGATGGAGGGTAGCGCCGCCTTCGAGTGCGCGCATCACCTCGATCGCCCGCAAGCGGTAGGTGGCGATCACAGTCTCGAAGT
Source organism: Nannocystis sp. (assembly GCA_044228605.1). GTDB lineage: Bacteria > Myxococcota_A > Polyangia > Nannocystales > Nannocystaceae > Nannocystis. Next base: position 4,738 of record JBGAUO010000167.1, on the reverse strand, counting down.
CGCCGGTCGACAGCTTGCCCATGCCATGGTCAAACTCCAACTCCTTGATCGCCCGCAACAGCCTGCGCTTCTCGTCTCGCAGCTCGCCCTGCGTGAAGCTGCCAGCGGCCTGACCGACCTGGGCCATGCGCTCGGGTCGCGACAGCGCCCATACCATCGCGTAGAGCTGGCCGAGCGCGTACACCAGGGTCGCCGCCGCCGCCGCGAGGGCGATCGTGGGCGCGTCGAGACGGGCCCCGAACACCAGCACGAGCAGCACCAGCACGACCCCTGCGGTAGCCAATGCCCCGCCGGCCAGGAGCATCACACGTCGCCTGGGATCATGCATCGTCGCCAGCCTCCGACTTGCGGGTACCGACACATACCAGCGAGCCCGCCAACATCACCCCCATGCCGATCCAGATCCAGTTGACGAGCGGGTTGATAAACAGGCTGAGTTGCGTCCACCCAGTGGTCATGTCGACCTCCTGCATCGACACGTACACGTCCTCGCCGGGCGTCATGTAGCGCGACACTTCTGTGGTCGGCTGATCGGGCAACTGATAGTACCACCAGCGCGCCGGATGCAGCACATCCTTGACCGCGCCGTCTCGCAGCACCGCGAGGTCGGCCGTGATCATCTCCTTTTGCCAGTCCTCGCTGGCGCGCAGGCCATCATGGCGGATCGTGTACGCACCGAGCACGTACTCCTCTCCGGGCCGCAGCTGGACCTTCTTCTCGAGCTTGTAGGCGTTCCCAGCCCAACCGAGGAACATCAGCACGACACCGAGGTGCACGATGTATCCGCCGTAACGTCGGCGCGCGCGTAGCACCAGCGAGATGAGCGCCTCTAGCACTCCTTGCGGCCGCTGACGCCGACGCAACGCGATGCCGCGGTAGAACTCTTGGACGATGGTCCAGAAGGTGAAACCACACAGGCCAAAACACGCCAGGCCCCATGGCGAATCGACGCCGAGCTGCCACGGGAGCAGCGTGGCGAACGCGCCAAACAACAGTGGGAAGCCGAATTGCTGGGCCAGACTGGCGGTTGAGGTCTTGCGCCACGCCAGCAGCGGGCCAATGCCGGTCAGCAGCAGCAGCGACAGACCGAGCGGACGCATGTACTGGTTGAAGAAGGGTGGACCGATGACAACACGCTCGCCCGGGTCCTGCCAGGCCAGCAGCGCCGGGTAGCGCTCGGCGAGGATCATCCTCCACTCGGTGAAAGTGGGCCACATGGTGGCCGCCAGCACGAAGATGGCACACAGGAGGAACAGCCAGTTGTTGACCAGGAAGGCGAACTCGCGGCTCATCACGCTCTCGAGCTCACCGCGCGAGCGCAACAAGGGCATGCGCCAGATCAAGAGGCCGAAGCTTACGACCACGATCACGAGCATGAAGCCGCCGAAGGTCCAGGCCAGCACAGGGTCGGATCCAAAGGCGTGCACGCTCTGCACCACGCCGCTGCGAGTCATGAAGGTGCCGACGATCGTCAACAAGAAGCTCACGATGATGAGGAGCAGGTTCCACGCCTTCATCATGCCGCGGCGCTCCTGGATCATCACCGAGTGCAGAAAGGCCGTTGCCGTGAACCAGGGCAAGAGGCCCGCGTTCTCGACCGGGTCCCACGCCCAGTAGCCGCCCCACCCGAGCTCCTCGTAGGCCCAAAGGCCGCCGAGGATGAGCCCGAAGGTCAGAAACATCCACGAGAACAGCACCCAGCGCCGCACGCTGCGCTGCCACGACGCGTCGACCTGCCCGGTGAACAGGGCCGCCATGCCGAAGGCGTAGGGCACTGCGAGCGACACGTAGCCGAGGTACAGGCTCGGCGGGTGGATGATCATGTAGAGGTTCTGCAGCAGCGGATTGAGTCCGCGCCCCTGCGCCGGAATGTCGAGCAGGAACTGCGAGAACGGGTCCTTGATGAACAGCAGCAGGCCGACAAAAAAACAGGTGATCGTCGCTAGCACGGCGACCACGTGAGCGATCAGCTCACGGTGACGCAGCCGGTTGGCTCGCACCGCCAGCGCACCGAACAGCGTGTGCAGCAACACCCAGAACAGCAGGCTACCGTCGAGACCACCCCAGAAGGCCGTGATCTTGTAGAACAGCGGCATGGCCGCGTCGCTGGTGTGCTGGACGTACTGGATCGAGTAGTCACCCGCGAGGAATGCATAGATGATCAGCGACGAGGCGAAGGCGGCGAGCCCGAAGCACGCATACGTGGCCTGCACCGCGCCCTCGATCAGGCGCTCGGATCGCCGCAGCGCGCCGAGCACGGACAACCCGACGGTGCCGAGGCTGAGGACAAAGAGCAGCAGGATCGTGCCGGTGCCGAGCGTGGCGATCGACAATCCGCCGGCCGGCACTTGTTCCGTGATTGGGGCGAGCAGCGCCAGAAAATTCATCGACAGCGCGATTGACATCCGCTCCTCCGATCGAACGATTTACTTCTTGCCCGGCGGCTTGCTCGGGTCGGCCGAGGCCTGCTCCTCATACTTCGAGGGGCACTTGGCAGCCATCTCTTCCGACTCGAACACCCCCGCCTTGAGTTCACCCGTCAGCACCACCTCGCCACCCTCGGCGAAAGTATCGGGCACCATGTTCGTGAAGTGGACCTGCAAGCGCCGGCCCTCCTTCTCGACCTCGAACGTGTAGTCCCCGGCGGCGCCGATCCGCTGTTTGACGGTACCTGGCACCACCACACCGTGCACCTTGACCACACGCCCGCCGTAGCTGGCCTGGTTGTCGACGAATTTGTCGACGTACACGTACTCGAGCACGCCCTCACTGCCGCCGGCGCTGATCATGTAGAGCGCCGCCCCCGCGATAGCGAGGCCGAGGACCACCTGAGTTGTCACGGGGAGCGCCATCTTATCCTCCGATGCTGATCATCGCCTTGTTGGGGCCGCCGCGGCCGTCGCGGTGGAACTCGTGGCCGGCCTGCTTATGCCCGAGCACCGCCCGCACACGCGAGGCGAGGAGGCCGGGGTCGTGAGGCCGCAGCGCGGAGCGTAGATCGCCCGTGTCGTCGCGCGCGAGACAATTGTGCAGCTGACCGGTCGCCGAGACGCGCAGACGATTGCAGCTGGCGCAGAAATTCTCGGTCATCGCGGCGATGACGCCCACGCGACGCCCGGCGTGCGGCCCGGCAGACACCCGCCAGTAGCTCGCAGGTCCCAGGCCCCGCACCCCCTCGCCAGCATCGGCCACCAGCGGCGCACCCGCGGCCTCGCTGACGCGGGCCCGGATCTCCGACGCCGGCAGCAGCTCGCCCGGCACGAACAATCGCCCGCCCGACATCGGCATGACCTCGATGAAGCGCGGCACGTGGCCGCGCGCCCACGACCACAGCGCCAGCTCGCCGAGCTCGTCGTCGTTGAAGCCACGGACCGCGACCGTGTTGATCTTCACGCCGACGAAGCCCGCCACCGCGGCCGCGTCGAGCCCCGCCAGCACCTCGGAGAGCTCGCCGCGGCGGGTGATCGCGGCGAAGCGATCGGCGCGCAGGCTGTCGATGCTGACCGTCAGTCCCGCCAGCCCCGCCGCGCGCAGCGGCCCCGCCAGCTCGCGCAGGCGCGAGCCGTTGGTCGTCATCACCACCTGCAGCCGCCCGCTCGGCCCACGGATTTCCGCAAGGTCAACCACCAGATCGACGAGCCCCTGGCGCACGGTCGGCTCGCCGCCGGTCAGCCGCACCCGCTCCACGCCCCACGCCGCGAAGGCGCGGACCAGCAGACCGAGCTCCTCGAGCGTCAGCAGCTCGGCGCGCGGCCGGTGCTCCACGCCCGCCTCCGGCATGCAGTAGGTGCAACGATAATTGCAGCGGTCGGTCAGCGAGAGCCGGAGGTACTGGACCCGGCGCGCCTGCGGGTCGACCAGCTCGCCCGCCGCGTGCACGACCCCGAGCCCGGCCGCGACCGGCCGCGTGCGACTGAGCTGAACGAGGGTCATGGCGGCGAAACGGCTCCGGGAGCGCGAAGGTTACCAAAGGTCAGCTTTGCTGTCGCGGGCGCAGGCTCTCTAGCACGGGTGCGTCCGCCCGCGGCGCCGCTCCAGTGCGGCAAAACACCACGTCGTGTTCCACGACGGCGCGACCGTCCCGCATGACAACCCGGGGACAAGAGCGTGGAATGATCCTTGCGATGGAGGCCCCGTGACCGACCTGTCCACCATGCGTCCGCTGTTTGCTGGCGTGCTGCTCCTCTGTGCCTGCGCCGACGACCCCGCGAGCGCGACCGCCGACGCCACGACGGGCGTGAGCACCGCGAGCAGCGGCGAACCCGGCGACAGCGAGGCGACCCCGACCACGGGAGACGAGCCCGAGCCCGCACTGTTGCCGCCGCGCGCCCGGCTGCTGCGCATCTCGATGGCGCTGCGCGGCGTGCGACCCTCGGAGGCCGAGCTGGCGGCGGTGGCCAAGGACCCGGACGCGCTGCCTGACATCGTCGACGACTACCTCGGCACGCCCGAGTTCGGCGCGACCGTCCGCGACCTGCACAACGACGCGCTGCTGGTGCTCGCCGACTTCGGCGTGCCGCCGGCCGGCTTCCTCGCCAAGGACACGCTCGCTGGCATGGACCCCTACGCCGCCAACCGCTCGATCATGGAGGCGCCGCTGCGGCTCATCGAGCACGTCGTCACCAGCGGCCGGCCCTACGGCGAGATCGTCACCGCCGACTACAGCCTCGCCGACGAGGCCGTCGCCGGCGCCTGGGGCCTCAAGCACGCGGGCCAGGGCTGACAGATCGTCGACCCG
>JBGAUO010000166.1:0-10175 GCA_044228605.1 Nannocystis sp. | reverse complement strand
GAGCGGGCGCTCGCGCGGGCCAAGGTCAGCGAGACGACCAAGCTCGAGAACCTCCTGCCCTTCCTTGCGACCGTCGGTTCGGCGGCGCCCTTCGTCGGGCTGTTTGGCACCGTCTGGGGCATCATGGAGGCATTCACGAAGATCGCCGCGGAGGGCAAGGCGGACCTGGCGACGGTCTCCGGTCCGATCGGCGAGGCCTTGATCGCCACCGCGATCGCGCTCGCAGCGGCGATTCCCGCGGTCGTGGCCTACAACTACTTCAACCGGCGCGTGAAGGTCCTCGGCTCCGAGATGACGACCTTCGGCAGCGACTACCTCAACATCCTCAAGCGGCACTTCTTCTAAGATGTCGGGCCTCCTCGAAGACGGGTTCCACGGCGAGGGTCCGGTCGCCGGTATCAACGTCACGCCGCTGGTCGACGTGATGTTGTGTCTGCTCGTCATCTTCATGGTGTCGACGCCGCTCATGGCACCGGAGGCGCCGATGCAGATCGCGGTCCCGAAGGCGGTCGGCAGCCCGGTGGCCGAAGAGCAGTTCCTGCTGTCGACGATCTCGATCGACGCCAAGGGCAGCGTGTTCCTGGGTACGGTCGGGCTTTCGAGCGATCCGACGACGCTCGGCGCTGAGCTCAGCAGCAACGCCAAGATGAAGGAGGCCGGGATGGTCTTCATTCAGGGCGACGAGAACATTACCTTCGACCGCGTCGTCGACGTGCTGGTGGCCCTGCGGACGGCTGGAGTGTCCAAGGTCGGGTTTTTGACCGATCCGCGCGGAGCCAAGACGGCTGTGAAAAAGAGCTAGCGAGCCAGACCGAGCAGGCCGGTGTAAGCCGGAGCCGGGTGACCCGCGTTCGGGGCCCGGGGGAAGTTCGAAACCATGTCCGACCCAATCAAGGTCCGCACCACGCCCGCGCTGCTTTCGCCCTTCGTCTCGATCGGGCGCGAGTTTGGCGATCTCTTTCGTAACCCGACAGCGCTGATTGGCGGGCTTGTGGGCACGGCGACGATGATGGGCGGGGTGGTTGCCTTCGTGCTGTTTGGACCGCAGCTCGACGCGCAGGCGGGCGAGCCCGATGACGATGAGCTCGACATGCAGTTCATGCCTGGCGAGCTGATGCGCAAGGGCGAGCAGATGGACCCGGAGGACATCCCGGAGAAGATCATCGTCGAGGAGACGGTCGCGGCGGAGGCCAAGACGGAGACCAAGGTCACCACCGACGAGAAGGCCATTCCGAACCCCGAGCCGAAGAAGAACGACAAGCCGAAGGAAGACATCAAGTCGACCGAGAAGCCGGACCCGAACAAGAAGAACGTGAAGGAGTCCGACAAGAACCGCGACTCGAACACGCCTTACAAGGACCTGCCGACGGTCAAGGACTTGCCCGGGAACCCCTTTGGGGACGCCAACGGTTGGTCCGACATGGCGAAGGACGGTGATCCCTGGGCCACGGCGGTGCTCGGGGCGCTCAACGGCATGAAGGTCGGCGCCTACGCGGGGCAGGGGAAGGCGGCGACCTACAAGTTTCAGCTGGTCGTCTGTGCTGATGGCTCGGTGGATCGCATCAAGGTGACGCAGCCTTCGGGTGATACGCAGCTGGATGGCGCGCTCAAGAACGCGATCGAGTCGCTGAAGCTGCCGAAGGCGCCGCCGGACATCGCCAAGCAGCTCGCTGGCAAGTGCAAGCGGATCCCCTACGACTTCACGTGGTCGGGCAAGGGTCAGGCGGGCAAGGTCAAGTAGGCTGACCTGGCCGTCGGGGAGATCGCCCGACTGTGAGGCCGGGCGGGTTTTTGTGCCCGACTTGTGGATCGTCCGTGGATGGGCCTCGGATGGTCTTCCTGGCTTTTGCGGGTCCAGGGGCGGGTGTGTGGCTGGCGGAAAGTGCCGGTGATGGCCGAATTTTGCGCGCTGGGGGGTTCCTTTGCTTGCGGGGCGCATGTATGGTTCTGGTCGCTCACGCTCAGAGGTGTTTGTAGCCCATGATGCGCACGCTGTTCGGTACGTCCTTCCTCGCCACCCTTCTGCTCGCCGGCTCGTTCTTTGCCGGCCAAGACCCTGCGATCGCCAATGCTGCCCCTGACAGCAACGTCGAACTCGGGGGGACAGGTTTCCGCCTTCTGCGCCTCGCGGTGCCAGCAGACGGGCGCATCGGTGACATCCTTCGCAAGAACGCGACTATCTCCGGCGGCTTCGAGGTCATGGACCGGCGAAGCATCCCGGCGGCGCTGATCAAGGCGACCGACTTCAACAAGAAGGGCTGGCAGGACATCGGCTCCGAGTCGGTGATTCTGGCGGATGAGGTCGCGGGCCAGTTCAAGTTCCGGCTTTACGACCTGGGCGCGGGCGACAAGCCTGTGCTGTCACGTGGCTACGCGGCCACGGACCCGCTGAAGGCCGCCAATCGCTTCATGAACGATGTGATCGAGCACTACACCAAGACCCCTGGTGTGTTCGGCTCGCGCATCGCGTTTGTCCGCACCAACCGCAATCCGACCGTCACGAAGAACGTGTACGCGGTCGAGATGAACGGTGAGGCGCCGAGCGCGATCACCAACAATCGCTCGCTCAACGTGCTGCCGTCGATCGGCCCTGGTGGTCAGGTCCTCTTCACGAGCTACGCGAAGCGTAACCCGGACCTGTGGATGTCCAGCGGCGGAGCTCCGGCGCGGGTCTCGACCCAGCCGGGCCTCAACCTCGGCGGTGTGATGAGCCCCGACGGCGGGACCATCGCGCTCACGCTGTCGAAGGACGGCAACTCTGAGATCTACACGATCGACACCAGCGGCGGCATCAAGGCCCGCCTCACCAACAACGCGGCCATCGACGGTTCGCCGACCTGGAACCCAGGTGGCAACCAGATCGCGTTTGTGTCGAGCCGCAACGGCGGTCCGCAGGTGTTCCGCATGGGCTCCAACGGCTCGGGCGCGACGCGGCTCAGCAAGCAGGGCAACTACAACCAGACCCCCGACTGGAACCCCGGCCAGGGCGCTCGTGGGAGCATGGTCGCCTACGCCGGTCGCGACAACAGCAACCGCTACGACATCTTCGCGGTGGATGCGGGCGGGGGCAAGCTGACTCGTCTGACCCAGAACCCGGGTCGCAACCTCGACCCGACGTGGTCGCCCGACGGCCGCATGATCGCGTTCCAGTCGACCGTGGGTGGCATCGTCGTCGCCAACGAGCAGGGCAACAACCAGCAGCAGATCGCCAAGGCCGGGACCACCCCGGACTGGGGTCCGCGGGCGAACTAGCTTCTCGGCCCCCTGGGCGCGAGCGATGAGACCGGCCGCATCTGCGGCCGTTCTTGCGTCGTGCGTCCCGTGCCGGAGATCTGGCCTTGGGGACATCTTGTGTTTAGGGTGGTGCATATGCGAGCAGTCATCGACATCGGGACCAACAGCGTGTTGTTGTTGCTGGCGGAGCGCGGCTCCGATGGCGAGCTGACCGTGCTGAGGGATCAGAGCACGATCACGCGGCTCGGGCAGGGGGCGGGGGCTTCGGGTCTGCTCGCTGCAGAGGCGATCGAACGTACGCTGGCGTGCCTGGCGGAGTATCGGCGCACAGCGGAAGCGGCAGGGGCGAGCATCACCGCCGTGACGACGGAGGGCGTGCGCATGGCGAAGAACCAGGGCGACTTCCTCGAGCCGGCTGCGGGCGTGCTGGGCGTGCCGGTGCGGATCTTGAGCGGTGGGGAGGAGGCGGAGTTCAGCTACTTGTCGGTGGCGCGGGAGACCCCGGGGGACGGGCCGCTGCGGGTGCTGGACATCGGTGGGGGCTCGACGGAGTTGGTGCTCGGGGAGGGATCGCGGATGCTTTCGGCGGTGTCGCATCCGGTCGGGGCGGTGCGGTTGACGGAGCGGCTGATCAGCGCCGATCCGCCGAGCTCGGCGATGATCGCTGCCGTGCGAGAAGCCGCGCTGGCGGCGTTTTCACGCCAGCCGGTGGCGCCGCATCCGGTGCTGCACGCGCTGGCCGGGACGGCGACCACGACGGCGGCGCTGCTGCTCGGGCTCGCCGGGTACGACCGGCTCAAGGTGGACGGGAGCCGTTTCGCGGTGGCTCAGGTGCTGGCGTTGCGCGACGCGCTGGCCGGCGAGACGCTGGCGCAGCGGTGCGAGCGGGCGTGTTTGGAGCGCGGGCGGGCTGATGTTGTGGTCGCGGGCGTGACGATCTTGCTAGCGGCGCTCGAGCATTGTGGTGCCGAGACACTGGTCGTTCGGGACCGCGGGCTGCGTTTCGCGCTGGTGTGAGTTGTCGGGCCGGCGCGCGGTGAGGGGCGCGGATCGGTTAGTCTGGCCATGATGCGCCTCGAGCTGCACTGCCACTCGACCCACTCGGACGGCAGCTTGCCGGCGGGCGAAGTGGCGGCGCGCGCTGGCAAGCAGGGCGTCGAGCTGTTTTGTCTGACGGATCACGACACGCTGGACGGCTATGAGGCGACTGCGGCGGTGTTGCCCGGTGTGACGGTGCTGCGAGGGCTCGAGCTGAGCTGCAAGCACGACGGCAAGACGATCCATCTGCTGATGTACGGGGTGAAGCCCGCGATGGGGACGCTCGAGGAGCGGCTGGTCGGGGTTCTCGAGGATCGTCGGACGCGGTTACGGGCGATCGTCGATCGCCTGGCCGAGCTGGGGATCCACCTCGACGGGGACCAGATCTTGCGCGAGACGGCGGGGCGCACGGCGGGGCGTCCGGATGTCGCGCGGGCGCTGGTGGCCGCGAAGGCCGTGCGCAGCATGCGGGAGGCGTTCGAGCGCTACCTGCATGACAACGGGCCGGCAGACGTGGCGTTCGCTCGCATCAGCCTGGCCGAGGGGCTCGAGATGGGGCGCGCGGCGGGGGCCCGCATGTCGCTGGCGCACCCGCATACGCTGCGTTCGGCGGCGCTGGTGGCGGACCTGTACCGCCGACATCGTGCGGATGGCCTCGAGGGTATCGAGGCGCTGTACGGCCGTTATGCGCACGCGGAGCGCGAGGTGTGGCTGCGGATGGCGAAGCAGATGGGGCTGGTGGTGACGGGCGGGTCGGACTTCCACGGCGAGGCAATGCCGGACGTTCACCAGCCAGGGATCGAGCTGTATGAGCCGCACGCGTCGCGCCTGCGCGACTGGCTCGAGGTGGAGACGGTGGCGCGGGCGTGAAGATGGCCGGGGGGACATGGTCGAAGGGGCAGGTCCTGCGGGACAGGTAAACGAGGGGCCGCTGCTGGCGGTGCGCGGGCTGTGTGTGGACCGGCCGGACGGCGCGCCGCTGCTGGTGGACGTGGCGCTCGAGCTGCGGGCGGGCGAGGTGGTGGCGGTGTTCGGGGCGAGCGGGGCGGGCAAGTCGACGCTGACGACGGCGCTGCACGAGCCCGAGAGCCTGCGGGCGCGGGGCTTCGCGGTGCGGGCGGGCGAGCGGAGGGTGGCGACGGCGGTGGGGATCGTGCCGCAACGGGGGGCGCTGTTTGATCATCTGAGCGCGGCCGACAACATCGCGCTGGCGCTGCGCAACGCGGAGCCGCCGGCGAGCTCGGACGCAGCGGCCGTGGCGGCGTGGATCGCCCGCGTGGACTTGCCCGTGGCGTGGAGCGAGCGCGGCGGGGTGGCAGCCGTGAGTGGCGGCGAGGCGCAGCGGCTGGCGGTGGCGCGTACGCTGGCGGGTGGGCGAAAGATCTTGCTGCTCGACGAGCCGTCGGTGGGGCTCGACCCGCACCGCGTGACGATGCTGGCGGCGACGCTCCGCAAGCAGATCGCGGCGGGGGGGGCGACGGCGCTGGTGGTGACACACGACCTCGGCTTCGCGGCGGCGCTGGCGGACCGTTTTTTGTACATGGACCCGGAGGCGCGACGGCCGATCGAGCTGGATGTGGCGCCTGCGCGCGACGCCGCGGAGGTCCCGGGGGTCGAGCAGCGGCTGGCCGTCGCGGTGCGTGAGCGCCTGTCCCGAGAGACAGCAACGCACGGAGGGCACGCGCGACGAGGCTTTGGGGTGCGGGTGCGGGGCCTTGTGGCTTCGTGGCTGGCGCCGTTCGTGGCGGCGTCGCGGGTGCTGGCGGCGATCCCGGCGGCGCTGCGACGGCCGAGGGACCTGCTGGAGGTGGCGAGGGTGACGCTGTCGCAGGCGCTGTGGCGGCCGGCGCCGTTTATCGTGATCGTATCGCTGCTGGTCGGTTGCACGCTGCTGTACATCTTTCATCGCGCGCTCGGCGGCGGGGGGCTGCCGGTGCGACCGGAGCGGGTGTTCTCGCTGATCGGGTCGATGCATGTGTTGGCTCTGGCGCCGCCGCTGTCGGCGATCTTGTTTGCGGCGACGTCGGCGAGCGCGATCACGGCGTGGCTCGGGGGGATGTCGCTGACGCGGCAGACGGCGGCGCTGCGCGGGCTCGGGATCGCGGAGGCGAGGTACCTGTGGCTGCCGGCCTGGCTGGCGCTGGCGCTGGCGTACGTGCTGTTGGCGGCGGTGTTCACGGCGGGGATGGTGGCGGGCGGGGTGGCGTATTTGCGGCTGCGCGCGCCGGAGGCCGGGGATGCGCTGGCGCTGGTGACGGCGGACATCTTCGATCCACCGGCGGAGCGGGCGGTGTTTCGCACGCGGGCGGTCGTGCTGGTGCTGATCTATGCGGTGGGGATCGCCAGCGACGCGGTCGCCAAGGGGGCGCAGGAGAAGACGAGCGCGGAGTCGGTGACGGCGGCGATGGTGCGCAGCGTGATGGCCTGTACGCTGTGGGTGGTGGCGATCGAGCTGGTGTCTCTCGTGGTGGTGTACGGTGCGCGCTAGTCGGGCTGCGCTGGCGGGGCTCGGGCTGGCGGGGCTGGTGTTCGCGGGTGGGCGCGAGCTGCTGCAGGAGAGTGCGAGGAGCGAGCCGCTGCGGGTTCGGGTCGCGCGGGCGGGAGGGACGGCGGCGTCGTCCTCGGGGCTGCGGTGGCGTGGTGACGTGAGCCCGAGCGCGTTGGCGTCGCGGCTGGTGGCGAAGGTCGATGGGGTGGAGGTCGCTGCGGCGCGTGACGCGGGGGCGCTGACGGTGGATCTCGAGGGGGCCGGGCCGGGGCATCACTTGATCGAGCTGGCGCTGACGCAGCAGGGGGGGCGCACGCAGACGGTCACGGACACGCTGTTGGTCGGGCCGTTTGCGGAGCTGTCTGAAGGGACAGGCGAGTTGTGCGGGGTCGGGCTGACGATCGCAGAGGGTGCGATCCAGCGGCTGCTGGTCCCGCCGCTGCGCGAGAAGCTGTTGGCGGCGGCGCAGGCGAGTCCGTTGCTGGGGGCGGAGACTCAGCTCGAGCGGGCGGAGCTGATCCTCCTGAAAGATTCGCTGCGGGTGCGGGTGGCGCTGGCGGGGCTCAACCGGGTGGCGGTCGACGCATATCTGCAGGTTGCGCCGAGCGGGCCGCGCGGGCTGGCGCTGGGGCTGGTGTGGCTGGGGCCGGTGGAGTTTAGCGGGGAGATCCGGAGCAAGGCGACGGTCGGTGGGGCTGCGGTCGGGGCGGCGCTCACGGGGCCGCTCGCGCCGCTGGGGGCGATCGGTGGATATGTCCTTGCGGACAGGTACGTGAGCAAGCGGGCGCAGGAGGAGGTGCGGACGCGGCTGCGGCGGGGGCTCGAGCAGGCGGGTGAGCTGCAGCTGTTGCCGGAGCGGGCGGAGCTATTGATCGGGGAGCCGCGTTCGGCGGTGGCGCTCGAGTTTTGCGGGCCGGTGACGATCGCGGCGGGGACCGGGATCGCGGCGCAGTTCTCGGTGCGCTCGCTCGCGCCGGGTGCGGTGGTGCCGGGGCCGGTGCGGCGCGGGGTGCAGCTGCCGGGGCGAGTCATGGCGGGAGATGAGGACGTGCGGGTCGACCTGTCGATCGACGTGGTGAACGCGCTGCTGCACGCGTGGACCGGGAACGGGCTGCTGGCGGATCAGATCGCGGGGGCTGGTTGGACGGCGCAGGTGGATCACGAGCTGCGGGCGTGGACGCTGCTGACGCTGGCGGGGTTGCGGGTCGAGCGGCCGCCGGTGTTGATGGCCGCGGATCAGGGCGCGGGTGCGCCGGATGGGGACGCGTGGGCGCTCAGCTTTGGCGGGCTGGCGCTGGACCTCCGCGGGGGGGAGGCGCCTGGTGCGGTGGTCGCGGCCGGACGAGGGTGGGTGACGCCGCGTTTTGATGCGGAGAGCGGTCGGATCGAGCTCGGCGGGCGTGTCGATCGTTTGCGGATCACCTGCGTCGATGGGGAGACGCTGGCGCCGTGTTTTGGGGCGCTGCTGGAGCTCGGGGAGGTCGAGCAGCGGCTCGATGCATTGCTGTCCCCGGGGACAGGTCGTCTGCCGAGCCTCGACATTCGCGGGCTGCTGCGGGCGCGGACGCGGGCGCTGCGGCCGGAGGGGCTGGATGTCGAGGCGATGGCGCTTACGGTGCCAGCGGGGCACCCGGGGGTGCTGCGGGTGACAGCGCGGCTGCGTTGAGCGATCAGTCGCGCAGGCGGGTGAGGAGCGCGTCGACGTTCTTCTTGGCGTCGCCGTAGAGCATGCGGGTGCAGTCTTTGTAGAACAGCGGGTTGTCGACGCCGGCGTAGCCGACGCCTTTGCCGCGCTTCATGACGACGACGAGGCGGCTCTTCCAGACCTCGAGGACGGGCATGCCGGCGATCGGGCTGCTGGGGTCGTCCTGGGCGCCGGGGTTGACGATGTCGTTGGCGCCGATGACGAGGACGACGTCGGTGGAGGGGAAGTCCTGGTTGATCTCGTCCATCTCCATGACGATGTCGTAGGGGACGTTGGCCTCGGCGAGGAGGACGTTCATGTGGCCGGGGAGGCGGCCGGCGACGGGGTGGATGGCGAAGCGGAAGTCGCAGCCGCGGGCGCGCAGGATCTTGGTGATCTCGGCGACGGGGTGCTGGGCCTGGGCGACGGCCATGCCGTAGCCGGGGACGACGATGACGCTGCGGGCCTCGCGGAGGGCGTCGACGACCTCGTCGAGCGAGTACTCCTTGCACTCGCCGACCGGCTGGTCGCCTTTGGGCGCCGCCACGGCGCCGCTGTCGCTGCCAAAGCCGCCGGCGATGACGCTGAGGAAGGAGCGAGCCATCGCCTTGCACATGATGTACGAGAGGATCGCGCCGCTGCTGCCGACGAGGGCGCCGGTGACGATGAGGAGGTCGTTGGAGAGCATGAAGCCGGCGGCCGCGGCGGCCCAGCCGGAGTAGCTGTTGAGCATCGAGACGACGACGGGCATGTCGGCGCCGCCGATGGCCATGACCATGTGCACGCCGATGATGCAGGCGATGCCGGTCATGATGAGCAGGGGCTGGAGGCCGTGGTGGTTGTCGGCGAGGAACTGGTAGCCGAGGAAGGCGCAGCCGAGCAGCATCGCCAGGTTGAGGAGGTGGCGGCCGGGGAGCGCGAGGGGTTTGCCGCCGATGCTGCCGCGCAGCTTGAGGAAGGCGATGACGGAGCCGGTGAAGGTGATGGCGCCGATGAACACGCCGATGAAGATCTCGACGCTATGGATCGTGCCTTCGGTGCCCGTGGGGTGGGCGCCGGGGTCGAGGAAGGAGGCGAGGCCGACGAGCACGGCGGCGGCGCCGACGAAGCTGTGGAGCACCGCGACGAGCTCGGGCATCGAGGTCATGGCGACGCGCGCGGCCAGGGTGGCGCCGATGATCGCGCCGGGGATGATGACGGCGGCCAGCATGGCGAAGCCGCTGGTGCTGACGTTCATCGCGCCGGCGAGGTTCTGGCCGAACGCGGTGGCGAGCACGGCGAGCAGCATGCCGATGATGCCGTAGAGGTTGCCGCGAGCGGCGGTGGCCTGGGCGGAGAGTCCGCTCAGGCTGAGGATGAACAGCACGCCCGCCGCCAGGTAGGCGGTCGTCAGCACACTAGGAGGCATGAGGCGCGTCCCCCTTGTGGAACATGCGCAGCATCCGGACCGTCACCAGGAAGCCCCCCGCGATGTTGATGCTCGCCAGCAGCACCGCGACGGCGCCGAGGATCGCGGCCAGGTGCAGCTCGCCGCCGCCGAGCTGGAGCATGCCGCCCACGATGATGATGCCGCTGATCGCGTTGGTGACGCTCATCAGCGGGGTATGCAGCGCCGGCGTGACGCTCCAGACGACGTAATAGCCGACGAAGATCGCCATCACGAAAACCATCAGCAGGTAGAAGAAGGGATCGACCGCCCCATCGCCGGCACCGCCGCCGGCAGCCAGGGCC
>JBGAUO010000165.1:0-10187 GCA_044228605.1 Nannocystis sp. | reverse complement strand
GAAGTGGGCCCGGGCGGCGGCGAGGTTGCCCGCCTGCATCTCCACGCCCCCCAGGCTATCGAGGGAGAGGGAGAGGTCACGCTGGGCCCCCAGGCTCGGATGCTCCGCGACAAGACGCTCGGCGAGCGCTAGGGCCTGCTCGAACTCGACGCGGGCCTGGTCGAGTCGCTCGTGGCTGAGTGCCAGGTCTCCGCGGCTAATTTTCTGCGCCATTTCGAGGCGCAATAGATCCGCGTCGTCCTCGGCACCAACCCGAAGGGTTTGCTGCATTGCTGCCAGTCGACGATGGATCTCCTTGCGGACCTCGGCCGTGCCCGGGATTGGGTCCAACCTCGGCAAGACCCCGAAGAGTAACTCGTTCGTGACGAGCTTCGCCGACGTGAGCCGCTCCTGCGCCAGTTGGGTCTGCTCCTGCGCAAGCTGGGTCTGCTCCTGCGCGACCTGGGCGTGCTGTTGCGCCTCGCCGCGCTGGTACCAGGCGTAGACGCTGACGCCCGATAACGTCACGACGCCGCTCGCCAGGGCCGCGATCACCGTGCGGAGGACCGTTCGCCGCCGCCGCAGGTGCTTGCGCAGCGCGTCCTGATAAGCCTGGGCAAGCGTTCCCTCGGACGTGCTGGCCCGCAGGAAGTACTGCGCCTCGGCGCCGCTCGGAAGACCCTCGCCAGGGCGTCCGAGCCGGTCCCAGCGCGCCGCGGTGTCCGCCAGTTCGGACTCGCGGAGCAGCTCAACGCGATCGCGGTCGATGTGCTCGCGCAGCCACGTCCAACCGCGCAGCAGTGCGTCATGCACGAGGTCGATCCGCGGCGCGGCGGCGTCGCCGTGAACGACGATCAGGCGCATCGCTCGCTCGCTGCCGGTGAGTCGCGCGAGCAGCGTCTCGGCCTTCGGCCCGCCGCCGACGGCCGCCAGCGCGTCGCTGCGGCTCAAGGCCCGCCGGGTCGTGCGCCCCTGGGGCGCGGTGTACACGAGCTTTCGGAAGAGGCCCCAGAGCTGCTCGTCGGTGAAGTCCTTGAGCAGCGGCGCCAAGGCCTCGTCCGCGCGACGGGTCAGCGCACCTTCGACCCCCCCAAGGACTTTGTACGCTTCAGGGGTTAGCCGTCGGCCGTCGCGCAGCTCGTACAGGCTCGCCACGACGGCGGCCACCAGCGGCAGCGCGGTTTCCGGGTTGACCTCGCCGCCTTGCCCCTCGCCGCGTTCGATGTGGCCGGCGTCCGCGATCATGCGCTCCGTCAGCCCAGGCACGAGCTCGACGCGTGCTTCGTGGGCCGGGCCCTCGATTGCCGAGGCGAGCTGCGCCGTCGACAACGCGGCGAGCGTGTACCGGACGGGAGGGCTTGCGCCCGTCATGCGCTCGTGAAGCGCCGGCAGGCGCGGCAGGTCGCCGGAGAAGTCGCTGCGCAGGCTCGTGATTAGCAGCACCGGACGGGGCGAGCGCACGAGCAGGTCGACCAGTGCTGCCGCGAAGGACTCGCGCACTTCGGCGGCCTGGACGCGGAGGGCCTCCTCAAGCTGATCGACGAGCAGCACCAGGCCCTCGTCCTCGGCCAGGTGGGCCGCGAGGAACTCCCCGAGCGCCGCCGTCGCGTGGTGGAGCCTCGCACCGAGGCCGCTGGCGGACAGCTCGCACGCGGCATCGCCGACGAGCACCCGGTGGACCTGCTCGGCGAGCTCGAACACGGGCGCTGGGCCCGGACGCATCGTCACGATCCGCCACGCCACCTCGGAGCCGGGGATCTGCGCGCCTCCGTCTCGCAGCGCCGCCAACAAGCCCGCCTGGAGGAACGAGGACTTGCCGACGCCGCTCGGACCGTCGACGAACAGCCATTGCCGCAGTGGGACGCCCATGCCACCTAGCCGACTGCGCACCCGCTCCAGGTCGTCCTCTCGCCCGAAGAAATAGCGCCGGTTCTTCTCGGTGAATGGCTCGAGACCCGGGTATGGATTGTCCGCGCTGGGCTCGGCCGGTTCGACCTCCACCCCGCTCGCCGGCACCGGGCGTTGCGTTCGCCGCCCGAGCTCCTCGGCGAGCGCGTCGAGGTAGCGCGCCGCCTGGGTGTCGTAGTCGCCCGCGAGTGGGACCACCTCGATGCCTCGCTCGTCGAGATGGTCGCCCGCGTGCTTGGTCCACAGCGCCTCCGGAAACAGTGCGAGATCGGGATGGAGGGTCTCGGTCGAGTTGTGCTGTTTGTCGGCGACGGGGTGCCTGCGGGCCTCGAGCAGGCGCCGGAAGTCCTCGTCGTCGGGTGGGAAGCCGACGAACAACAGAACGTGACTCCGCAGCAGGGCCTCGAGGTTGCGCTGCTGCACAGAATTCGCGTTCTCCTGCTGCCGCGCCGTCAGCATCCACTCGCTGGGCCGGTCGATCGTCCCGCGGACCTTGAAGATCGCCCGCGTCCGCTTCGCCGCGTCTGGTGTCGCCTCGTAGACGGCAGGCCAACGTGCTTCAAAGGCACGCTCGAGAAGTCGGTCGAGGTTGGTTGTGATGAGCCCGTTGAGCCCCGGCGACAGCCCGACCAGCGCCCGTGCCACCTTGGGCACCGGCACCAGCGGCTCCCATGCCTCGCGCACCAGTCGGACGAACGCGGCGCTCCCGAGCAACGCCTCGGCTCGCTCGAGTGCCGTCGCTACGCCGCTCTCGACCGCGATGGTCGGAGTGTTGGGTCCCAGCGCCGCGAGTCGCTGTCGACAGCGCTCCACCAGGTCGAGCGGACTAGCCAGCCCCGCCGCGGTCGACACCAGCGGTCCGACGCACACGAGCAGCTTGCGGCCTTCGAGCGCGTCCATGAGCGCAAGCTGGGCGGGGCTCAGCATTGAGGGCTCGACAGACATGTTGCCCTGTGCGGTCCAGCTACGCTTCTCCCACATTGAGGCTCCCTTGGCGGTCTTCACGGCATCTTCGCAGTCGTCGTAGACGTCGCTGGAAATCCATGACGCTTTGTTACTCTCACGCAGCGAACAGAGCTTCGCCGCGAGATTGGCCGCACGTCCTACCCAGACGAGATCATTGGACCCTCGGATGCCGGTACGAGCGACGAGTAGTTCGCTCGTATCGATCCCGACCGCCTGCCGAATCTGAAAATCAGGCGCGAGGCTGGGGTTCTGCTCTCGAACCTTGGGGTTGATGATTTGGGTGACCGCATGATTGATGGCGAGCGCACTTCGCATTGCGCTAGTGTTCTTCTTGGCCCCCAAAAACACGGCCATGACGCGGTCTCCGTCGAAGGCGGTGATCTCGCCGCCTTGATTGCGGATAATTCGGCAAGCGCAGTTCAGGTAGCATTTGTATATCTCGGCAACAAATGAGGCCTTATACTTGGTGACGAGTTGCGTTGACTCTGCCAGATCTGCGT
Source organism: Nannocystis sp. (assembly GCA_044228605.1). Taxonomy (GTDB): domain Bacteria; phylum Myxococcota_A; class Polyangia; order Nannocystales; family Nannocystaceae; genus Nannocystis. The sequence goes on along the minus strand of JBGAUO010000165.1, from coordinate 6,834 downwards.
AGAGCACGGTGCCTGTGAGCTTCAGCCCGTCGTTGGCAAGTTTTAGGTCCGGCGTATCGGGGACCTTCTGGCCGTCTCGAATCGACCATTGCTCCTTCAATATTTTGACAACTTCTGCAGTGAGATCATCGGTGAATGCCATTCTTCTTCCCTTCTCTATCGCTCAAGGTGGTACTTCAGGATCACACGGATCTCGTCGACGACAGACGCAAGTTCTGGCGGGGTGCTCCCCATGGCCGGAGCGATATGCAGACAGCGCATCCCGCCCATCTGCGCAGGCAGGCTCCACCCATCGTCAGCCCCGCCAACCTTGGCGACCAAGGTTCGTTCCTGTCCCAAGGTGCCCGCGAGGAGTCCAAGCTGAAAGACAAGTCTATCTAGTGCATGGCCTCGACTATCAGAGGTTGAGAGGTCGGCCTCGGAGACGATTAGCAAGCCGAAGGCGAACTGATCCAACTGCGCCATCAACGACTCGTGCGAAGACTTGCCGATTCCGTGAGCACCGTCCCGCCACACACGAACATCCCAGAGGTCGTCTTTGAGTGCCGTCTCAAACTTGCGGGCAAGCGGCAGGCCGGCGTCGGTGGAGCCGATGAACACAAGGGGACGACTTTGCCGAGGACGGACCAGACGGCCTCGTTCACGCAGACGAGCGCCCAATTCCACGGCAAGGCGACGCCAGAGTCGCGGAAACTCCGTCGCTACTCGTGCGAAGTCATCCTCCGTGACCCGAGCGACGATAGTCTCAACCTGTGCCGTGATTGTTGCGCTCCGACGCTGCGCCGGATCGATCATCGCCATCTCTCCGACATGCTGACCCGCACGACGTATGGCGACTTCACGGCCGTTCACCATGATCGCCACGCTCCCCACCAGGATCAGCAGGATGTCCGTGTCAGCCCCGTCCTGCTGAACCAGGTTTGTGCCGGCCGGATAGTGTTGTAGTTGTGCCGCGTCTGCGAGGCTGGCCGCGATCGTCTGTTCCTGGCCCACCACGACTTGCTCCTGGAGCACGCTGATCAGGCGGCGTCGCCCACCAGGTTCTGCGAGGAACCGCTGGAGCAGGTCGGGTCTGACCGTTTGTGGCGCATCGGGCGAGGTAAAGATGTCGCTCGTAGATGTACGGATGGGCTCAGTGGCCGCGACCCGCCCCAACGTAATCTCGAAGCGCTGGGCAACGCCGGCAATATCGCTGCTCCGAAGCGGACGCTCGGCATGCAGGCGCTCGAACAGTTGGACGTTGAGCAGGCCATGGCTCCCAAGTCCCCGCGCAACTTTGTGAGCCACGCTCTGGATGCTGGCCTCCGCGCCGGGGAGTTCAGGCACGAGCTTCGCGGCGCCCGGCGTCGTCGCCACGAATCGCCGCAGACTCCCGCACTCAGTGAAGAGGTCGATGAGGAGTTGCTCGAGAGCTTCGAGATTTTCGGGCGAGGTCATCGGCGATGGAGGCTGTCAGCGGGTGTGTCGATCGCTAGGCGGCTCGATCAATTATTCGACGCGTGCGCCCACGCACGGTGGGCTACCAGCCGGTCTCGGCCTGGCCGTGGGTGGCCAGCCACTGCTTGCGCGCGGCATAGTCCGGGAGCACGCGCTCGACGCGGGCCCAGAATTCCGGGGTGTGGTGGGGCTCGTGGATGTGGGCGAGCTCGTGGACGATGATGTAGTCGACGATCCTCGGGGGCAGGAGGATGGTGCGCCAGTGGAAGTACAGCGCTCCGCCGCGGCCGCAGGAGGCCCAGCGGTAGCCGAGGTCCTTTACCTGGAGGCGCTCGACGATGACGCCGAGGCGGGCGCTGTAGCGGGTGAGGCGGTTGGACAGCCAGGCCTCGCCGTGGGCGGTGTACCAGGCGACGATGTGCTCGCGGCCGTGGGCGCCGTCCTGGCGGCGCAGGCGGAAGCGGCCGCCGGTGAGCTTGACGGGGGTGTCCTGGTCGGCGACGAGCAGGAGGCGGTAGCTGCGACCGAGGTAGGGGAAGCCCTCGCCGTTGACGAACTGCTTGCCCGGCGGTGGGTGGCGCAGGGCGTCCTTCTCGGCGAGCTTGGTGAAGATCCACATCCGGCGCGAGCGGACGAAGCCCTCGATCTGGTCTTGGGAGCAGTCGTCGGGGGCGATGAGGACCAGCTCGCCGCCGCGGTCGACGGTGATCTGGACGCTGCGGCGGCGGTTGCTGCGGCGAACCTCGAAGTCGAGGTCATCGATCTTCATGGCGGTGATCATGCGGCGGCGATGCGGGCGTGGTTGGCCTTGGCCAGCTCCATCAGGCGATCGGCGAGCTCGGCCGCGTGCTCGAAGTCGACGATCTCATGATCGTCGAGGAACACGAAGATCTGATCGCGCAGTTCCGCCGGCTGAACATCGTTCTTCCAGAAGCCGACCAGACGGACCTGCTCGCGGATGAGCTCGACAAGGGCGACGCAGAGGCCGGCGAGCCAGCGAAGGTCGTCGCCGTTGACGGCGGTCTGCTTCTCGCGGGCCTGACGCAGGAGGTCGAGGAACGGGGCGTGGAGCTTGGTGTCGATGCCGTCGACGCCGGCGACCCCCGGGTCTGCCGTCCGGCCCTTCCTGGCCTCCTCGATGAAGTCGTGGAGCGCCAGGGCGAGCTGCTCCCAGTTCTCGCCGAACTTCTCGAGCAGCTCTTCCAGACGCTCGGAGAGGCGCTGGTAGTGGACCGGGTCCTGGTCGAGGTTCTTGCGGATGTGGCTGCGGATGGCGTGCTCCATCTCGGACGCCTTGGCGCGCGGGGAAACCTGGCGGGCGACGTGGGCGGCGAACTTGGCGTCGGTGATCGAGATCGGCGGGATCTTGGGGTCGATGCCGAGCGAGATGATGTGGTCGTCGATGAGCTTCTGGACCTTGCGGCCGATGCCCTCGCTGAGCGCGACGGCGTCATCGCGGTAGAGCCGCTGAGCGCGGGTGTAGAGCTCCGCGAATAGCTCGACGTCGTGGACGTAGGGCAGCGCCTCGGGACGCGGGAGGATCAGGTCGTAGGTGCCGAGGAGGATCTTCAGCTTGACCGCGAATTCGGCGCGCAGGCGCTCGTCGCGGAGCAAGTGGACGCACTCGGCGTCCTGCGTGCGTGGGTCGAGGCCGCGGCTGGTGAACAGCGCCAGGACCCGGGCGTGCTGGTCGGCGAGCTTCGGGATCTCGTCGCGTATGCTCTGCAGCGCGCCTTCGATCTCCTGAGCATCGTAGGCCTTGAGAGCTTCCTTGAGGTGGAGGGCGACGCCGTAGTAGTCGACGATGATGCCGGCCGTCTTTGCCTTGTGCGTGCGGTTGACGCGGGCAAGGGCCTGCAGCAGGTCGGCCTCGCGCAGCGAGCGGTCGATGTACATCGCGCCCTCGATCGGGGCGTCGAAGCCGGTCAGCAGCATCGACTTGACGATCAGGAAAGCGAGCGGGTCACACTTGTTCGGGTCCTTGTGCTCGAAGGGCCGCTTGAAGCGGGCGATGCGGGAGATGATCTTGGCCGGGTCGGTCCACTCCTTCATCTCGCCTGGATCATTGTTGAGGGGGGAGATGACGGCCGCGAACTCGAGGCTCTTGAGGCGCTCAAGGACGCGGGCGGCGGAGACGGCGGCGCGGAGCTTGGCGGGCTTGCTAGCCAGCGCCTCGTCGCCGAGGGCGGCGGTTGCCGGGTCGAGGGCTTCGGCCTCACGCACCAGCTCGTCGCGGGCCTCGACGAACTTGAGCTGATAGGTGACGGCGGCGCGGCGCGAGTAGGCGACAACCTGGGCCTTGTGCCCGTTGGGGAGGATCTGTTGGACGTAGTGGCGCAGGATGTCGCGGGCCTTGGCGGCGATCAGCTTCGGGGCCTCGAGGATCGCGCCGGTGACGGCGTATTTACGCTTGATCGCCTCGATCTCGGCGTCGGTGTGCTCGACGAACATGTCTTCAAAGAGCTGGTCGAGGTCGCGGCCATCGGCGACGGCGCCGTCGGCGGTGCGACCCTCGTACAGGATCGGGACGGTCGCACCGTCGGCCTCGGACTGGCGGATCGTGTAGCGGTCGAGCTCCTCGCCAAAGATCGCGGTTGTCCGCTTCTTCGCGCCCATGAGGATCGGGGTGCCGGTGAAGCCGATGCGGGCCGCGTTTGGCAGCGCCTGCAGGAGGTGGGCGTGCTGGGTGTTGGTATGCGAGCGATGGGCCTCGTCGATCATCACTAGGACCGCGTCGTCGTCGTCGAGGACACCGAGGTCTCCGACCTCGTCGTCGGGCTTGAGTTTCTCCAGGTCCGGGTCGGCGTACTTCTGGATCATCGCAAAGATCAGGCCCGGGCCCCGGACGCGGAGCATCTTCTTGACCTGGGCGACCTTCTTGGCGATCTGAACGACCTCGCCAGTGAGACTGGCGGTGTCGGCGAGTTGGCGCTCGAGGTCCTTGCGGTCGGTGACGACGACGACCTTGAAGCGGCGCAGCTCGGGCGAGGAGCGCAGCTTACGGACCAGGAACATCATCGTCAGGCTCTTGCCCGAGCCCTGGGTGTGCCAGATGATGCCGCCGCGGCGGTCGCTCTCGCCGTCCTGGCGGCGGGTCTTGCCGTTACGCAGGCGGTCGATCGCCCGGTGGACGGCGCGAAACTGCTGGTAGCGCGCGACGATCTTGATCGTCTTGCCGTCGACCTCCTGGAACAGGGTGAAGTGTCGAAGGAGGTCGAGCAGGTGGGCCGGGCGCAGAACGCCGGCGATCATTCGCTCCTGACTGGAGAGGTTCTGCTTGCCGAGCTCGGCCTGGACCGCGGCGAGCGGCACAGGGGCGGTGTCCTTCCACTCGAGGTAGTGTTGGGTGTCGGCGCCGATCGTGCCGAGCCGGGCGCTGTCGTAGGTGGTAGCGATCAGGAGCTGGTTGGTATAAAAGAGGCGCTCGTTGCCCTCGTTGTCCTCAACCTCATCGGCGGCCTTGCGCGCGTTGTGGTAGCGGCGCAGCTGGTCGATCGCCTGGGCGATGGCCTCGGGAACGGTCGGGCTCTTGCACTCGACGATGACGACCGGGATGCCATTAATAAAGAGGGCGATGTCCGGGATGATGAAGCGCTTGGCCATGCCCCCGGGGCAGTCGACGCGGAACTGCCGGACGGCAGTGAAGACGTTCTGATCGGGGCGCGCCCAGTCGATGTAGTGGACGCTCTGCGAGCGGCCGCCGTCCCAGTCGGGCAGGCCGTCGACGGATGTGCCGTTGAGCAGGAGTTTGGTCGCGGTTTCGTTGCCCTCCAACAGCCGCGGGGTGCCGATCCGCTCGAGCTCGCTGATGGCTTGGGCGATCCGGGCGTCATCGAGCCAGGGCTGGCCGTTGCGGAGGTTGATCCGACGCAGGGCTCGCTTCAGGTCGTCTTTGATAAGGATGTCGCGAAAGGTGTCGCGGCCGGTGACCGAGGGGTGCTCGGTGCTGCCGTCGATGAACTTCCAGCCGAGGCCGGTGAGCTGATCGAGGAAGGGGCTCTCGACGAGCCTGTACTCGGGGCCTTCGGTCATGGTGTGAAGTCCTGCTCGAGAAGGGAAGTGACGCGGATGCGGCCGGTGAGAAGGTCGTCCATCAAGCCCTGTTTTAGCAGCCGGAGTTTGGTAACATTCTCCGCCGCACGCACTAATCGGCCGTGGAGTGTGACGAGTATATCCTCGATTGCCGTCGCTTCAATCTGGGGAGGGGCTGGCAGCAGCAAGGATCTCAAGGTGCTTGAACTGATGGCCGACATGATGCCCCCTTGGGAATCCCGCATGAACTGGCGTTTCACCCAGGGGGCATGGTTGATTTGCATGCAGGCCAGGGTCGGGGAGTAGTGTACCTGATCTAGCGTTAGTGCCCAGACATGCTTGGTCGAGATGACCACCCCGATGTCGGCCGGCACGACACAGCATCTGCCTACGGTTCCCATAATTGTTATCAGAACGTCTAATGGTCGCACCCTATATCGCGCAAGCTCGACTGCCTTCGCGGGCGAAACGAATCGCGAAAAATCAGCCAAGAATCGCTCCTCGTGAACATTGTCGATTCCAATGAGTGGGATCCCGTCGGCCACAAGTTCAGACTTAAGAAGCGAGCTCCCAAATGGACCGCTTCGCATCGCAGGTGCCACGGGAGCGAGCAGTTCTCCAATACGCGGGGAGCCCCAGTGCTTTGGCAGAGGACCGAGGGCGGAGGTCTTGAACTGCTCGGGGTGGCGGATGGGGTCGCGGAGTTCGCCGTTGTCGTCGATGCCGCGGGTCAGCAGGTCGTGCAGCAGCCCCTGCTTCGCCAGCTTGAGCTTCTCGCCGAGTTGTTCGGTCCTGCGGATGGCCTCATCTAGCCTATCGGCAACCTCCGCTATCAACGACTGTTCAACCAGCGGCGGAGCATGCACAGGCATCTTGCGGAGGGCGTGCCACGATGTGCGCGGCATTTTTGTGCCGATTGCCGTCCTGATGGCTTGCGAGGCAACATCCTCTGACTGCATCAAGCGTGCGACAAAACGCGGCTCGCTCGCTGCGGTAGCGCGCAGCACAAGGATATCTGTCGAGCAATAGCCGTCAAAGGGGGCAATCACAACCTTGCGAAGATTGGGGCGCAATTTGCCGAACAGCGTGTCCCCGGCCGCAAAGATACAATTGGTGCTAATAGAGTCTGATGCCATGCCATGGCCGCGCAGATCAGGCGCCAGCACGTGATGCTGGTCGTTCAAACCGGACGCGACGAAATCGAACCAGTGCGCATGCGCCGCGCTGCCGTGCACGCACAGCATCTGCGGCTTGCCGGACGTGCCGTAGTCCTGCACGTGAAGCTTCAGGCCATCGACTTCGACATGGCGGTCGGCATACGGCGCGGGTTCGAGGACTGCGGTGTTATGCGACTGGATCGACATC
>JBGAUO010000164.1:0-10264 GCA_044228605.1 Nannocystis sp. | reverse complement strand
GCACCACCGTCCTGCTCGCCGTCCACCAGGCCAGCGCCGCCGCCTCCGACCTCCACGACCGCGTCAGCGAGCTCGAGCTCCCCCCCGAGGCCAGCGCCGGCGACCCGCCGACCCCGCTCCCGGTCGGCGAGGGCCCCCTGTGGACCCTCCTCCTGCTCGCCGCCGCCGGCCTCATCGCCCTCGAGTGGGCCACCTACCACCGACGGGTGACGGTATGAACGCCCGCCACCTGTCCCTCCGGACATCCTACCTGTCCGCGAGACCAGCCCCGTCCCGCATGTCCCTCAGGACAGCCCACCTGTCCGCAAAGACAGCCCGTTCGCACCTGCCCCCCGAGACACCTCTCCTGTCCGTAAAGACAGCCCGTTCGCACCTGTCCCCCGGGACACCTCTCCTGTCCGTAAAGACAGCCCGTTCGCACCTGTCCCCCGGGACAGCCGAGGAGCCCACGTGCTGAGGCCCCTGCTCGCGCTGCTCGTCGGCCTGTGCGCCGCCGCGGCCCTGCACTTCTACGGCCCCGCCGTCGCCCCCCTGCACCTGGAGCTCCCGACCTGGCTCGCCACCCGCCTGTCCGCCACGGGCGACCGCGACCTCATCCTCACCCAGCCCGCCGCCCTCTGGCTGCTCCCGCTCGCCCTCCTCCCCTACCTCGTCGTCGTCGCCCGCCGCTCGCTGGTCGACCTCCACGGCTGGCAGGTCGTCCTCCAGGCCGCAGTCCGCCTCTTGGTCCTCGCCGGCCTCGCCCTCGCCCTCGCCGTCCCCACCCTCCAGGCCCCGCGCCGCGGCAAGACCGTCGTCGTCGCCGTCGACGTCTCCGCCAGCATCGACGACGACCAGCTCACCGCCGCCCGCAGCCTCCTGCGCGAGGCCATCACCGCCGTCCAGGCCGAGACCGGCGACCGCGAGGACCGCACCCGCCTGCGCCTCCTCAGCTACGCCACCGCCGCCCGCGCCCTCCCGCTCGACGCCGACGCCGGCACCGTCGACCTGTCCCGAGAGCCAGGTGGCGGCCTGGCCAGCGATCACGCCGGCGCCCTCCACCTCGCCGAGGCCCTCCTCGATCCCGACACCGAGGGCCGCGTCGTCCTCATCAGCGACGGCGCCGGCAGCGTCGCCGAGCGGGCCGACCTCGCCGCCACCGCCCGCGAGCTCGGCGAACGCGGCCTCACCCTGCACACCCGCAGCTTCCCCCCGCGCGCCCGCGGCGACGTCCTGGTCGAGGCCCTCCACCTGCCCGCCGAGCTGCGTGTCGGCCAGACCTTCGACGTCGTCATCGACCTCTGGGCCAGCGCCCCCGCCACGCTCACCCTGCGCCTCGACAAGGACGGCTCCCCCAACCCCCTCGCCCCCAGCAGCGAGTTGGTCCTGCGCGCCGGCCCGCAGCAGATCAAGCTGCCCGCCCGCGCCAGCGCCCCCGGCCCCGTCGTCTTCACCGCCCGCCTCGACGCCGACGCCCTGCCTCCGGAACAAAACCGCAGCACCGCCAACGACCGCGCCGCCGTCGTCGGCGAGGTCCGCGGCCGCCCGCGTGTGCTCCACCTCGGCGACGCCGACGAGTCGAGCGCCCTGCCTCGGGCCCTGCGCAGCGACCACCTCCAGGTCGACACCCTCGCCCCCGAGGCCGCCCCCGCCAGCGCCGAGGGCCTGCGCCCCTACGACCTCGTCGTCCTCTCCGACCTGCCCGCCCGCCGGGCCAGCGGCGCCCTCCAGCAGGCGATCGTCAAGTACGTCAACGACGGCGGCGGCCTCATCATGGTCGGCGGCGAGCGGGCCTTCGGCGTCGGCGGCTGGGGCGGCACCGTCATCGAGGACCTCCTGCCCGTGCGCTTCGAGGGCGAGCGTCAGCGCGAGCAGCCGACCCTCGCCCTCGTCCTCGTCATCGACAAGAGCGGCTCGATGTCCAGCGAGGACCGCCTCGACCTCGTCAAGGAGGCCGCCCGCGCCACCGCCAGCACCCTCGACCCCGGCGACGAGCTCGGCGTCGTCGCCTTCGACTCTCGCCCCTACACCCTCGTCCGCCTCCAGCCCGCCGCCAACCGCATCCGCATCGCCGGCGACATCCGCCGCCTCAGCGCCGGTGGTGGCACCAACGCCCTGCCCGCGCTGCGCGAGGCCTACCTACAACTCGTCGGCTCCAAGGCGCTCGTCAAGCACGTCATCCTCCTCAGCGACGGCCAGTCGCCCGAGGCCGGCGTCAACACCCTCCTCGGTGACATGCGCGACGCCGACATCACCGTCTCCGCCGTCGGCGTCGGCGCAGGCGCAGGCAAGGACTTCCTCGCCCGCGTCGCCGAGCGCGGCCGCGGCCGCTACTACTTCTCGCAGGACGGCACCGACGTCCCCCGCATCTTCAGCCGCGAGACCCGCGAGGTCACCCGCAACGCCGTCGTCGAGCGCGACCTCTACCCCCGCGTCGCCAAACGCGTCCAGCTCCTGCGCGGCCTCGACTTCGACCGCGCCCCCGGCCTCTCCGGCATCATCCCCCTCAAGCTCAAGCCCCTCGCCGAGCTCATCCTCCGCACCCACATCGGCGATCCTCTGCTCGTCCGCGGCCGCCGCGGCCTCGGTCGCACCGCCGCCTTCGCCTCCGACGCCCAGCCGCGCTGGGCCGCCCGCTGGGTCGCCTGGGAGGGCTTTGGCAAGTTCTGGTCCCAGCTCGCCCGCGACACCATGCGCCAGGGCGCCGGCACCCTCGGCGGCGCCACCTTGCGCGTCACCCCCGGCACCGACGAGGGCAGCTACAGCGTCGTCGTCGACGTCGACGCCGCCGAGGGTTTTGTCAACGACCTCCGCGGCGAGCTCCTCGTCATCGACCCCGCCGAGCCCGCCAGCAGCGACGCCCACACCACCCGCCTCCCGATCGCCCTCACCGCCCCCGGCCGCTACGAGGCCACCGTGCTCGGCGTGCACGCCGGCCAGCGCCTCCTCAAGGCCGAGCTCTTCGACGAGGGTCAGTCCCCCCGCCGCCTCGCCGCCGAGGCCGTCGGTCAGGTCTCCGTCCCCTACCCCCGCGAGCTCGCCCCCGACCAGCTCGGCGCCGACCCGGCCTGGCTCGCCAGCCTGTCCCCAGAGACAGGTACCAGCGACGGCCCGCTCGCCGACATCCTCACCACCCCCGGCGCCCCGAAGGGCACCCGCACCCGGCCGATCTGGCCCGAGGTACTGTGGGCCCTGGTCCTCCCGCTGCTGCTCCTCGACCTGCTCCTGCGCCGCATCGCCCTCGGCCGCCCCCGTCGCGGCCGCCTCGGCTGAGCCTCGACACCGGGGTCGCGCCCAGGTCCCCTGTGGCGAGACGCTGGCACGACCGCGTCACGGACCAGAGCTCGAGCGATCGAACCCTGTCCCCGGCAACAGCGCAGGACCGGGCAGGTCGCGCACGCCCAGCGGCCCGGCCGCGAAACGACGGTTAACCCCATCGCCAGGCCAGACGCCGTCCGCCAGCGGGATCTCGACGAGATGCTCGGTCCAGCATGAACCCAGCGAATGCTCGACGCCCACGCGCAAGACCGCCGGCCCGGCCTCATCAGGCCCGTCGGCGTGCAAGAGGACAAGCAGCTCGCACGGCTGCCGTCGGCCATGGTCGCAGCGAGCAAAGCTCGTGGTCATGATGAAGTGGAGCCGCTGCGCGAACGCAACCCGCTCCGCACACTCCTCGCCCGCGCGGCACACCCACCCGGGCTCCCAGGTGTCCCGCGGCGGCGCACCGAGCATCCGGTCAAACAGCTTGCGACCGTCGCCCGCGACATACTCGACCTCGATCCCCAACAGCCGCGCGAGCTCCTCGTGAGACCACGGCAGACCGCCGGCGAAGACGCGACCCGCCCGCAGCCCGCGCACCGTGACATCGACGTGGTGGCCCGCCCCGGTCCGCGGCGCATCGGTGTTGACCCGCAAGAGGATCGAGCGATCGTCGAGGAGGTCGGCGCCGAGCAACATCGTCACCTCCGCGTCGTCCAGCGCGTGGACGCGGATCGTCGCGTCGGAGCGCGCCGAGATCGCCGCCGCCGTCTCGGCCCGCAGGAGCGGGTCCATCCGCGTCGCCAGGCACGCCTCCTCGAAGCGCCCGGCCGCGAGGTGCTGCTTCGCCGTGACGCAGCCGAGCAGCAGGCCCAGGCAGCCGAGACACCAGAGCATCGCGCCGCATGGGACCCTTCGCACCCGGCCAGGGTATCGCCATCTGCCCCCGCGACCAAGTCGCCGACGCGTCGTCGCCGACGCGGAGCCCCCTCACTGCGGCAGGATGCTCGCCACCTGCCCGCCGGTCATGTCCGAGTACACGTAGTGCTGCCCGGCCACGTCGACCTTCATCATCCCGCCGACGTTCTCCGGGTCGAACTTCCAGGCCCAGCCGCCCTGGTCCACCAGCCACACGAACTTCTCCGCGTCGATGCTGAAGCCGATCGCCGTGCTGCACGGGTTGGTGTTCCAGTTCTTGATCAGCGTGCGCGTCGCCCGGTCGATCTGGGCGAAGCCGCAGGGGCTGTTGTTCGCCACCCACACGTACTTCTCGTCGGCCGCCACCCCGCGCCAGCAACCGTTGAGCCCCGGCACGCTGACGTAGCTCTGCGTCTTCACGTCGAAGGTCGTCACCGGCCCGCAGTTGCCGCCAAACCACGGGTTGCCGTCCTGGTCGACCGTGAAGCCGTACGACTGCACGTTCCCCGGCGGCGTGTAGCGCGTGATCGTGATCGGGTTCAGGTCGGTGTTCACGCGCACGAACTCGCCGCGCAGCGACGAGAACCACGGGCGAAACGCCGGGTCGAGCGCCGCCCCGTAGGGCGCGAAGCCCGAGCCGTTCCAGCCCGGCACCGGGATCGTCTGCTCGATCACCCCGGTCTCGCCGTCGACGCGGATCAGGTGCACCGTCTCGCCGCCCGCGTTCGACATGTAGCCGATCCACACCTTCGGCTCGACGTACTTGCACAGATCGTAGTCCCACACCCCGGGCGTCCAGGTCACCCCGCGCGGCCCGTCGTCCCACGCGCCCAGGAACGGCAGCGTGATCGACCAGCGCACGCACTCGTCGGCGCCGAAGGCCAGCAGGTTGTTCTTGTTCTGCGACGAGTCCAGCATCCCGTTGCCGTTCTTGTCCGGGCAGTCGTCTGGGTTGGCCGCGATCATCGTCGAGCGCCCCGTCTGGCGGTTGTTGACCACCACGAAGCGGCCGTCGGCGCTGACCGCCGTGCGCGACGGACTCTCGTTGCCCGGACCCGTCCGGTAGCGGGCCAGCTCCGTCATCGTCTTGGTGTCCACCTTCGACACGTCGCTGGTGTTCTGGCTGGCGATCCAGATGTAGCTCTTCTCCACCATGCCCATGCCCATGCCGTCACCCGGCTCGCACGGCGGCTTCTCGCCCGTCGACGACGACGAGGTATCGACCGCCCCCATCGTCGTCCCGGTCGAGCCCGTCGAGCCCGTCGTGTCCGGCACGCCCGTCGACGACGCGCTCGTCGTCCCCGTGCCCGGCCCCGTGTCCGTCCCCGTCGCCGACGGATCGGTCGTCACGCTCGTCGATGGGCCGGCCGTCGTGTCGCCCGTCGTCATCCCCACCGAGTCCGAACCCGAACCCGTCACGCTGGTCGTCGGCACCTCGCCCGAGCCCGTCATCGTCGCCGGCGTCTCCGTGACGCTGCCCACCGACGTACCCGTCGATCCCTGGGTCCCCGACACGCTGGCCTCCGTGCCGCTCGTCGAGTCGCCGCAGCCCGCCAGCGCCAGCACCAACACCGCCCCAAACCCGATCAAAGCCCGGCTATCCATGCCCACCATCCTGGCCGAAGCCCCGGGGCCGCACAACTGCTTTCGGGTGGATCCACCCCCTCACGCAGGCGCCATCGGCCCGCATGAGGGATGTGACAGTGGGCTCATGCGCGCAAGTAAGCCTCACTGAGGGACGACGCTGAGCAGCTGGCCGCCCGTCATGTCCGAGTAGACATAGTGGCTGCCCGCCACATCGACCTTCTTCATCCCCAGCACGTTCTCCGGGTCGAACTTCCACGCGAAGCCGCCCTGGTCGACCAGCCACACGTTCTTCTCGAGGTCGATGCTGAGCCCGATCGCCGTGCTGCACGGGTTGGTGTTGTGGAACTTGATCAGCGTGCGGCTCTCGCGGTCGACCTGGACCAGCCCGCACGGACCGTTGCTCGCCACCCACACGTACTTCGCGTCGGCCGTCACGCCGCGGTGACAGGCGTTGGTCCCGGCGATCGACGTGAAGGTCTGGTTCTTCTGGTCGTACACCGTCACCGGCCCGCTGCAGCCGCCAAACCATGGGTTGCCGTCCTCGTCGATCGTGAACCCGTACGACTGCACGTTGCCGGGCGGGGTGATCCGCGTCAGCGTGTGCGGGTTCACGTCGGTGTTCACGCGCACGAACTCGTTGCGCAGCGACGAGAACCACGGACGAAACTGCGGGTCGAGCGCGGCGCCGTAAGGCGCGTAGCCGCTGCCCTTCCAGGCCGGCGCGATCAACGTCTCCTCGACCACGCCGGTGAGCCCGTCGACGCGGGCAAAGTGGGCGTTGGTGCCAGCCGCCAGGTACCCGACCCACACCTTGGGGTTGACGTACTTGCACTGATCGTAGCTCCACTCCCCCGGCGTCCAGGTGACGCCGCGCGGCCCGGTCGAGGTCCCGCCCGCGATCGGGAAGACGATCGACCAGCGCACGCACTCGTCGGCGCCCCAGGCCAGCAGGTTGGCCTTGTTCTGCGAGGTGTCGATCATGCCGTTGCCGTTGGTGTCGACACAATCGTCGAGGTTCGCCGCGATCATCGTCGAGCGCCCGGTGTTGCGGTTGTTGACCACCACGAAGCGACCGTCCGCGCTGACGGCCGTGCGCGACGGGTTCTCGTTGCCTGGCCCGGTGCGGTAGCGGGCCAACTCGGTCATCGTCAGCGTGTCCACCTTCGAGATGTCGTTGGTGTTGTAGCTGGCGATCCAGATGAAGCTCTTCTCGATCATGCCCATGCCCATGCCGTCGCCCGGCTCGCACGGCGGCTTGTCACCGGTCGACGACGACGTGTCACCTACGCCCGTGCTCCCCCCGGTGCTCCCCGTCGAGCTCGTCGTCTCCGGCAGCACACCCGTGGACGTCCCGCCCGTCGTCCCCGGCCCGCTCGTGTCCGTCGCCGTCGCCGTCGCCGACGGATCGACCGTCGTCCCGGTCGTCTGCGAGCCCGTCGCCGACGGATCGGCGGTCGTGTCCCCGGCCGAGGCAGAGCCCGATCCCGTCGGAGCTGTCGTCGGCGTGTCGGTCGCGCTCATCGTCGCCGGCGCCTCGGTCGAAGCGCCCACGGTCGTGCCCGTGGAGCCGCCAGTACCGCTCGCGCTGGCCTCCGTACCCGCCGCCGAGTCCCCACAGCCCACGAGCCCAAGCGCAACCACACACCCAACCCAGCCCGTCGATACCCAGCGATTCATCGGATCATCCTAAATGAAACAGAGTGGATCTACCCGCGATCATTTCGCCCCTGCTCAGCCTTTCACAGTGCTCACAAGTGCACATTCTTGCGAGCTGATGCGAGCTGCCCAACCCGGGTCCACGGCGAGCAACCAGTCCTCACCCGCGAGCATTCGCCTGCGCTGCGCGCCCCGCGAGACGTGTCACCCCGCCCGCGCCGCGCGACCCGGACACACAGGACCTCCGGGCCACGTCGGCGACGCCGCGTGGGCCATGGCCTCGTGACCACACTTCGCTCTTATCGGGCGCTCGCCGACGATCTACGGTATCGATCAGGCGCGTGCTCGTCAACGATCGCAGCCTCCTCGGCCCCGACGGGAGCCTCCTCGCCTACCGCGTCGAGGGCCACGGCCCTGCCTTGCTGCTGACCAACGGCATCACCACCTCCAACTTCTTCTGGTCGTACCTGCACGACCGCTGGTCGCCAAACCACACCGTCATCAACTGGGACCTCAAGGGCCACGGCCGTTCGGCCCCCGCGCGCACCCCCGAGGCCGCCTCGATCACGGCCCTCGCCGACGACCTCCTCCGCGTCCTCGACGCCTCCGGCCAGCGCCGCGCCACCCTCGTCGGCTTCTCGATGGGCTGCCAGGTCAGCCTCGAGGCCTACCGCCGCGCCCCCGAGCGTGTCGCGGCCCTCGTGCTCCTGCTCGGCCCCGCCGGCCGCGTCTTCGACAACGCCCTCGGACCGATCGGCAAGCTGCTCCACCTCGGCATCGAGAAGATGTCGCCGCGGGTCTTCAACTTCAGCCTGCGCAGCATGCAACGCGTGGTCGCCTCGCCGATCGCCTACCGCCTCGGCCGCAGCCTGCGGCTGCTCGGACCCGCGGCCAGCCGCGCCGACGTCCAGCGCTTCATCGATCACTTCGTGCGAGACATCGACCCCGCCACCCTCTCGGCGATGGCACTCGCCGCCCAGGCCCACTCCGCCGAGGACCTCCTGCCACACATCGCCGTGCCCACCCTGATCGTCGCCGGTGACAGCGACGTGTTCGCCCCCGGGCCCCGCGTCGGCGTGCATCTACAACGCCAGATCCCCGCCAGCGAGCTGCTGCGCCTGCCCTACGGCACACACACCAGCCTGTTCGAGCACCACGCCGAGATCGGCGCCGCGATCGACGACTTCCTCGCCCGGCGCCTCCCGGCCCCAAACCTCACCTGACCCCACGGACAGGTCGTCCGCCCGCTGGTCCGCTCACGACATGCGGCCCTTCCCAGGCGGGGATCGATCTGCCTAAATGCCGGCATGCTCCGCCGCGCCTGCGCCCTCGCCCTCCTCCTCGCCGCCTGCGGCGGCGACACCAACACCAGCGACACCAGCGACACCAGCGCTGCAAACAGCGGCAGCACCACCACTGCCACCAGCGACCAGCCGACGGCCGCCGAGACCACCACTCCGGGCAGCACGACCACCGACACGCCCACCGGTTCAAGCAGCGAGGCCACCGACGCCACCACCGACGCCACCACCGGCGATCCCGCGATCGACTACACCAAGCCCGGCCCCCACCCCGTCGGCAACACCCGCTTTGTCCTCACCACCGGCGACCGCGATCTGCTGGTCGAGCTGTGGTATCCAGCGGCCGCCTCCGCTGCAGCAGCGGCCGCCGCCGGTCACCCGATCGCCGAGTTTGTCCCCGTCGGCCCCGACCGCGACATCTTCGACGGCCTGCTCGCCAAGCTCTCCCCCGCCGGCCAGATCGGCACCCGCCTGCAGACCCGCTCCGCCTTCGACGCCGAGCCTGCCGCCGGTGGACCATGGCCCGCCCTCGCCTTCTCGCACTGCTTCAACTGCGTCCGCTTCTCCGCCTTCAGCGTCGCCGAGCGACTCGCCTCCCACGGCTTCATCGTCGCCGCCCCCGACCACACCGGCGGCACGCTCTTCGACGAGGCGAAGGGCATGAGCGCCGAGCTCGGCGAGGACTTCCTGGTCGTCCGCGCCGCCGACATCTCCGCCGTCCTCGACGCCGTCCTCGACCCCGACACAACGGCCGTCCCCGCGCCCCTTCGCGGCCTCGCCGACCCCACGCGCGTCGGCGTGTACGGCCACAGCTATGGCGCCGCCACCAGCGGCCGTGTCGCCCAGCAAGACCCTCGCGTGCTCGCGGCCATGCCGATCGCCGCCCCGGTAGAGAACCCCTTCTTCCCCAACACCCACGTCGCCGACATCCACGTGCCCATGCTCTCGGTGCTCGCCGAGGAGGACAACAGCATCGGCAGCCTCGGGAACAACCTCATCGAACTCAACTTCGCCAACGAGAACCCGCCCGCTCGCCTGGTCCGTGTCACCGACGCCGGCCACTGGGGCTTCACTGACATCTGCGGCCTGACCATGGGCTTCTCCGCCGGCTGCGGCGAAGGCGAGCGCCAGACCGCCCCCGGCGAACAGTTCACCTACCTCGACATCGAGATCGGGCGCGGCATCGCCAGCGCGTACGCCCTCGCGTTCTTCGATCTCCACCTGCGCGGCAACCAGTCCGCCACCACCTATCTCGACGCCGCCGACCCCGTCGCCTTCGTCGCCGTCGAGTCGCGCCTGTAGACGCCGTCACAGCGCGCCCGGCGGTTGCGCCCGCCAGCATCGACATGCCACCCTCGCCGCCGATGCTCCGCCACCTCGCGACCTCGCGCCGCCTCACCACGCTGCTGCTCCTCGCCGGCCTCGCCTGCGACGCCCGGGCCCTGCCGCCAGCGGCCGCCAGCGCGCCGCGCAGCGAAGCGCCTCTTGCCCCCCCCGCCCCGACCCCAGCGCCCACCCCGGCTCCTGCCAGCGACGTCGCCTACCTCGAGTTCATCCACGTCCCG
>JBGAUO010000163.1:0-10315 GCA_044228605.1 Nannocystis sp. | reverse complement strand
GTCGCGGCCGGCGGCCGGTTCGAGCAGCACAGCCAGGCGGGGCCGAACTTCGCGCCGCGCATCGCCCTCACCCGCCAGGTGGATCGCTTCAACTTCAAGCTGCTCTACAGCGGCGCGTTCCGTTCGCCGTCGATCGAGAACCTGAACTTGAACCCCGCCTTGAAGCCCGAGCAGGTGCAGGTCGCCGACGAAGGCGCTGCCCGGCGGGTTCTCGGGCAGCACCTCGAGGCCGGTCGCCTCGCGCAGCGCACGGATGCCCTCCGCCAGCGGCCCCACCGACTCGGCGATCAGCACCGGCGGCAGCAGCAACATGTGTCCGCGGTCGCGGCGGCCGAAGTGCCACAGCCCCGCGTCGCCGCAGATCCACGCCGGTCGCAGCACCTCACACAGCCCGCGCAGCCCGGCCACCCACGCCGGATCGAGGTCCTCCGGCTCGTCCAGGTTCACGTCGAGGAAGTGATAGGTGGTCGGCGCACCGCTGGCCGCCCACGCCCGCGCTGGCGCGTCGAGGCCCTTCACGACCTCGACGCCGACCTCGAGGAAGCGGGCGCAGCTCGGGTGCTCGCGCCGCAGCTGCGCCGGATCGAGGGCCCCGTCGGCGAGGCTCGCCCCGTACTCGGTCGAGACCCCGAGCCCGAGCGTCGGGAGCCGCGTGAGCCGCGTGAGAAAGTCCGCCATGCCTCGCCGCGGTCGTAGCCGATCCGCCGCGGGCGTGGCAAGGCCGGCGCACGTGACACCCCGACGGCCCCGGTGTTATGAGCGTTGGCGATGGTGCGCCTCAGCGTCAACGTCAACAAGGTAGCGACCCTGCGAAACGCCCGCGGCGGCGAGGTCCCGGACCTGCTCGCCGCCGTGCGCACGATCCTCGGCGCCGGCTGTCGCGGCATCACCGTGCACCCGCGGGCCGACGAGCGGCACATCCGGCGCGTCGACGCGATCGCGATCGCCGGCGAGCTCGCGCCGCTGCGCGACTCGGTCGAGTACAACATCGAGGGCGACCCGCGCCCCGACCTCATCGACCTGGTCCTGCAGCTGCGTCCGCACCAGTGCACCCTGGTCCCGGTCAAGCCCGGCGAGATCACCAGCCAGGCCGGCTGGCCCGCGGACACCTCGCCCGCCGAGATCGGCGCGATCGTCCGCCAGATCCAGGCCGCCGGCGTGCGCGTGTCGATGTTCGTCGACCCCGAGGAGGCCCCGATCCGCTGGGCCGCCGACCTCGGCGCCGAGCGCATCGAGCTCTACACCGAGCCCTTCGCGCTCGCCTTCGCCGCGGGGCAGGGCGCCGCCGCGATGGCCAGGTTCACCGCCGCCGCCGAGCTCGCCCACCGCCTCGGCCTCGGTATCAACGCCGGCCACGACCTCGACCTCGAGAACCTCGAGCTGTTTCGCGACCTGCCGCACCTCGACGAGGTCTCGATCGGCCACGCCCTGATCTCGCGGGCCCTGTTTGTCGGCCTGGACACCGTCGTCCGCGAGTACCTCGCGCGGCTGCATTAAATGCATCTGGCCCCGCGGACAGGTCCGCGGAGCCAGCTGTTCAGGCCGCGCTCACTTCGTCTTCTGCGAAGTCTTGGCCTGCTCGAGCGCGATCTCCTTGACCGCCGCGAACGAGCTGGAGTTCGACGCCCCGTCGATCGCCTTGATCGCCAGGTCCTGCGCCTGCTTGAGGGCGGTCGCCAGCTGCTTCGACAGCTCGTTGATCTGCTCGTTTTGCTTGCTGATCGTCGAGTCGAGCTCGCTGACCCGCAGCTCGTAGACCCGCTTCTTGCCCTCGTTGGTCTTCTGCTGCAGGTCGGCCGAGATCTTGGCCTGACGCTTGGCGATCCCGACGCCCTCGGCCTCGGCCTTGGCCACCGCCGCCTCGAGGTCCTTCGGGGCCGCGGCCGCCTTCGCCTTCAGCTCCGCGTACTCCTGCTCGCGCTTCGCCAGCGCCAGCTCGCGCTCGGCCCAGCTGCGATCGTGCTGCTCCTTGGCCGCGTCGAGCTCCGCCTGCTGCGTCTTCTTGGTCTGCGCGAGCCCGTCCGCGTCGGCCTTGTGCCGCCGCTCGGTCTCGTAGCCGTACTCCTCGGACTCGCGCTTGCGGGCCCGCAGCCCGGCCTCGTCGGCCTCCTTCACGGTGCGCGCGCGCTCCTCCTGCTCCTTGCGCCACGCCACCTTCTTCGCCTCGAGCTCGGCCTCGAAGCCGTGCTTGCGCGCCGCGTGGTGCTCGTCGGCGTTCTTCTGCGTCTCCTGGTACTTCTTGACCAGGCCGCGCAGCGTGTCCTCGTCGACCTCGATGCCGTGCAGCTCGCGCAGGTGCGTCGTGTGAGCGTCGGCCTCGGAGCGCAGCTCCTGCAGCTCGCCGGCCTCGCGCAGCAGCTGTTGCTGCAGCGTGCCCACCGACTCGCCGAGGCGGGCGCGGATGCCCGTCAGTTCGCTGATGATGGTCTCGATCGATGCTTGGCCTTGGGTCACGGGGGCGTCCTCGGAGTCGGTGGTGCGCGGGGAATCGGCGGACTGCGCGGGGGAAGAGCCGCGCGACTGCTTGAGCTCCTTGGCGAGCTCGTTGTACGCCTTGAGGATCTCGGTCTTGGTGCTGCGATTGGTGAAGGTCTTGGTCGACATTTACTTCTTGCCTCCGGACGTGCCCTCGATCGCCTTGTGGGCCAGGTTTTGCCCCTGCTCGAGCGCCGTGCCGAGCTGCTTGTGGAGATCGGCCAGCTGCGCGACCTGCCGGGCGATGCGCTCGTCGAGCGCCTTGATCTTGAGCTCGTACACCTCGATGTTGGCCGCGCTCTCCTTCTCGAGCAGGTCGGCCTCGTGCTTCGCCTCCGCGGTGACGCGGCCGATCGCCTTCTCGCGCGCCTTCTTGCTCTCCTCCTCGAGGTGCTTGGGCGCCGCCTCGACCTTGGCGCGCAGCGCCTCGATCTCCCCGGCCGCGGCCGCCAGCACCTTCTCTCGCTCGCCCCAGTTCTTGTCCTTGGCCGCGCCCGCCTCGCTCAGCTGGCGCTCTTGCAGCCGCTTCTTCTCGGCGAACTCGTCGGCGTTGAGCTTTCGCTGGCGCTCGAATTCGTAGCTGTACTGCTCCTCCTTGGCCCGTCGATCCTTGGCCTGCGCCGCCTCGGCGTCGGCCAGGCTCTGCGCGCGATCGGCCTCCTCCTTGGCCCACCCGTCGCGCTGCTTGCCGATCTTCTCGTCGAGCTCCTGGCGCTCGCTCGCCGCCTTGTCGTCGAGGGTCTGGACCTTCTTCTTGTGGTCCTGGATCAGGATCTCGAGCGCCTCGGCCGCGACCCGCGTGTTGCGGAGGTCGTGCAAGCGCCGGCTCTCGGACGCGATCGCGTGGCGCAGCTCGCCGAGCTTGCTGGCCTCGTGCTCGAGCTGATCGGCCAGACCATCGATCGCGCCGCCGAGGTTCACCTGCACATCGGCGAGGCTCTTGATGATGCTCTCGACGGTATAAGAGGCGGCGCGCTCGACGATCTCGCGGGCCTTCGCCTGCTCGGCGGCCTCGGCCTTGGTGGCGACCTGCGCCGGGCCCTGGCCGAAGCTCTGCAACAGCGGCGCAAAGGTCTTGAGCACGTCATCGCGGGACATGGGGGTGTTCACACTTGTCACGGGCATCGTCTCCTGGCATCGCGCCCCCAATGGGTGGGGCGGGTTCGCGCGTATCTCCGCGCAGCGTCACGTGCATCATGGCGCCTCGCGCGGCCGGTGGACTCTATCAACATTCCTGTTCCAGAGGAGATCAGGTGCGAGCGACGACGCGCTGGTTGCAACTGCATCGGATCGCCAACACGACGTTCCTCGGGTGGATCCGCGCCGCTCTCCTGTGTAAGCATCCCCGCTGCGCTGGCGTTGTACGCCACCCGGAGCCTCCCCCGCATGCAACGACCTTCGTTCCGTCGCCTTCGATCCGTCACCCGGCCCTCGCTCGGCCTCCTCTCCGCCGCGCTGTGGTCCTGTACGTCGACCACCCCCGGCCCCGACGCGAAGGCCAAGGAGGCGTCCGGCGATGTCGCTGCGCCGGTGCTCGACCTGTGGTCCGGCGTGCCCGCGATCGAGGCCGAGGCCGGCGACATCACCCGCGAGCTCAAGCCCGTCCCCGGGCCCAAGCTGCCGGTCAGCATCTCCGAGCGCGTCGAGCTCCCGTTCCCTCCGCCGGCGCCGCCGAGCAAGCAGACCCAGGACCCGGCCGCGAAGGGGCCGCTGCAGATCCTCCGCACCGCCCCGATCGAGAAGGCCCCCGGCCTCGTCGGCACGGTCAGCGCCGTGTTCAACCAGCCGATGGTCCCGCTGGCCTCGGTCGACGACCTCAAGCTCGAGCGCTCGCCGATGTCGATCAGCCCGCAGCCGCCCGGCAAGTTCCGCTG
Source organism: Nannocystis sp. (assembly GCA_044228605.1). GTDB lineage: Bacteria > Myxococcota_A > Polyangia > Nannocystales > Nannocystaceae > Nannocystis. Next base: position 5,966 of record JBGAUO010000163.1, on the reverse strand, counting down.
GCTCGGCACGCAGATGATCGCCTTCGAACCGGAGGGGCGCATGCCCTTCTCCACCACTTACACCGCCGCGGTCGCGGCCGGCGAGACCTCGACGATGGGCGCCGAGCTCGGCAAGCGCGTGCAGTGGCAATTCTCGACCCCGCTGCTCGAGGTCGAGCAGGTCCAACCGAGCCCCTACGACACCGCCGAGCTCGACACCCTGCTCGTCATCCGCTTCAACCAGGACGTCCAGGCGGAGCGCCTCGGCGCCGCCCTCAAGTTCGCCGGTGGTGGCGGCCAGATCTCCGTGCAGCGAGTCCCGAGCGCTCAGTACAGCGGCCTCCCCGAGCCCTACCGCTCGCAGGCGATGGCCGGCCGGGCCGAGCGCACGCTCGTGCTGCGCCCCGCCAGCAAGCTCCAGCCCGACACCTCGTACACCCTCACGATCCCGGGCGGCGTCTTTGGCGAGGGCCCAAACCCCAGCAAGCCGATCACGACCAGCTTTCGCACCTACCCGCCGCTCACGCTCTCGGCCCCGCACTGCGACGATCGCTACGCGTGGGACTGCTCGCCGGGCAACGTCGCGCTCGCCGCCAGCAACCCCATCGTCGATGACCCCGAGCTGCCCAAGCGTGTGCGCGTCACCCCCGAGGTCCCCGATCTCGAGGTGACGGGCAGCGGCGGCATCAACCTCACCGGCAAGTTCCGCGGCCTCGCCACCTACACCGTCGAGGTCGACCCGGGCGTGCTGGACATCCACGGCCAGACCCTGGCCAAGCCCTTCCGCACCACCTTCACGATGCGGGCGCTCGATCCCTCGCTGCAGTTTGACGGCGTCGTCCGCGATCCGATCGTGCTCGAGCCCTCGCACCGCGGCGTGCTCGATCTCAAGGCCAGCGGCCTCTCGCTCGTCGAGGTCCGCTCGCGGGACATCAGCGCCGACCAGCTGCGCCGCGTGCTCAGCGAGCGCAATGAGTACGTCGGCGACGACCAGTGGCCAAAGCCGCTGCAAGACGCCACCGATCGCACCTACGACGTCTCCGACTCGCGCGCCGAGGCGATGACCGTGCCGATCGCCACCCGCGATCTGGCCAAGATGCCCGGCAAGCTGCTGCTGCTCGGCGCCCGCAGCAACCGCATCGGCGACGACGGCTGGAAGTACCGCCAGAGCCTCAACACCGTCGTCGAGGTCACCCGACTCGGCATCACCGCCGCGGTCGACAGCGACAGCGGCGTCGTGCTCGTCACCGACCTCGAGACCGGCGAGCCGCTCGCCAACGTCGACCTCGCCCTGCACACCACCGCCTACGACAGCCCGCTGTGGTCCGGTCGCAGCGACGCTCGCGGCATGGCCGAGCTCACCCACGGCGCCATCACCGAGATGCCCTTCATCGTCGCCAAGACCGCGACGGATCTGGCCTACATCCCGCTGCAGGCCAGCATCGACGGCAGCTGGTCGTACTGGCAAAGCAGCGCCCCCGAGGACGAGCCGCGCGCCTTCTTCTTCACCGACCGCCAGCCCTACAAGCCGGGCGAGACGGTCCACCTCTCCGGCATCGTCCGCCTCGAGACCCGCGGCCCCGCCGGCGGCGTCGTGCCCTACCGCGACGACATCGAGTGCGAGTACAAGCTCACCGGCCCCCGCGGCCACGAGCTGCTCACCGGCAAGGTCAAGGTCACGCCGCTGGGCACCTTCAGCGTCGACCTCCCGCTCCCCGCCGACGACGACCTCGGCGAGCACTCCTTCGTGCTCACCTACCCGGGCGGCTTCTTCGGCAGCGAGCGCAGCTTCTGGCACAGCTTCGCCGTCGAGACCTACCGCGCCCCCGAGTTCGAGGTGAAGGTCGAGCGCGCCGAGGAGGCGCCGCTGGTCTACGGCGACACCCTCGCCGCCGACGTGCGCGCGGCCTACCTGCACGGCGCGCCGATGGTCGGCGCCAAGGTCAGCTACACGCTGCGCCGCAGCGACACCGCCTTCCGCCCGCCCGGCTCGGAGAACGAGCCCTTCAGCTTCGGCCCGACGCCGCAGCCGTGGTGGATGCGCGGCGGCGGTCGCTTCGGCATGTGGGGCGGCGACTGGGGCGGCGGCCTGCCCGACCTCCTCGTCAAGCAGGGCAACGGCGACACCGACACGGGCGGCATCTTCGCGATCTCCCACCTGCTGCAGAGCAAGGAGAGCGCCTGGGGCGAGAAGCCCGCGCCGACGCCGATCGACGCCGAGCCGCCCAAGGGCCCGCCCGATCCGCCGTCCGCGAGCACCTACACGCTCGAGGCCCAGGTCACCGACCAGAACCGCCAGGCGATCGCCGGCCGCCAGAGCTTCGTCGTCCACCCCGCCGACGAGTACGTCGGCGTCCGCAGCGACCGCAGCGTCTACAAAGAGGGCGAGCGCGCCCGCGTCGAGGCGATCGTCGCCGACGTCGCCGGCAAGCGAGTCGCCGGCCGCGCCATCAAGGTCGAGCTGGTGCGCAGCGAGACCAAGAAGACCGCGGTCGAGACCAAGGGTCGCTGGACCTACAAGTACGAGACCGTCGACGTCCCGGCCGGCAACTGCCAGCTCACCTCCGACGTCGCGCCCGCCAGCTGCGAGATCGACGTCGGCAAGGCCGGCAGCTACGTCGCCCGCGCCGAGATCAGCGACGCCAAGGGCCGCCGCGCGCTCACGCGGCACAACATCTACGTCTACGGCAAGGACGCCGTGGTCTGGGACCAGGACCAAAAGCGCGTCGACCTCGTCCCCGACAAGCGCAGCTACGAGCCCGGCGACAAGGCCACGATCCTGCTGCGCTCGCCCTTCGACAAGGCCCGCGGCCTCGCGGTCATCGAGCGCGAGGGCATCGTCGAGTACCGCGAGCTCACCGTCGAGGGTGGCGCCGGCACCCTCGAGATCCCGCTCACCGAGGCCATGATCCCCAACGTCGAGATCGCCGTCGTGCTGGTCCGCGGCCGCGTCGAGGTCCCCGGCGCCCCCGCGGATCAGGACCTCGGTCGCCCGTCCGTGGCCGTCGGCAACGTCTCGCTCGCGCTCGCCAACACCGCCAAGAAGATCGCCCTCACGCTCAAGCCGGAGCGCGCCGAGATCGCCCCCAAGGAGACCCTCAAGCTCGAGATCCAGGCCCGCGGCCCCGACGGCGCCGGGCAGAAGGCCGCGGTCGCGGTGATGGTCGTCGACGAGGGCGTGCTCTCGCTGATGAACTACGAGACCCCCGATCCGCTGGCCTTCTTCCACCACGAGCGTGCGGCCGGCGTCAGCATGTTCGACCTCCGGCAGTTCCTGTTGGCCCGCGGCGACGACGACAAGCTGTCTGGCGCCAAGGAGAAGGACAACCGCGGGCCCGGCGGCGGCGCACCGATGGACGGCGACGCGTTTGGCAGCGGCGGCCTCGGCCTGATCGGCACCGGTCGTGGCGGCGGCGGCATGGCGGAGAGCAAGAGCGCGAGCCTGGCGCCCATGGCCGCGGCCGCGCCCGCCCCCGAGCGCGAGATGATGGCGGACAAGAAGCGGGTGCGCGAGGAGTCCGCCGATGACGCCCCGGCGATGCTCGACGCCAGTCTGGCGATGAACCAGCCGATCTCGCTGCGCTCGCTGTTCGCGACCACGGCCTACTTCAACCCCGAGGTGATCGTCGGCGAGACCGGCCTGGCGACCATCGAGATCCCGATGCCCGAGAACCTGACCACCTTCCGCGTCATGGCGGTGGCGGTCGACCCCGATCGCCGCGACCACTTCGGCTCCGCCGACGTCCAGGTCAAGGTCCGCAAGCCGATCATGGTGCGCCCCTCGCTGCCGCGCTTCGCCAACTTCGGCGACAGCTTCCAGGCCTCGGTGATGGTCGACAACCAGACGGACGTCCCCCAGGCGATCGTCGTCGGCACCCGCGGCACCAACGTGCAGATCACCGGCGACGCCCAGAAGCCGATCGAGATCCCCGCCGGTCAGTCCAAGGAGGTCCGCTTCCCGATGGCCGTCGACAAGGTCGGCACCATGCGCCTGCAGTTCGCGGCGCTCAGCAACGGCGGACGCGACGCGACCGAGGTCTCGCTGCCGGTGCTCTACCCCGCGACCCGCCAGGCCTTCGCCGACTACGGCGCGACCACCACCAGCGTCCTGCGGGCCCTCAAGGTGCCCGAGGGCATGCTCCCGGGCTTCGGCGGCCTCGAGCTCAGCATGAGCTCGACCGCCCTCAACGGCCTCGAGGACGCGGTCGAGTACCTGATCAGTTACAGCTACGAGTGCACCGAGCAGGTCGCCTCGCGCATGCTGCCGATCTTCGTGCTCGGCCCGGTGCTCGAGCAGTTCCCGATCGCCTCGGTCAAGGACCTCGCGCGGCGCCAGATCCTCGCCGCCGACGGCATCGCTCGTATGGTCTCGCGCCAGAACTACGACGGCGGCTTCCGCTACTGGGACACGCCCGAGCGCAGCTGGCCGTACCTCTCCACCTGGGCGACCTTCGCCCTGCTCGAGGGCAAGAAGGCCGGCTTCAAGGTCGACCAGGGGGTGCTCGACCGGGCGATGGGCTACCTCGAGAACTTCGTCCGCAACGGCGAGTCGACCCCGTGGGGCCGCTACTACGACCACACCAGCCGGGCCTTCGCGCTGTGGCTGCTCAGCCGCGAGGACCGCGGCAGCGACCTGTTCGACCGCGTGTGGGCCAAGCGCGACGAGATCCCGCTCTACGCCCGCGCCCAGCTCATGGCCGCCGCGCACAAGTTCGGCCGCACCAGCGAGCGCGAGGCCTTGCTCAAGGACTTCCGCGCCCGCGTCACCGAGAACGCGCGCACGGCCCACTTCGCCGAGCGCACCAGCGAGGCCGACGCCGACGGCCTGCAGCTGCTCATGCACTCGAGCGTGCAGTCCGACGCCGTCACCTTGATGGCGATGCTTGACATCGTCGAGGCCGACCCGCTGCTGCCCAAGGTCATGGCCGGCATCATGGACAGCCGCGACCCGCAAAAGGGCGGCCAGTGGGGCACCACCCACGCCAACGCCTGGGCCCTGCTCGCCGCCAACCGCTACTTCACCACCGTGGAGAAGGAGGTCCCCGACTACGTCGCCCGCATCTGGCTCGACACCAGCTTCGCCGGCGAGCAAGCGTTCAAGGGCCGCAGCATGGCGGTCGTCGATCAGGAGGTGCCGATGGCCCGCCTGATGAAGGAGCAGCCCAAGGAGGTCCTGTTGGCGAAGGACGGCCCGGGGATGCTCTACTACCGCCTCGGCCTGCGCTACGCGCCCGCCGACCTGGCGATGAAGGCGGAGGAGCAGGGCTTCACCGTGTACCGCAGCTACGAGCCGCTGGCGCAGGGCGGGGACAAGCCCGACCCGGAGTCCGTCAAGCGCCTCGCCGACGGCAGCTACGAGGTCAAGGCCGGCTCGCTGGTCCGCGTCAACCTGACCCTGGTCGCCAAGGACCGCGCCAACTTCGTGGTCGTCGACGACCCGCTGCCGGCCGGCTTCGAGGGGCAAAACTCGCGCTTCTCGACGACGCTGCAGGACGTCCAGGGCGGCGTCGTCAAGCAGTCGGTCGACTACGGCGGCGGCTCGCCGTGGGACGGCTTCGAGGGCGGTTGGTGGTGGTGGCGCCCGTGGTGGAGCTTCAGCCACACCGAGATGCGTGACGACCGCATGCTGCTGTTCGCCAACCACCTCCCGGCGGGCGTGTACACGTACAGCTACACGGCGCGCGCGACGACGATCGGCGACTTCCAGCTGCCGCCGATCCACGCCGAGGCGATGTATCAGCCCGAGCTGTTCGGGCACAGCGCGAGCAGCAAGGTGCGGGTCGTCGAGTAGCTCGCTGCCCGGCACGTGCGCCGTCGTTCGCTTGGCGGACGGCGGCGTGTTTGCGTGCGCGTACGGGCACGGGCCGGTGGTGCGCGGACGTACGGGCACGGGCCGGGGCGGTCCGGCTGGGTGCGCGCGCAGGCGCGAGGCGCCCGGGGCCCCCGCGGGGGGCCCGCGGGCACCCGCGCCCGGGGCCCCGGGGAAG
>JBGAUO010000162.1:0-10411 GCA_044228605.1 Nannocystis sp. | reverse complement strand
GAGCCCGGCGCCGCCGCCCCGCCCCCGCCCGCCGCCGGCCCCAAGGACCCCAACCCGGCCCCCGACTACGCCGACGGCTTCCACTTCGGCTCCTACGGCCGCGTCATCGCGGCCGGCGACGCTGCGGCTCGTCCCGGGCGCAACGCCGACGTCGTCGGCCGCGGCTCTCGCCTCGACGAGTCGAACTACGCCGAGCTCGAGCTGCGCCGCGAGGACTACTGGAAGAAGACCGGCGCCCGCACCCGCATCGTCGCGACCACCGCCTTCGCCAACCCCGTCTTCCACTACAACGGCCAGTTCGCCGCCAGCGTGGCCCTGCGTAACCTCTATATCGAGGAGACCGGCCTCGGCGCCAAGGGCCTCAGCGTGTGGGCCGGCTCCCGCATGTACCGCGGCGACGACATCTACCTGCTCGACTTCTGGCCGCTCGACAACCTCAACACCATCGGCGGCGGCCTCGGCTACGCGTTTGGTGAGGCCCGCCGCACCACCCTCAAGTTCCACGCCGGCCTCAACCAGCCGACCGACCCGTACTACCGCCAGACCGTCCTGCGCCCCCCGCCGCAGAATCAATTCGGCGAGACCGAGGTCGCCCTCCTCGATCGCCAAAAGCTCATCAGCAGCCTCAAGCTCACCCACACCTGGCCGATCGCCGAGACCGGCGGCGTCAAAGGTGTCCTCTACGGCGAGTTCCACTACGTCCCCGAGGGCCAGCGCGAGGTCGAGGCGAAGATCTACGAGGACCTCCCCAAGGACTTCGGCTTTGTCGCCGGCGGCCAGGTCACCGCCTTCACCGGCAAGCGCAGCACCTACCTCACCGTCACCGGTCGCTTCGCCCACGGCCTCGCCGCCTACGGCGAGCTCAACGCCCCGCGCCAGCTCCGGCCCGATCGCCGCACCAGCGGCGCCTACGAGATGCTGCTCACCCTCAGCGGCAACTGGGAGAAGGGCCCCGTCGGCGTGATGCTCGGCTCCTACTATCGCCAGTTTCGCAACGCCAGCAAGCAGCTCGACTTCGACGACCTCAACGAGGGCATCGTCATCGTCCGCCCCACCGTGTGGTTCGGCGAGCTCGCCGGCCTCTCGCTCGAGGGCTCCTATCAGATGCAGCAGCGCGGCGTCCTGCAGGAGATCGAGACCAACGTCTTCAAGCCCGTGATCGCCGGCCTCGGCCGCGTCGGCCTGGTCCCCTTCATCACCCCCGGCGGACGCGGCGGCTTCCAGCGCCCGCACATCCGCTTCATCTACCTGCTCACCGTCCGCAACGACGGCGCCCGCTCCTTCTACGCCGCCGACGACGTGTTCGCCCGCCGCAAGATCGACCACTTCATCGGCCTCGGCGCCGAATGGTGGTTCGGCTCGACCAGCTACTTCCGCGACTAGACCCGGGGCCCGCCATGTCACGCACCAAGCCCGCTCAACTCGCCCTCGCATCCCTGGCACTCGCATCCCTCGTCCTCCCGCTCCTCACCTCGCTCGGGTGCATGCACTTCGAGACCCTCGAGGACACCGTAGCGATCGAGACCCACGCCCGCGACTGGCGCGACGAGGTCATCTATCAGGTCCTCATCGACCGCTTCGCCGACGGCAACGACGGCAACAACTACCTGCTCGACCGCGAGAACATGGCCCGCTACCACGGCGGCGACTGGGTCGGCCTCGAGCAGCAGCTCGACTACATCGAGCAGCTCGGCGTCACCACCCTGTGGATCTCCCCGGTCATCAAGAACATCGAGACCGACGCCAACGTCGACGGCTACCACGGCTACTGGGCGGTCGACCTCACCCGGCCCAACCTCCACTTCGGCGACCTCAACGACCTCCGCTCGCTGGTCGACGCCGCCCACGACCGCGACATGCTGGTGGTGATCGACATCGTCACCAACCACATGGGCCAGCTGTTCTTCTACGACATGAACCTGAACGGCGTCCCCGACATCCAGCTGTCCGGCACCGGCGCCCGCCCGCAGGGCTCGCCCGTGCCCGGCGGCTTCGATCAGTCCGGCTTCACCCACCTCACCGAATACGACCCCGACTTCAACCCGCTCGGCATCCAGGCCTTCACCTCGTTAGGCCCCGCCGGCCCCGCGCCGATCATCTTCCCCTACAACCCGAAGACCGGCCACATCACCCCCGCCCCCGCGATCTTCGCCAACCCGGAGACCTACAATCGCAAGGGTCGCACGTTTAATTACGACGACCCTCAGCAGCTGCTCACCGGCGACTTCCCCGGCGGCCTCAAAGACGTCAACACCACCCGCTACGACGTCAAGGTCGCGATGGTCGACGCCTACGCCCGCTGGATCGAGCTCACCGACGCCGACGGCTTCCGCATCGACACCGTCAAGCACGTCGAGCGCGAGTTCTGGCGCTACTTCACCCAGCGCGTCCGCCAGCGCCTCGCCAAGCAGGGCAAGACCAAGTTCTTCATGTTCGGCGAGGCCTTCGACGGCAACGACGCGCTGGTCGGCCAGTTCACCAAGAACGACCCGCCGAGCCCCGAGGAGCTCAAACAATACGCGGACAACAAGGACCCCGGGCCCGCGATCACCGGCGACCAGCTCGACTCCGCCTTCTACTTCCCGCAGCACTACCAGGGCTTTCGCGGCGTCATGCTCGACGCGGGCTCGACCCAGGGCCTCGCCGATCTGTGGGCGCAGAAGACCACCAACTACGGCACCGAGCCGCCCGCGCAATCCGCCGGCATCCCGCCCTACAAGCTGCTCGTCAATTTCATCGACAACCACGACGTCGCCCGCTTCCTCTACTGGGCCAGCCAGAACAAGATCGACAACTCCGCGGCCCGCCAGCGCGCCCTCCTGCACAACGCGCTGCTGCTCCTGTTCACCGCCGAGGGCATCCCCTGCCTCTACTATGGTACCGAGCAGGAGTTCCGCGGCGGCAACGACCCCAGCAACCGCGAGGACATGTGGCGCCCGCTGCCCTACCTCGGACAAAAAGCCGCCCCCAAGCCCTACGACACCGGCGGCCCGACCTTCCAGTGGGTCCAGCGCCTCACCGGCCTGCGCACCGCCTACCCGGCCCTGCGCCGCGGCGACGCCAAGGTCGTCTACAGCACCACCCACACCGGCGACGAGCCCGACGCCGGCATCTTCGCCTACGAGCGCACCGGCGGCGACACCCCGACCTACGCGCTGATCGTCCTCAACACCAACCAGGTCCACGACTCGCGCACCAGCTTCGAGAAGGTCGCCATGAAGGTCAGCGCCCCCAAGGGCGCCGTCCTGGTCGACGTGCTCGGCAGCAAGCAAAAGTTCACGGTCGCCGCCGACGGCACCCTCGACCTGACCCTCGCGCCGGTCACCGGCCTCCTGCTGGTGCCCCAGCAGGACGTGAAGTAAGCGATGGTCGCGGTCCGCTGTCGTCAGGTCGTCAAGAGCTTCGGCGCCACCCAGGTGCTGCGCGGCGTCGACATCGACATCCCCGACGGCACCTTCGCCGTGCTGGTCGGCCCCAGCGGCTGCGGCAAGTCCACGCTCCTGCGCCTGCTCGCCGGCCTCGAGGAGGTCAGCAGCGGCACGATCCACTTCGGCGACCGCGACGTCACCGCCGCCCAGCCGCGCGACCGCGACATCGCCATGGTCTTCCAGTCGTACGCGCTCTACCCCCACCTGAGCGTCCGCGACAACCTCGGCTTCGGCCTCAAGCTGCGCAAGACCGACCCCGCCGTGGTCGACCAGCGCGTCACCGAGGTCGCCGCCATGCTCGGCCTCGAACCCTTGCTGGACCGCCTCCCCCGCGCCCTCTCCGGCGGCCAGCGCCAGCGCGTCGCCATGGGCCGCGCCATCGTCCGCCGCCCGCAGCTGTTCCTGTTCGACGAGCCGCTCTCCAACCTCGACGCCGCCCTGCGCGCCCAGGTCCGCGTCGACATCCGCAAGCAGCACGAGCAGCTCGGCGCCACCAGCATCTACGTCACCCACGATCAGGTCGAGGCCATGACCCTCGCCGACCGCATGTTCGTGCTCAACAAGGGCCAGGTCGAGCAGTCCGGCACCCCGCGCGAGGTCTACGACGCGCCGCGCACCCGCTTTGTCGCCGGCTTCCTCGGCTCACCGGCCATGAACTTCCTGCCCGCGACCGCCGACCAGGGCGGCGCCCGCCTGGCCGACGGCGCCCACATCGACCTCGCTCCCCACAACTTCCCCAGCCTGCAAAGCGGCCAGAAGTTGACCCTCGGCGTGCGCCCCCATGACCTGTCCCTCGCGCCAGGTGATGACAAAGCCCTCGGCCTGCGCGCCGACCTCGTCGAGCTGCTCGGCCCCGAGCTGCAGATCCACGGATCGCTGGCCGGCACCCCCGTCACCCTGTGTGTCGAGACCGCCAGCTCCGTGAAGAAGGGCGACGTCATCCGCCTGCGCCCGCGCAGCGTGCACGTCTTCGACGCGGCCACCGGCCTGTCGCTGCGCGCCTGACAGTCTCAGCGGGCCGCCACCGCGGGTACGGTCACCCATCTGTGAACACCGGCGCACGACATTGGCGAATGGACACCCGCCGCGCCGGTCCGTACGCTCCGCCTATGTCGCCCGCGTCCCATTCCCCGCTCCTCTTCGCCCTCGCCCTCACCGGCTGCACCGTGGCCGACAAGGACGGACCGACCACCGACGCGAGCAGCACCGCGGCCACCCCCGCGTCGACTAGCTCCGACGACACATCCGCGCCGACCACCGCCGAACCTACCAGCACCACCGGAACCACCAGCACCACCAGCACCACCGGTACCCCCGGCACCACCAGCACCACCGGCATGCCGGACACCACCGACACCACCGTCCCGGCCGTCAGCTTCACGGACGTCTACGAGCAGGTCATCCTCCCCAACGGCTGCAACGCCGGCTATTGCCACGGCGGCTCCGCGGGCGGCCTCGAGATGACCGACGAGGCCACCAGCTACGCCAACCTGGTCGAGGTCATGGCGGTGGCGACCCTGTGCGATCAGACCACGCGTGTGGTCCCCGGCTCGCTCGCCGAGAGCATCCTCTGGTACCGCGTGCGGCCCTCGGCCCAGGACGACACCCCCTGCGCCGACGGCAGCAAGATGCCCAAGATGTCGATGGGCCTCAGCGAGCCCCAGGCGCAGCTCGTCAGCGACTGGATCGTCGGAGGCGCGCTCGAGTGAGACACCCGGCCCTCACGCTGCTCGCCATCCTCGCCTGCCCCGAGACCCGCCAGCCGAGCCCACCCCCGCCGAGCCCACACCGATCGCGCCGCCCCAAACCTGGCGCGCAGACCCGCCTCCGGACAGCGTCCCCCGCGACCCCGACGCCATTCGCAGCTGGCTGCAAACATTTGTCTACCGTCAGTGGACCCCGCAGACCGACATTCGTGCCACCGGCGAACACGGCGGCGAGCGCCTCTACTTCAACGCCGCCCTCGCCGCCTCCATGCGCGCCGGCAATGAGACGCACCCGCTCGGCAGCGCCGCCGTCCGCGAGCTCTATGCCGGCGACCTGCGCACCCTCAAGGGCTTCGCCCTGATGCACAAAACCGGCCCCTCGGGCCCCACCGGCGAGGGCTGGTACTGGTACGAGATCTTCGGCACCGGCCCCGACGCCGAGCCCACCGTCGCCGCCCCCGCTGCACCAGGATGTATCGGCTGCCACGCGCACGCCGCCGACTTTGTGCATTCTCCTGACACCCCGCGCGACGACCCACAGCCGCTGCTGTGAGCACCACGACCAGGTAGATCCACCCGAACGATTCATAACTCGGGTAGAACTACCCGATGCGCCTCCCCGCCCTTACGGTCCTCCTCGCACTCGCTGCCTGCGGCGATTCCGGCACCACCTCCGCCAGCTCCGACGCCACCGGCGCGACCCAGACGACGCCCGGCACGACCGAAGCGCCGACCACCAACGCCACCAGCGCGCCCACCACGGGTACCCCCAGCACCAGCGACACCGGTGGCACCGCGACCGAGGCGATGACCGGCACCACCAGCACCACCGGCACCACCGGCACCACCGGCACCACCGGCACCACCGGCACCACCGGCACCAGCTCGACCGGCGGCGTATTGGACACCGGCAGCGAGACCAGCACCACCAGCATGGACACCGGCGTCGACACCGACTGCGGCGGCGGCGACATCCAGTTCTCGTTCATCTGGATCTCCAACTCGCCCGAGGGCACCGTCTCCAAGATCGACACCGAGACCCTGATCGAGGTCGCCCGCTATCGCACGGGCCCGGATGGCTCCGACCCCTCGCGCACCTCCGTCAACCTCAAGGGCGACGTCGCCGTCGTCAACCGCGACGGCAGCATCACCAAGATCGGCGCCATCGACGAGCAGTGCAAAGAGAAAAACGGCAAGCCCGGCATCCAGACCTCCACCGGCCCCAACGACGTCCTCGCCTGGGGCGAGGACGAGTGCGCGCTGTGGAACACACCGCTGATGCCCGCCTCTCGCCCCGCCGCCTGGACCTCGGGCGAGCTCATCGACCCGCAAAACCCCTGCTCCGGCTTCACCGGCGAGAAGGTCTGGACCTCCGCCCCGACCGGCAACGACGCCTTCGTCTACATCCTCGACGGCGAGACCGGCGCGATCCTCGATCAAGTCCTGGTCCCCGGGGCCAACGGCGGCCTCGGCATCTACGGCGGCGCCGTCGATCAGAACAACGACTTCTGGGGCGTCACCTACTCGGCCGGCCCGCTCGTCCACGTCGACTACGACACCATGGTCGCCGAGACCATCCCGCTCCCGATCGGCAGCGCCTACGGCTTCACCGTCGACGCCAAGGGCCGCTCCTGGGTCGGCGGCTGGGACGGCAACCTGCAGCGCTACGACCCCGTCGCCAAGACCTGGCAAAAGGCCATGATCCCCGCCCAGTACCCGGTCCTCAGCCGCGGCATGAACGACACCAACGGCGAGCTGTGGGTCGCCGCCCTGTTCGAACCCCAGGGCCTCCTCCGCATCGACACCGATACCGCCACCTTCATCGAGCACATCGGCGCCGCCACCCTCGTCGGCATCCAGGAGCCCACCGGCGCCAGCATCGACGTCCAGGGCAAGATCTGGCTCGTCGACCAGTCCAAGAACGGCGGCGGCGCCTTTGTCTACAACCCGATGACCAAAAAAGCCGACTGGGTCGGCGGCCTCAATGGCCCCTATACCTACTCGGACATGACCGGCTACGCCCTCAAGAACGTCGCACCGCAGTAGTCCACATCCGCAGCGTCGACGCTGCCCACAAACCATGCGACACGAGGCGAGCATGCTCGCGCTCAAGCGTCTGCTCCCCGCCCCGCTGCTCCTCGTCGTCGCGTGCAACAGCAACGACGCGCCCACCAGCGTCGGCGACAGCGACGCCACCACCGCTACCACGAGCGCCGCCAGCACCGGCCCGGACACGCCGACCACCACCGGGACCACCACCGCAGCCGCGTCGACCACCGACGCCAGCATCGGCGAACCCGAGCTCGTCGTCACCACCGAGCTCGTCCGCTACATGAACCAACCCATGGTCGTCGACATCATCGTCACGACCAACGTCCCCACGACCAGCATCGCGCTCAGCCACACCAGCGACCCCGGCGTGCTCGTCGAGGCGATCGCCGTCGATGGCCTCACCACCACCTTCCGCGCCCGCGGCCTCGCCCCCGACACCGACCACGAGCTCGCCTACACCGCCGACGACACCCAAGGCACCCTCCCCTTCATCACCTACCCGCCGCTGCCCGGCTTCCTGCCGAGCTTCGAGGTCACCGGCGGACCGCCCGACCCCGCGGTCCCGTACCGCATGTTCGACCTCATCCCCTTCCCCGCCTTCGACACCGCCAGCGTGTTCATGGTCGACCCCGCCGGCACCACCCGCTGGCACACCGGCGGCCCCAGCACCATGACCCCCGGCCCCGAGGGCGTCTACACCGCGGTCCAGCTGCGCCCCGACGGCAGCGTCATGTACCTCCACAATCACACCCTGTGGATCCGCGACGAGCTCGGCGAAGCCCTGCTCGAGATCTCCGACGATATGCTCGGCGTCCTCGGCCTCCACCACGAGCTCATCGAGCTCCCCAACGGCAATTTCATGGCCCTGTCCTTCTCCTTCCAGGACATCGACTACGGCAAGGACGGCATCCGCACCACCGCCGGCGACCGCATCATCGAGTTCACCCGCGAGGGCGAGCTCGTGTGGACCTGGGACGCCTTCGACCACCTCGACCCGCAGCGCATCGTCGAGCCCTTCGCCACCGCGATCCTCATCCACCCGGAGACCCTCGAGCAGACCTTCGACTGGACCCACGGCAACGGGATCGTGCACGACCCGAAGACCGACACACTCCTGCTGTCCCTCCGTCACCAGGACTGGATCCTCCAGATCGACCACAAGACCGGCGAGGTCCTGTGGAAGCTCGGCAACGACGGCGACTTCACGCTCAGCGGCGCGCCCAAGTTCTTCCACCACCAGCACGCCCCCGAGTGGCAAAAAGACGGCTCCCTGTTGGTCTACGACAACGGCGTCGGCGACCCGGACGTCGCCCCCGAGGCCGTCCAGTCACGCGCCCGCCGCTACCAGCTCGACCTCGGCAAAAAGACCGCGACCCTGGTGTGGAGCGACGACGGCCCGCCGATCGTCTCCACCTTCGCCGGCAACGTCGACCGCCTCCCCGGCGGCCGGATCCTCGTCACCGACTCCTCGATCACCACCGACACAACCATCTGGGCCGACCTGCGCGAGCTCGACGAGTCGGCGTCCCCGCAGGTCCAGTGGTCCCTGCGTACGCCCGACTACACCTTCGCCTACCGCGGCACCGCCCACGACCGCCTCGTCGGCCAGCCCGCCCCGTAGCCCACCGCGCTCACTCCACCGCGAGCATCGCCGCGAAGAAGTTGACCCCCTCCATCCACTCGACCCCCGCGTCGTTGGCGAGCTGGATCGCATACCGCGGATCGTCGGTCAGCGTCGGCGCCGCGTCGGCCAGCTTCAGCCCGATACGATACGCCCCAACCGGCAGGTCCCCCGGCAAACTCGCGTCCACACAAACCGTGCTCGTCTCCCCGGGCATCAGCCTGCGCACGTCGAAGTCGATCGCCAGCTCCACACGCGCCGGCCCGTCCAGCACCAGCACCAGCGGCCGCGCGTTCGCTGGAGCCGCAAAACCATCATTGTAGAGATCAAAGGCCACCGGCACGCTCCCGCCCGGCGACCCGTTCGCGCCCCAGCGCAGCTGCTTCACCGCCAGGCGATATCCCAGGCGGCACGCCACCTCGCCGTAACACCCGCCCTGCTCCCAATCCGCCAGCACGTCCGGGTGGTACGCCGAATTGATGTGCGTCCAGTGCAACAGCGCCAGCTCGGCCAGCGCCGCCGGGCACTCCGAACGCGGGGGATTGACCGCGCAGGTCTCCCCGCCGACCGGCCCGAACGGCGTATCGGCGATCGCATAATCCTTCTCGCCCGGCTCCTGATATGTCCCCTCGTCGTCGTCGGACGCCAGGAAACAGTCGTTGAGGTGCGTGACGCGGGCCAGCGCGCTCCCATCATAGGCCGTCGCCGCCGTCAGCGGCCCCCCGTACGCGTCCTGCTTGAACGACGGCCGGCGCACCCCGATCGTGCGCGAGGCCGGCAGCGCGGCCAGCAACGCGTCCAGGATCTGCTTGCGCGGCCCCGGCATGTCGAGCCCGTTCTGCGACGAGTGCCACTCACCATACGCGCCGATAAACCCCGCGTGCAGCGTCAAGATCACGTCCGCGTGCTGCTGCAACAACGGCGTCAATTGCTCGATATGCTCGAGGATCCGCGCGAGCGTCGCGTCCGGCTCGGCGATATCGTCGGAGTAGTGGAAGCGCGGCACGACCTTGATCCCGTGCGCGCGCGCCAGGTCAAACCCCGCCCCGACCTCCGCCAGCAGCTTGGCGTCGAGCGGCTTGTCGCGATACTCCGGGATCAGCACCTGCCCGTAGATCACCGTGCGCCCGGCCGCCGTCGCCGAAGCCAGCGTGTCCGCGTCCAGCGTCCGCAGATCCGTGTACTGATGAAACCCTCGCTCCGGGTTCAAGATCTCGCACACCGGCGCGCCCGCCGGGTCCGCACCCTCACCGAACAACGCCGGCGCCAAAGCCAGCTGCATCACCCCGGCCTCGTCGGCGATCGGGCACAGAAGCCCCGCAGGCCCGGTCTCCGTGCCCGTGTCTGCCCCCGTCGGATCCGTCGCCCCGGTCTCCGTGCTCGTGCCCGTACCCGTCGCGCTCGCCCCCGTCGGGTCCGTCCCCGAGCCAGAGTTCACGCCGCTGTCCGTACCCGTCGGCGCCCCCGTCCCCGTCCCCGCGTCGCTGCTCGTCGTCGCCGTCCCCGTGTCGCCGTCCCCCCCCTCCCCCCCCCTTGAAACCCGGCCCCAACACCCACCCACCCCCCAAAAACCCGGACCCCCTGGACAAGGGCCCAAACACCCC
>JBGAUO010000161.1:0-10470 GCA_044228605.1 Nannocystis sp. | reverse complement strand
GTCGCCTTCGACGCCGACGCCCGCCCCGGCGGCGGCCAGGGTTACTCTGGCGGCGGCGGCCACAGCAGCAGCGGCGGCGGCGGCGGAGGCGACGGCGCCGGCCTGATCCTGGAGCTGCTCATCCGCCTGATCATTTACTACCCGCAGGTCGGCATCCCGCTGGCCATCGTCGTGCTCGTCATCTTCTGGCTGCGCGCCCGCCACGGCGCCAGCGTCAAGAGCGAGCACTTCAGCAGCAGCGGCAACCTCGAGTTCGAGGACCTCACCCCGCGCCCCACCGCCGACCTCGCGACCCTGCGCCGCCGCGACCCCGAGTTCTCGCTCGTCCTCTTCGAGGACTTTCTCTACGCCCTCTACGCCCGCATCCACACCGCCCGCAGCGACCCCGCCGCGATGGCCGTGCTCGCCCCCTACATCGCCCAGAGCTCGCGCGAGGCCCTCCTCAAGCGCGACCCGGTCGGCCAGGTGATCGACGGCGTCGTCATCGGCGCCCTGCGCCTCGCCTCGATCAAGGACGTCGACGGCGTCATCCGCATCGACCTCGACATCGAATCCAACTACACCGCCCACGGACCCCGCGGCCCCCAGGGCTACTACGTGCACGAGCGCTGGACCGTCGAGCGCGGCGCCGAGATCGTCACCCGCCCGCGCGAGCCCGGCGACGCCTGGGAGTTCCGCTGCCCCAACTGCGGCGCCGCCTTCGAGTCCACCGGCAGCGACCAGTGCCGCTTCTGCAAGCAAGAGGTCGGCGAGGGCCGCTTCGACTGGTCCGTCAGCCACGTCCGCCTGCTGCGCCAGGAGACCCGCCCCCCGGCCCTCACCGCCGACGTCGCCGAGCAGGGCACCGATCGCCGCACCATCTTCGACCCCCAGGTCCAGGCCCAACACGCGGCCCTCATCGCCGAAGATCCTGGCACCCGCCCCGAGCTGATCGAGCAGCGCCTGCGCGCCATCTACAGCGAGCTCAACGCCGCCTGGACCGCCCTCGACCTCGCCAAGATCCGCCCCCTCGTCTCCGACGCCCTCTACAACTACCTCGTCTACTGGATCTCCGCCTACCGCCAGCAGGGCCTGCGCAACGTGCTCGAGGACATGGCGATCGTGCGCCTGCAATTCGTCAAGCTGGTCCGCGACCGCCACTACGACGCCATCACGATCCGCTTCTTCGCCGAGGGCCGCGACTACACCGTCAGCGTCGCCGACAACAAACGTGTCAGCGGCGACAAGCAGCGCAAGCGCAAGTACAGCGAATACTGGACCCTCATCCGCGGCGCCAAGGTCCGCGGCGCCCCGCGCGACGCCGGCACCTGCCCCAGCTGCGGCGCCCCCACCGACAAGGTCAGCATGGCCGGCGCCTGCGAGTACTGCGGCGCCCACCTCACCCGCGGCGAGTTCGACTGGGTCCTCAGCAAGATCGAGCAGGACGAGTCCTACCGCGGCTGACACCCCCTCGCTGATACACTCCCACCGCGATGGACTGGTTCAAGCGACACCTCCGCAACACCTTCCTGACCGGCATCTTCTCCGCGATCCCGATCGTCATCACCGTCGTCGTCGTCTGGTACGTCGAGAAGCTCACCCGCGAGCCGCTCAAGGCCCTCACCGGCGTCGACACCCCCTTCCTCGGCATCGCCGCCGCGATCGTCCTCCTCTACCTCCTCGGCCTCCTGGTCAACAGCCTGATCGGCCGCTACCTCCTGCGCTGGCTCGACGCCCTGCTGCGCCGCGTACCTGTCCTCAAGGACATCTACGAGGCCTGGCGCCACATCACCCTCACCCCCGGCGGCAAGGAGGGCATCTACGCCCAGGTCGTGCTCGTCCCCGTCGACGGCGACAGCCTCGCCATCGGCTTCACCAGCGGCGACCCCGTCGCCGGCAACCCCGACCTCTGCTGCGTGTTCATCCCCGGCACCCCCAACCCCACCTCCGGTCGCCTCGTGTTCGTCGCCAGGGCCCGCATCGTCGCCCTCGACATCAGCGCCGAGGAGGCCTTCAAGTTCGCGCTCTCGGGCGGCAACTACGTGCCCGACCCCGTCGGCCCGCGCTCGCTCACCCGCGGATCGGAGCCCCGCTGATCATGTGCTGCTTCGCCTTCCCGACCCCGACCTCGCTGCTGACCCGCCTGCTGACCCGCCCGATCCGCGTCCGCAACACCCAGATCTTCGCCCGCCTCGACGGCGACACCCAGCTCCTCGCCTACGCCATGCACCTGCGCGCCCGCAGCGACGTGGCCATGATCCTCCCGCTGCCCGTCCGCCCCGGCTGCGACGAGGCCGACGTGCCGTTCATCGACCTCTCCGCCGCGCCCGACCTGTTCACACGCCTGCACGACGCCTTCATGCCGCCGGTGATGCCCGCGGCCAAGAGCCGCGGCGGCTTCATGCCGCAGCTCCCCTCGCGCAGCCGCCCCCCGCTCGTCATCCAACAGGTCGGCGCCTTCGAGGCCTCCTTCGTGCCCGGCGTCCTCGAATTCGACCGCCTCGACCCCCGCTTCCGCCTGCCCCCCACCGTGTGGTCCGAGCTCCCGGTGCACGACTTCGGCTTCGCGGTATTCAAGCTGCGCGAGACCCACGGCGACGCGAGCATCCACCCGATGGCGCTGCGCTTCCCGACCCGCGACCCGGCCCGCATCTTCTTCCCCACGATCCACATCCACGACGGCAAGGTCCACGACCAGGCCCGCTTCGACCACGCCCTCTACTACCAGCGCCGCGACGGCAGCCACGACGCCGACCACGAGCGCCCGACCTTCCCGGAGCTCGTCACCCGCGCCGCGGAGCGCAGCGCCGGCGTCCTGCACCGCGAGTGGCCGCTGGCCCGCGCGACCCTCACGGGCCGGCGAGCCAACACCGACACGTGGATCAGTTCGGGATCATCGGCTTGAGCTGATCGATCAGCTGCTGCGCGACCACGTACTCCATCGCCATCGCCCCATCCTTCGTGTAGCGCGTGTTGAAGTAGAAGTCGCCGAGGTCGGTGCCGAGGTTCTGCGGCACCCCCCCCGTGTTCGCCCCGTACGCCGACAGGTCGCGGACCCACGCCAGCAGCTCCTTGAGGTCGACCGCCAGCACACCGGTGGTCTCCGGATCGCGCGCCAGCACCTTCTTCAGGCCCGCCTCGCCGGCCACGTTGCCCGTGCCGCCGAAGCTGGCGATCGCCCGCTTCATGTACTTCGCCTCGGCCTTCGGCGCGACCGTGAAGACCACGCTGCCGCCCGCCTCGGCGCGATCGATGTTGATGAACAACCCGCCGAGCGTCTTGTCGAGCATGGCCTTCGCGTCCGGCGGCATCTGCTTCTCGAGGTCGCCCTTGACCGCCGCCCCCGGCTCGATCGTCCAGCGGTCGATCACCGCGCCGTCGATCGTCGCCGCGTCCGGCGTGAACTTCCAGCTCACGTACTTCGAGAACTCCGCACCCAGCACCGCCTCCGGCGTGAAACCCGTCGACCACGCCTTCCAC
This sequence comes from Nannocystis sp., assembly GCA_044228605.1. Taxonomy (GTDB): domain Bacteria; phylum Myxococcota_A; class Polyangia; order Nannocystales; family Nannocystaceae; genus Nannocystis. Next base: position 7,011 of record JBGAUO010000161.1, on the reverse strand, counting down.
GCGTCGCGGGCAGACTTACCCGCCTGCAGCCGACCCGCCATCGTCAGCCCGAACAGCGCCCCCTCCTCGCGGCCGAGCGCGACCATCGTCTGCCCGTCGTACAGCTCGCTGTTCTCCTTCTGGAACGCCGTGAGCGCCGCCTCGACACCCGCCGCGTCCTTGCCCGTGAACGCGCCCCACACCTGCGAGATCATCGTCCGGCTCTCGGCCGCGCTCTTCATCGAGTACGCCGCGTTGCTGATATGCATCGCCAGCAAGGCCAGGGTCCCGCTCGGTGCCAGACCCGCAAACGCCGGGTCGAGCTTCACGTCGCCGTACAGCGCCATGTCCTGCGCCATCTGGCTGCCCGTCTTCGGGAACAGCGCCCCGCCCATCATCACGCCCGCCGGCTCGACGCTGAAGAAGAAGGACATCTGCGCGAAGTCGCCGATCCGGTCGAAGGTCGTCTTGCTGCTGGCCTGACGGTAGTTGGTCCACGCCTTGGCCGCCGCGTCGACGGCCGGGTTGCCCGTCGGCGCCGGCGGCTGCCCGCTCATCTGGTTGAACAGCGGCTCGAGCACGCCGCGATAGCGCTCCGCCGCCGCCGCCACATACACCACGATCTCGAGGTCGCCGTGGATGTCCTTGGCCCGATCGACCACGTTGCGCTGCAGGTACGCCTGCGTCTTGGCGAAGGTGTCCGCGCCGCTGCTGACAAACACCACGTCGCCCGTGCCGCCGTCGACGTACATCGACTTGCCCTCGAGCATGTAGGCCGCGACGTGCCCGCCCCCGTCGGCCTGCTTGTTGGTGTCCCCCAGGTCGGCCGCGAAGGCCTTGGCCCCGCCCTTGTATCCGAAGGTGCAGCCGACCTTGACGTCCTCGATCTTCGGCTCGACCAGCGCGCAGCCCAGCGGCGCCGCGAGGTCGTAGTTCATCGCCAGGTTGCTGCGCTTGTCGAGCGCCATCGACACCAGGCTGCGCAGGGCCGCCTCCTCGAGGAAGCCCGCGTAACGCGCCGGCACCAGCTGCGTCTTGACGTCCGCGAGCAGCTGCGAGGCGTTGGCGATGGCAAAGTGCCCGAGCACGTCCGGCTCGGACTGCAGCGCGTGGATCGTCCCGCCGCTGCCCATCACCACCGACGCCACCGACGTGGTGTGCGCGGCCGGTGGCGGCGTCACCGCGAGCTCCGGCGCCGGCTTGGCCGCATCCTTCCCGTCGGGCACCGTCACAGTCTTGGCCGCCGGATCGGCCTTCTTTTGCTCATCCTTGGTGCAGGCGAGCGCGACGAGCGAGGACAGGAGCACGACGAGCGTGCGAGGCGACGTGATGGAGAGCGCGTGTGACATCGGTTCGGCGCGGAGGATAGACCACCCCGCGCCGCCGCGAAAGCCTTTGCACGCTGCCCCGTGAGTCCCCAGAAGTCCCCGCGAGGACCCGCGAGACCCCAGGCCCTGGGCCTACTTCGCCTCGGCGCTCGCGCTGGCCTTGACCTTCACGCTGGCTCCGCCCCCGCCACCACCACCATTGTCGCTGTCCACCGGCTGTCCGTTGGTCTTGAGCGGGAACGACGGCGGCGCGTTCGGATCGCAGTCCGGCGGCGGGCCGAAGCCATCCGCGTTGAAGTCCCACTCGAGCGAGCCCTTGCCCTTGGGGTCGCGCTTGCTGTTGGCGACGATGCGCACCTCGTGCTTGCCCCGGCGCGCCGGCGTGCAGTAGCTGAGCAGGTAGAAGCGCTTGGTGTGCTTCTCGATGCGGTCGGCGACCCGCTCGAAGGCCGTCTTGACCTCGGCCTGCTCGGTCGCCAGCTCGGTGCCATCGGTGCCGATGTCCTCGAGCCCCGCCTTCTTGATCTCCGCCCCGACCCCGATCGCGTACATCTCGTAGTCGGTGTAAACGTCCTTGTTGATCTCGGCCTTCATCTCGTCGCGCGAGAAGCGGGCCGCGCGGTCGGTGCCGTCCGAGAACACCACCAGCGTGCCGAACTTGAGCGGCTTCTTCTCCTTGTCGAGCTGCTTCTTCAGCTCCTTGAGCCCCTCGATCACCGCCCCGTGCAAGTTGGTCGACGGGTCCTTGGCCTTGTACGTACGCAGCCCCTCGAGCCCGCCGACGGCCGCGCCCTCCGACTCGGTGAACGGCACCACCGACTTGATGTCCTTCTCGCCGTCGAACGCGTACACCCCGACCTTCTGCGACTTACCGACCCGATCGGTGAACAGCTCGGCCGCGTCGACCAACGAGTCGGCCGACCCCGACTCGGTCACGCTGCCGGAGAGGTCGAGCAGCAGCATCGTGTACATCACCGCCGCGACCTCGGGGTTTTGGATCACCTGCTTGCTCTCGTAGACCGAGACCAGCTCCTCGTCCTCGTAGATCTCGAAGTCCTCCGCCACCAGACCGGCCACCGGCTCATCGCCCTTCTCGACCGTGAAGAACACCCACACGTTGTTGGGCTTCTTCTGCGCCGAGTTGAGCCGCGTCACCGTCAGGGCGCAGCCCGCCACCGACACCGCCGCCGTCAGGGCCACCGCCAGGCGAGCGTGTCGCCACGAGATCAACGGACGCAGCAGGGCCTTCAGCTTCGAGCTTCGCTTGGTCGTCATTGCGGGCAGGATTACCCCAGCCAGGGCAGCCCTTGTCAATCACAGGCGCGAGCGGAAGCGGCCCGCGACATTTTCCTGGGCCCGCTGGAATCCGAGGCCCACGGCCGGTCCAGCGTCCACGGGTCGCCACCGGCACGCGCCACGTCGCCCCTTCTGTCGCCGTCCTGCAGCACACGCGCAACCGCGGCCGGCACCGACGTCGGCGCCGCGGGCCGCGGTTGCGCCCTCACGACCCCGGGCGTAGGCTGGACGCCTCGAGGTTTCATGATTGGCATCCGACGCGCGATCTCCCTCCTCCTCCTCAGCCTGTTCTTCTGGAACTTCGTCCTCACGGCCTTGCTCGGCCCGGACGAGCTGTTCGCCTGCTTCACCGGTCTATCGATCGTCTACGGCCTCGCCTTCGTCGGCATCGCCGCCGAATGGTTCTGGGCCCGCTGGTTCGCCATCGGCCTCGGCAACTTCGGCGCCCTCTCCCTGCTGACCCTCCTGCAGACCGGCCTCGAGCCCACCATCGCCGTGTTTGGCGCCTCGCACCTCATCGTCTCCCTGTTCCTCGCCGGCGAGGGCATGGCTGCCCGCTACGAGCACTCCGAGTCGACCGCCGAGCGCTGGAACTTCCAGGAAGAGTCGCTCGTCCTCCTGCGCCGCGCCGTCAAGTCGGCCGACATGTCGCTGCCGCTGCTCATTCTCTACACCCTCGCCCCCGCGCCAGAGCTGCTGCACATGGTCGCCCTGGTCGCCGGCGTCGCCGGCGTCGCCGGCCTCCTGCGCGGCCGCACCTGGGGCCTCGCGGGCATGGGCCTCGCCGGTGGCATCGCCCTCGCCGATGGTTTGGGCCTGCTCGGCCCGCCCACGGTCAGCTACCTCCTGCTGACCCCGAGCGGCTCTGTGGTCCTGTGGGGCTCGGCCTTCGCCCTCCTGGCCGGCAGCATGATCGCCGCCCCCCTCGCCTTCGCCCGCCCGATCGCCCGCTTCCTCCGCGGCTGATCCAAGGCTCCGGCCTGCGCTGCCCCCAGCAGTGCAGCCCGCGCGGCCCGCTCGCCAGAGCCGGCCGCGGGTTTTTTGCCCGCGCCCACACCACCAGCGGCTAAGTTCCCGCCATGCGCCTCGGCACCCTCCTCGCCGACCTGCCCGCCGACTACCACGGCTGCACCCCCGCCACCGAGATCCACGGCCTCGCCGTCGACTCTCGCCGCGCCGGCCCCGGCCTCGCCTTCCTCGCCGTCCCCGGCCTCGCCCACGACGGTCACGCCTTCCTCGCCCAGGCCCAGGCCGCCGGCGCCGCCGTCCTGCTCGTGCAACGTGATCGTGTCCCCGCGCCCGCGCACCCTCACGTGTGGCTGGACGACACCGCCGCCGCCCTCCCGCAGCTGGCCGCCCGCAGCTTCGGCGAACCCGCAAGGCGGCTCCGTCTCGCCGGCGTCACCGGCACCAACGGCAAGACCACCGTCACCTATCTCGTCGCCGCGATGCTCCGCGCCGCCGCCCGCCCGCACCTGCGCATCGGCACCGCCGGCAACTGGATCGTCGATCACGAGGCCCCCGCCGCCTTCACCACCCCCTTCCCGCTCGAGCTCCAGGCCCTCCTCGCCGCCGCCACCCAGCGCGGTGCCACCGACCTCATCATGGAGGTCTCCTCCCACGCCCTCGCCCAGGCCCGCGTCGCCCCGCTGCGCTACCACGCCGTCGGCCTCACCAGCTTCTCGCAGGATCACCTCGACTTCCACGGCGACATGGACAGCTACTTCGCCGCCAAGCTCTTGCTCGCCAGCCAATACCTCCGCCCGGACGGCGTCGCCGTGGCCGCCGTCGACGACCAGCCGCGCGCCCACGCCTTCCTGGCCGCCGCCCGCGACACCGGCGCCCGCGCCTGGCGAGCCTCCCGCGGCCGCGACCGCGACGCCGAGCTCTGTGTCCTTGAGGACATGTCCGTTGGGCCAGGCTTCGATCTCCGCCTGCGCACCCCCGTGGGCGAGGCCCGCCTGCGTTCGCCGCTGATCGGCGGTTACAACCTCGACAACGCGCTCGTCGCTCTCGGCCTCGGCCTCGGCCTCGGCCTCGAGCTCGCCGACTGCCTCGCCGGCCTCGCCGTCAGCCGCGGCGCCCCCGGCCGCCTCGAGCAGGTCCTATGCCCCGGCGTCACCGGCCCCACCGTCGTCGTCGACTACGCTCACACGCCCGACGCCGTCGCCCGCGCGCTCGAGGCCGTGCGTCCGGCCTGCCGCGGCCGCCTGTGGATCGTGCTCGGTTGCGGCGGCGACCGGGACCCGAGCAAACGCGCCCCCATGGGCCGCATCGCCGCCGACGCGGCTGACTACCTCGTGGCCACCTCCGACAACCCGCGCAGCGAGCACCCGCCCACGATCGTCGCCCAGATGCTCGCCGGTGTCGCACCTGGCCGCCGCGCCGCCGTCCACGAGCTCGTCGACCGCGCGGCCGCGATCGATCACGCAGTGTCGACCGCAGCCCCCGAGGACCTGATCCTCATCGCCGGCAAGGGCCACGAGGACTACCAGATCCTCGCCACCGGCAAGATCCACTTCGACGACCGCGAACACGCAATGCGTGCGCTCGCCGCTCGTCCGCGCCGCTGAGCAGCGTTCCGTGCACCTTGCAGGGCTCCGCAGGCCCGGGCTATCGTGCCGTCTGCATGACGCTACGAAGCCTGTCCCTCACCCTCCTGCTCAGCGCCCCATTGCTGCCCGCCTGCGACGGCGGCGGTGAAAACGAGGAGGGCCCGAACGTCGACTGCGCCACCGCGACGGTCCCCAAATTCTCGGAGATGACCGCGTGGGGCAAGTGTGTCACCTGCCACAGCTCGGCGCTCACCGGCACGGCCCGCAACGGCGCCCCCGCGGGCATCAACTACGACACCTTCGAGGCCGCCCGCACCAACGCACAGACCGCCATGGACGAGGTCTTCGAGGGCGCCATGCCGATCGCCGGCTACCCCAAACTGACCGACGCCGAGAAGGACCAGATCTACAACTGGGCCAGCTGCGATACCCCGCAGTGAAGCTCAAAACACCCACTGGGCCCATCTAGGCCCCATTTCAAGCCGCTTCAGTCCGCTTTCGAATTTCGGCCCGGGTACCCTCCAAGTACCCAGGCCGACTCTAATTGACTCCCCGGTACTGTCACCAAACTGGCACCAAGCGACCCGGCCTAACCCCCTGCTAGAGCGCTTCTGGGCGGAAATAGGCCGCGCGGTGCTGAGCCCTACTGGCACCGCGACTTCAAGCCAAAGCCAAGCCGCCTTCCTCCAAAAGCCCCCCTTCCGCGAAACGCCGTGGATCTCCAACAATCGGGGCTTTTGAGAGGGAGGTGGTTTGCCCAGGAGTGGTCAGAAGTGGTCAGGATGGCCCAAAGTTGGCCCAAAGTTGAGGCTCGGCGGCGCGAACGACCTCGTGGACCTGCGCGAGCACGGTGGTCATGCGCTCCGGCGTCGGCGGCGGCGCGGGCAAAAAGCGCAGCTCGCCGCCGCCCTGCTCCTCGTACGCGCCGTCGATGATGAGGCAGTGCAGGTGAACGTAGAGGCCGAGGTCGCTGCGGAAGCGCTGCACGACCGTGACCACGCCCGCGTGCAACGACGCGACCGAGGCCAGGCCGTGCTGCTGCTTGACGACGCGCCGCATGTCCTGCATCACCGCCCGCGCCAGCCGCCCGGCGATTGCGGCCAGCAGCGGCGCGTCGTAGCCCAGGCGCACCGCCATCGGGCCCGGGAACGACAGCACCCACTGCCGGTAACCCACCGCCGGCAGCACGTGGTCCACCAGCAACGCCGCGCCCTCGGCCATCCGCCGGCCCATGCACGAGGGACAGCATCCGCGCGACTTGCATGAAAAGGGAACCCGCAGCTCGTCGCCGCAGCTGCGGCAACAGGTCCGCACGAAGCCGAGCTCGAAGTCCCCGCAGCCCGCGAAGCCTTCGAGCTCCCCCTTCACGAACGCCGGCAGCGGCCCGGCCCGCTCCTCGCAGCGCTCGAGGAACTCCGCGAGGTGGCGACGCACCAGCACTGCCGCGTCGCACTCGTGGGTCTGACGCGGCACGTAGCCGAACGGCCTCGCGCACCCGGGCATCTCGCCCGCCTGTGCATCCGCTCGGCCGCTCGCCGCCGGTCACCAAGTCGCCGAAATCGCTACGCCAGCCGCCGATGGTCGAGCACCTGGCGGCCAGCGGGCGGGCCACCCCGCTCTGCCCGCTGGACGGCCACAACGCGGCCCCGGCTACGCGCTCGGCCTGAGTCGCCCGGATCTGGCACGCCACTGTCACTGAGCTGACGCCCGGGGCCGTGGGTTGTGTGCCACCACGAAGTGGTCGATGATGGCCCATGGGCTCGGTCCTCGCCATCCTCAGCGCTGCCGCGTTTGCCAAAGCCCGGGATGCGGCCGGGCGCGCCCTGCGGCTCGGCTCTATCTACCCAGTCAAC
>JBGAUO010000160.1:2716-10483 GCA_044228605.1 Nannocystis sp. | reverse complement strand
CCGCACCAGGCCCGGTCCAGCGGGTGAGCGCCAGCAGCCCGCCCGGCCCCGTCGGTACCGCCGACCGACCATCCCCGCCCCCCCCCACCACGATCGGCTCCGTGTCAAAAAGCCGCACCAGACGCCGCGCCAAAAACGCCTCCTCGCGCCCCGCCGCCAGCTTCTGCGCCAGCCCCTTCGCCCCGCGCAGCGCCAGCCCCTCGACCCGCCCCAGATCCGCGTAGATCCCCTCCAGATCTGCAAACGCCTCGAGCAACGCGACCGCCGCCCGCGGGCCGACCCCGCGCACCCCCGGGATGTTGTCCGAGCTGTCCCCCGTCAGCGCCATCGCATCGACCACCTGCCGCGGCACCACACCCATGCGCTGGCGCACGCCTGCCTCGTCACACAGCGCCCCCGTCTTCGGGTCCATCACCCGCGTCGCCGGCTCCGTGTCGCGCACCAGCTGACATACATCCTTGTCGACGCTGCACAGCCGCACCGTCATCCCCTCTTCACGCCCCACCCGGGCCAGCGTCGCCATCAGGTCGTCGGCCTCGAAGTCCGGCACCGAGTACGCCGCGAAGCCCAGCGCCTGCCCCAAGCGCAGCGCCAGGTCGAATTGCGGCACCAGCTCCGCCGGCGGCTCGCCGCGCTGCGCCTTGTAGCGCGGGTCGATGCGGTTGCGAAACGTCGTCCGCCCGGCGTCGTACACCAGCGCGACCCGCCGCGCCCGCTCGCGTCGGACGATCTGCAGCACCAGCTGCGCCAGCCCGAACACCGCCCCCACCGGCGTCCCGTCAGGCGCCGCCCGCGGGCGCATCCCGAAGTACGCCCGAAACAGCAGCGCCGTCGCGTCGATCACGAGCAGCTCGGGCTGCTCCTCCGCCACCGGCAAGCTCGGGCTCATGCGCCGCGGTGTACCCCCTTCCGCAGCGCCCCCGCAAGCGCCCGCCCTCAGCGTCCGCCGTACGAGCGCGCCCAAACCTGCTCGTAGTCACGCAGCTCGCTCGCCCAGCGCGTGTCGTCCCACCCGAGCACCGGCTGCACGAGCTCGCGGACCCGCCCGATATGATCAAGCCCGCCGCGGGGCAACAGGCAGCCGATCCGCACGCGCCGCAGGAGCAGGTCGTCGAGGTGCACGACCGCCTCGTGGCGCGCCGCGTGGACCAGCTCGGCCCACGACACCGGCGTCCCCCCGATCGGTGTACAAAGCGCCGGGTCGACGAAGATACGCTCGCAGTCGGGGCCGTAGCGGCGAAAATACCGGCTCCGGGTCGCCTCGGACAGCTCCGAGGGCCACCGCTCCGGCCCCTCGTACGCCTGAAACACCCGCACACGTCGCCCGGGCTTGCCGAGCACCGGCGCCACCGCCTTCAAGACGTGCCGTGCCATCAATGCAAATGTCGTGAGTTTGCCGCCCGCGACCGTCAGCAGCCCGTTCTCCTGCCAGATCGCGTGCTCGCGCGACTCCTTGGACGGGTCGCGCTTCCCGGTATCGATCACCGGACGGACGCCAGCCCAGCTCCCGATGATATCCGCGTGGGTCAGCGCCCGACCAGGAAACGCGCGCTGCACACACGCGAGCAGATAATCGACCTCTTCATCGGCGATCCGCGGCTCCTCGCTGAGCGCCGGGGTGTGGTCCTTGTCGGTCGTGCCGAAGATCGTCACCCCCTCCCACGGGACCGCGAACACCGCTCGACCGTCGACCGGGTGCAGCAAGCTCAGCGCCTCCGCCACCGGCAAGCGCTCGTGCAGGAAGGTGATGTGACTGCCACGGATCTTGCGCATCCGCGCCGGCGCGCCGGCCTGCGCCCGCAGCTCGTCGGCCCACGCCCCGGTGGCGTTGATCGTCACCTTGCACACGACCTCGGCCGTGCGCCCATGATCCGGGCCCGGCGCTTCATCCGTGATCTGCACCCCACACACCGTCCCGCTCGCGTCGCGCAGCAGGCCGCTGACCCGGGTGTAGTTGAGCGACACGCCGCCCGCCCGCGCGGCCTCCCGCAGCACACGAATGACCAGGCGCGCGTCGTCCGTCTTCGCGTCGTGATAGCGATAACCCCCGGCGACCGGCGACCCCTCGAGCGCCGGGTGCAGCGCCAGCAGCTCCTCACGCGACAGCTTCTCGTGGCGCCACTTGCCGGCCAGCGCGTCGTAGACCGCGAGCCCGACGCCGTACATCCACCGCGGCACCTTGTCGCCCGGGAACGCCGCCAGCGAGAAGCCGAGGTCCTCGACCAGGCCCGGGGCCTCCCGCATCAAGCGCTCGCGCTCCCGCACCGACTCCCGCGTCAGACGAAACTGGCCCTGACGCAGGTATCGCAGCCCCCCGTGGACCAGCTTGGTCGATCGGCTCGAGGTCCCGTACGCGAAGTCCCGGGCCTCGACGAGCAGCGCCCGCAGGCCCTGCTGGGCCGCCTGATTCAAGATCCCCGCGCCGGTGATGCCGCCACCGATCACCACGAGATCCCACGGCTCACTCAGCTGCTTCCACGTCGTCGCCCGCGATTCGCTGCTCCACATTGCCCGGCGCAACCTAACAGAGCCGACCCGTGCGTGTCACCCTGTGTCGCCGTCGCAGCCTGGCGCCGACCTCGTGCTATCAACCTGCCATGAACGACACCGTGCAGGTGCAGTGCCCCTTCTGCTTCGAACAGGTCGAGCTCTATATCGACCCGCTCCAGCGCGGCGCGATGATCCAGGACTGCGACGTCTGCTGCCGTCCCTGGCGCGTCATCGTCAGCCGCCGCCGCGACGGCTCCCCCGCCGTCGTCGTCGACCGCGCCGACTAGAGGCCCCGCGTAACCCGCGTGTAAGGACCCCTCCGGCCCCCCGGTGTCGCTCCCCGCGAGCACCATGCAAAGCCGTCACCACGCGACCCCGATCTACCTCGCCCTGGCCCTGCTCGCCGCCTGCGACGACCCGGGCAGCAGCTCCAGCGAAGGCACCGGCGCCGACGATCCCGCCTGCCCCGACTATCTGCAGTTCTGCGTCACCGCGGAGCTGCGCGGCTCGGTCACCGCCGAGGCCACCGCCGGCTACAACCACCGCAACATCCCCTGCGCCGACTGGGCCGCGGCCGGCCCGGCCCGTATCCTCGAGCTCCCCGGCATGCTCTCCGCCGGCGACGCCAGCATCACCGTCGCCCTCACCCGCATCGGCGCCTACACCGGCCCCGGCACCTACGACCTCCGCCCCGAGACCATGACCGGCGACCCCGACGCCTTCCCCGCCATCGACGCCAGCGGCCGCTTCTTCACCAACGACGCCAGCTCCACCACCACTGTCACGATCGCCGCCGACGGCTCCGGCACCCTCGAAGCCACCGCCCTCAGCGAGCATGAATCGGTGCAGATGCCCACCCCCGACCCGAACGCCCGGATCGATTTCACACTCTCCTGGACCTGCAACCGCGCAGTCGCTGGCTGAGCTGCAGCCTGCGCGCAGCCCATCGCTCCAGCTGTGCACCGGTCCTCTTGCTGATACCGTGGACGCCTATGCGTACCTTGGTTTTTCTCAGCACCTTGGCCCTCACCGCCTGCACCTCCAACAACCCCTTCTTCGGCCTCGACACCGACGCCACCGGCAGCAGCGGCGGCTCCACGACCACCGCCGCCACCACGGCGAATCCCACGACCACCGAGGACCCGCCCACGACCACCCCGCCGGACACCACGACCGAGCCGCTGACCACCGCCGGCCCGACCACCGAGAGCCCGACCACCCCGGTGACAAGCGGCAGCAGCGACCCCGGCACCACCGCGATCGAGCCCGACACCACCACCACCGGCGTCGCCGAGAGCAGCAGCGGAAGCAGCACCGGCGCCGCGTTCTGCGAGCTGGGCATCACCGACTTCTCCGGCTTCCTCTACCAGGGCAACGCGAAAGATCCGGCCCTGCTGTGCCCAGACCCAGTCACCTACTTCCCGAACACAAGACTGCTCAAGGGCGGCGGCCCGCTGCGGCTGGGCAGCTGCACGAACCCGCCCGCGCCCGAGCTCACCATCGGCAAGGGCTACGATCTACCTGTCCCGGCGGACAGCCCTTGCGGCAAGCTCTACCTGTATCGCGACGGAGATGGCCCGCTCTGCGACATCAGCCACTTCCGCTTCATTGCCGAGCAAAAGCCCTACGCCACCGGCAGCTTCAACACCCAACAGCCCCCTCCCAACCCTCCCCCCGCAGCATTGGTCACATTAGTCGAGGAGGTCCCCTGGGAGCCGTGCTGCCCCATGGAGGCTCAGGACTGCTGCCCCGAGGGACTCGGTGACTACAGCCTCGTTTTCTCTGGGATCCCGGAACCCATCCTCCCCGGCGAACTCGTCGAAAACATCCCAGGCCCAGACAACACGCTCTTCAGCATCCTCAACATCCAGACCTGGATCTCGGCGACATGCGACCCCGTCGTGTACGCCCACACCAGCGACTGGGCCGCCGTGCGCACCAAGTAACCCGACCGGGCCAACCCTCCCCGTCTACGCCTTCCCCAGCACCTCCCGCTCGAGCGCCGCCGCGGCCTTCGCCGTCGCCGCGCGCCCGGCGTTCAGCTGCTGCACCATCTGCTCGACCTCGCGGTCGAAGCGGTCGCGCGCCTCCTTCTCCTCCGCCTCCTGGTTGAACTTCACGTAGTCCGCGACCTCCTGCAACACGGTCGCGATCGGCACCCGCTTCGACAGCCGGTCGATGATCCGCCGCCGCTCGTCGTAGCTCGCCTTGAAGTACTCGTTCGGATACTCGAAGTCCTGGATCGTCGCGCGAATGTTGCCCGCCACGCTCTCCACCGAACGCCCGCTCAGGTCCGCCGCCACCAGCGCGTTGCCCACCTCGATCCAGCGCGCCTCCTCGCCCACCGCGACAAAGCCCCGCTGCTCGCGCAGCAGCACGTCGCGCAGCAATTGCACATAGTCCTCCGCCGTCGTCGGCCCCTTCACCGTGAACGGATTTTGCGCGATGCGCGAGCGCGTCGCCTCGTCCATCTGCATGAAGTTCGCGTCGCAGATCATGAACCACTTGCCGTCCTTCGGGATCAAAGTGCCATCAAAGATCCCGAACACCGCCCCGAGGTTGTTCTTCTCCTCCGAGCGCAGATCCCCGCTGCTGCGCGACGCAAACGCAGTGTCGATGTCCGGCCAGTACACCCCGCACACCCCCTCAAATCCGTACACTTCCTCTTTAAAAATCTTGACCAGCGTCGACGCGCTCGCGTTCTGATACGAGCTCGCCCAGTCGGTCCGACGGATCACCTTGAAGCGGGCCGGAATGTCGCGCTCCCGACAATACTCGAGGAAATAGTTGCCGATCGCGTGCGCCGTGATCGTCTTGCCGCAGCCCGGCCGACCGAGCCCAAACAGCACCGGATTGAGCTGCTTGGGCCCGCGCCGCGAGCTCAGGTCGAACGCCGCCACGTCGCGCGCCAGCTTCAGCCCCGCCTGCAGATACTCCTGATTGCCGACCACCTCGTGCAGCTGGATCGGCTTCAGGTCCGACACCGCCTCCGCCGTGCTGCGCGCCGTGAACCCCTCATATCGCAGCTCCCCCACGACCACCTTGCGCTGCGCCAGCGCCACCCCGAACGGCCGCAGCCGACCCATGTGTGTCAGCCGGCGCACCGCCCCCGCGAGCTGCAACACAAACGCGTGCAGGCTCGTCACCACCCACAGCTCGCGCTCGCCGACCGTCGGCGCCGCCGCGCCCGGCTGCCGCTGCGCCTGCACCTCGAGGTACTTCCCCGTCATCCCGAGCAACGACGAGATCGCCGCCTTCGGCGCCCGCCGCAGCAGATCTTCCAGCCCGTCCGCCTCGAGGTCAGTCGTGACCTCCGGCGTCGGCGCCAGCTCGGCCAGCGCCGGTCCCAACACGTCCCCCAGCACCGTCACCGTGAACGCGCCGATGAACAATCGCTGATCCGCCGTCGGCTCCGGGATCGCCAGCGAACCCGTGCGCGCCACGTCCTCGAGCAGCGCCGCGTGCATCGCCTCGCCGGCCTGCAGCGCCAGATCCCCCGCGGCGATCACCGCGTCCAGCGAACGCAGCGTCAACACCGTGTGCCCAAACGGCGCCCGCACCAGGCGATGCAGCGTCATCGCCAGCCCCGACTCCTTCACCAGCTCACGCACACCCGCCCGATCAAAGCCCCCAACAGGCGGCGAGATGATGAGCGCGGGTGGTGCAGAGCTGGGCGTCGACATGCGGGCCGAGCCTAACGCAGCCGGCCCGCCACAAGCCAGCGGGCCCGCACGCGACCGCAACCGCGCTCAGCTCGCCGGCAGGTCGAGGCGCCAGCGGGCCCGCGCCCGCGCCACGACCTCGCCGGTCGCGTTGAACAGCTCGGCCTCGACCACCAGGTCGTGCGTACCAGGCGTCTCCGGCAGCGCCGCGCGGGCCTCCGCCGTGATCGTGCCACGCGCCTTCTTCAAATACGTCATGCCCAGCTCGAGCACGATCCCTCGCCCACCCGGCGGCACCGCGCTCATCACCGCCAACCCCGTGCACGCCTCTCCGAGGTTCATCAGCGCCACCGCGTGCAGGCTCTTGAGGTGGTTGCGCACGCCCCAGCGGTCGCGCATCTGCACCCGCGCGTAGCCCGGGGCGAGGTCGATGATCCGCGGCGAGATCGTCCCGGTGTACGGCGCCATCAGGCCGACCGCACGCGACACCAGCTGCTTGCCGAAGGGCCGGTCCACAAAGGCCCTCCAGGTGTTGAGGATCGAGGTCGGGTCGATACGAATTTTCATGGCGAGCTCCCGGCGCCCGCGATAGTGGCCCACCCGCTCGCTGCACACAAGGCCCGCAACGCGGCCCTCGCTGCACGCCCCCCGTCGCCGACCTGACGCCCCTGTCATCCCCTCTGACGAACCTGTCACTCTGGACAGGTCGACTCGCACTGCTACGGTGCAGCCATGACTTACCTCCGCACCCTCCCCCTCGCGCTCGTCGCCCTCGCCGCCTGCACCCCGCAAAACCCCGGCGATGAGTCCTCCTCCAGCGCCAGCTCGAGCTCCACCAGCAGCACCGGCGACTCGAACCCGACCAGCACCGGCACCACCGACGGCTCCGTCACCACCACCGACTCCACCACCAGCGAGCCCGCCACCACCAGCAGCTCCACCACCGCACAAACCAGCAGCACGACCAGCGACACCGACGACACCACCACCGGCGCGCTGGCCTGCAACGAGCTGCCCGAATTCGTCGCCAGCTACGCCGCCTGGGAGGCCGCGCGCGACGCCAACGCCAACACCTACTATTATTCGGTGCTGCGTGGATTCAGCGGATTTGGCCCGCCCGACTATTGCATCTACCGCACCCTGATCGCGGTCGCCGACGGCAAGGTCGTCGAGCGCCGCTTCGAGATCGCCGAGACTGTCGGCAACCCCGAGTGCGACAAACCCTTCATCGAAATCGGCGACGAGATCGGCACCGGCGTGGCCGACTTCGTCGCCCCACCCGCCACCGTCGACACCCTCTACGGCGCCTGCTGCGACAACGTCCTCCACATCGAACCCGCCGAGGAATACACCGTCACCTTCTCGACCGACAAAGAAGGCCTCATGAAGACCTGCTACTACGTCGCCAACGGCTGCGCCGACGGCTGCGACGGCGGCCCCCTCGGCTTCGCCCTCGACTTCGAATTCCTCACCTTCGGCGCCCCCCCAGCCCCGTAGTCACTCGCCGCTCGGTGGGCCGAAAACGTCGACCCACCCGCCCGACGCCACAGGCCGCGCCCCTCACCCCCCCCGGCACAAAGCGCTCGCACGCCACCAGCGCCACATACCCCTCCCC
>JBGAUO010000160.1:0-2706 GCA_044228605.1 Nannocystis sp. | reverse complement strand
GCCAACAGCTGCGCCAGCGTCCGCGTCTCCACCGCCCGCACCAGCCGCTCGAGCACCGCCCCGCGGGCCAGCAGCACCGCCTGCTCAGCCTGCCCCGCCTCCACCCGCGCCCGTGCCGCCTTGTACTCGGCATACGCGACACTACCCGCCAGCGCCGCCGCGATCGCCTCGCGCTCGCTCGCCAACATCGCCACAAACTCCGGATGCCACGGATCGTCCAGCACCGGCCAGCGCGCGAGCAGCTCCGCCGCGGTGCGACGATACGCGCCATCCTCGTCCACGCTCGCCGCATCGATGCGACCTGTCACTTCGGCCATGTCCGCCTCCACCGCCCGCAGCCCCGCCGCGGCCTCCCCCTCGCGCCCCACAAGCCCCAGCTGCTCGGCCAGCGCCGCGATCACCACCGACTCCTCGCGCAGCACCTCCGTCGCCGCCACACTCGCCACCGGCTTCCCGCGCAGCCCCGGCGTCGCCCGCAACCACCGCTCCGACGTCGAGGTCGGCACATCGATCCCCGCCGACGCGATCCTCGCCCGCGCGTGCGCCTCGAGCAGGGACACCTTGCCATCACCGTCCAGATCGATCGCCGCCACCGCGCCACCGCGGTCCCGCCCGTGCAGCGCCTGCAAGAAGTGCAGCCCGTAACCCTCCTGCGCCGCCCGGTCCGGGTTCGGATCGCAGCCCGACGCCTCGCGCTCCGCCGTCGCCGCAAACAACCCGCAACGCCCGGGCGCCAGCCGCCGCGCCTCGGCGTCCGCCCCGACAAACGCCAGCTCCGCGAACCCGCCCGAAAAACAGCTCGTCAACACCACCCGCACCGGCCGCGGCCGGCCGTCGAGCAGCAGCGCCAGCTCGCTCGCCGCCAGCGCCTCTTGCCCCCACAGCTCGATCGTCGCGTCCGCCAGCGCCTCACCGCGCTGCCCGTGCCCCGCCAAATAGACCAACAACGGCACGTCCCCCGCGCTCGTCGCCGCCTCGATCGCCGCACGCACGTGGTCCACCGTCGCCGCCGCGTCGACCGCCAGCGTCGTCGGCCGATAACTCGCCGCCCGCCCCCCACGCGGCGCGAACAGATCGCCGAGCTCCGCCAGCAGCGGGTCGCCGCCCCGCTCCGCCTGCACCTGCACCCCATGGCTCCCGCGCCCGCCCGCGAACAACAGCAGCCCCTCCGCCCCAAACCGCTCCCGCGCCAGCCCCAGATCCTGCTCGATCGACACCTGATTAAACTCCGGCGTCCCGCCACCACCGGCGGCGATCCACCGCGGCCCACTCGGCCACACACCGATCGGCGCGGCCCCGACCTCACTTACCCCGCGCCACCCCGGCGTCACCGCGAGTTCCGGCACCACCTCATCCCGAACATCGTTCACCACGGGCACCGCGATCGCGCCGCTCGCCGACGATGCAGCCTCCGGCGCCGGCGCGCTGCACGAGCAAAGCGCCCCTGTCACCAGCCAGCTCGCCCATGACCGCACCGCGCGGAGCATACGGGCCGCGCGCTCGCGAGTGAAGCCCTTTCACCACCGACCCAAGCTGGCCCAAAGGACATCCCGCGCGAACCCACCTGGCCCCACCGAGGTTGACATCGACCGCCCGCTCATGGTGCCCTCTTACTCGCGTAGAGAAGGTCATTTCATGCAGCAGCAGCCCGGCTCGAACTTCAACCCGTACGCCCCTCCCACCGCCGACGTCGACCAGGGCCCCCAGCTCCGGCAAGGAGAGTACGTACTCGCCGAGCGCGGCACCCGTCTCGGCGCCGTCATGATCGACGGCCTCCTCGCGGTCGCAGCCGCCGCCCCGGCCGGCGTCGTCCTGGGGTTCATGGTCTACAGCGCCCGCGGCAGCATCACGAGCATCGGTGAGGCCGAGCTGATGATCTACGGCCTCGTCGGCCTCATGGCCCTCATGGTCCTCGCCTTCATGGGATACCAGTGGTACCTGATCTCGACCACCGGCCAGTCGCTCGGCAAGCGCTGGCTCGGCATCCAGATCGTCCGCATCGACGGCACCCCGCTGGGCTTCGTCAACGGCGTCATCCTGCGCAGCTGGGTCCTCGGCGCCCTCGGCAACATCCCCGGCGTCGGCCCGATCATCGGCCTCGTCAACGCGCTGATGATCTTCGGTGAAGAGCGCCGCTGCCTGCACGACCAGATCGCCGGCACCCGCGTCGTCGTGGCCCCCAGAGCATGAGCCACCCGCGCGAGCCACGGGGCGCGCAGCACCAGCCGCTGCGTCCCCCGCTCGATACCGTGGCCGAGATCGAGACGCCGGAGCACATCCGCTTCCGCTACCAGCTCGCCGGCCCCGGCCGCCGCATGATGGCGTACCTGATCGACCTGGCGATCCGCATCGTCATCGTCGTCTTCCTCTACCTCGTCCTCCAGCTCTCGTCCCTCGGCTTCGGCAGCGACGGCTTCTCGAGCGGCGCCCTCCTGCTCGTCATGTTCGCCGTCGAGTGGGGCTACTACGTCCTGTGGGAGTCGCTGTGGAGCGGCCGCACCCCCGGCAAACGCAGCATGCACCTGCGTGTCCTCAAAGAGGGCGGCTACCCCACCGGCTTCCTCGACATCGCCCTGCGCAACCTCCTCCGCGCCGCCGACTTCCTGCCCATGGCCTACAGCATCGGCCTCGTCGTCATGGGCCTCGACCCCCGCTTCCGCCGCCTCGGCGACATGGTCGCCGGCACCGTCGTCGTCGTCGAGGACC